>CAVVCE010000001.1:0-102495 GCA_963746235.1 uncultured Alphaproteobacteria bacterium
ACGCATTGCTCCGGATCGCACGCGTCGGGAATCCCGACTGGGCGTGCACGGAAGCCGTCGGCGCCATGGAGAGCGTCATGAAGGCAAGGAGAATGCTCGCCACCCAGCCGCATCGCCGGATGATGTCGACGTTGATCTTCGTCATGGACGAACTCCTAGTACATCGTTTCCGAGGTTCGAATCATATCGATATCATCAATCAACCCTCGTCCTGAGGAGCCGGCGCAGCCGGCGTCTCGAAGGGCGGTCGCAGGCAGGGCCGTGCCACCGTCCATCCTTCGAGACGCCATGCTTCGCATGGCTCCTCAGGATGAGGTCTGTGGGAAAGGTCGGCAATGAAGAATCGACGTGAACATTGTTTCGTTCCATTTCCGTCCGGCTGGCCTCGCGGCGAAGCGGGCTGTCGGCGAAGTTTGTGCCATGCCCCTCTCACCTGTCGCGCAGCGCCGGATAGAGCCGCAGCGCCGTCCCCCCGAGGATCGCGTCGCGATCGGCCTCGCTCAAGCCGGCCAGCGCCGCCTGCGCCGCGGCCACGTGCTGCTTCAGCGTGCCCGGGGAATTCGGCCAGTTCGAGCCCCATGCGATGCGGTCGGCACCGAACTCCTGCGCCAGTTTGCCCATGAAGGCATGCACGTCCGCATCATACTCCTTCAGCCGGCCGAGCACGACCGGGGTGAACTTCAAGTAGAGATTGGAAACGGCAGCGAGGCTCATCAGCGGCGCGGCGGCTGCGTCGGGCCGGCCGAAATGGTCGAGAATGATCGGCACCTTCGGAAAGCGATTGGCCAGCGCGATGGTGGCGGGAATGCCGGTCGCGTTGGTCTGCACGCACATCGAAAGCCCGCACTCCGACATCAACTCCCAAACCGGATAGGAGCGTGGGTCATCGAGCGTGCTGGCATCGACCTTCTTGGTGCTGCCGCCGGTGAAGATACGCAGGCCCGTGATGCCGCGTGCGAGCCAACTCTTCGCCACCGCGACTGCGTCGGGCGCCAGCATGTCGATCGAGCCCACCGCGGTGCAGCGCTGCGGAAAGCGCGCGACGGCATCGGCCACGTAGGAGTTGTCGAAGCCGTAGCAGGTCGAGGCGTGCACGATCGCCGTCTTGGCGACGCCGGCCTCGTCCATGGCCTCGATCAACTGCTCGTCGCTCGCGGGCCGCTCCTTCGACCAGTCGGACTGGACGCCGAAAAGCGGCGAGGGCGGATACCTCTTTGTGTCGGTCGAGATGATGTGCGGGTGGATATCGACGATGGGGCCGGCCACAGGGAGTCTCCGTTCGTTGCGATCACATAGGTCGGGCAGACGAAGCTAGCCCTGCACTTGCGGCTGCGGCGCTTGCACGCGTTCACGCCGTCTCCGAATCCACCAGCAGTTTCTCTCCCACGCTGCGGTGGGGGGCGCGTCGCCCGTGCCCTGCACGTACCGACCGGCGGTTTCGGGGCGCGATCTTCCTCCCGCAGGCGTCGTCGTTCAAATCGGAAGCTTCCCCGGTTCCATAAGTTTTCTGCTAGAGACGGCATCATTGCGCGGGAGCCGTCCGATGCCTCAGAGCCCAATTCCGAGCCTTGCCCTGCTGCGCACGTTTCATGCGGTGGCACAGCTCGCGAGCCTCACCAAGGCCGCCCATTTGCTCAAGCGGTCGCAGCCCGCCGTCACCTTCGCCATATCCAAGCTCGAGCATCAGATCGGCACTGCGGTGCTGGAGCGGGGGCGCTCCGGAGCCCGCCTCACTCCCGATGGGGAACTGCTGGAGCGCCGTGCCGCGCGCATGCTGGACCGGCTGGATGAAGCGTTGAAGGAAGCCGGGAGCGTCCCGCCCGTGGGGCTTCGATGGTCGAGCACGATCACGGATGCGCAGGCCCGCTGCATGGCGGCGCTGGCGGACAGTCCGGCGATCGAACGTGCGGCCGGTATCCTGGGCATATCCCCGGCGAGCCTGCGGCGGACCGCTCAATCGCTGCAGCGGGGCATCGGGCGGCCGGTCATTCAGAGCACGGCGGACGGCTTCGCGCTGTCCAAGATCGGTGCCGGCCTGGCACGGCGGATCAAGTTGGCGCTCCGCGAAATCGAGGATGCCATCGACGAGATCGACATTGCCCATGGCCGGGCGCGATCGCGCATCGCCATCGGCGTCGTGCCGATGTGCGCGAGCCCGTTTTTGTCGCGTGCGGTAAATGACCTGCTTTCGGAGTACCCGCAGGCCAGGATCGTCATCGAGCACGGTTCGTACGACGCGATACTCGACGACCTCCGCTCGGGACGGATCGACATGCTTTATGGCGTGCTCCGTCTGCCCGCATGGGTGCACGACGCCAGGGAGGAGCCGCTATTCGAGAACCCCTACGTAATCGCGGTCGGTCGCGACCATCCGCTGACCGGCCGCAAGCGCTTGAGCCTCGAGCACCTGGCCCGGCACGACTGGATCGCCCCCAAGGTCGGCACGCCGCGGCGTCGATGCCTGCAGCAGATGTTCGCGCATGCCGGCTGCTCGCCCAGGGTCGCCGTCGAGACGAGCTCCCTTCACGTCCAGCGTGCCTTGCTGACATCGAGCGATCGGATCACGCTCTTGACGCGGCAGGAGATGGAGCAGGAGGCGGGCCTCGGTTCTCTCGTGACATTGCCGTTCTTGCCGCCGAAGACACGGGCCCAGGATGGGCTCGCGACGCGCCGCGATTGGCAGCCCACGCCAATACAAGCGCGATTTCTCACGCTGCTTCGGCTTCACCGTCCGCGATCGGACCGGGCGACTTCGGGCCGGCACGTGCCCATCCGCAAAATCGGCTTCCCCGAGCAGACGAAATCCGGCCGAGAGTTGGTCTGATATTATTGCTTCCTGGTCGACTTGAAGTAGCGCAAGTCGGGCGGCGGCTGGTCCTTGCGCGCCGGCATCAGATAGCCGTCTGCGCTCATGAGGTAATTGTCCTTGCCGATCACGACGTGCTGGTTGTTCTCGCCGCAGTCTTCCTCCAGCCACTGCAGCTTGCGGTCGCGGCGCATGTTTTTCATCACCGTCCACGGCCGCGTCAAAGCGTGGTCGATCACGGTGATCTCGTTGTGCATGAGGTCCTTGTCGGCCTTGTCGAGAGAAAACCGTTCCTTGATGACGGTCTCGTTGTCCGCGTGCAGGGGAATGCCGCTCGGCTCGTAGGTGCGCGGACCTTTGAAGTTGCGAGTCTCGACCTCGAGCGTGTCGTAGCGGCCGTCGCCGTCCGCGTCGAGCCATTTGCCGACCGAATAGCCCATCAGGTTGGGCTCCTGGTCCCGGGGAAAGCCGCTTCCATCGGTATGGACGCGGCGCGGAAACGCGTTCTCGAAATGGATGTAGGTCATCGCCGGCAGGATCACGAACTCGATCGGAAAGGTGACCGTCATGATCCGCGGCATGCCGTTGCTGACGCAGGTGATGTGGGTGTCGCTGCCCTGGCCGCCGGCGTCCTGGTCGGCGAGGCTCGCCTCGAAGATCGCCTGGTATTCGGGGGTCAGCGGCGGCTGCTGGGGCCGGCCCGGAGGCTTGGTCGGATCCCACTGGGTCGCGAGCCCCCGGGGCCGCGTCCACAATCCGGACCAGTCCGGATATTTCGCCTCGTCGAATGCCGCGGCGCCTGACAGCGTCACCAGCACGGCGGCAGCAAGCGCGAGCGCGCCGGTCATGTATCGGTCGAGCATGATCTCTTTCCTGCGATGAGCGGGCGGCGCACGGCAGCATCCGCCGTGCGCCTCGCGTCAATCTTCACGGTTTTGCGCGCGTGCGCTACTGCGCTCGTTACCGCACCCGTAACTTGGCCTCTTATTTGGCGTCGGCCTTGCGCTTGAAGTAGCGCAGGTCCGGCGCAGCCTGGTCTTTTTTCGCCGGCATCAGGTAGCCGTCGCCGCTCATGAAGTAGTTTTCCTTGCCGATGATGATGTGGTTGTTGTTCTCGTTGCAATTGTCCTCGTACCACATGACGGTGCGGTCGCGACGGTAGCGCTTGTCCACCGTCCACGGCCGCGTGAAGGCGTGGTCGATGATGGTGATCTCGTTGTGCATGACGTTGGGATCGGCCTTGTCGAGGGAAATCCGCTCCTTGACGACGGTTTCGTTGTCGTCGTGCATGGGGATGCCGCTGAATTCCACCGTGCGCGGCCCCTTGAAGTTGCGGGTCTCGACCTCCAGGGTGTCGAAGCGGCCGTCATTGTCGGTATCGAGCCATTTGCCGATCGAGTAGCCCATGAAGCTCGGTTCTTCATCCTTGGGGAAGTCGCGGCCGTCGGTATAGATGCGGCGCGGCATGAAGGCCTCGAAATTCACGTAGGTGAGGTTGGGCAGGATGACGAATTCGATGGGAAAGATCACCCCCATGACCCGCGGCATGCCGTTGGTGAGGCACTTGTAGCGGGTGTCCAGGCCCTGCCCGCCATTGGCCTGGTCGGCGATGCTCGCCACCAACCGAGCCTGATACTCCGGCGTCAGCGGCGCCTGCTGCCCGAGACCGGCCGGCTTGCCCTGGTCCCATTGGGTGGCCAGCCCGCGCGGCCGCTTCCATTGCCCGCCCCAGTCCGGATATTTGGTGTCGTCGAACGCCGCAGCGCCGCATATTGCCGATATCATCGCCGCCACCAGCGCGACCGCGCCGATCGAGGTTCGGTAAAGCATCGATATTCCTCCCTTGCCGCCGGGCTCGGCCCGGCCACCACTGTTCGCGCCTGCCGTCCACGTTACAGCATACGGTCTGCCCGGCGAAAGGCGGATGTTCGGGCGACGTGTCGCGGCGACGTGCTGCGGGGGGGACGTGTTGCGAGGCACGTGTTGCAAGGGGCGGTTGATTGTCGGGTCGAATTTGGGGAGGATGGATCATCGCGGTCCCATGGAGGATCGCTGGGAGGAAAACATCATGCGCCTTCAAAGCGGAATGAAATACGCGATAGGAAAATATGCAATCGGCGCCGCGGTCGCCGCGGCGTTCGCGTTGCCGGCCCAGACCGGCCACGCCCAGGCCGTCGATCCCAATTCGGCGCCGCAGGCGTACCGGCTCGATGACGGCTGGGCGAAGCTGCCGGAGGGACGCAAATGGGGCGCCGCGGTCGGCGTCGACATCGACCGCGACGGCAAGAGCGTGTGGGTGTTCGACCGCTGCGCCACCGCCGATGATTGCTCCGCCTCCAGCCTCGCGCCGATCCAGAAGTTCGACTCCACCGGCAAGCTGGTGAAGAGCTTCGGCGCCGGCATGTTCAACTATCCCCACGGCCTCTACGTCGATCACGACGACAATGTGTGGGTCAGCGACGGCCGCGCCAAGAACGGCAAGGGCCACACCGTCATGAAATTCGACCATGACGGCAAGCTGCTGATGACGCTCGGCAAGCCCGGCGTCGCCGGCAACGGACCGGACACCTTCAACGCGCCCTCCGACATCCTGGTGGCCCCGGACGGCAGCGTCTTCGTCGCCGACGGCCATGGCGGCGACACCAATGCGCGGATCGTGAAATTCACCAAGGACGGCAAGTACATCAAGGAATGGGGCAAGAAGGGCTCCGGCCCCGGCGAATTCGATGCGCCGCACGGACTTGCCATGGATTCCGCCGGCCGCCTGTTCGTCGCCGACCGCTCCAACAGCCGCATCCAGTTGTTCGACCAGGACGGCAAGTTCCTCGCGGACTGGCGCCAGTTCGGCCGTCCCAGCGGCGTCTTCATCGACAAGAACGATACCCTCTACGTCGCCAACTCCACCTCGACCGACAAGACCAATCCGGGCTTCGCGCAAGGCATCCGCATCGGCAGCGTGAAGGACGGCAAGGTCACGGCCTACATCCCGGAAACCAAGGAACTCAGCTCGCTCGAGGGCGTGGCGGCCGACGATGCCGGAAATGTCTATGGCGGCTACACCAATACGCTGAACTTCCGCCGCTTCGTGCGTAAGCCACAGACCTGAGCGGTCTTCGGCACGGCACGGCGCGTAGGTTGATCGCGCGTGTCGCGCTCACATTGATTTGAGATGGGCGGGCCGGTCCCGGCCATCTCGGCTATGGAGACATGGCGGCGGGCTAAAGCGAGCCCGCCCTACGGGCTGCGGTGTGTTGCGGGCGTTTGACTCGTCCCGCACCAAATGTTCGAGTCCGCCCACACCGCGCCGCCGGAACCCGCCATGCCGCAAACCCTGTTCGACAAGATCTGGGATTCCCATCTCGTGGCGCGCCGCGCCGACGGCCGCGATCTCATCTATATCGACCGGCACGTGCTGCATGAGCTGCATGGCCCTCATGCGTTCGCGAAGCTCGCCAAGAGCGGCCGGCCGGTGCGGCGGCCCGATCTCACCTTCTCCATGCAGGATCACACCATCTCGACCGCACCCGGCCGCGACGACACCACCAATCCCGAGGGTGCCGCGTTCCTGCGCGCCATGCGCGACGGCAGCCGCCGCCACGGCATCCGCATCTTCGATCTCGGCGATCCCGAGCAGGGCATTTCCCATGTGGTGGCGCCGGAATTGGGCATGGTGCTGCCGGGCGCGACCCATGCGGTGCCCGACAGCCATGCCTGCACCGTCGGCGGGCTCGGCGCGCTCGCCTTCGCGGTCGGCACCACCGAGCTCGAGCATGTGCTGGCGACCCAGGTGCTTGCGACCAGGCGGCCGCAGCGCATGCGCGTCCGGCTCGACGGAACGCTCGGCGATCAGGTCGGCGCCAAGGACGTGGCGCTGCGCATCATCGCCGAGATCGGCGTCGCCGGCGCCCGCGGCCATGCGGTGGAGTATGCCGGTGCGGCGGTGCGCGCCATGGCGCTCGAAAGCCGGCTGACGCTGTGCAACCTCGCCATTGAGATGGGCGCCCGGTCCGGCTTCGTCGCCCCCGACGACTCCACCTTCTCCTGGATCAGCGACCGGCCCTTCGCTCCCCGGGGCGCGTTGTGGGACCGGGCGCTCGCCGCCTGGCGAAAACTCGCGAGCGACCCCGATGCGGCATTCGACCGGGACATCGCCATCGATTGTGGGTATCTCGCGCCGCAGATCACCTGGGGCACCGATCCGAGCCAGGTGATCGCCATCACCGGCCGGGTGCCGGACCCCGAAGCCGCCGCGCCGGAACGCCGGGCGGCGATGCGCCGTGCCCTCGAATACATGGGGCTGTCGCCGGGCACGCCGATCGCCGGGCTGCCGGTCGACCGCGTCTTCATCGGCTCCTGCACCAATGCCCGCCTGCCCGACCTCGCGGCGGCGGCCGCGGTGGTGCGCGGCCGCCGCGTCGCCCCCGGCGTCGTCGCCATGGTGGTGCCGGGATCGAGCACGGTGAAGCGCCAGGCCGAAGCCGCAGGGCTCGACCGCGTGTTCCGCGACGCCGGCTTCTTCTGGGGCGAGGCGGGCTGCTCCATGTGCGCCGGCGGCAACGGCGACCGCGGCAAGCCGGGAGAGCGCTGCATATCGACCACCAACCGCAATTTCGAGAACCGCCAGGGCGCCGATGTCCGCACCCATCTGGTCGGCCCGGCCATGGCGGCAGCGGCGGCGGTCGCCGGCCGCATCGTCGACGTCCGCCGCCTGGCGGAGGTGGCGTGATGGTGCCGTTCACCACCGTCACCGGCATCGCCGCGCCGCTCATCCGCGACGACATCAATACCGACGAGATCACCCCGATCCAGATCGCGCGCACCCTCGCGCCCGACTATGCCGAGCTCCTGTTCATGCGCACGCGCGAGCGCGCCGACGGCAGCCCGGACCCCGATTTCGTCTTCAACCGGCCGCAGTTCCGACGGCCCGCCATCTTGGTGACCGGGCGCAATTTCGGCTGCGGCTCCTCGCGCGAGAGCGCGGTGTGGGCGCTGCTGGCGGTCGGCATCCGTTGCGTCATCGCCAAGAGCATGGCCGACATCTACCGCGAGAACTGCCTGCAGAACGGCGTGCTGCCGGTGGAGTTGGCCGACCCCGAGGCCGACGCGCTGGCGGCGCGGGTCGTCGCCGCCGACGGCGCCGTGCCGTTCACCGTCGATCTCACGGCGCAGCGCATCGGCGGCCCCGGCGGGCCGGACCTCGGCTTCGAGATTCCGGCGGCCGACCGCACCCGCCTGCTCGAAGGCCTCGACGACATCGGCCTGACCCTCAAGCACGCCGCCGCAATCGCCGCCTTCGAGCAGCGCGCCCGCGACGAGCACCCATGGCAGCAGGCCGCGGTCGACAGCCGGCGCTCTTAGCGGCGGTGCGCGCCCTTGAAGCAGATACCCTTATAGGGTAAAACCCATCGTGGAAAAACGCACGCCTCATTACGACCTCGCGCACATTCAGCGGGAGGTCGCGCGGCTGGCGGCGGCGGCCTTCACCAAGGCCGCCTTGGACGGCGGACGGGATATGGGCCTCACTTCCGCGGAGATGCTGGCGGTGATCGCTTCGCTGTCGCGGCGCAACTTCCACAAGTCGATGACGACCTATGCCGATTATCGTGTGTGGCAGGACGTGTATCACGCAGCGACGCCGGTCCGGAAGGAGGCCTATATAAAGATCACCCTGCGCGATGAGAGGTTGGTGGTCCAATTCAAGGAGCGATGACGATGGCGCGGAAGTGTCTCAACTGCGGGGCCGCCAAAAGCATGACCCGCTTCGAAGGCGAGGCCTTCATCGTTGCACATGGCGGCATGACTGCGACGGTGGAAGGCCTCTCGGGCTGGCGCTGTGAAGCTTGTGACGACGTGGAGTTCGACGCCGCAAGCGCGCGGCGTTACGCGGCGGCCGGCGATGATTTGGTAATGCGCAACCGCGAACGGCAAAGCACGGAAATCCGTCGCATTCGGCGCAAGCTCGGCCTGAGTCAGGTTGCAGCGGCGCGCCTGACCGGCGGCGGCCACAATGCATTTTCCCGCTACGAGCGAGGCGAAGCGGCGCCATTGCCGGCGGTCGTTAATTTGTTCAGGCTCCTGGACAAGCATCCCGAATTGCTGAAAGACCTGCTCGATTAGAGATATTTGAGACGGAGGCGATTTTGGCGATCCGAGCCGGATTCGCTTTAATGCGAACAGGGGCCCCATGAGCACGAGGAAGCGGTTCCGGGAATTGATCGCGCGCGGCCGCCTGGTGCCGATGCCCGGCGCCTATGATGCGCTGTCGGCGAAGATCATGGAGGCCGAGGGCTTCGATGCCATCATTGCCGGCGGCTATGCCGCGATCGGCAGCATGATGGGGCAGGCCGATATGGGCCAGTGCAATGTGCGCGACTATGCCGACCACTATGCCCGCATCTGCGCCGCGGTGAACATTCCGGTCTATGTGGACGGCGACACCGGCTTCGGCGGCGTCAACAATGTCCGCGAGATGGTGCGGGCGTTCGAGGCGGCCGGCGTCGCCGGGCTGTTCTTCAGCGACCAGGTGTTCCCGAACCGCTGCGGCTATCTGCCGGGCAAGCAGATCGTACCGGTCGAGCAGATGCTGGCCCGGGTCAAGGCCGCGCTCGATGCGCGGCGCGACGGCGATATGCTCATCGTCGCCCGCACCGACGCCGCCGGCGTCGAGGGCGTCGATGCCGCCATCGCGCGCTGCCGCTCGTTCATGGCGGCGGGCGCCGATGCGGCCAAGCCCCAGGGCATCGACGCCGTCGCCGACATCAAGCGGGTGATTCGCGAGGTGCCGGGGCCGCATTTCGCCACCATTTCCCAGGCGGCCGGGCCCAAGCACCGCAGCCTCGCCGAACTCGAGGAAGCCGGCGTCGCCACCGTGAGCTTTCCCTCGGTCGCGCTGTTCGCTGCTGCCCATGCGGTGCGCAATGTGGTCGCGAGCCTCAAGCGCGACAACTCGCTTGCCAAGGTCGGCGACGCGCTGATGCCGCTCCCCGACTACTACGCTTTGGTGGGCCTGCAGGCGATGATGGAGCGGGAGGAGAGCTACGACCGCGCCGCCGCCGTTCTTGCCGGGCCGATCGCCGCGCGGTGATGCCCAAGGTGATGCCCACAGAGCGTTGCAGAATCGCCACGGCGGCCGAAAATCGCCTTCCTGCAGCATCATTGCCCGCCCCAAAGTCTGACGCTCCCTTAAAATCAAATTAAGATAGAGCCGGAGTTCGGAGGGGGCGACATGCTTGATCGGGTTGCACGCGTCGGAATGACGGCGGGTGCCGTCGCGGCAGTGACTGTCCGGGGGTGACCGTGCAGTTCGGGCTCGCCCGTCATCATGCAAACGTCTCGCCTCCGTCCGAGGGATTGAATGCGGCCGGGCCGATGCCTGGAGGCAGCCGTCTCGGCAACGCGTTCGGGGGCCTGCATCGTGGGGCGGAGAGGTGGAGAAATCCCAGTGGTGAAGGGCCTGCGCTTAATTCTAAAATCGCAGCGGATCGCCAAGCGCTGCGCCGGCTCCGCTTCCGGCCAAGGAGCCGGCAAGGGAGCGGGCAAGATGAAATCCATGGTGGTTGCTCCGCTCCTCGCCGTCGCCCTCGTATGCATCCCGGCATTGGGCGCAGTGGCGGCCGACCGGCCCACTCCGGCCGCAGGACCCTATTCGCCGGTGCCGCCAGACGTGGAAGTGGCGCAGTTCACTTACGCTTGGCAGACCCTCCCGCTGCTGCCGCGGCGGTTCCAGAATCATTGCGGCTTCTTTCGCGGGCACTTCTACTGCGCCGACCACTGCGGAGCGGACTACCAGCTCTATTACTGCTCCCCGGTGGCGTTCGGCTGCTGTCATGTCGGTCATGGCTATTGCGGCGGCGAAGGCAGCCTGCGCTGCACAACGTCGCTGTTTCCGTTCGATTGAGGGGCGCGCAACCATGAAGAGCCAGGGGTCTGGGGAGGTGCTGCGCAATTGATTGACGCCCGACCCGGTGCCGGATACCGGCACCGCGAGGGCGACTGAAACGAGGGCGTCGGACAGGGAAGGCCGGCGGGGGCCACGCGGGATCTATCCACGGATTTCGCGTTACTGGCTGCCGCGCTGGCGAGTCTGGTCATGCTAGATTCTCTGGTCACGCTGGATTTGGTGTTTTGCGTCGCTTGGAACTTGTGGGCTGGTACCGTGTGACGGTTGGGGACGACGGGCTTTCCATGGATTTCTCATCTGCGCCATCGGGGCGATCCGATCGGGTTGGCGAATACGGCCTCTTGCCGGCGTCTCGGCGTGCCGGTGGCGCGGCTGTGGCCGCCGGTCCAGGCTTGGCCGGTCCAGGCTTGGCCAATGCGGGTTTGGCTTTGCGCCCTGCGGAATGGCCGACCATTGCGGTGACCTGCCTCGCCTTCGAATCGCGGATCGCCAGCGGCCCCGGGGTCGCGGTGCTTCACGGCCATATCCCGAATTTGCGCACGGCCCTGGAGGAGGCGATCGCTCGCGGCTGCAGCGGCATCATCAGCTTCGGCATCGCCGGAGGGCTTGCCCCCGATCTCGCTCCCGGCTCCTGGGTGGTCGCATCGGGCGTGGTTGCCGCGCACCGGCGGTATGCCACCGATGGTGACTGGGCGCGGCGGCTGCTGCAGCAGCTCGGCTGCGCCATTCACGCCGACATCGCCGGTGTCGACGACCCCGTGGTCGAGCCCGGCGACAAGCGAAGGCTGCGCGATGCCACGTCGAGCGTCGCGGTGGACATGGAGTCCCACATCGCCGCCGCGGCGGCGGAAGCCCACGGTCTGCCGTTTGCCGCCTGCCGGGTCATCATCGATCCCGCGCATCGCGCGCTGCCGCCGGCGGCGCTGGTCAACCTGCGTCCGGACGGAACCCCCGACATCGCAGCGGTGCTCGGGTCGGTGATCCGGCAGCCGCTCCAATTGCCTGCGCTGCTGCGCGTGGCCGCCGATGCGCGCGCGGCGCAGCTTGCGCTGCGCGCCGGCCGCCGCCGGCTCGGCCCGGGCTTGAGCTTTCCCGGTTTCCAATCGACGCCGGCACCGGGCGTCGCCGACCCGCCGCCGGTGGTCCGCACACCCGCGATCGTGCTGGGGCCGGCGGAGTAGTTCGCGCCTGGTCGCCGCCGATTGTCGGCGCGCCCCTACCTGATTCGCTCCAATATGCTGACGTAGTTGGCGACGGCGGCGCCGCCCATGTTGAACACCCCGCCGACGGTCGGCGTCGCGCACCTGCATGTCGCCGGCCTGACCGGCCAATTGCATGGCCGCCGAGCGCGTGCATGGAAACGCCGGTGGCGCCGATCGGGTGGCCCTTGGCCTTCAGGCCGCCGGACGGGTTGACCGGCAGCGGGCCGTCCTTGGGGGTCCAGCCCTCCAGGATGGCGCGCGCCCCTTCGCCCTCGGCGGACAGGCCCATGGCCTCGTACTCGATCAGTTCGGCGATGGTGAAGCAGTCATGGGTCTCGACGAAGGACAGGTCGTCGAGCGTGATCCCGGCAGCGCCCAATGCGCGCCGCCAGGCCTCGCGGCAGCCCTCGAATTTGAGGATGTCGCGCTTGGACATCGGCAGGAAATCCTTCACATGGGCGGCGGCGCGGAAGATCACCGCCTTGTGCATGGCGCGCGCGGTGTCGTCATCGGCGAGCACCAGCGCGGCGGCGCCGTCCGACACCAGCGAGCAGTCGGTGCGCTTGAGCGGGCCGGCCACGAACGGATTCTTCTCGCTCTCCATGCGGCAGAACTCGAAGCCGAGATCCTTGCGCATCTGCGCATAGGGATTGGCGACGCCGTTCTTGTGGTTCTTGGCCGCGATCAGCGCCAGCGCATCGGATTGGTCGCCATATCTCTGGAAATAGCGTGCTGCGATCTGGCCGAAAATGCCGGCGAAGCCGCCCTGGATGCCGGCCTCCTCGCGCACGTAGGACGCCTTGAGCAAATTGCGGCCGATCTCGGCGGGCGGGGTGGTGGTCATCTGCTCGACGCCGACGACGAGCACGATACGCGCTGCCCCGGCCTTGATGGCCTGCAGCCCCTGGTGGACCGCGGCCGAACCGGTGGCGCAGGCATTCTCCACCCGCGTCGCCCGCGTAAAGCGCAGGTCCGGCGAGGCCTGCAGGACCAGCGAAGCGGTAAAGTCCTGGGCCGAGAACCCGGCATTGAAATGCCCCAGCAGGATTTCATCGACCTCCGCCGCGGCGATGCCGGCATCTGCCAGGGCTCCGGTGGCGGCGCGGACGATGAGGCTTTCGACCGTCTCGGTATCGAGGCGGCCGAACGGGGTGTGGGCCCAGCCGACGATGCAGGCGGTCATGGAATTCTCCCTTGCCGAACTTTGGTCGCCTTGTGGGCGTTTGTTCGTCGCGTTTGCAGGGAATCATAATCCCGGTAACGTTCGACGCCAGCACCTTTGCGTTCCCAGCACGTTTGCATTCCCAAGCACCTTTGCGTTCAACGTCGAAAATGGGATAGATGGCAACCCCGGGGGGTGCTCAATATTGCCGTTCTGACCTCCTGATTCGACAAACCGGACCGTATATCGTGGCAGCCATGCAAAAATCGCTTGTCGCCCTCGCGTCCGCACTCCTGATCGCGTCGGCGCTCCATGCGGGCAAGGCCCGCGCCGAGGCGCGCCTGCTCATCGATGCTGCATCGGGCAAGGTCCTCGAAGGCGAGAACGCGACCTATCCGTGGTATCCGGCCTCGGTCACCAAGCTGATGACCACCTATGTGACCTTCAAGGCGATACGCGACCAGCGGATTACGCTCGACACCGTGTTCACCTATGGGCCCAATGCGGCGGCCCAGCAGCCCTCCAAGATGGGGTTCAAGGTCGGCACCCAGATCACCGTCGACAACACCTTGAAGATGCTGCTGGTGCATTCGGCGAACGATATGGCGGTGGTGCTGGCGGAAGGCGTTTCCGGTTCCATCGAGAAGTTCTCCGACGAGATGAACGCCAATGCACAGCGTCTGGGCATGACGCAGACGAACTACGTCAATCCCAACGGCCTGCCCGACGACGAGCAGGTCACCTCGGCCCGCGATCTCGCCATCCTCGCCCGCGCGCTGCTCCGCGAATTCCCCGAATATGACGGCTATTGGCAGATCGGGGCGATCCGGTTCGGCAAGCGCGTCATGCGCAACACCAACAAGCTGCTCGATGCCTATCCCGGTGCCGACGGAATGAAGACCGGCTTCATCTGCGCCTCCGGCTTCAATGTGGTGGCGACCGCGACCCGCGGCGACAAGAGGCTGATCGCAGTGGTGCTGGGGGCACCGTCCTCCGCAGCGCGTGCCGGCAGGGCGGCGCAGATGTTCGAGCGCGGCTTTGCCGCCAGTCCGCTGTCGTGGCTGATGCCCTCCCACGGCACTGTCGATGCCCTGGTGCCGTTCGACGCCATGCCGCCCAATCTCCGCGAAGAAATCTGCGGCAAGGCCCACCACCGGCAGGTCGAAGACGATGACGATGCCGCTGCTGCGAACGGCGGCCCCTCCTTCCTGTTGTCCAACCTGCCGACGCCCAAGGGCTCCGCGCTCCTGACCTCGGGGCTCGCTTCGCCGCCGATCGATGTCTATGTCGGCCCGCCGCACAAGCCGGGATCGCCGGCCGCAGCGATGGCGGCGACCGAACCCGGCAAGCGCAAGTCCGGCGCCGCCAAATCGGCGACCGCGGCCAAGCCGAAGCCCACCGCCCACGCCGCGATCGCGGTGCCGCAGGGGACCGATCCGGCTGCCGCAGCGTCGCCCGCCGTCAGGCCGTGGCCCGGGGATGGCACCAAGCCCGCGCCGTCCGCCAAGCCTGCGGCGACCGCCAAGCCCGCGGGCGACAAGCCGAGGTCGACGGCGACGCTCCAGCCCAAACCGGAGCCTAAGCCGGAGCCCAAGCCGGCCGGTGCGGAGAAGCCGAAAGCGGCGGCAACGGACGCCAAGCCAGCCGCCGACAAGCCGAAACCGACCCCCAAGCCCACGGTGGCCGCCGTCAAGCCGAAACCCGCGGCGTCCCCGCCGGCCGCGCCGCGAACCGAGGCGCAATGACCGGTGCGCGCGAAGCCGCGCGAGCGCCGGGCCCACCTCTTCCGCTGAGCGTGCTGACCGGCTTTCTCGGCGCCGGCAAGACCACGCTGCTCAACCGCCTCCTGAGGGACCCCGGGCTCGCCGATACCGCCGTCATCATCAACGAGTTCGGCGAGATCGGCCTCGATCACCTGCTGGTGGAGCAGGTCGACGAAGGCGTCGTGCTGCTGTCCACGGGATGCCTGTGCTGCACCATGCGCGGCGACCTCGTCGAGGCGCTCGAGCGCCTGCTGCGCAATCTCGACAACGGCCGCGCCGCTTTCTCCCGGGTGATCGTCGAGACCACCGGCCTCGCCGATCCTGCCCCGGTGCTGCACACCACGATGGTGCATCCCTACCTCGTCATGCGCTACCGGCTCGACGGCGTCATCGCCGTGGTCGACGCGGTCAATGGCGCGGCGACGCTCGAAGCCCACCCGGAGGCGATCAAGCAGGCCGCCGTCGCCGACCGCATCGTGCTCACCAAGACCGACCTCGTCGGCGACACCCGTGCCGGCGCATTGCGCACCCTGATGCAGCGGCTGCGCGCGCTCAATCCGGCCGCGCCCATCCTCGATGCGGCCGCCGGAGAAGCGGTCGCCGCGCGCCTGTTCGATTGCGGCCTCTACGATCCCGCCGCCAAGTCGGCGGACGTGCGGCGCTGGCTCGCCGCCGAGGCCTATGCGGATGCGCAGGGCGTCGTCCACGGGCTTGCGCAGGCCGGCCGGCACCGCGGGCACGATCCCAACCGCCACGACGCCCGCATCCGCGCGTTCTGCCTCTCGACCGACGCCGCCATACCGGCAAGCGCGTTCGAGATGTTCCTCGACCTGGTGCGCTCGATGCACGGGCCGAAGCTGCTGCGCATGAAAGGCATCGTGAAGATCGCCGAGACCCCGCGAACGCCGATGGTGGTCCACGCCGTCCAGCACCTCATGCATCCGCTGGCACGGCTCCCCGCCTGGCCGGACGGCGACGAGCGCACCCGCATCGTCTTCATCGTGCGCGACATCGATCCCCGCACCATCAGCGAGTTGTTCGACGCCTTCCTCGGTGCCGCCGCGCCCGACCGTGCCGACCGTGCGGCGGTCGCCGACAATCCGCTGGTGCCGTTCGGCGGCGTCGATCGCTGAATGGGCGCGCGCATGTTCCGGCACGTGTAGGATGGGTGAGCCCTTGCGAAACCCATCGCGGCCGGCACCAAGCGGAAGACGCTGATGATGGGCTTCGCAACGGCGCAACCCATCCTGCGGAACTGGAATCGGATGGGCGCCTTGTGTTCGAGCGATTGCGCAGCGATGTGAAATATCTGCGCTGCGCTTTGCGCACGCTGCGGATGACGGCGCCGATCGTGCGCAATCCGACCCGCATCTTTCCGGCCGTCATCGACGAGCTTGCCGAGCGATACGGCGACAAGCCGGCCCTGTTGTCCGACCGCGAAACCTTCAGCTACCGGGCGCTCGCGGAACGCTCACACCGCTACTCCCGCTGGGCGCTGGCGCAGGGGCTCGCCAAGGGCGACGTGGTGGCGCTGCTGATGCCGAACCGGCCGGAATACCTCGCGATCTGGCTCGGCCTGACGCGTGTCGGCGCGACGGTCGCGCTCCTGAACACCAACCTCACCGGCGCTTCGCTCGCCTATTGCATCGACCTCGTCGCACCCAAGCATGTGATCGCGGCCGCCGAGCTCGCCGCAATCCTGGCGACGAGCGAACGCTACCGCAAGACCTTCTCGCGCGCCTGGGTCCACGGCGACCCAGGCCCGAACGCCAACGGACATCCCCGCATCGACGGCGCCGTCGCGGCGCTCGACGGCGGTCCGCTCGCGGCCGCGGAGCGGCCCGCGCTCACCATCGAGGACAAGGCGCTGTTCATCTACACCTCCGGCACGACGGGAATGCCGAAGGCAGCGAACATCAATCACTACCGGCTGATGCTCGCCGCTTACGGATTCGCCGGAGTGATGGGCACGCGGCCCGACGACCGCATGTATGATTGCCTGCCGATGTATCACACCGCCGGCGGCGTGGTGGCGATCGGGGCGACGCTGGTCAACGGCGGCTCGGTCTTCATCCGCGAAAAATTCTCGGTGCGCGAATTCTGGGACGACGTCGTCGGCCGCGACTGCACGCTGTTTCAATATATCGGCGAATTGTGCCGCTATCTCGCGGAGGCGCCGCCGCATCCGCACGAGCGGGCGCACCGGCTGCGCCTCGCCTGCGGCAACGGGCTGCGTCCCGACGTGTGGCCGCGGCTGCAGGCGCGGTTCGCGATCCCGCAAATCCTGGAGTTCTACGCGGCGACCGAAGGCAACGTGAACCTGTTCAATTTCGATGGCCGGCCGGGCGCGGTCGGCCGCGTGCCATGGTTCCTCAAGCGCAGGTTTCCGATCAAGGTCGTCCGGTTCGACATCGAGCGAGGATCGCCGATCCGCAACGCGAAAGGATTCTGCGAACAAGCGGCGCCCGGCGAGGTCGGCGAAGCGATCGGGCAGATTCTCAAGGACCCCGCGAAATCCAACATGCGGTTCGAGGGCTATGCCGACGCGGCGGAAAACGCGCGCAAGATCCTGCGCGACGTGTTCACGGCGGGCGACGCCTGGTTCCGCTCCGGCGATCTCATGCGCGAGGACGCTGCCGGCTATTTCTATTTCGTCGATCGCATCGGCGATACGTTCCGCTGGAAAGGGGAGAACGTCTCGACCACGGAGGTGTCGGAGATCATCACCGGCTTTCCCGGCATCCACGAAGCCAATGTGTATGGGGTGGAGGTCGCGGGCTGCGAGGGCCGCGCCGGGATGGCGGCGATCGTGTGCGAGCCGGACCTCGATCTCGCGGCGCTGCGGGCCTATCTGGCGGCGCGGCTGCCCGATTACGCGCGGCCGCTGTTCCTGCGCATCCGCGACGAGATCGAGGTCACCGGCACCTTCAAGCAGAAGAAGCTCGATCTCGCCCGCGAGGGTTTCGATCCCGAGAAGAACCGGCGATGCGATCTTCTTCGACGACCCGCGGGAGCGCGCCTTGGTGCGGCTCGACGGCGCGCTCTACGCGAAGATCGTCGCGGGCGCGGTGAGGCTGTAGCGCACGACGCTCGGCCCCGAGGGCGGAGGCCAGTACCCCGTTTCCGAAGTTCGAATCATATCGATTTAATCAATCAACCTCGTCCTGAGGAGCGCGCTCTCGCGCGCGTCTCGAAGGACGGTCGCAGGCAAGGCCGTGCCACGGCGTCCATCCTTCGAGACGCCATGCTTCGCATGGCTCCTCAGGACGAGGTCTGTGGGATTGAATGCGACGTTGTGCGATCTGATCGGTTTCGTGGAATCGATCCACTAGGAAAACCTTCGCTGCGCCTTCGGTGAAGCGGTTGCCCCCGCGCCTTCACCCGAGATCGATGACGCCGGCGTCGCCTGCCTCGGCGGCAAATGCCAGCGTGGTCCCCGCCGCGTTCCAGGTGAGGGCCGAGATCGGCTCGCCGCCGGGGCGGCGCGCCAGGACTTCGGCGCCGTCGGCGATGCGCACCAGCAAGACGGTGCCGTCCTCGTAGCCGACCGCGGTGGCGTCGTTCTTGGGATGGCAGGCGACCGCGCAAACGAGCTGCGGCGCCGGCGCGAGCATTTGCGGCTCCATGCCCATCGGCCCGTCCTTGCCCTGGAACGGCCACACGATCAGCTCCCGCGATCCCGAAGTCGCCAGCGCCTTGCCGTTGGCGCTCCACGACATCGAACGCACCTTGGCGCTGTAGCCGGACATCCGCATGTGCTTGCCGTCGACCAGGCGCCAGCCATGCAGGGTCGGCTCCTGCATCGCCGTCACCAGGAAGCGGCCGTCCGGGGAAAAGCCGATCGCCACATGGGAGCCCTTCCATTCCAGCCGTTCCGGCGTCGCCTGGGCGGCATTGGGAAACCACAGCGTCACGCCATTGTAATGGGCGATCGCGAGCCGCACGCCCTTGGGCGCAAAGGCGAGCCCGCCGACGGTGGAGGGGACTTCGAGGCGCCGCGGCTCGCCCTTGCGCGAGCGGACGAAGGCCTCCTTGCCGGCGGACCAGGCGATATTGGCCTGCGGGGCGAGCGGGGGTCCGAGCGCGACCTGGTCGATCCAGCGCCGCTTGGCGTCGGCGGCCACGACCTCGTGGGTGCGGTCGCGCCCGGTGACGACGACTTTGCCGTCATCGCCGCCGGTTAGGATGCGCTCGCCGTCGCTCGCCGCCGCGAGGATGCCGCCGCCATGCACGGCGATGCGCTCGGGCGCGCCGTCGCGCGGCGCGAACAGGAGCGCTTCCTCGCCCAGCACGAATACCGGGATCTCGCCGAGGAAGTGCGCGGCGACCACTGGCGCACCGGCGGCGATCAGCCGGGCGCGGTCGGCGACGGAAGCGGTTGCGGGCGGTCGCGGTCATCGTCTCAGGCGGCCCGGGCGGTCACGCCGCGCATTCCTCGAAGCCCTTGCGGATCATGGCCTCCGGAAGCTCGCGGCCGATGAACACGAGCCGGCTTTCGCGTTTCTCGGCGTCCTTCCAGTCGCGCTGGTGGTCGCCGTCGAGCATCATGTGGACGCCTTGGAACACGAACCGCTGGGGGTCGTCCTTGAAGGCGAGGATACCCTTCGAGCGCAGGATTTTGCCACCCTCCTGGGCGACCAGGTTCTGGATCCAGGGAAAGAACTTGTCGGGATCGATCGCCTTGTCGGTCTTGAGCGACAAGGACTGCATGTCTTCGTCGTGATAGTGCGCGAGGCCGCCATGGTCGTGGCCGGCATGATCGTGGCCACCAAGATCATGACTGTGCTCATGGTGGTGGTCATGCCCATGATCATGGTCGTCGCCGCGTTCGAGGAATCGCGGCTCGATGTCGAGGATGCGGTCGAGATCGAAGGCCTTGCGGTTGAGCACTTCGGCGATCGGGATCGAGCACCGCTCGGTGCGATGAAGGCGGGCATAGGGGTTGATGCCGCGGATGCGGGCCTCGACCTCGCGCAGATCGGCCTCGCTGACGAGGTCGGTCTTGTTGAGCAGGATCACGTCGGCGAAGGCGATCTGGTTCTTGGCCTCGGGCGCGTCGCGCAGCCGGTCCTTGAGCCATCGGGCATCGGCGACGGTGACGACGGCGTCGAGCTTGGCCTTGCGGCTGATGGTGTCGTCGACGAAGAAGGTCTGGGCGACCGGTGCCGGATCGGCGAGCCCGGTGGTCTCGACGATGATGGCGTCGAACTTGCCCTTGCGCCGCATCAGGCCTTCGATGATCCGGATCAGGTCGCCGCGCACGGTGCAGCACACGCAGCCATTGTTCATCTCGAAGATTTCCTCGTCGGCGCCGACGATGAGGTCGTTGTCGATGCCGATCTCGCCGAACTCGTTGACGATGACGGCGAACTTCTGCCCATGCGGCTCGGACAGGATGCGGTTGAGCAGCGTGGTCTTGCCGGCTCCGAGATAGCCGGTGAGCACGGTGACGGGAACCTTGTCGGGACTCGTATCGGTTTTGGCGTCGATCATGGGCAAACTCCGGGGTGGCCTTGATATAGGGATTTTTGCCGCCGATGCAAAATCCGGCTAGCTTCACCCCGCGCATTTCCCTGGGGGCGTGTTGCGTATGAAGGCATCCGAATTGTTCGACCTGCGCGGCCGGGTCGGCCTCGTGACCGGGGCATCGAGCGGGCTGGGGCTGCGTTTTGCCGAGGTGCTGGCGGCGAACGGCGCTGCGGTCGCCCTCGTCGCGCGGCGCAAGGAGCGCCTCGCCGCGCTCCAAGCTCGGATCGAGGCGGCCGGCGGTCGTGCGGTCGCGATCGAAGCCGACGTGCTCGATGGCGCAGCGATGCGGCGCGCCTTCGACGCTGCCGAGATGGCGTTCGGCACCGTCACCATCCTGGTCAACAATGCCGGGGTCGGCCATTCGACCCGCGCGGTCGACCTGCCGGAGGAGGAGTGGCGGCGCGTGCTCGGCACCAACCTCGACGCGGTGTTCTTCTGGTCGCAGGAGGGCGCACGCCGCATGCTGGCGGTGGGCCAACCCGGCGCCATCATCAACATCGCCTCGGTGCTCGGCTTCGGGGTCGGCAAGGGCGTCATCGCCTATGCGGCGGCCAAGGCCGGGGTGGTGCAGATCACCAAGGCGCTCGGGCTCGAACTCGCCTTCAAGGGCATCCGCGTCAACGCCATCGCGCCCGGCTGGTTCGTCACCGAGATCAACCGCGACTATCTCGCCAGCGACGCGGGCAAGAAGCTCACCCGCGATATCCCGGTCGGCCGCTTCGGCCGCGACGGCGACCTCGACGGCGCGCTGTTGCTGCTCGCCTCCGACGCCGGACGGTTCATTGCCGGCGCCACCATCGTGGTCGACGGCGGCCAGATGGTCGCGCTGAGGGGATAAGGGTCCATGGACTTCACGCTGTCGCCCGAAATCGAAGACCTCCGTTTGCGCACCCGCGCCTTCGTCGAACAACACGTGCTGCCGCTGGAACGCGACCCCGAAAATTTCTCCGAGCACGAGAACATTCCCGACGAGCGGCTCGCGCCGGTGCGGGCGAAGGCGAAAGCCGCGGGGCTGTGGGCGCCGCAGTCGCCCAAGGCGTTCGGCGGCATGGCGCTGCCCATCGTCGCCTGGGCGGCGATGTACGAAGAGGCGGCGCGGTCCGTGTTCGGGCCGCTCGCATTCAATTGCATGGCGCCCGATGACGGCAACATGAACCTGCTGGCCCGCGTCGGCACGCCGGCCCAGAAGGAGCGCTGGCTCCGCCCGATCGTCGAGGGCAAGGTGCGCTCGTCCTTTGCCATGACCGAGCCGGCGCCCGGCGGCGGCTCCGACCCCGGCATGATCCGCACCCGCGCCGAACGCAAGGACGGCAAATGGGTCATCCATGGCCGCAAATGGTTCATCACCGGCGCCGACGGCGCGGCGCATTACATCCTCGTCGCGCGAACCTCCGACGATGCGCGCCACGGGCTGACCGCGTTCCTCTATCACCGCGACCAGCCCGGCTGGCGGATCGTGCGCCGCATCGGCATCCTCGGCCCCGAGGAGCATGGCGGCCATTGCGAACTCGAATTCGACGGCCTCGAAGTCGTCGACGAGAACGTGCTCATGAATGTGGGCGACGGGCTGCGCGTCACCCAGGTCCGGCTCGGCCCGGCCCGGCTCACCCATTGCATGCGCTGGCTCGGCCAAGCCAAGCGCTGCATGGAGATCGCCCAGGACTATGTGGAAAGCCGCGAGGGCTTCGGCATCAAGCTCGCCGACCGCGAGAGCGTGCAGATCAAGCTCGGCCATATCGCCCACCAGATCCAGATCGGCCGCCTGCTCACCATGCATGCGGCGTGGAAGCTCGACCAGGGCGACCGCGCCCGCAAGGAAGTGTCCATGGCCAAGGTCCATGTCGCCGACACCCTGCACAACGCGGCCGATGTGGCGATCCAGCTCAACGGCGCCCGCGGCTTCTCCAAGGACACCATCCTGGAGTGGATCTACCGCGCGGCGCGTTCGGCCCGCTTGGTCGACGGCGCCACCGAGGTCCACATGATGGTGCTGGCGCGGTTCATGCGCGGGGAGGGCCGGGACTTCTGGAGCTGGGGTGCGGGCGAGGGCAGGTGATTTCCGCATGCGGGCCGGAACGACGGTCGCTCCGGGTAGTGCGCGAGTTTGATTATGATGATCGCTCTCGCCACGGAAAATGATGGGTGAAAGCGGATCGGATTTCGTTGAACAGGACAACATCGTGATCATCAGCAAACGCTGGCCGACTGTTCACGGGCTCAAAGCCGTCCCTATTCAGGGCGTCCCACAAGGCGCGCTCCAGCGCCCCGACCTTCCGTCTATTGTCTTGGAAATTCCTGGTATCTGTCGCGTCATAAATCGGGCCATATGCCGAGAAAATCAATTCCTTGCAGTGCTTTGGATCAATGCCGCGGTCACTCAGTCTGCGACGTAAGGCATTGCTATTTTTGTTCTGGCCAAGGTGCGTGGACGCTCTTACGAACGGTGATTGCGCTACGCCGGTCACGTCTCCCGTCATGCCAACGTAGCAGAGCGCCTCGTCGTTCGGCCCACGAATTTTCCAAACGTACAACCAGAATCCGCGTTGAAGCAGGGCAGGGGGCAGTAAGAATTCCCAATGTTGGGCGCCCATATGCAGCTCCTCGGTTCGGGTTCGCGACCTTACATGCTTGTAGCGGGTCCACAATTTCGCCCCCACCGCGGCTTGCCTCGCCCGACCGGAAATTTCAATATCCACAGAGCTGCCGCAATTTCCTTGTGAGTTGGCGGCCAGAATGAAATTGACCGCACTGCGTTGAAATGCCAGCCTTCCCGCCGCTTGGGGGACGACTATATCAGGGCACGCCGATCCCCGGATGGTCGTGGAGAAAGAGCGATGCCGCTTTTGCCGGTTAGTCTCGACGACAAGTACGACCTTGGGCAAAGCCGCGTTTTCGTCAGCGGCTTTCAAGCGCTGGTACGCCTCTGCCTGATGCAGAAGGAGCGCGATCGCCGCGCCGGCCTCAATACGGCGGGCTATGTGACGGGCTATCGCGGCTCGCCGCTCGGCACCCTCGATCTGCAGTTCATGCGGGCCGGGGCGCGTCTCAAAGCCAACGACATCCTGTTCCATGCCGGGACCAATGAAGACCTCGCCGCGACCGCGCTCGCCGGATCGCAGACGGCCGAATTGCGCGGCGAAGGCAAGTTCGACGGCGTGTTCGGCATGTGGTACGGAAAAGGTCCGGGCGTCGACCGCTCCGGCGACGCGTTCCGCCACGCCAATTTCGCCGGCACCTCCAAGCATGGCGGCGTGCTCGCCCTGATGGGCGACGACCACACCGCGGAATCGTCGACCACCGCCCACCAGTCCGAATATCATTTCATCGACGTGATGATTCCGATCCTGAACCCCGCGGGGGTGCAGGAGATCATGGACTACGGCCTCTACGGCTGGGCGATGTCGCGCTTCACCGGCGCGTGGACCGCGCTCAAATGCATGCACGAGACGGTGGAGTCGACCGCGGTGGTCGACGCCAGCCTCGACCGGGTGAAGATCATCATCCCCGACGATTTCGCGATGCCGCCGGGCGGGCTCAACATCAGGCTCGGCGACAGCATTCTCGGCCAGGAAGCCCGCCTGCACGACTTCAAGCGCGACGCCATGCTGGCCTTCGTGCGGGCGAACAAGCTCAACCGCATGATCTGCTCGGGCGGCCGCAATCCCAAGATCGGCATCATCACGGTCGGCAAGAGCTATCTCGACGTCCGCCAGGCGTTCGACGAACTCGGCCTCGACGAAGTCAAATGCAACGATCTCGGCCTGCGTCTCTACAAGATCGCCTGCCCATGGCCGATCAGCCGCCTCGACCTGATGGAATTCGCGCAGGGTCTCGAGCTCATCATCGTGGTCGAGGAAAAGCGCTCGCTGATCGAGGTCCAGGTCCGCGAAGAGCTTTACGGCACCGCCAACCAGCCGATCTGCATCGGCAAGAAGGACGAGCGCGGCAACTGGCTGTTCCCCGTCAAGGGCGCGCTCGATCCCAATGACGTCGCCATCTGCATCGGCGAGCGCCTGCTCAACTACGTCGGCAATGACGAGATCGCGTCGCGGGTGGCGCGGCTCAAGGAGGCGCAGCGCGTCCTCGCCGAGACCGAGGACATTGCCGTCCGCATTCCCTATTTCTGCTCGGGCTGTCCGCACAACTCGTCGACCGTGGTGCCGGAGGGAAGCCGCGCCTATGCCGGCATCGGCTGCCACTACATGGCCCAGTGGATGGATCGCTCGACCTCGGGCTACACCCAGATGGGCGCCGAGGGCACCAACTGGATCGGCGAGGCGCCGTTCTCCACCCGCGCCCATGTGTTCCAGAACCTCGGCGACGGCACCTACAACCATTCCGGCTCGCTGGCGGTCCGCGCCGCCATTCAGTCCGGCGTCAACATCACCTACAAGATCCTGTTCAACGACGCCGTCGCCATGACCGGCGGCCAGCGCAATGACGGCAATATCACGGTGCCGCAGATCGCCAACGAGATGGCCGCCGAAGGCGCCAGGCGCGTCGTCGTCGTCACCGACGAGCCGTGGAAATATCCCTCCGGCACCAAGTGGCCGGACGGCGTGACGATCCATCACCGCGACGATCTGCAGGAGATGCAAAAGGAGCTGGCGCAGGTGCCGGGCTGTCACCGTGCTGATCTACGACCAGACCTGCGCCGCCGAGAAGCGCCGCCGCCGCAAGCGCGGCCAGTTTCCCGACCCGGACAAGCGCGTCGTCATCAACGAACTCGTCTGCGAGGGCTGCGGCGATTGCGGGGTGAAATCGAACTGCGTGTCGGTGCAGCCTCTGGAGACCGAATTCGGCCGCAAGCGCACCATCGACCAATCGAGCTGCAACAAGGATTTCTCCTGCGTGAAGGGCTTCTGCCCGTCCTTCGTCACCGTGGAGGGGGCGAAGCTCAAGCGCGGCCGCGGTGTCGACCTGCCGGCGGATACGGCGGCGCTGCCGGAGCCGGTGCTGCCCGCGATCGAGGAAGACTTTCGGGGTGATCGTCACCGGGATCGGCGGCACCGGCATCGTCACCATCGGCGCCATCCTCGGCATGGCCGCCAATCTCGAAGGCAAGGGCGTCGGCATCATCGACATGGCGGGGCTGGCGCAGAAGGGCGGGGCGGTGGCGAGCCACATCCGTTTCGCCAACCGGCCGGAGGATATTCACGCCATCCGCGTCGCCGCCGCGCTCGGCCGACCTCGTGCTCGGCGGCGACATCGTCGTCGCCGGCGGCAAGAAGGTGCTCGCCGCGGTCAAGCCGGGCACCACCGCGATGATCATCAACCTCGCGGAGATGCTGCCCGGCGAATTCACCCGCAATCCCGAATTCTCGCTGCCGTCGGAGCGGCTCAAGCGCACCATCGCTTCGCTCGCCGGTCGCGCGCGCACCCATTTCGTCGATGCGTCGGCGCTGTCCACCGCGCTGCTCGGCCAGTCGATCGGCGCCAACATGTTCATGCTGGGCTATGCCTACCAGCTCGGCGCGCTGCCGCTGTCCGCCGCAGCGATCGAGAAGGCGATCGAGCTGAATGGCGAGGCCGTCGCCATGAATCATGCGGCGTTCCGCTGGGGCCGCCGCGCCGCCGTCGATCTCGCCGGCGTCGAGGCGCTGGCGCGGCCGGCCGCCGATGCGGTCGACCCGATGCGCCAGTTGTCCGGGTCGTTCGACGAGATGGTGGCGCGCCGGATCGAATTCCTCACCGCCTATCAGGACGCCGCCTATGCCGATCGCTACCGCCGGCGGGTGGCGGCGGCGAAGGCCGCCGAAGCCGCGCAGGCGCCGGGCAAGTCCGGCCTTGCCGAAGCGGTGGCGCGCTATCTGTTCAAGCTGATGGCCTACAAGGACGAATACGAGGTGGCGCGGCTCTATTCCGACCCGGCGTTCCTGCGCCAGGTCAGGAACGAGGTCGACGGCGACAATCTGCGCCTGACCTTCCATCTCGCGCCGCCCTTGATCGCCCGCCGCGACAAGACCACCGGCGAGCCGCGCAAGATGACGTTCGGGCCGTGGATGATGCGCGTGTTCGGGCCGCTCGCGAAGCTCAAATTCCTGCGCGGCACGCGCATTCGACCCGTTCGGCTATACCGCCGAGCGCCGCACCGAGCGGCAGCTGTGCGCGACTACGAAGCCCTGCTCGACGAATTGATGGCGCGGCTTTCGCCCGACAATCATCATCTCGCCGTCGGCCTTGCCGCGATTCCCGAGAAGATCCGCGGCTTCGGTCCGGTCAAGATGCGCCATCTCACCGCCGCCAAAGCCGACGAGGCGGCGCTGCTCGACCAGTTCCGCGCCGGCCCGGTGGTCTTGCTCAAGGCGGCGGAGTAAGGTCTTCGCAGCCGAGCCGGACGCGGGCACGCACTGCGCCGGACCAAAGGGAAGGAAGCAACGATGCGCGCGACGCACATCGCGGGGGCGCTTGCGTTCCTGGCCACGCTCGGTGCGTTCCTTGGCGCGTTCCTTGGCGCTGCCGCGCCGGCGCGGGCGCAGGACAGCATCTACGTCCCGTTGTTCACCTATCGCACCGGGCCGTTTGCGGCCTCGGGCACCGCGATCGCGAACGGGATGCACGACTATCTCACCCTCCTCAAGACACGCGACGGCGGCATCGGCGGGATGAAGCTCGACGTGGAGGAATGCGAGGCCGGCTACGACACCAAGAAGGGCGTCGAATGCTACGAAGCGGCTAAGGCGAAGAAGCCGGTCATCATCAACCCGTCCTCGAACGGCATCACCCTGCAACTCGTTCCCAAGGCCTCGGTCGACAGGATTCCCGTTCTTTCGATCGGCTACGGCCTGTCGGCGGCCGCATCGGGCACCGATTTCCCGTGGGTCTTCAACCCGCCGGCCACCCACTTGGACGCGCTCTCGATCATCTTCCAATACATCGGGACACGGCAGGGCGGCCTCGAGCGGCTCAAGGGCAAGACCATCGGATACATCTTCCTCGACGGCACTTACGGCCGCGAGCCGATCCCGCTGCTCCAGCAATTTGCCGCGGATTACGGCTTCGCGGTCAAGATGTATCCGGTCGCCGCCCCGCAGGCGCAGAACCAGGCGGCGCAATGGCTCGATGTCGCCCGCGATCGGCCGGACTGGATGATCATGTGGGGCTTCGGCCCGATGAATGCGGCCGCCATCAAGGAGGCCGCCGCGATCCATTTTCCCATGGATCGCTTCATCGGCTCCTGGCATGCGGGCGCCGAGGACGACGTGCAGCCGGCCGGCGCCGGCGCCAGCGGCTACCTCGCCCTCAATTTCCACGGGATCGGCTCCGGCTATCCGGCGCTCCAGGACATCGTCAAGCACGTCGTCGATACCGGCAATAGCCAGGCCGCCCGGGAAAAAGTCGGCGAAAATCTCTACAACCGCGGTGTCTACAACGCCGTCCTGATCGCCCAGGCGATCCGCAACGCCCAAATGCTCTCCGGCCGGAAAGCCGTGACCGGCAAGGAGGTGCGCCGCGGGCTCGAATCCCTCGCCATCTCGCAGGCGCAGTGGCGCCAGCTCGGCCTGCCGGACTTCGCCGCCGACATCACTGGCATCTCCTGCACCGACCACAATGGCCACCAGGCGGCCTATGTCCAACAATGGGATGGCACGAAGTGGTCCCGGGTGTCGGGTTGGATTTCGCCGATGACGGAGCGGCTGCGGCCGCTGCTGCAGGCCGCCGTCACGGACTACGTGTCCAGGGATCCGGCATGGCCGAAACGCACCGAGCCGTGCGACAAGTCGTCGTGACGGGCTTCGCGGCCGGCCCCCGACTCACTTTTTCATCGGGGCGTAAAAGATGCTGTCGATCTCGACGATGTCATCATCGAACAGGCGCTGGACCTCGACCATCGTGCGGGGCGGATATGGCGGCTTGCCCCACAGCTCGGCCTGCGCCTTGTCCACCATGGGCGCGTACCGGTGCAGGTCGCTCACATAGACCGTGAGCCGCACGCAATCCTGCAGGCTGGCCCCCTCCGATTGAGCGATCAGCCTGATATTGAGGAATGCCTGGCGAATTCGTGCCTGGGGATCCTGCACCAGCGTGTTGGTCGCGGGATCGACGCCTTGCATGCCGGCGACAAAGATGAAGTCACCGGCCCTGGTGCCGAAACTCCAGGTGCCCTCCGCTTTGATGGCACCGGGAGGATCGAGTGTCTTGACACCGTTCGGCGCCGGGGACTGCGCAAAGCCGGGGACGACGCCATCGCCATTGCCGTCACGCAAGGAATTGCAAGTCGCCGCGACATTCGGATCCTCCATCTCGAATCAGATCGGCGAATAATATCCTCGCTGGCCGCTATTCGATCTCGGATGCCGCAAACTCCTGCGCGATGCCTGGGTTTATCGCCTTGGCGGTCGCGAGGTCGGCATTGGCGCCCGCCGGGTCGCCGTTCCTGCGCTTGGCTATGCCGCGTCCATAAAGCGCATTCGCGAGCCTCGGGTTCAGGGCCAGCGCCGCGTTGAAATCGGCGATCGAGCCGTCGAGTTCGCCCCGCCGCAGGCGCGCCAATCCGCGGCTGCTGAGAGCGAAGGTGCTGGTCGGATTGAGTTTTATCGCGTCGTTGTAGTCCGCCAGGGCGTGGTCGAAATCGCCCTGGTCGCGCCGGGCATTGGCGCGGTTCATGATGGCGGCGCCGCTGCGCGGATTGAGCCTGATCGCTTCGCCGAAATCGGCGACCGCGTGGTCGAGATCGCCCTTGTCGCGCCAGGCCATGCCGCGATTGTTGAACGCCATGGCATAGTCCGGGTTGAGCCTGATCGCTTCCGAAAAGTAGACGAGCGCGTGCTCGTAATCGCTTTTGACGAGATAGGCGGCGCCGCGATTGTTGAACGCGACCGCATTGGTCGGATCGGCCTCGATCGCCGCGCTGTAGTCCGCAGCGGCGCGGTCGATGTCGCCCTTCTCGCGATAGGCGTTGCCGCGGTTGGTGAAGGCGGTGGTCAATTTGGGATCGATTCGGATCGCCTCGTCGTAGTCCGCGATGGCCCGGTCGAGATCGCCCTTGTCGCGATAGGCGGCGCCGCGATTGGTAATCATGACGGCATTGCGCGGTGCGAGCCTGATCGCCTCGCTGTAGTCGGCGATGGCGCGGTCGAAATCGCCCTTGTCATTGTAGGCGGTGGCGCGATTGTTGAATGCGAGGGCGTAGCTGGGGTCGAGCGCGATGGCGGCGTCGTAATCCGCAAATGCGCGTTCGAAGTTGCCCAGCCTGCGGTAGGCGAGACCCCGATTGGTGAAGGCGACGGCGCGCTCCCGCGGCATGCGGTCGCCCGACCGGACCACCGCCGTGCAACCATCGACCACGATTTCGGGCGGGTAGCTCGAGCCCTCGTTGCTGCATAGCAACCACTCCGACGGCATTTCCGCCTGCGCCGAGGCGGGCGCGGCGCCGAACAGGAATGCGGCCGCGATGGCCGCGCAGATCGGGATCGCAACTGGGCTCATTGACACTGACCTCCGAAGGCGTAGTTGGTGGCAATATAGCACTTTCTCGGCAGGCGAACTCGACGATCGGTCATCCGGAACGATCGGCCATCCGGCCGACCTCAGGCAGCGCGACTTGACCCAAGCGGATGGGAACCATCCGTTTGGGTCGCACCGCCAGCTTTGTCGCACTGCCGGGTTGCGTGCCGCAGTTCAATTCGCGCTAGAGTGTCTCGATGAACGAAATCTCCTTTCCGGGCCCCGCCGTCGGCCATCGGCCCGCCGATCATCCGCAGGTGTCCTGCGGCGCGGTGGGTGTGCTCATCGTCAATCTCGGCACGCCGGACGCCACCGACGCCAAGTCGGTGCGGCGCTACCTGCGCGAGTTCCTCCACGACAAACGGGTGATCGAGCAGGACACGATCACCTGGAAATTCGTCCTCAACGCCATCATCCTGCCGCTGCGGCCGGGGCGCAAAGGGCTCGATTACCAGAAAATCTGGAACAACGAGAAAAACAAATCGCCGCTGAAGACGATCACGCGCTCCCAGGCGGACAAGCTGACCGCCGCGCTTGCGCCGCACGGCAATCGGATCGTGGTCGACTGGGCGATGCGTTACGGCAACCCCTCGATGCGCTCCCGCCTGGACGCGCTCATGTCGCAGGGATGCGACCGGATTCTGGTGGTGCCGCTCTATCCGCAATATGCCGCCGCCACCAGTGCGACCGTGTGCGACGAAGCCTTTCGCACCCTGATGAAGATGCGCTGGCAGCCGGCGCTGCGTGTCGCGCCGCCGTATTTCGACGATCCCGTCTACATCGATGCGCTGGCGGCCTCGCTCGATGCGCATTTGAAGACGCTGCCGTTCACGCCCGAGGTGATCATCGCCTCGTTCCACGGCATTCCCCAGGACTATTTCGACAAGGGCGATCCGTATTACTGCCACTGCGCGAAGACGACCCGGCTGCTGCGCGAGCGGTTGCGGCTCGACGACAGCAGGCTGCTGATGACGTTCCAGTCCCGGTTCGGCCGCGCCGAATGGCTCAAGCCCTACACCGACGCGACCATCAAGGCGCTGGCGGCCCGCGGGGTGAAGAACCTCGCCGTCATCACCCCCGGATTTTCCGCCGATTGCCTGGAAACCCTGGAGGAGATCGCCGGCGAGAATGCGGAGTATTTCCATCACGCCGGCGGCGAGAATTTCGCCGTGGTCCCGTGTCTCAACGACAGCGAAGCGGGAATGCGGGTGATCGAGACGGTGGTGCGCCGGGAATTGCAGGGCTGGGTCTGACCTATTGGATCGATTCCGATGAAACCAATCAGTAGGGTGGGCAAAGGCGCGCTCTTCGCGCCGTGCCCACGCGGATACGACGATGGTGGGCACGCTTCGCTTTGCCCACCCTACAAGTCCGATGGCATCGATATCGCCGGTCGGTGTGCAAACAGCCGGGTGGCCGTCAACCCGATTGCAATCAATCTGGTCTAGGATGGCTCCAGCGTCGGTCGATTGCGACGATTTGGATCAGAGGGGAAAAGCCCATGATGCTCGGCGGCAGCGACCTGTTCGTCATACTCATCGTCTTTCTGGCGATCCTGACGGTCTTCCTCGGCGTCAAGACGGTGCCGCAGGGATATAATTGGACCGTCGAGCGGTTCGGCCGCTACACCCGGATGCTCCAGCCCGGCCTCAATCTGGTGGTTCCCTTCGCCGACCGCATCGGCCGCAAGATGAACGTCATGGAGCAGGTGATCGACGTCCCCGAGCAGGAAGTCATCACCAAGGACAACGCCACCGTCACGGTGGACGGCCTCGCGTTCTTCCAGGTGTTCGATGCCGCCAAGGCGAGCTACGAGATTTCCTCGCTCGAGCAGGCCATCATCAAGCTGACCATGACCAATATCCGCTCGGTGATGGGCGCCATGGACCTCGACCAGATGCTGTCGCACCGCGACGAGATCAACGAGCGCCTGCTGCGGGTGGTCGATGCGGCGGTGTCGCCGTGGGGGGTCAAGGTCAACCGCATCGAGATCAAGGACATCGTGCCGCCGGCCGACCTGATCCAGTCGATGGGCCGGCAGATGAAGGCCGAGCGCGACAAGCGCGCCGAGATCCTGACCGCGGAAGGCCAGCGGCAATCGGCGATCCTCAAGGCCGAAGGCGCCAAGCAGGCGCAGATTCTCGAAGCCGAAGGCCGCCGCGAAGCCGCCTTCCGCGACGCCGAGGCGCGCGAGCGCTCCGCCGCGGCCGAAGCCAAGGCGACCGAGGTGGTGAGCCTCGCCATCAGCCATGGCGATGTCGCCGCGCTCAACTATTTCATCGCCGACAAGTATATCCGCGCCTTCAGCGATCTCGCCCGTTCGCCGAACCAGAAGGTGCTGATGATGCCGTACGAGGCGACCGCCGTGCTGGGGTCCCTGGCCGGCATCGCGGAGATCGCCAAGGGCGCCTTCGAAACCCGCAGCGGCGGCCCGCCTGCGCCGCCATCGCCGCCGCGGCCGACCGGCCCGGCCGCCGGACCGCGGCCGGTCACCTGAGGACGCATGTGATGTTGAGCTTCCTCGTTTCGCTCGGCGTCTGGGACTGGTTCATCGCCGGCGGCGTGCTGCTGGTCCTGGAAATCCTGGCGCCCGGCGTGTTCATGCTGTGGCTCGGGCTCGCGGCGCTCCTGGTCGGGGCGATCTCGCTGGTGGTGGACTGGCCGTGGCAGGCGCAATTCGTCGCCTTCGCGGTGTTCGCGGTCGCCGCGATTCCGATCTGGCGGCGGCTCGCCAGGCAGGTCGGGGCGCCGACCGATCAGCCCTTCCTCAACCGCCGCGCCGAGGCCTTTGTCGGGCGCGTGTTCACCTTGGAAAAGCCCATCGTCGACGGCTTCGGCACCATCGGCATCGACGACACCGTGTGGCGGGTAGCCGGGCCCGACGCGCCCGCCGGCAGCAAGGTCAAGGTGACGCGGGTGGACGGCGCGGCGCTCCATGTCGAACCCGCCGGGGCGTGAGCGGCTGCGACGGCATCGGTGTGATCCACGAAAGCGTGCGCGGCCGTGGCGCGCGGTCGGCAGAGCCGAAGTGTCACCTTGCAGGCGGCTCCGGGGTCGTTAGCCGACTATTTGCGTAGGTTGTGGCGCGGCCGCAACAGACTTCCCGCGCCGAATTTCATAGTTTACCCGTGGGGATGCGCGGGGAATTCATGAAAAAATTCCTTCTTGCGGGAGCGGCTTTCGGCGCCTCGATAGGCGTCCGCCATGGCGTCCGATATGCTGCCGCCGCGCGATCGGGTGCCGGCCTACGCCTGGAACGGGTGGCATGCAGGCGTGAATGCGGGCTTTGTGTTCAATGCGGTCGATGTCGGCACGGCCTCGGTCAACACATTCGCCTCTCCCGCCGGGGGCGCAAATTTAGCGACGGCGGTCACCTCGCTGGCGAATTTCGACACGCCAACCAACACCAATGGTTTCATGGGCGGCGGCCAGGTCGGCTACGATTGGCAGTTGCCCTGGTTGGCCACTGCCTTGGTGGCGGGCATCGAGGCCGACATCCAGGGCATGTCTGCCAAGGCCTCCTCGAATGTCGCCAGCGTCATCGGCGTGACGGGTTTCGCCAATAACTTGAACCAGTCTGCATCGGTTTCGACGGGCGTCGACTATCTCGGCACACTGCGCGGCCGTTTGGGCATGCTCGTCGGATTCCTCGGCACCACCGTCCTCTATTACGCGACCGGCGGCCTCGCCTATGGCGGGGTCAGCGCGAGCACCGCCGTAACCCAGACGCTCGGGGGGCCGAGCAACCTTACTCCTCCGACATGGACCGGTTCCGGCGCCTTCTCCGGCACCCGCATCGGCTGGTCCGCCGGCCTCGGCGCCGAGTGGTTGTTCTTGCCGAACTGGAGCACGAGGTTCGAATATCTTCATTACGATCTGGGCTCGGCGACCTATGCCGTGAGTCCGCTGTTGAGCAATACAGCCGCGATCAAGCCTCTGACCGTCAACGCCGTGCAGACCAACGCTTCGTTCAACGGCGAGATCATCCGCGCCGGCGTGAACTATCACTTCTAACCTTGACTACGCCACGCCGGCGCGCAGCAGGTCGTGCATGTGGACGACCCCGACGGCGCGGCGGCCCTCGACCACGAACAGCACCGTGCGCTTGAGCGAGTTGAGGATCTCCAGCGTCTCGCTGGCGAGTTGGTCGGGGCGCACGGTGTTCGGCCCCTTGGTCATCACGTCTTCGACGCGGGCCGCGAGCAGATCGGGCCGCATGTGGCGGCGCAGGTCGCCGTCGGTGATGATGCCGACGAGATAGCCCGCGGTATCGGTGATCCCGACGCAGCCGAATCCCTTCGCCGACATCTCGACCAGCGCGTCGGACATTTTTGTTCCGACCGGCTTGAGCGGCATCTCGGCTCCGCCATGCATGAGGTCGCGGACGAATGTCAGCGCCGCGCCGAGCCGGCCGCCCGGATGCAGGTTGCGGAAATCGATCGCGGTGAAGCCGCGGCTTTCCAGGAGCGCGATGGCCAGCGCATCGCCGAGCGCGAGCTGCATCAGCGACGAGGTGGTCGGCGCCAGATTGTGCGGGCAGGCCTCGCGCGCCTGCGGCAGCACCAGCGTGATGTCGGCCGCCTGTCCGAGCGTGCTGGCGCCGTCCGCGGTGACGGCGATCAGGCCGATGCGGAAGCGGCGCGAATAGTCGATCAGGTTCTTCAACTCCGCGGTCTCGCCGGACCATGACAGGGCGACGATGACGTCGTCGCCCGCGACCATGCCGAGGTCGCCATGGCTCGCCTCGGCGGGATGCACGAAGAAGGCCGGCGTTCCGGTCGACGACAGCGTCGCCGCGATCTTGTGGCCGATATGGCCGGACTTGCCCATGCCGCTGACGATGACACGGCCATGCGCGGCCCGGATCAGGGCCACCGCGGCGACGAAGCTGCGGCCGAGCCCGTCCTGCATCGCCGCGCCGAGGGCGGTGAGGCCGCCGGCCTCCGCTTCCAGCGTGCGCAACCCACAGGCGATCAGGGCCTGGTCTTCCGCGCTCATCGGCTGATCCTCGCTGCGCAGTCCCGGGTTCGGCATGCGGTCGCACCTGTCCTTTGACTCGGGTCGCAACGATTTGGATCGCAGCGACTTGGATCGCAAAGATGAAGGGTTGCGAAGATGGCGGCCCGCTTCCCACATCCCCGCGCCGCGGCGCCGGCAATCGCCAGGCCGGCTGGGCAGCCACGCTAGCATGGATGATTTCGCCCCGCGACGACCCCCGGCCCCGGGCGTGAACGACCTGTTAACCATAATCATTTTAATTCCCTTAACCAAGCCGCCGCCCGGCCGGCGTTAAGGAATTCACCGGTGCAGCGTCCTCGCGTCATTCGCATAGCTGCGACGCTGGTGGCCGGCGCCTCGATGTTCGCGCCGGTGCCGGCCGCTGCGCAGCTTTTTCCGGGCGAGCTGCGCCCGTCGGCGGCGGGGCAGCCCGACGGTGCCCAACCAGCGCAGGCAGGCAACCCGCCCGGCGGTCTGCCTGACAGTCCCGGCCTGGTCGGACCGCCGCTTTATGGCGCTCCGCCCGAGTCGGGCAGCGGCATGACCGGTTTCGTATCGATCGGCGATCGCAAACTGAGGGTAAAGGTGCGGCCCGGATACATGCCGCGTGGAGCCACTCCGGTCGCCGGCAAGGCGACGCTGCCGGTGGCGCCGGCGCAACTGGGCACCACGGCGCAGCGTCCGCCGTCCCGCCTCAAGCGCCGCGGCTTTCTGATCGACCTGCCTCGCGCGGTGGAGCTGCAGCGGCCGCTCAACGTGCCTCCCTATTTCGTCATCGAGCCCCCGATCGTGCCGTTGCGCCAGTCCGTGATCGATCTCAATCCGTTCGGGCCGACCGGCATTCATGCCGGCACGTTCTTTTTGCAGCCCGCGATCGAGCTCACCGGTGGCTGGGATTCCAATCCCCAGCACGCGACGGAGGCGAAAAGCGCACCGGAATACCTGTTCTCGCCCGAGCTGACGGTGCGCTCCGATTGGGAGCGTCACGCCCTCAACTTCGATGTCCACGGCGCGTATCTCGGCTACGGCTCGACCTTCTTTCCGAACTCGCCGGTCTGGCTCAACCGGCCGAGCCTCAATTCCCGGGTCGATGCCCGCGTCGATGTCGACACCCACGATCATCTCGATCTCGAAGGCCGGCTGCTGCTCGGGACCGACAATCCCGGCAGCCCGAACATCCAGGCGGGGCTCGTGGACTTGCCCGTCGTCGTCACCGGCGGGGCGACGCTCGGCTATACGCATGTCTTCAATCGGTTCGAAATCACCGCGAAAGGCACCATCGACCGCAGCATCTGGCAGAAATCGTTCCTGACCGACGGCACCTATTCGAGCAATGACGATCGCAATTTCGACCAGTATGGCGGGTCGCTGCGCGGCAGCTACGACCTCATACCCGGCGTCAAGCCGTTCTTCGAGGTCGGCGCCGACACCCGCGTCCACGACGTCCTGATCGACGACACCGGCGCCATGCGGGATTCCGACGGCCAGACTTTCAAGGTCGGCACCAGCTTCCTGTTCTCCGGCAAGCTCACCGGCGAAATTTCGGTCGGCCGCCTGCAGCGCGAATACCGCGACCCGACGCTGCCGGAGGTCGCGGGCCCGATGGTCGACGGCGCGCTGCTGTTTCTTCCGACACCGCTGACCACCGTGAAATTCGCCGCCGCCACCACCGCCGGCGAACTGATCGTGGCCGGGGCGTCCGGCGTGCTGCGCCGCGACTACACCCTGGAGGTCGACCACGATTTTCGCCGCTGGCTCACCGGTGCGGTCAGGTTCAACTACGGCGTCGACAACTATTTCGGCTTGGACCGCCTCGACCACCGCTATTCCATCGGCACGTCGCTCACCTACAAGATGACCCGCGAATTGTGGCTCCGGGGCGAGTTCCGCCACGAATGGCTGTCGTCGAACATCTACGATGTCGACTTTCAGGCCAATCTCTTCCTGCTCACGCTGCGGCTACAGCGCTGAGGGGGGCCGGACGACCGTGGGCGCAGTTGTAGGGTGGGCAAAGGCGCGCCTTCGCGCCGTGCCCACGCGGAACGAAGCAGAGGCGAAGTCACAGCGTGGGCACGCTTCGCTTTGCCCACCCTACATTCTGATCAGGCGGATGCCGGTTACTCGCCCAACAACGCCTTGAGCTCGGCGCGGAAGGCCGGCGCGATGTCCTCGCGCGCCAGGGCGTAGGCGACGTTGGCGGCGAGGAAGCCGACCTTGCTGCCGCAGTCGAAGCTGCGGCCCTGGAATTTGAGCCCGTAAAAGGGCTGTTGCGTCGCCATGCGAATCATCGCGTCGGTGAGCTGGATCTCGCCGCCGGCGCCGCGGGTCTGGTCGGCGAGGATGCCGAAAATCTCCGGCTGCAGGATGTAGCGGCCGGTGATGATGAGGTTCGACGGCGCCTCGCTGCGCGCGGGCTTCTCCACCATCTGGGTGATCTCGAAGGCGTCTCCCCGCGGCTTGCCGACGCCGACGACGCCGTACATGTGCACGCGCTCCATCGGCACTTCCTCGACGGCGATGACGTTCGCCTTGTCCGGCAACTGCCCGCAGGCGTCGATCATCTGGGCGAGGCAGCCGCGGCCGTGCTGCACCAGCACGTCCGGCAACAGGAGCGCGAACGGCTCGTGCCCGACCAGCTCTCGCGCGCACCACACCGCATGGCCGAGGCCGAGCGGCAATTGCTGGCGGGTGAAGCTCGTTTGCCCGGCGCCGGGCAGGTCGCGCGAGAGGAGCTCGAGATCGGCGTTGCGCTTGCGTTCCGTCAGGGTCAGCTCGAGCTCGAATTGGCGGTCGAAGTGATCCTCGATGACGGACTTGTTGCGGCCGGTCACGAAGATGAAGTGCTCGATGCCGGCCTGGCGCGCCTCGTCCACCACATGCTGGATCAGCGGCCGGTCGACCACCGGCAGCATTTCCTTGGGCATCGCCTTGGTGGCGGGCAGGAATCGCGTGCCGAGGCCGGCAACGGGCAGGATGGCTTTGCGGATGGGGGTCATGATTTGCGGCGATCAACCGGGATGGTCAGGCAATGCTCGGGCGGGGCCCGGATTCGACAAAACCGGAATAATCATGGCCGTGCACCGGAGTCCATGGCGAAATGCCGCAATTCCGCCGGTTCGCAAACCCAATCTTAAGCTTCCATAAATCAAGATTGGGTGCCCAGTATCGGGTGCCAACGAAGGCAACCAGGCCGCCCCGCCACTTCGACCGTCGGGGTCGGACCACCAGGCCGGGCCTGGCGGGAGAATCCGGATGAATCGCTTGAAACTGCTGTTCGCCATATGCACCGCGGGGGCGCTGCTCGGCTCGCTGCAGAACGCTGCGGCGCAGTTTCAGTTTCCCTTCGCCCTGCCGTGGTCGACGGGTTCGGTGCCGCCGCCGGCGCAGCCTCCCAAGCCCGCAAGCCCGTCCGATTGGAGCGGCCAGCCCGGCAGCTCGGGCCATCCGCTCATGACCACCGAGGCCATTCTGGCCGCGGCGGGCAATTTCAGCGCTTGCCTGGAAGGCCTGTGGCCGGACGCCGCCAAGCGGGGCGTCACCCGGGCGACCTTCGATACCTACACCAACGGGCTCACGCCCGACCTGCAAATCATGGATCTGATGGACACCCAGCCCGAATTCACCAAGGCGTTCTGGGACTATCTCGATCTTCTCGTCAGCGAAAACCGCATCAAGCGCGGCCGCGAAATCCTCGCCCAATACCGCACCGTGTTCGACGCGGTTGAGAAGGCCTACGGGGTCGACCGCAATGCCGTCACGGCGATCTGGGGCATCGAATCGAATTTCGGCACCTCGGGCGGCGACCGCCCGGTGGTGCGCTCGACCGCGACGCTCGCCTGTGTCGGCCGCCGCCAGGCCTATTTTCGCGACGAATTCCTCGCCGCGCTCGAAATTCTCAACCGCGGCGATATCAATCCGGACCGCCTCAAGGGCTCGTGGGCCGGGGCGTTCGGGCCGACCCAGTTCATGCCGACCTCGTTCAAGCGCTTCGCCGTCGACTTCGACGGCGACGGCCGCCGCGACGTGGTCGATTCGGTCCCCGACCTCATCGCCTCCACCGCCAACAACCTCAAGCTCGACGGCTGGGTCCCCGGCCAGACCTGGGGCTATGAGGTGGCGCTGCCGCAGGGCTTCAACTACCTGATGGCGGATGGTGCCAAGGCGATGCCGGTCAAGGACTGGGAAAAGCTCGGCGTCGCCCGGGTCAATGGCAAGCCCTATCCGCGCCCGACCGACCGTGCCTATCTGTTCCTGCCCGCCGGCGCGAACGGACCCGCGTTCCTGATGCTCAACAACTTCCGGGTCCTGATGAAATACAACCCGGCGGAGGCCTATGCGCTGGCGATCGGTCATCTCGGCGACCGTCTGCGGGGCGATCCACCGCTGGTTACCGCCTGGCCGCGCCAGGAGCGGGTTCTCACCAGCGCCGAACGCTACGAGATGCAGCAGCATCTGGTGCGTCTCGGCTTCGACATTGGCGGCGAGCCCAACGGCCGGCTAAACGCCAAATCCCGTAGCGCGATCAGGGGCTTCCAGGCTTCCCGGGGGTTCGTGCCGGATGGCTTTGCCACCACCGACATGCTGGAGCGGCTGCGCCAGAATTGATCGGCGTGCGGTCCGGTTCCGGAAACCTTTCGGCTTTTCGGCATCACGTGGCGGTGAAATGCGGGATCGGCGGGCACAGACCTTCAAACCGACACCTTGTTCGTGATAAAAATATTGCGATGGATTTGGTTGCGTCGGGCCCTTTAGCCCATGCAATTTGTGGTTGATGGCAGAGGCTTGACGCTATGGCCCATGGCATTGTGATGCGGCTGATTGCGATGCGGCTGGTTGCGGCCGTCATCCTGATCGCCGGGGAAATGGCGGCGGTGACGGCGTTGCTGGTGGTCGCGCCGGCACCGGCCGGTGCTCAGCTCTTCGATGACCGGTTCCCGTTCTTCGGCAGGAACAGTCGCCGCGGATGGTTCGATCCTCCCGAGCGGGAAGATCGCTCGCCGCCGCCGGACTTTTCCAAGGCCCCCGCGCCCAAGAAGACCGACACCGCCCCGCAAACGCCGATCATGGTGTTCGGCAATTCGATGGCGGACTGGCTGGCCTATGGTCTCGAGCAAGCTTTCGCCGACACCCCGGAAATCGGCATCCTGCGGCGGCATCGCACCTCGTCCGGCCTGATCCGCACCGAGGTGAAGAACGACCCGCGCGGCGAATATCCCGATTGGCCCGTGGCGGCCAAGGAGATGATCGCGGTCCAGAAGCCGAAATTCGTGGTGATGATGATCGGCCTCAACGACCGCAAGCAGATCAAGGAAGCGGCCCAGCCGGTGCGCGCGAAGCCTGCGGTTCCCGCCGCTCCGGAAGCCATCGATCCCGCCTCGCGGGAACTCGACGCCGCCGAACCCCGCCCGGCTCCGGAAGCCGCTGTCCCCGAAACCCCGGGCCCCGGCGGCACCAAAACCTACGAATTCCGCAGCGATGCCTGGAGCGAGGCCTACATCCGGCAAATCGACGATACCATCGCGGCGCTCAAGACGGCGGGGGTCCCGATCTTCTGGGTCGGCCTGCCGCCATTGCGTGGCGGCCGCGTGGCGGCCGACATCCCGTTCCTGAACGATCTCTACCGCAGCCGCGCCGACAAGGCCGGCATCGTCTATGTGGATGTGTGGGACGGCTTCGTCGACGAGGACGGCCGCTTCGCCCTGTCGGGTCCCGATTTCGAAGGCCAGACGCGGCGTCTGCGCGCCGGCGATGGCGTCCACTTCACCCAGGCCGGGGCGCGCAAGCTCGCGCATTTCGTCGAACGCGAGATCGAGCGCTGGCTGAGTGCGCGCGCCGTCACGGTGGCATTGCCCGTGGATGAGCCCAAAGCCGCTCCCGCGGCGCCCGAAATCGCTCCCGCCGCAGCGCCCGGCAGGGCCGGCCCGTCCAGGGCGAGGCCGCTCGCCGGCCCGGCCATGCCGTTGATCTCCGACGCTGCCGGCGAATCGGACGAATTGCTGGGCGGTAGGGCGCGCCCGGCGGTCACCGATGCGGTCGCTACCAAGGTGCTGGTGAAAGGCGATGCGATGCAGGCGCCCGCCGGCCGTGCGGACGACTTCGCCTGGCCGCGCCGCACCGTGGCGCCGGTCGGCGCCGATCCCGTCGTCGCCACCACCGATCTGCCGATGACGCCCATGGTGACGGAGCGCGGCACGGCGCCCGCTTCGGCCACCGCCGCCGCGGCGGCCCCGACCACCACCACTGTCGCCGCCGCCGCCCCGGCGCAGCGACCGCCGGTCCGGGTCCGTGCTGCCGAGTACAGGCAATACCGGCCGGACTACCAGCGCCAGCAGCAGCAGTTCAATTTCTTTCCGTTCCTGTTCGGCGGCGGACGGTGATCGGCGCGTGAACTGAGTTCATGTGTCGGGTTCATGGTCGGGCGGGCCCGAGTTCGCGACTAGACCGGTAAAGCGCGCCACGAATCGCTTGCCGGCCTCGACGGCCGCCGTTGCGCGTTCGGCGGAGACCGTGGCGCCGGTTCTGTCTCATAATCAGCTATCGCCTTGAGATTGTAGGCGCGCGACAGAAAGGTCCGCAATTCGCTGTCAACACCGGGATCATCCTTGGTGAGCCTAAGAAACTCCGTGTGGACGCCGGCGTGGGTCTTTAACACCTTGCCGACGCGCTCGAATATGAAGGCCTGCGCCGCATGATAGCTGGCCAAGTAAGCCGTGCGGCCTGCCGCTTCGTAAAGCCCGACGCGCAGCATGGTCTCGGCTTGATCCAGAAGCTGGCGTGCCTTGTCGAGAAAACGCGCCCCTTGCGGGCTCACAGCTCCAATCCCTCGCGGCGGATTTCGTGCATGAGCGGCGTCGGCCCATTATAGGCGGACGCAGGGTAAGGCTTGGCGTCAAAAAAAAGCCCCGTGTGGTCGATGAAGCGGACGCGCAGATCGGCAAGCCGATCGAGTTCGGCCCAGCGGTCGGGCAGCGAGGTCAGGAACACAGCCACGTCGTAGTCGGAATCCGGCCGCGCGTCACCACGGGCGCGCGAGCCGAACAGCACGGCGCGCTCGAGCCGCGCGCCGTAAATCTCCCCGAGCACGGCACGGAAGCGCACGAGAACCGGATCATGGGCAAGCCGCTCGTCCATGCTTTGTTCTTATCACGGGACCGCGATTATAACCATGGCAAAGCAGTGAGCCGTAAATCATGGCTGGCCGTCCAGCGCTCGGATTTCAGCAAGCGCAACGGTCAGCAGCGGCGCGAGATGCACGTGCACGGTCTCCCATACGTACGATTCCGTGACGTCGTCGTACTGGTGCCGGTAGAAGTTGCCCACGTCGCGGATTGAGTGCCAAGGCAAGTGCTTATGCCGGTTCTGGATGTCGTCCGGCAGGCGACGGCTGGCTTCTGAGATAATTTCCAGTGCGCGCGCCGTCGCGTAAACATGCAGGCGCGAGTCTTTGAAGCCGCCGAACGTGAGATCTTTGACGAAGCCCTGCGCCAGCAGGATGTTGTCGCGGATGTCGTACAGGGCAAATCTAACCGATTCAGAAGGCATAAATGGCGTCGCGCTCGGCCGCTGGCCGAACGTGGGGTTTCAGGGCAACGCGGTTCGACACATCGACGCGCACGGGAAACAGGTCCTCGATGCTATGCACGATGCCAACATATTGAAACACGTCCATGCGCACATCGGGTGCGATCTCGACCAGGATGTCGATATCGCTATCGGGGCGGCTGTCACCCCGCGCCCGAGAGCCGAACAGCGCGGCATGCCTCACCCCTTGCGCCTTCAAGGCAGCTTGGTTGTCGCGCAAACGGGCGAGGATGTCCTGTATATCCATAATATCATTCTACCACGAATGGCCGGCTCCGGGCACGCCACACCCGGCATGCTCTTGAGCGTCATTTGCTCAAAGCACCCGCTCACCGCGGCAGGTCGGTCGAGCCCATCAGGAACTTGTCGACGGCGTGGGCGCGCCTGGCGGCCTTCGCGGATCGCCCACACCACCAGCGACTGGCCGCGCCGCATGTCGCCGGCGGCGAACACCTTGTCGATCGAACTGCGGTAGTCGACGGTATCGGCCTTGACGTTGCCGCGCGGGTCGAGCGCGAGGCCGAGCGACTGGATCATGCCCTCGTGCACGGGATGCACGAACCCCATCGCCAGCAAGACGAGGTCGGCCGCGAGTTCGAACTCGGTGCCCGGGATCGGCTTGAACTTGCTGTCGCAGCGCACGCAGCGCAGCCGCTTCACCGCGCCGTTCTCGCCGGTGAATTCCTGGGACAGCACCGCGAAATCCCGCGCGACGCCTTCCTCGTGGCTGGACGAGGTCCGCAGCTTGAGCGGCCAGTCCGGCCACGTCAGCAGCTTGTCCTCCATCTCCGGCGGCTTCTGCATGATCTCGAAATTGGTGACCGAAAGCGCGCCCTGGCGGATCGAGGTGCCGATGCAATCCGAGCCGGTGTCGCCGCCGCCGATCACCACCACATGCTTGCCGGTGGCGAGGATCGGCTCGGCGCCGTCCTGCGGCTCGCCGGAAACGCGCCGGTTCTGCTGCGGCAGGAATTCCATCGCGAAGTGAATGCCCGTGAGCGCGCGGCCGGATATCGGCAGGTCGCGCCCCTTCTCCGATCCGCCCGACAGGACAATGGCGTCGTGACTCGCGAGCAACTCGGCCGCGGGCAGGGTGACGCCGACATGGACGCCGCAATGGAAGCGCACGCCTTCCGCCTCCATCTGGGCGACACGGCGGGCGACGAGGTGCTTCTCCATCTTGAAATCGGGAATGCCGTAGCGCAGCAGGCCGCCCGGCGTCGCGAGCTTCTCGTAGACATGCACGTCGTGTCCGGCGCGGGCGAGTTGCTGGGCGCAGGCAAGCCCCGCCGGCCCGGAGCCGACCACCGCGACCGATTTGCCGGTCTTCACCGCCGCCGGCTCCGGCTTGACCCAGCCTTCCGCGAAGGCGCGATCGATGATGGCGCATTCGATCGTCTTGATGGTGACGGGATTGTCGTCGATGTTGAGCGTGCAGGACGCCTCGCACGGCGCCGGACATACCCGCCCCGTGAATTCCGGGAAGTTATTGGTGGAGTGCAGGTTGTACGCCGCCTCCTGCCACGCGCCGGCATAGACGAGGTCGTTCCAGTCCGGGATCTGGTTGTTGACCGGACATCCGGTGTGACAATAGGGGATGCCGCAATTCATGCAGCGCGCCGCCTGCTGGCGGGTGTCCGCCTCGGGCAGCGGCACGACGAATTCGTGCCAGTGGCGGATGCGCTCTTCGACCGGCGCATAGTCGCGGTCGTTGCGCTCGAACTCGAGAAAACCGGTGATCTTGCCCATGGCGATCCGCGTTCAGGCGCCGGCGACCGCGAGAAGCGGCTCGGCGGCTTGAAGAGCTTTCATCTCGCGCAAGGCGCGGCGGTATTCCAGCGGCATCACCTTGCGGAACTTGGGAAGATACTCGTCCCAGTTCGCGAGGATGTGGGCGGCGCGGCGCGAGCCCGCATAACGCGAGTGGCGCGAGATCAGATGGTGCAGGCGCGCCGCGTCGCGGCAGGTCATGTCCGACATGACTTCGACGAGGCCGTGGCCGTCGAGGTCGCCGGCCTGGTGATAGACCCTGGCATCGATGTCTTCTTCCTCGATCACCGGCTCCAGCTCGACCATCGCCATGTTGCACAGGGTCGGGAAGGCGCCGTCCTCGTCGAGCACATAGGCGATGCCGCCGGACATGCCGGCGGCGAAATTGCGGCCGGTCTTGCCGAGCACGACGACCACGCCGCCGGTCATGTATTCGCAGCAATGATCGCCGGCCCCCTCGACCACCGCGACCGCGCCGGAATTGCGCACCGCGAAACGCTCGCCGGCGATGCCGCGGATGTAGCATTCGCCCGCGATCGCGCCGTAGAGCACGGTGTTTCCGACGATGATCGACTCTTCCGGGACGATGCCGCCGTCGACCGGGGGCCGCACGATGATCCGGCCGCCCGACAGCCCCTTGCCGACGTAATCATTGCCCTCGCCCTCGAGCTCGAGGGTGACGCCGCGCGCCAGCCAGGCGCCGAAGCTCTGCCCGGCGGTGCCGGTGAGCTTGACGTGGATGGTGTCGTCCGGCAGGCCGGCATGGCCGTAACGCTTGGCGATCTCGCCGGACAGCATCGCGCCGGCGGCGCGATCGGTGTTGGTGATCGTGGTCACGATCCGCGCCGGCGCGCCGCGGTCGAGCGCCGCCTGGGATTCCGAGATCAGCCGCCGATCGAGGATCTCGAAGATCTTGTGATCCTGCTTCTCGCACTTGAAAATCTTCACCCCGGCCGGTGCCTGCGGCTTGTAGAACAGCTTGGAGAAATCGAGCCCCTTTGCCTTCCAATGGGCGATCACGCGGCTCTGGTCGAGCATCTGCATCTGCCCGATCATTTCGTCGAAGTTGCGGTAGCCCATGCCCGCCATCAGCTCGCGCACTTCCTCGGCGACGAAGAAGAAGAAATTGATGATGTGCTCGGGCTGGCCGGTGAAGCGCTTGCGCAGCACCGGATCCTGGGTCGCGACGCCGACCGGGCAGGTGTTGAGATGGCATTTGCGCATCATGATGCAGCCGGCCGCGATCAGGGGTGCGGTGGCGAAGCCGAACTCGTCGGCGCCGAGCATCGCGCCCACGACCACGTCGCGCCCGGTACGGATGCCGCCGTCGACCTGGACCGCGATGCGGCTGCGCAGCCGGTTCGCGACCAGCGTCTGGTGGGTCTCGGCGAGACCGATCTCCCACGGCGATCCCGCATGCTTGATCGAGGTCAGCGGCGATGCCCCGGTGCCGCCTTCGAAGCCGGCGATAGTGACATGGTCGGCGCGCGCCTTGGAGACGCCGGCGGCGACGGTGCCGACGCCGACCTCGGACACGAGCTTCACCGAAACGTCGCCGGTGGGATTGACGTTCTTGAGGTCGAAGATGAGCTGCGCCAGATCCTCGATCGAATAGATGTCGTGGTGGGGCGGCGGCGAGATCAGGCCGACCCCCGGCGTCGAGTGGCGCACCTTGGCGATGGTCTTGTCGACCTTGTGGCCCGGCAATTGGCCGCCTTCGCCGGGCTTTGCCCCCTGCGCCATCTTGATCTGCATCACGTCGGAATTGACGAGATATTCGGCGGTCACGCCGAACCGGCCCGAGGCGACCTGCTTGATCGCGGAGCGCATCGAATCGCCGTTGGGCAGCGGCTTGTAGCGATCCGACTCTTCGCCGCCCTCGCCGGTGTTCGACTTGCCGCCGATACGGTTCATGGCGATGGCGAGGGTGGTGTGCGCCTCGCGCGAGATCGAGCCGTAGGACATGGCGCCGGTGGCAAAGCGGCGCACGATGCTCTTGGCCGGCTCGACGTCCTCGATGGGAATCGGCTTGCGGCCGTCCTGCTCCGCCGTCTTGAGCGTGAACATGCCGCGGATCGTGAGCAGCCGCTCCGACTGCTCGTTGCTGACCTTGGCGTAGGCGCGGTACTGGTCGAGCGAGTTGCCGCGCACCGCGTGCTGCAGGGCGGCGACCGTGGTCGCGGTCCAGACATGGTCCTCGCCGCGGATGCGGTAGGCATATTCGCCGCCGACGTCGAGCGCGTTGCGATAGACCGGGGAGTCGCCGAAGGCGTCGCGGTGGCGCCGCACGGTCTCCTGCCCGATCTCGTCGAGGCCGACCCCCTCGATGCGGGTCGCGGTGCCGGTGAAGAAGGTCTCGATGAAATCCGATCGTAGCCCGACCGCGTCGAAAATCTGCGCGCCGCAATAGGACTGATAGGTGGAGATGCCCATCTTGGACATCACTTTGAGCAGCCCCTTGTCGATCGACTTGATGTAGCGCTTGACGATTTCCTTGTCGTCGAGCTTCTGCGGCAGCTCGTCCTTCATCGCGATCAGCGTCTCGAAGGCGAGATAGGGGTTGATCGCCTCGGCGCCGTAGCCGGCGAGACAGGCGAAGTGATGGATCTCCCGGGGCTCGCCGGATTCCAACACCAGCCCGACCGAGGTGCGCAGGCCCTCGCGGATCAGGTGATGATGGACGGCGGCGCAGGCGAGCAGGGACGGAATCGGGATGCGGTCGGAGCCGGCATGGCGATCCGACAGGATGATGATGTTGATGCCGTCCCGCACCGCCTTTTCGGCCTGGTTGCACAGGGTGTCGATGGCGTGGGGCAGGCCCTTGGCGCCGACATCGGCCGCCCAGGTGGCGTCGAGCATCAGCGACTTGAAATGGGAATCGCTGATCTCGGAGATCGAGCGGATTTTCTCCAGGTCCTCATTGGTGAGGATCGGCTGGCGCGCCTCGAGGCGCTTGACCGTCGACATGCCCTCGAGGTCGAACAGGTTCGGCCGCGGCCCGATGATCGACACCAGGCTCATGACGAGCTCCTCGCGGATCGGATCGATCGGCGGGTTCGTCACCTGGGCGAAGTTCTGCTTGAAGTAGGTGAACAGCAGCTTGGGCTTGTCGGACAAGGCCGAGATCGGCGTGTCGTTGCCCATCGAGCCGACCGCCTCTTCGCCGGTCGATCCCATCGGCGACATCAGGATCTTGAGGTCCTCCTGGGTGTAGCCGAAGGTCTGCTGGCGGTCGAGCAAAGTGAGGTTGGACAGCGCCGGACGGGTCTGCGCCGGCGGCAGCTCCTCCAGGACGATCAGGGTGTTGTCGAGCCATTCCTTGTAGGGATGGCTGCGCGCGAGGTTCGCCTTGATCTCCTCGTCGGGAATGAGGCGGCCTTCGACGAGGTCGACCAGCAGCATCTTGCCGGGCTGCAGGCGCCACTTGGTGACGATGTCCTTTTCCGGGATCGGCAGCACGCCCATCTCGGAAGCCATCACGATGCGATCGTCGCGGGTGACGAGGTAGCGCGCCGGGCGCAGCCCGTTGCGGTCCAGCGTCGCGCCGATCTGGCGTCCGTCGGTGAAGGCGATCGCCGCCGGGCCGTCCCACGGCTCCATCAGCGCGGCGTTGTATTCGTAGAAGGCGCGGCGCTCCTCGTCCATCAGCGGATTGCCCGCCCACGCCTCCGGAATCATCATCATGACGGCATGGGCGAGCGGATAGCCGCCATGCACCAGGAACTCCAAGGCATTGTCGAAACAGGCGGTGTCCGATTGTCCCTCGTAGGAGATCGGCCACAGCTTGCCGATGTCCACGCCATAGAACGGCGAGTGTGCGGTGGCCTGGCGCGCCGCCATCCAATTGCGGTTGCCGCGCAGCGTGTTGATCTCGCCGTTATGGGCGATCATCCGGTAAGGATGCGACAGCGACCAGGTCGGGAAGGTGTTGGTCGAGAAGCGCTGGTGCACCAATGCGAGCGCGCTCACGAACTGCGGATCGTGCAGGTCGGGATAATAGGTGCCGAGCTGGTCGGCGAGGAACATGCCTTTGTAGATCACGGTCCGGCACGACACCGAGACCGGATAATAACCGGAGCCGCGCCGCTCGCGCATCGTATAGACGCGCCCCGAAATGGTCTTGCGAAGGAGGTACAGGCGGCGCTCGAACTCGTCCTCGGAGTACGTGCAACTGCCCTTGCCGATGAAGACCTGCTGATTGACCGGCTCGGTCGGCTTCACCGATTCACCGAGCGTCGAATTGTCGGTCGGCACATTGCGCCAGCCGAGCAACTGCATTCCCTCGTTGGCGATCTCTTCTGCGAAGACGTTTTGAATCTCGTGCCGCCACGCCTCCTCATGGGGCATGAACAGCGACCCGATGGCGTACGCGCCCGGTGCCGGCAAGGTGAAGCCCAGTTCCGCCGCCTTCCCGGCGAAGAAATGATGCGGGATCTGCACCAGGATTCCGGCGCCGTCGCCGGCGCGCGGATCGGCGCCCACCGCACCGCGGTGCTCGAGGTTCACCAGGATGGTGAGGGCGTCTTCGACGATCTGGTGGGACTTGCGTCCCTTGATGTCGGCGATGAAGCCGACGCCGCAGGAATCCTTGTCCATCGCGGGGTCGTATAGTCCGCGTGCGGCGGGGACGCCGGGATCGGCGGTGTCGCCGCGCGCCGCAACAGCAAGATGCTTGCCACCGCTGTCGCGAACGGAATCGCTGCGCGCGCTGTCGCCGAGATTGCGGAGCTCCTGGTCAGGTCCTGTCGCGCCCATCGGTTGCCGCCTCACTCTTCCGGCACGCATCGCCTGCCGGCACACCCGCGCCTTCCGACCTCCGCGCCGATCGGCGCCGCGGCCCGAACGCGAACAATGTCAAGCTGACGGCGTTGTCGCCAGCCGTTTTTCTGCGCAGGGACTGCTCGTCTCGGTGGCCGCGATGCGCCCCATCGCCGGCCACCGTTCCGCTGGCGGATGCATCCCGGCCAGGATGTCGTCAGCCAAACTGGGACAGTATTGCTGTCCTAACACATATGACAAAATCCTGCCACGGATTCAAGGCGGCATCACAGCAAAATCGGACCGTCTGCCGATTTTTTCTTTGCTGCCGCCGGTTCCGCGGTGAAGGATGAAAAGCCGGGCCTCCGGACTTAAGTGGAACCTCCCTTCCGTTTTGGTTGCGAGCGATGAGATCGACAGGCTATCGCTCGACGCCGTGACGCCACACTCGTTTTGCTGGCGAAGAGGACATGCATGAACTTTGCCAGCGACAACGCCGCCGGGGTCGCACCCGGCATTCTCGCGGCTCTCGCCGCGGCCAATGACGGTTTCGCGCTCGCCTATGGCGACGACGATGCGACGCGCCGGGTCGAGCAGCGGTTTTGCGAGGTCTTCGAACGCGAGGTTGCGGTGTTCCTGGTGCCGACCGGCACCGCAGCCAACGCGCTGGCGCTGGCGCATCTCGCGCCGGTCTGGGGCGCGGTGATGTGTCACCGCGAAGCCCATATCATTGCCAATGAATGCGGTGCCCCGGAGTTCTTCGGCGGCGGCCTGCGGCTGGTCGGCCTCGACGGCGAGGGCGGCAAGCTGGCGCCGGCCACCGTGGCGGTCGCCATCGACCGCCACGCCGGCCACAGTCCCCATGCCGTCGTGCCCGCCATGGTCTCGCTCACCCAGGCGACCGAAGCCGGCACGATCTATCGCCCCCACGAGATCGCGGCGCTCTGCGCGCTCGCCCATGAGCGCGGTCTCACCGTGCATATGGACGGCGCGCGCTTCGCCAATGCGATCGTGCGGCTCGGGGTGACGCCGGCCCAGGCGACCTGGCAGGCGGGGGTCGACGTGCTGGCGTTCGGCGCCACCAAGGGCGGGGCGCTCGCCGCCGAGGCGGTGGTGTTCTTCGATCCGGCCCTTGCCGCCGGGATGGCGGAGCGGCGCAAGCGCGGCGCCCATCTCGTCTCCAAGCACCGCTTCATCGCGGCGCAATTCGAGGCGTTTTTCGCAGCAGATCTCTGGCTGAGCCTGGCGCGCCACGCCAACCACATGGCCGACCTGCTGGCGGCGGAACTCGAAGCGCTCGGCCTCGCGCCGGTATGGGCGGTCGAGGCCAATCTCGTCTTCGTGCTGCTGCCCCAAGGCCTGCACCGGCATCTGCAGGCGGCAGGCGCCCATTATTATGCGTTCCACTCCGACAGCCTGCCGGCGCGGGCGGAAATTCCCGCCGATCACGTGCTCGCCCGCCTGGTCACGTCCTTTGCCACGACCCGGCGCGATATCGAAACCTTCGCAGCCCACGCAAAACGAACGCTATCGCGCCCAAGCTTCGCCTGAATCAAACGCTGGGATAGGGCCCGCTCCAGGGGTGGAGGATGTGGCCGATTCGATGCGGCGCTTGAAATCTCAATACGGCTCGTTTCCACATCGGCTCGTTTCCGTGTGACCGGGTTTTTTGCGCGACTCGGTTTCTGTGTGATTTGGAGGTCAACGTGAAAGCTCGGCTTCTCGCTTGTGCCGTGGCCGGTCTTGCATGTGCGTTTCCGGTGGGGGCCGGCGCACAGGATGCGGGGCGGCCCTATGGGGCGCAGCCGTTTGCCAGCGGCCCGCCGGCTTATGGCGGTGGGCCGCGCTACGCCCTGCCGTCCGACCAGATCTCCGCCAACGTGCGGGCGGCGGGTTTGGAGCCGCTCAGCCGGCCGGTCCTGCGCGGCGCGGTCTATTACCTGCGCGCCGTCAACCGCGCGCGCACGGAGATGCGCGTCGCCATCGACGCGCGCAGCGGCCGTGTCCTGTCGGCGACGCGTGTCGGCTCTGAGCCGCCCGCGCCGCCGGCCGCCGGCGAACCCGCGCCGGCTCAAGCGCAAGCACCGGTACCAGCATCGGCATCATCGGCACCGGTGCCGGCACCGCGGTATGAGCCTTATGTGAGCAGTCGCGGCTATTCCGAAGCCGCCCCGGTGCCGCCCGCCGACGTGCCCGTCGAGGGCCGGCCGATGCCGGCGGGACGCGCGCCGAATTATGGGGTGACGTCGCCGGCGAAACGGCTGGCGGCTCCGCTGCCCCGCTCCCGCCCCGGCGAATCCGGCGAGGTGACGGCATCGGTGCCGGAGGCGCCCGCCGCGAAGCCTGAAAGCGCCCCGAGCGCGCCAAATCCGGTGGCCGCGAAACCCGTCATGGTTCCGATCGCGCCGTTGGAATAGAGCCGTTGGAATAGATTGGCGGCGACTGCTGTCGCGCGCCTGCGCCGCACGCGTGGCTGAGCGGGGGCCGCGGGGCGTTATCAAACGCGTCCGGAGGTGACATAATCCGTCCCGCATTGGCTGCCGCCGATTTCGGCGCGGCGCGCTTATGACACAGTAGTGCTGCCCGCCGAGGCAGCAACCAGGGAGGATATATCATGTCGTTTCGTTTGGCCGCCGCTGCAGCGGTGGCTGCCATTGTCGCTGTGCCCGTTGTCGCCGTGCCCAGTGGCGCGAACGCCCAGGTTCTGATGCAGCGCGACGTCTCGCTCCGCATGGCCTTGTCGATCGCCGAAGCCGCGCTCGCCGAATGCGGCGACGTCACCTCGGTGGCCATCGTCGATCGCGCCGGCCGGCTGCGCGTCTTCCTGCAGGGCGACAACGCCAATCCGCACAACATCGAACTGGCCCGCCGCAAGGCCTATACGGCGCGCACGTTCAAGATGCCCTCGGCGGAATGGGCGAAGCGCACCGAGACCGCCAATGCCGGGCAGCGCATGCTTGCGGAGGTCATCCCGCTCGGCGGCGGGATGCCCATCAATGCCGGCGCGGACACGATCGGCGGCGTCGGCCTGAGCGGCGCGATCGGGGACAGCCGAAGGAAGAGGCCTGCGCAAAGGCCGGAATCGCCAAGGTTGCCGACCAGCTCAAGTGACACGGCGGGCCGCGCCCCAATGGGTCCGCGGCCCCGCATGCACGGCCGGAATCCGCGCATATGATATCCTGCGGCCCGATATCCTGCGGCCCGAGAGACAAAAGCAAAATCCCACAACGGCAAAGACGCTAAGGCAGATATGGAAGCAGATATGCAAAGGGAGAAAATACATGATCGACCGTCGCACGCTTACGGCCGTGCTTGCCGGCGCTGCCGCCGCGCCCGGACTGACCGGGCTGGCCTGGGGACAAGGTGCCAACGGCCAAGCGGTGTTCTATGCCGCGGTCGGCCCCGACCTCACTCTCTACGGCGTGAACGCCGAGGACGCCACGCTGGCGAAGCGCAACACCGTGACGCTGCCGGGCAATGTCCAATACGCCTGGCCGCATCCGTCGCGGCAATTTTTCTACGTGGTGTCCAGCGGCGGCGGCCCCGGGGTGGCGAGCGACACGAACTTCGCCAACGTCTTCCGCATCGATCCCGCGACCGGCGCGCTGACGCCGCACGGGGAGCCGGTGCGCCTGCCGTCGCGTCCGATCCACGCCAGCGTCGACATCGCCGGCGAATACCTGCTGACGGCCTATAACGACCCGAGTTCCCTCGCCATCTACCGCATCAACCGCGACGGGACGCTCGGCGAGCGGGTGGAACAGCCCAACCGGCTCGACACCGGAAAATACGCCCACCAGATTCGCGCCACGCCGGACAACCAGCAGGTCATCCTGATCACGCGCGGCAACAACGCGCCCGGCGACAATCCGGTCAACCCCGGTTCGATCAAGACATTCGCCTTCAAGGGCGGCGTGCTGACGCAACTCGCGGCGATCCAGCCCGGGGACGGCATGCATTTCGGCCCGCGGCATCTCGATTTCCACCCGACCCAGCCATGGGTCTATGTGTCGATCGAGAGCCAGAACAAGCTCTACGTCTACAAGCGCGACCCGGCGACCGGCCTCTCGCGCGAGCCGATCTTCATCAAGGAGACGCTCGCCGACCCGAAATCCCCGCTGCGCCAGGGCGCCGGGACGATCCATTTCCATCCCAACGGCCGGACGCTCTATGTCGCCAACCGCGCCGCCTCCACCGTCGAGTTCGAAGGCAAGAAGGTGTTTGCCGGCGGCGAGAACGGCATCGCGGTGTTTTCGATCGACCAGTCGACCGGCGAGCCGACGCTGGTCCAGAGCGCCGACGGGCACGGCATCACGCTGCGCACCTTCGCGGTCGACCCGAGCGCACGCATGCTGGTCGCGGCGAGCCAGGTTGCGCTCCCGGTGCGCGACGGCGCCACCGTCAAGACGCTCCCCGCCGGCCTTTCGGTGTTCCGCATCGGCGGCGACGGCAAGCTCGACTTCGCGCGCAAATACGATGTCGACGTCGGCGGCAAGAACCAGTTCTGGAGCGGCATGGTGGCGCTGGCGTAAATCGCCGGCGGGAGAAAAATCAGGCTGATCGCAACGCGCCTGATGGCATGAAAAAGCGCCCCGGCATGCCGGGGCGCCCCTGATCGAATCTGTTGCCTCGGCGTGCGGTTACGCGGCGACCTTGGTCTCGATCACCTTGCTGTTCTGACCGCCATTGATGCGGATGTTCCGCGGCTTCATCGCCTCGGGAATCTCGCGCACGAGGTCGACGTGCAGCAAGCCGTGCTGCAGCGACGCGGCCTTCACTTCGACGAAGTCGGCGAGCCGGAATACCCGCTCGAAGGCCCGCGCGGCGATGCCCTGGTAGAGCACTTCCGCCTTCTTCTCGTCGGTCTTGGCGACCTTCTCGCCCTTGACCGTCAAGGTGTTTTCCTTCGCCTCGATGGAAAGTTCGCCTTCCGAGAAGCCCGCCACCGCGACGGTTACGCGATAGGCATTCTCGCCGGTGCGCTCGATGTTATAGGGCGGATAGGGCGAGCCGCCGCCTTCGAAGCCCGCCGCCTGGTCGAGCATGGTGAAAAACCGGTCGAAGCCGACGGTGGAGCGATAAAGGGGGGAAAGATCGAATGGACGCATGGCATAGTCCTCCTTGAGCGACATGCAGGATAAGTCCGCCCCGCGGGGCCGGACCGCTATGTGCAGCCGAATGGCCTGCACGTTCATAGATGTAGGCAGGCCGTTGCGGCCTTCAAGGGGAGGGATCCCACAGCGGGCCGTCAGGGGCTGCGTCGCACGCCGCGCCGCTGTTCATTTGGCCTTGCGGATTTCAACGAAAACCCGGCTATGTTGCGTTGAGCGCTGCCGGCGACTCCTATAAGCGAAATGCGTTCCAGCGAGGCGCAGCGTCACTGCATCCCCATGAAGCTGATTTCCATACCAGCCAACCCGGTGCCCGAGGGCGTGGCCACCGCCATGCTGAAGACGCCCGACGGGGTGTCGATCCGCTATGCGCGCTGGGAGCCGCCGTCGGGGCGCAAGGGCACCGTCTGCATCTTTCAGGGCCGGACCGAGTTCATCGAGAAATATTTCGAGCTGGTCCGCGACCTGCGGGCGCGCGGATTTGCCGTCGCGACCTTGGACTGGCGGGGCCAGGGCCTGTCCCAGCGCCGGCTGCGCGACCCCCGCAAGGGCCATGTGCGCAGCTTTTCGGAATACGACATCGACCTCGAAACCTTCGTGCAGGAGATCGTGCTGCCGGACTGCCCGCCGCCGTTCTTCGCGCTCGGTCATTCGATGGGCGCCGCGGTCCTGATGCGGGCGGCGGCGCACGGCCACCGCTGGTTCGACCGGATGGTGCTGACCGCGCCGCTGATCAGGCTCGTCAATATCCCGATGCCGTCGATCGCCCCGACCCTGGTGCGGACTTTGCGGCTCATGGGGTTGGGGGGCCGTTATGTGCCCGGCGGCGGCCCGGGGAGCCCCTCGACCATGCCGTTCGCCAACAATCCCGTCACCTCCGATCCGGTGCGCCACGCCCGCGCCGCCGCGGTCCTCGAGGCCGAGCCGGCGCTGGCGATCGGCGCTCCCACCAATGCCTGGATGAACGCGGCTTTCCGGGCCATGGCGCGAAATTGGAAATCCGAACTTCGCGGCGTCCGTGCGCCAGCCCATGTTGCTGGTGGCGTGCGGCCGCGATCAACTGGTGTCGACGCCGGCGATCGAGGATTTCGCCAGCCGGCTCCGGGTCGGCTCCCACGTCATCCTGCCGGGCGCGAAGCACGAAATCCTGATGGAGCAGGACTATTTCCGCTCCCAGTTCTGGGCCGCGTTCGATGCCTTCGTGCCGGGAACGCCGCTGTATTGAGGCGTCGAAGTAGTAGCTGTAGCCCGGATGGAGCGGAACGCGACATCGCGGGCAAAGGGTTAGGGTCCCTATATCGCAGACGGCTGGTCCCGCATTTCGCAAGCGCTCAATGCGGGCTACCAAGCGCAGGCCACCGTTCAGCCCTTGAGCATGGCGAGGGCCGCCTCGTGGACGCGGCGGTCGCCGGCGGCGACGACGCGGCCGCCGCGTTCTCCGGGGTCACCGCCCCAGGTGGTGACGATGCCCCCGGCGCCGGAGATGATCGGAATCAGGGCGGCGACGTCATGGGGCTTGAGCTCGGTCTCGATGACGAGGTCGATGAGACCGGCCGCGAGCATGCAATAGGCGTAGCAATCGCCGCCGTAACGCGACAGCCGGACCTTGTCCTCGACCGCTGCAAAGGCCGCCCGGTCCTGCGGATTCATCAGGCGGGGGCTCGTGGTGTAGAGCACGGCCTCGGCAAGGCCTGCGCACGGCCTCGTCAGCAGGGCGCGGTCGCCCGCCGGTCCGCGATAATTCGCCGCCGCGCCGTCGCCGGTAAAGCGCTCGCCGATGAAGGGCTGGTGGACCATCCCGAACACCGGCCGTCCGGCCCGTGTCAGCGCGATCAGCGTGCCCCAGGCCGGCATGCCCGATATGAACGACTTGGTGCCGTCGATGGGATCGAGCACCCAGACGAATTCGGCGTCGGGGCGCTCGGCCTCGAACTCCTCCCCGACAATGCCGTGGGTCGGGAACTGCTCCCGGATCATGGCCCGCATGGCGGCTTCGGCGGCGCGGTCGGCGGCGGTCACGGGATCGAAGGCGCCGCCGCGGCTTTTGTCTTCGACTCCGAGCGAGGTGCGGAAGAACGGACGAATCGCGTCCCCCGAAACGGTCGCCAGCTCCTCGACGAACGCCCCGAAATCAACCGCGGCCATCCCCCGTCCTCCCGATGACTTCCCGAATGACTTGCCGAATGACTTGCCCATATCCGCTCGCGACCATTCCCGTTGCGGCCGTTCCCCTCGGGATCGTGGGCCCGACGGTGCCTGACTGCCGTTAGCGAAGGGATTGTGTGCCAGAATTGCCACAGGGTGTCGCCAGAATTAGGGGCTCTTTAACACATGCGAGATTCCTCTTGTTTTTTGTGCAGCGCGGTGGCATATTCCCGCAGTGCGGTAGCGCGATCACTCGTGTTACCGCCGCCCTCCTTGGGCGTTTCCTCCCTAGACTTGGGCCGCTAGCACGCTAGCGGCCCTTTTTTATTCGTGGGGCTCGAAAGGCCTTTGCGGCACGGGTTGCAGCTTGCAGGGAGCCGGCGCTATTCGGCGGCGGCGCGGTAGGGGCCAAGCTCCTGGCGGGCGATGTCGTTGACCCCATCGGCCACGGCCTCGAGATCCTGCGCGACCGTCGCGAACGCGGCGGAGCGCTCGAACCGGCGCTCATCCATGTAGAGCGCCCGGTTGACCTCGAGCTGGACCGAATGCAGGCCGGCGGCCGGGTTGCCGTAATGCTCGGTGATGAAACCGCCGGCATAGGGCTTGTTGCGGCTCACCACATAGCCGCGCTCCCGCAGGATCGCCTCGATCACGTCCGCCACCAGGCCGACGCAGCTCGTGCCGTAGCGGTCGCCGATCACGATGTCGGCCCGCGGCCGCTCGTCCTTGGGACCCGCGGTCGAGGGCATCGAGTGGCAATCGACCAGCACCGCGGTGCCGAAATCGCGATGGATTCGGGTGATCAGCCGGCGCAGCGCCCGGTGATAGGGCTTGTAGAGCCCCTCGATCCGCCGCAGCGCGTCGTCGACCGGAATGCGCTGGTCGTAGATTTCCTGGGCATCGCCGACCACGCGGGCCACGGTGCCGAGGCCGCCGGCGACGCGCATCGAGCGGGTATTGGCGAATGAGGGCAGCCGGCCGTCGAACATGCGGGGGTCGAGCTCATAGGGCTCGCGGTTGACATCGACGAAGCAGCGCGGAAAATGCGCCCGCATCAGCGGGTGCCCGCGCTCCACCACGCCGAGCAGCAGCTCGTCGACGAAGCTGTCCTCGGACCGGCGCAGGGTGGCGAGATCGAGCCGCGCCGACGCCAGGAAGGCGCGCGGATAGATGCTGCCGCTGTGCGGCGAGTTGAACGCCACCGGCCCGCGCAACTCGGCCGGCTCCAGGATCTCGAACGGCGGGTCGAACTCGTCGGGGTGAACGGTCATGGCCTCATTCGGGGGGCTGCACCGGGCGGCATTTATGTGCCAAAGGATGTAAGTCGTCCTGTGTAGACGGGAAACGCCGGACGGGTAAAGCTCCAAGGGACGTTATCGTCGGACGTTCTGCCGATTTACGTCATATTTACCAAGATTGCGCCTTATGGAAATCTAGCAATTCGGACCAGGGGCCGGCACCGCGCGGACCTTCCCGAGACATCGGATGTTGTTGTCGCATGACCACGAAGATCCTGCTGGCTGAAGATGATACCGACATGCGGCGCTTTCTCGTCAAGGCGCTGCAGACCGCCGGCTACGACGTCATCTCCTACGACAACGGGCTGTCGGCCTATCAGCGGCTGCGCGAGGAGCCGTTCGAGCTCCTGCTGACCGACATCGTGATGCCGGAAATGGACGGCATCGAGCTGGCCCGCCGGGCCGCCGAACTCGACCCCGACATCAAGATCATGTTCATCACCGGCTTTGCCGCGGTCGCGCTCAATCCGGATTTCGTCCGCGCCCAAGCACGCCAAGGTGCTGTCCAAGCCGTTCCATCTGCGCGACCTCGTCAACGAGGTCGGCAAGATGCTGGCGGCCTGAGACGCCGGCGGCCCGGGCGGGCGATCCCAGCGGCCAGACCAGCCGCCGCTTGCCGCGGCGCCAATGAGCCGATATAGGATCGCCCGATCCCAACCGGGCGCGTAGCTCAGCGGAAGAGCACTACCTTGACATGGTAGGGGTCACAGGTTCGATCCCTGTCGCGCCCACCATCCGAACTCCTTGAAAACTCAGCACTTTCCAAGTGGGTCGCGGGCCCTGGCGCCGCGGTCTCGAATTGCGATCGGGAAGACCCCTTATCAGGAGTAATCCAGGTAGCGGGCGCGAGCCGTCGGGTAGCCACCGCTTCGCCCAGGCAGAGGCCCAGGTTCCCGCAAGACTGCGGCCGCAAGCAGGCCGATCTTCATATGAGCCAAGAGACGGTCTCCAACTGGATCAGGTTACTGCCGCGACGTGGGCGCAGCGGGCGGGGCCGACGCTCCGGGCGCGGCGCCGAGGCGGGGTGGGCCGCCGGCTCAAGGGGGCCCGCCCGCCCTGGGCTTGGCGATGGCGACGAGCTGCCAGCTCACCATGCGCCACACGCCCTCCTCATCCGCCCAAGCGGTGGCCATGCGGTAGGTGTTGGGCGTCGGTGGCGGCGCTCCCTCCTTGGGTAGCGCGGTGAAGGTGACGTCGCCGGTCAGCACGGCGGCGCCGGGAAAGATCCTCGCCTTGATGTTGGATTGCTCCAGCTTCGCGTAACGGGGCAGGGGCCCGGTGGACATCAGGTTCATCTCGCCCTTCTTATCCAGCGCCATGCCGCTCGGGTGGGTGAAGGTGACATCCTCGGACAGAAGGGCCGAGATGGCATTGAGGTCCGTGCCGTAGAGGGCGTGCAGGAACTTGTCCTGGAGGTCGATGGCCTGCCGGGCGGTGATGGCGGCCGCCGGCTTGTCCGCCGCAAAGGACGGAGAAGCGGCGAGTCCGCTCAGCGCCGCCGCGGCGAGTGCCGCCGGCAAGAGCATGTCAAATCTGCCCATCGAATGTCCTCCCATGGTCTTGTCGTTAGAATGCTCGGCTCGCGCCTGTCATGTCTCACGCCCCAGGCACCCGGATCATGCACCACATGAGGCGTTTTCGCACCTGTTTCGCGCAAACGCGCGCCGCTCTGCCGCCCCGCCAACCTTGCCACACCGCTAAGGCGTTCGGCCTCACCATCCCGGAATCGCTGTTGGCGACCGCCGATGAAGTGATTCAGTAGCGCCGGCGATGGCCGTTAAACGATCCCGGCCGATCGGGGCGCTGGCTGAAGATCAAAAACCCGGACAGCCCGGCGATGGTGCGACATCGGGCGGGATGGTGACCGGACCGATCAAGCGGCAAGGCCCATTTCTGAAAAGGCCTGCGGCGCGCGGCGTCTTGCCGGCGAGGATTTGGTACGGCCGTGTGGTGCCCGATCAATGCGCCAGCGGGTTGGGGCGCAACTGGAAGTGCACCACCAGCGGGCTCGATGCGGTTTCCGGGGTGGCGCCGGGCGCGCCCGGTGCCGGGGCGTCGATGCCTTCGATGTGGACGGGCGTGCGGTTGCCCGACGTGGCCCACAGGCCGCGGCCCTTCCAGCCGGCATTGGCGTCGTCGATGCGGCCGTCGAGCCCCTTGGCGAAGAAGCCCATGGGGTAGGGAACGCGCAGCTCGATCACGCGGCCGCCGACGAGGGCGTGGAGCGAATCCGACTGGTTTCCGGTGGCGAGCGGCGTGTTGGCGCCGAGGCCCAGGATGTCGTGCTGGTCGACCCAGGTGTAATACGGGTTTTCCTCGGCGCCGGGATCGCCCTGGAAGCCCGGCCCCGGGATCGGATAGAAGGCAAAGCCTTCCGGACATTTGTTGCCCTGCTCGGCGCCGGGGCCATTGAGGGGGCCCTTGCACAAGCGACGGTCGAAGCTGCCGATGTGCCCGCTGTCGAGCGGCATCCACACCACGCCGTTGCGGTCGATGTCCATGCCGCGGATGCCGAAGCCCGGCAGCGGAATCCGGTAGATCTCGGCGAGCGAGGTTTCCGGCGGGTTCGCGCCCGGCGCCATGCGCAGGATGGAGCCGGGGTGCTCGAGGTTCGAGCCCCACAGCGAGCCGTCGACCGGATTGTAGGAAATCCCGTACATGCCGTAGGGAATACGGGTGTCCTTGGCCGGATCGGCCGGCTTGCCGGGCTCGTTATAGCCCTCGTCGCGTTTGCCGTTGCCGTTGGTGTCGACGATCATCGCGGTCCAGCCTTGCGACTTCGCGGCATCGCCGGTTTCCCAATACATCTTGGTATTGATCCAGCCGACCACCGCCAGGTTGCCTTGGCTGTTGTTGCTGAGCCACAGCGTATTGTCGGCATCCTCCGCGAAGTTGAGATGGTGGGTGCCGAAACAGGTGTCGATGAACGAGAACTTGGCTGTGCGGGGGTCGTAGACGGTGACCTGGCGCGCGTTCTGGACAAAGCCGGCGGCGGTCCCGGCGAGCGGATAGAGCTGGGCCGAGCGCAGCGCCGAATCCTTCTTGCAATAATCCGGCGGGTCTTTCGGCGAGCGCGTTTGCGCGGTGAAATAGACCCGCCCGTCCTGGTCCATCATCGGATTGTGGGCGTTGACCTGGGTGTCCCAGATCTGCTCGGTTCCCCAATAGGGCGACGGCGCCAGCACCCGATTGGCGAGCGCCGAGCTCGGCGCGTATTTCGGGTCCTTCACCGGCACCTTCATGACCATCTTGGTGTTGTGCACGGGATCGAGGATCGGAAGGTTGTCGGTGCTCAGCTCTGCCGCGCCGTAGATCAGGCCGTAGCCGTTGACTGTCGGCTTGCGCTTGTCGGTGAGCGCGAGGTCGTGGAGATAGTGCTTGGGGTCCGACCAATCCCGCACGGTGATGACGATGTTGCGCTCGATCCCGGTCGGCCGCGGCGGGGTCGCGCTCGGCAGCTCGCCGGCCTTGATGCGGTCGGTCCAATCGGCGAGCGCGGCGAGGTGACCGCCGTCCGGGGTCAGCAGCGGGGCCATGAAGCTGACCATGCCGCGGCCCGCCGGCCCGGACTGGATGCGCCGCGCCCACGCGGCGATCGAGGAATCGAAATGGCCGAGCGCCTCGGGGATGTTGCGCGTCGCGTAATTGCCGATCTGGTGGCAATTGCCGCAGCCGTTGGTCTTGACGGAGTTGAGCCATTGATCCTGGGTCTTGAAGCTCACGGAGATGCCGTTGCCGTCGGCGCCGGTGCCGGGGAAGCGGCTCTTATCGGGGATCCGGATCATCGAAGCCCAGTAGATCGCCGGATAATATTGGGCGGCGGCGGCGAGATCGGGCGCGACGACGGCGGCCAGGTTCAGGGTCTTGCCCGGCGCGGTCGTGACCTTCGGGGAATCGACCAGGCCGTAGCCGCGCACCCACACCCGGTAGGTCGCCTTGGGAAGGTCCGGCACCACGTAGCGCCCGGATTCATCGGTCACCGCCATCTTGGCGAACCTTGTGCCGAACTCGGTCGTCTCCGCGATCACCCACACGCCGGCTTCCGGTCCGAACCGGCTGGTGACGACGCCGCCGATGTCATTGTCGTCGATCTCGACGGTTGCGGATGGGGCGGCCATTTGTGGGGCGGCCGCCCGCGGCGCAGCGTTCTGCTGGGCGCCGGCCGGGACCGGCAACGCCGCCAGCATGACGATGCCGAGCGCGGTGCCTGCTTGATTCGCGCGCAAGTAAGCCTCCCTCGAAGGTAATGTCCGCGGTGCCGCGCCCGCGCTTGGCGGCATGCTACGACGCGTCCGCCGCACTAGCAATCTGTACGAGAAGCGATACAAACGGCGAGAACCTTCCGTCATGAGAAGGCAGACCTTTCTTCATCGAGAAGGGTCAGGAGGGAACCCGATGACTTTGCCAACCCGGTTCGCCAGCCATGCGGTCGCCGCGGCCACCGCCCTGGTCGTCTGTTTCAGCGCCGGCACCAATTGCTCGGCCGCGGACGCCGACAAGGGCAAGGCGGCTTTCGTGCGGCAATGCGCGATCTGCCACACCATCGAGAAGGGCGATCCCGACCGGTTCGGACCCAACCTGTCCGGCATCGTCGGCAAGAAGGCGGGAGCGGTGCCCGGCTTCGACTATTCGCGCGCTTTCAAGTCCGCCGCCAACTGGGAATGGACCGAGGATGCGCTCGCAAGCTGGATCATGTTTCCCGGCGTAATGGTGCCGGGAACCGCGATGGCGATATTTCAGGGGGTGGCCGAGAAGGACCGCGACGACATCGTCGCCTATCTCGCGAGCAAGAAGTAGCTCTGCACCATTGTTGGAATGGCGCGTGTTGGAATGGCGCGCGGCACCGTGGTAAAATCCGCGACGTTTCCGGATCGGCGATGCGACCCGTGTCTGCGCAAGCCGTGCCGTTCGATCGAAAAGGGAGAAAAATCATGTTGAGGCGAGGCTCGATCGGGGCGTGCGGGTTTTTGACTTGCGGGCTCTTGGCTTGCGGGGTCTTGGCGTCGTGCGCGACCGTCAGCGGCGCGGCGGCCCTGGAAGACGCCAAATATCCCGACTTCAGAGGACAGTGGAATCGCGTCGGCGTGCCGCGCTGGGTGCAGGCCGGCCAGAAGGCGCCGCTGACGCCCGAATACCAGAAGGTGTTCGATGCGAACCTCGCGGACATGGCCGGCGGCGGCCAGGGCAATGTGCCGTCATGGTACTGCCTGCCGCAGGGCATGCCGATGATGATGAACGCCTACGACCCCGTGGAATTCGCGGTCACGCCCGACGTGACCTACATCCTGATCAGCCACGTCAACGATTCCTATCGACGGGTCTATACCGACGGACGTAGCTGGCCCGCGGAGATCGAGCCCACTTTTGCAGGCTATTCGATCGGCAAATGGGTCGACGAGAATGGCGATGGCCGCTTCGACACGCTGGAAATCGAAACCCGCAGCATCAAGATGCCCCACGCCTTCGATGCCAGCGGCCTGCCCTTCCACGAGGACGGCGAAGGCATCGTGAAAGAACGGATTTATTTCGACAAGGCCGACGCCAACGTCATTCACGACGACATCACCACGATCGACCACGCGCTGACCGGGCCATGGACGGTGACCAAGACCTATCGCCGCGACCCCAAGGTCAAGCAGCCGACGTGGCACTCCGCGGTGTGCGCGTCCGACAATGCGCTGGTGCGCATCCACGAGGACGCATATTTCGTGAGTCCCGACGGCTATCTCATGCCCATCAAGAAAGACCAGGCGCCGCCCGACCTGCGCTATTTCAAGCAGACGCCGAAATAGCGGAGCTTCGGGTCGCATCGTCGGCGATCGATCGGCGCAAGTTCCGGCACCGCCCGGTTCGAATTTGCGGCTACTGGCGTGCTGGAGGCGGGGCCGGAACACTTGCCGGCACGCCCTGCGTGCCGATGAAAACGGCAAGAATCGTCACCGGGCTCTGACCCATATTGCGACCGTTATGCGCCTCGTCCATCGCCTCGGCGAGGCCCTCGCCCTTGACGTAGGTTCGCTGGCCTTTCGCTCCGTAGTCGACCGTGAGCTCGCCCTCGAGGATGTAGCCGAAGAGCGGCGCCGGGTGCGTGTGCCATCCGGTCTGTTGCCCCGGCTGGAGCGTGATTTCCACGGCCGTGAGCTGGGCGGGGGCCCCGGATGGATACCGGATCGGCTGGCCGGTCACGGTATTGCCGGTCGACAAAACCGTTCGCACCCCGGAATAGACATGAGCGGGCGGCGGCACCGGCGCGACGGTCTCGGCCGCAGCCGGGCTCAATGATCGAGACAGCGCGAGCAGCACACAGGCGACGAGGCCCAATGGCGGCTGCGGCCGCCAATTCGGGTCGGTCCAGGATTTCGACATGGGCGCTCCGCGTGAGATCAGCCGCTCATTCCGACCGCAAATGTCGTATCGGCCGGAGCGCCGCTTTTTCGAGAACGGCGGGCGCGATGCATTGATGCCCTTCGTCAGTTAACGAAGGCTTCGCAAACGCAAATCGCTATTTTCCCGTGGACTTGAAATACCGCAGGTCCGGCGGCTTCTGGCCTTTTTTCACCGGCATCAAATAACCGTCCTCGCTCAGGAAATAGCTGTCGTCGCCGATGAAGACGTGGCGATTGTTCTCGGAGCAGTCGTTGAAGTGCCAGACCAGATTCGGGTCGGTTTCGCGGACGTATTTCTTGGTGATCGTCCACGGGCGGGTCAGCGCATGGTCGATCGTCGTGATCTCGTCGTAAAGCGTGTTCTTGTCGGCCTTGTCGAGGCGGATGCGCTCCTTGATGATGCTCTCGCCGTCGTCATGCAGGCGGATGCCGCTCGCTTCATAGGTGCGCGGGCCCTTGAAGCCGCGGGTCTCGACCTCCAGCGTGGTGTAGCGGCCGTCGGGTCCCTCATCGACCCATTTGCCGATCGAAAGGCCGTTGAAGGTCGGTTCCACCTCCTGCGGCCAATCGCGTCCGTCGGTGAAAATGCGGCGCGGCACGGTGTAGTCGGTGAGGATGTAGGTGGTCTTCGGCATGATGATGATTTCCATCGGATAGACGACGGTCATCACCCGCGGCATGCCGTGCGGGATGCATTGGCCGGTCCGGTCGTCGCCCTGGCCGCCCGCTGCCTGGTCGGCGAGGTTGGCTTCGTAGCGGGCCTGATACTCCGGCGTCAGCGGCGGCTTTTGCGCGGGGCCGAGCGGCTTGGACGGATCCCATTGAATGCCGCTGGTGCGCTTCCACTGGCCGGACCAGTCGGGATACTTCGACAGATCCTGCGCCCGGGCGCCCGCCGTGCCACGCACAACACCGCCGCCGCGGCAATCGAGCCGATCAAACCTCGGTAAAGCATTGCGTTCTCCGATGACGCGCTGGTGGAATTGGACCAATATCCGCCGCGCTCGCCCTTGAACAATAGCACACGACGCATTTCTCCGCAAACCACGGCCCGAACGAAGCCGCCGGTGTAGCGGCGCGCGCGGCACCCCGCAACCACGGAGAACCACCATGGATAGCGCGCGCTATCACAAGGTCCAGATCGGCAATCATGCGCTGCAGCCGGAGACCTTGATGCTCGGCTACGGCTACGACCCGGCGCTTTCCGAAGGATCGGCGAAGCCGCCGGTGTTCCTGACCTCGACCTTCGTGTTCCGGACCGCCGAAGAGGGGCGCGACTTCTTCGACTATACCGCCGGGCGCCGGGAGCCGCCGGCCGAAGGACGCTCGGGGCTGGTCTATTCCCGCTTCAACCACCCCAATCTCGAAATCGTCGAGGACCGGCTCGCCGTCTACGAGGGAGCCGAACAGGGCCTCGTCTTCGCATCCGGAATGGCCGCGATCTCGACCACCATCCTGACCCATGTCCGGCCGGGTGACGTGATCCTGCACAGCCGCCCGCTCTATGGCGGCACCGAGGTGCTGATCGAGAAGACGCTGACGCCGTTCGGCATCGCGGCCGAGGGGTTCATCGACGGTCTCGACGAGGGCCATGTGGGCGCCGCGGCGCAACGCGCCATGGCCAAGGGCCGCGTCGCCATGATGTTCATCGAGACGCCGTCCAATCCGATGAACACGCTGGTCGACATCGCGCTGGTGCGGCGGATCGCGGAAGCGATCGGCGGGAGCCAGGGCGTCCGCCCGATCATCGCCTGCGACAACACCATGCTCGGGCCGGTGTTCCAGTCGCCGCTCGCCCATGGCGCCGACCTGTCGATCTATTCGCTGACCAAGTATGTCGGCGGCCACAGCGATCTCATCGGCGGCGCCGTCATGGGTTCGCGCGCGAACCTCAAGCCGATCCGTGCACTGCGCAGCGCCATCGGGACCCAGCTCGATCCGCATTCCTGCTGGATGCTGAGCCGGTCGCTGGAGACCGTGTCGCTGCGCATGGAGCGGGCGGCCGCCAATGCCGCCAAGGTGGCGCAATTCCTCTCCGAGCATCCCAAGGTCGCGCGCGTCCATTACCCGCCGCTGCTCGCCGCCGGCGCACCGGAGCGCCAGCTCATGGAGCGGCAATCGCGCTCCGCCGGCTCGACCTTCTCGTTCGAGGTGAAGGGCGGCGAGGCCGAGGCGTTCGCCTTCCTCAACCGGCTGGAGGTGTTCAAGCTCGCCGTCAGCCTCGGCGGAACCGAATCGCTGATCTGCCATCCCGCGACCACGGTGCATTCCGGGTTGACGCCGGAAGCGCGGCGCGAGATCGGGATCACGCCGGCGCTGATCCGGGTGTCGGTCGGCATCGAGCATCCCGACGATCTCATCGCCGACGTGGCGCATGCCTTCGCCGGGTGAATGGCCGGTAATGGCCCCGTAGCCCGGGTAGAGCGCCAGCGAAACCCGGGAGCAGCGTCGCCCTTATGGATAGGCCCGTCCCGGATTTCGCTGGCGCTCAATCCGGGCTACGCGCTCAATCCAGGCTACGCTCCTCGCCCGCGACAAAGGCCTTCGACGCGCCGCGACCCCCGTGGTAACAGACGGCCGTATCCGCGCCGCCGAAACCCCAGGGATTTGCCATGAACGAGACTACGGCCGGAACCGGCAGGCGCCGGCGACATCCTATGCCGAGAAGCGCTGGCAGTCCGACGTGATCGTCGACCTGATCAAGCAGTTCGGGTTTCCCTATATCGCGCTCAATCCCGGGGCGAGCTATCGCGGCCTGCACGATTCGCTCGTCAATTACGGCGGCAACAGCCCGCCGATGCTGCTGTGCCAGCACGAGAAGATCGCGGTCCAGATCGCCCACGGCTATGCCAAGGCGACCGGCAAGCCGATGGTCGCGATCGTGCACGACGTGGTCGGCCTGCTGCACGCGACCATGGGCATCTATTACGCCTATGTGGATCGCGCGCCGATCTTCGTCATCGGCGCCACCGGCCCGATGGACGAGAGCCGGCGGCGGCCGTTCATCGACTGGATCCACACCGCCAATGTCCAGGGCGAGCAGGTCCGCCATTACGTCAAATGGGACTATCAGCCCGGCAGCATCGAGGGCGTGCCGGACTCCTTCGCGCGCGCCTATGGGGCGATGATGACCGAGCCGCAAGGCCCGATCTACATGTGCTACGACGCCTTGCTGCAGGAGCAGCCGCTCACCGCCGAGATCGAGCTGCCGTCCTTCGGCGACGCCAAGGCGCCGGTCGCGATGGCGGCCGACCCGACGGCGCTGGCGACGATCGCCGACCGCCTGCTGGCGGCACGGTTTCCGGTGCTGCTCGCCGAATATGTCGGCCGCACGCCGAACGGATTCGACAATCTCGTGGCGCTGGCGCGAGACCGTCGGCGCCGCCGTCTACGACGTCAATGCCCGGCTCAATTTTCCCAACCGCCACAAGCTCAATATGAGCATGGAGAAGAGCGTCTTCCGCGACGCCGACCTGATCCTTTCGCTCGATACCCGCGACTGGGAAAAGCCGACCCACCGGATCGACCGCACCAAGCGCCGCACCCAGCCGATCTATCCCGCCGGCTGCGAGATGATCGAGATCGGCTTTGGCGACATCGGGCTCAGCAAATGGTCGATGGATTACACGCGGATGCCCAATTGCAGCTTGCGTGTGCTCGGCGACACCGCGACCGCCATTCCCGAGCTGACGCGGCTATGCCGGGAGAAGATCGCCGGCACCGGCGGCCTCGCCGAGCGCTTCGCCAGACGCGCCGCCGAGATCGCGACGCGCCACGACGCGCTGTTCGCCGCCTGGGCGGCGCAGTCACGCGAGAACTGGGACGCCTCGCCGATCGCGCTGCCGCGCCTCGCCCACGAAGTCTGGGACGCGATCAAGAACGAGGACTGGGTGCTCACGGCCTCGACGCTGCAGGACTGGACGCTCAAATTGTGGGATTTCGACAAGCCCTATCGCCACGCCGGGCGCGCGCTCGGCACCGGCACCCAGATCGGCGTGTCGCTCGGCGTTGCGCTCGCCCACCGCGGCACCGGCCGCCTCGTCGTCGACATCCAGCCCGACGGCGACCTCATGTTCGACGCCGGCGCGCTGTGGACCGCGGCCAAGAACGACATCCCCTTCCTCATCGTGATGTACAACAACCGCGCCTATTACAACGACTGGGAGCACCAGATCCACGTCGCCGAACATCGCGGCACGCCGGTGGAGCGCGCCCATATCGGCCAGGACATCGTCGGGCCGGAGCCGGACTTCGCAACGCTGGCGCGCTCATGCGGCTGGTATGCGGAAGGACCGATCGATCAGCCCAAGGACATCGCCGCCGCGCTCAAGCGCGCCATCGCCAAGGTGAAGGCCGGGCAGCCCGCGCTGGTCGACACGATATTGCAGCAGAGGTGAGCGAAGGTGTCGTCGTGGGTCGTGGTCGTAGCCTGGATGAGCGCCAGCGAAATCCGGGACGGGCCTGTCCATAAAGGCGACACTGCTCCCGGGTTTCGCTGGCGCTCTACCCGGGCTACTTGCTACGGATTCGCGAGGCGGTCAGTTCGTATCGAACGTGCGGTGGATTTTTCGTGCTAGTTTGGTGCGATCGAGGAGGAACCGATGGCGCAGTGGAACGAGATCCCGGCATCGACGGGCAAGGAAGCGGTGTCGCGGACTTATCCGGCGGGCTATCGAACGGATGTGATCGACGTGCCGATCCAAAACGAGCTGGAATACATGGTCCGGATGAGCGCCGGGGGCACGATGGTCTATTCCTGGGAGGTGCCGGGCGTCGGCCATCCGCAATCATTTTATACCGAGTTCCACGGCCATACCGAGCGGGCGCCCGGACAGCCCGGCGATTTGATGTTTTACGAGAAGGCGGCAGGTGCGACGGCGAGCGGCTCCTTGATCGCCCCCTGGCAGGGCATCCACGGCTGGTATTGGCAAAACAAGAGCGGGGCGCCGGTGACGGTTCGCCTGCGCATGTCGGGGTTCTACGAACTCATCCCGGGCCAGGTCGGGCAGCCCGTCACCTCGAGCGGGGGCGCCAGCGATGAATGACCGGCTGGCGGCGAGGGCGGTGGTGCGCTTCGCGCTCGTGATCGGCTTCGTGATCAGCTTGGCGCTGGCGGCGTTTCCGGCGCGCGCCGCGATTTTGGACGAAAACGATACCTCCCGGCTGGCCGACATAAACCAGGCGATCCAGTCATTCGAGAACGACGTCGGTTCCGCGCTCCATAACCTCGCGCCGAATGATTCCGACCTGATCGAATCCTACGCCTACGTGGAGCTGAACCTCGAAGCCGCTCACGAACGGCTGAACAATGTCTTCATGCTGGTGGCGGTTTCCATCTACATGGAATCACCGCCCGATCAATTTCTCATATTGAACGTCATCCACGGACAATTGCTGACGCCGAGCAAAAACTACCTGAACGAAAAAAAAGATGCGATCGCCAGCATGGCGGCCGCCCATCCGGAGAACCGGATGTTTGCGGCCTATAGCGCCCGCGCCAATTCCATCCTGGGGGATCGCGCCATCCCCCTTCTCGATGAGCTCTATGGAAGGATCGGCGCCCTGCGGAAGTAGCTTGCGGGGTTCCGTGACAGCGGGGTGTTCGACCGGCGTCCGCGTCGGAACGCCGGTCGTGACCAGGCTATTGCGCCAAGCACTATTGGATCGATTCCGTGAAGCCAATCAGTAGGGTGGGCAAAGGCGCGCTCTTCGCGCCGTACGCGGATACGACGATGGTGGGCACGCTTCGCTTTGCCCACCCTACAAGTCTATTGCGCGAAGCACTATTGCGCGAAACAGTAGAACAGGCCGTTGCCGCCGGTGGCGACCAGATCTTCCTGGCTGCAGGCGCGGGATTGATGCGATGCGTTCCAGGATCGCATCTGATCGGATTTGTTCGGGCCGCGCCGGTCGATATGCCCAAGCATGGCCTTGCCGAAAGTGCTGCTCGTATAATTGTTGCAGGTCAGGTTGAGGTTGACCGCAAACGCCTTGCCGTCAGGCGTAGAGCCGGTAATGGCGTCGTGCCAGTTGGGCTGCATGCCGAAGCCCGCGATCATGGCGCCGCGCTCGGTGAGGGCGGTCTGCCCGTTGATCTTGTTGCCGGGGCCGTGGAGGTCGTCGACATTCTGAGCGACGACTTCGCCCTTGAAGTTCTGCCACGGGCCTTTGCCGATGCGGTCGCGGGCATTGACCGCGGGGACGGCGGGGGTCGGAGTGGTGCTGAGATAGGCACGCCAGATCTTGTTGCCGGCGCCGGCTGCCATCGCCAGGGTCTGGCATCGTGCGTCGGCGCCATTGATGCCGCCGAGATCGGCACCCTTGCCGAACCCGCTGCTGGCCACGAAAAAGCTCATGTTGGGCGATTGCGGCGCCTGTTGCGCCCACGCGGTTCCGCTCACGGCGAACGCCAGCAGCGCTGCGGACATGGATAGGTGAATGGTCTTGTGCATGGATTCTCCCCTGTGCTCCGTTTCTCGTGCCCAGCCGAAAATCGAGCGGACCGATGGCCGCGCTGCTTCGCTCATCCGCGAGGCAGTGCAGTCATGCGGTCGAAGGAACTCGAATGCCGGACCCGGCGGCGCCACCAAAACATATGGATTTGTCGGCCACAAGACGTGCGGTGCGGGATCGGCGGCGGTGGCGATCATGTCGCAGGGCGGGGCCGAGGACGCGCGCCGGTGAGATGCCGACGGTTTGGGCGGCCGCGGAGAATTCGGCGAGATGCCGAGAAATCGGCACCGTTACGGGCGCGATGATATATTCGCGCACGTCCTTGGTGTCAGGATCGCATCGTGCCACGTCACATCGTCTGCCTCACCTTCGATTTCGACACCATGTCGGGCTTCATCGCGCGCGGCCTGACGACGCCGACGCATCTGTCGCGCGGCGAGTTCGGCGCGCGCGCCGCGGCGCGCATCCTCGACTTCCTGCAGAGCCGCAGCATCCGCTCGACCTGGTTCACCCCCGGCTTCACCATCAAATCGTTTCCCCGGGAATGCGAGGCGGTGGTGAAGGCGGGCCACGAGATCGCCCATCATAGCTGGGCCCATGTCCCGCCCGCCGAACAGAGCCGCGAGGCGGAGGAGGCCGATCTGGTGCGGGCGAACGAGGCCATCATTCGCCTCACCGGCCACCGGGCACGCGGCTATCGTTCGCCGTCCTGGGACCTCGGCGCCCACACCATCGACCTCCTGGTCCAGCACGGCTTCCTCTATGATTCGAGCCTGATGGGCGCGGACTACTGGCCCTACCGGGCGCGCCGCGGCGACGTCGCCAAGCTCGGCGCGCCTTACCAATTCGGCGCGGAAACCGCGCTGATCGAGATGCCGATAAGCTGGTCGCTCGACGATTTTCCCCATTTCGAATTCCTGCGCACGCCGCAGACGGTCCTGCAGGGCCTGCAGCCGGCCGGCGCGGTGATGGCCGACTGGCTCGACGAATTCCTCTACATGAAGAAGTCGGTCGACTGGGGCATCCTGACCTACACCATGCACCCCTATGTCATCGGCCGCGGCTACCGCATGCTGGCGCTCGAGGCGCTGGTCGACCGGCTCGCCCGGGAAGGCGCGGTGTTCATGACCATGGAAGATGCCGCCCGCGAAGCGAGCGAGCGCATGTGGGAGTAACGGCGGGAACGGATCGCACTGGCGAGCATGCCGCTTGGCGTATAGAACACCGGCCCTGCGTGAGAAATCTGTGACGCAGACGAAGACGACCGGCATTATTGTTTCCCGCAACGAGGCCCGCTGATGGATGACCGCACTGCCGCCCGCGAACATGACGCGGATCACCGGTTCGCGCCGGAAGTCATCGCGGCCTTCATCGGTGATGCACTCGCGGCCGTCGGGCTGCCGGCGGCGGATGCCGCCAAGGTCGCGGAGCTGATGACCGAAGCCGATCTCACCGGCGCCGACGCCCACGGCATCTTTCGGCTGCCGCAATATGTCCGCCGCATCCGCGCCGGCGGGTTCAATACCAAGCCCGCCATCACGGTCACCAAGACGGCGGCCGCCACCGCGCTGGTCGACGGCGACAACGCCATGGGCCATCTGGTGGTGAGCCGCGCCGCCGACACCGCGATCGCGCTCGCGCACGAGGCCGGCATCGGCTGGGTCGGCGTGCGCGGATCGAACCATGCCGGCACCGCCGGGCTTTACGCGGCGATGCCGGTCGCGCACGGCATGATCGGCCTTTACTCCGCCGTCGCCAACGCCAACCACATGGCGGTGTGGGGCGGCTCGGAATTGCTGCTCGGCACCAACCCGCTCGGCATCGCCGTGCCTGCGGGCGACGGACCCGTCGTGCTCGACATGGCGACCACCATCGTCTCCTACGGCACCGTCAAGAAATACGCGCTGGCCGGCCGCGACATGCCGGAGGGCTGGCTGATCGACAGCGGGACCGGCGGTCCGCTCACCGATCCGCGGCGCAGCCGCGCAGGGCCTGCTGCTGCCGATCGGCGGCTACAAGGGCAGCGGGCTCGCCATCATGCTGGGCCTGTTGGGCGGCGTGCTCAACGGCGCCGCGTTCGGCCGCGAGGTCGTCGACTTCAACGCCGATGATTCGAGCGCGACCAACACCGGCCATTTCATGGTGGCGATCGACATCGAGCGCTTCGTGCCGCTCGCGACCTTCATGGCGGATACCGACCGCCATCTGCACGACCTGCGCGCGTCCAAGCGCATGCCGGGCGTGACGGAGATCCGCCTGCCCGGCGACCGCCGCCGCGAATGCCGCATCGAGCGCCAGCGCGACGGCGTGCCTCTGCCCGCCGCGCTGCTCGTGCAACTCGACAAGATCGCCGGCGATCTCGGCGCGAAGCCGCTGCGGATGCGGTAGGGCGTTTTGCGATTACCTTGACACCCGTTTGGTGTCATTGCCCGGCTCGACCGGGCAATCCAGTACGCCCGGTCTGTGTTTACTGGATCGCCCGGTCGGGCCGGGCGATGACAGCGTGTGACTTGTCAGCCCGAGCGAAAGACACTGGAGCTTACTTGGCGGCGGCCTCGACCACCTCGCGGATGTCGGCGCAGGAATCGATCTCCCACAGCCGCTCGCACATCTGCGCCGCGCGCGCCGGCGACAGCACCGGGCCGGCGAGATCGAGAAACTTCGCTGCGAGGCCGGCGTCGTCGAGCGGCACCAGTCGCGAGCCGAGCGCCTCGTCGGCGGCGCGGGTGAACACCCCGCGCGCCGTCGTCACCTGGACCCGCGCCGGCCGCAATTGCGGATAGAGCCGGTCGATCTCCGGCGACGCGACGACGCGCAGCTTGCGTGCGATGTCGTCGAACCCGGGCTGACGCCGCATCTCATCGGCGAAGTGCTCGAGCCGGACGGCGCGGAAGCGCAGTGCGAGACCGATCAGGTAGGGAAAGCTCAATTGCGCGCTGGCGTAAGTCGTCCCAGCCGGTATGGGCGTGCTCGGCGGCGATGCGATAGGTGTCGACATCGATCCCCGTCACTTCTTCGGGGATAATGTTCTCGTCGTTGCACAGCCCCATCAGCGCCTCGACGGCCGGCTGGATGTGCCGGCAGCAGGCATAGGGTTTGATGTAGCAGTCGGTGATGCCGAAGGCGGCCGCCGGCGGCAGCATGATCGGGCGCGCCTTGTCGATCCGTCCGAACGCGAAGGCCTGCATGAAGCCGTCGCGGGATTCGATCACGTCCGGCGGACCCTGCACGCCCTGCGCGGCGAGCAGCACCGCCTGCACGCCCTCGCGCGCGGCATGGCCGGCGTGCAGGCGCTTGATGTCGGCGCCGCCATTGACGAAGGCGAACAGGCCGGCCGCGCTGCTGGCCGCGATGCCGAGCGCGTCGGCGATCTCGCGCGCCGCGAGGCCGCGCAGCCTGGCGACCGCGGCGGCGGCGCCGAACACCGCGCAGGCCCCGGTCGGATGAAAACCGCGCTGGCGCAGGTCGGGATGGCACGCCCGCGCAATCGCGATGGTGGTCTCGTAACCCGCGACGATCGCTTCGATCGCCGCCGCGCCGCTCGCTCCCATCTCGTAGCCGGCCGAGAGCACCGCCGGCACCACCGCGCAGCCCGGATGCACGGAGCCCTGGCGGTAGCCGTCGTCGAGTTCGATGCCGTGGGCAGCGGTGCCGCCGAGGAAAGCGGCGTCGAGCAGGTCGGCGCGCCGCGCCCGGCCCGGCACCGGAACGCGCCCGGCGCCGCGCACCGCGGCAAGCGCCCGCTCGGCCCGGTTCGCCACCTCGCCTTCGGCACCGCAAATCATCACGCCGACAGTGTCGATGAGATGCCGCCGCGCGTAATGGCGGACCTCGGCGTCGAGCGCGTCATATCGCAGCGCGCTGATGAATTCGGCCAGCGCCGCCGTGGCGCCGGCGGCAGGCTGGAGCGCGTAGGCCGCTTCGGCATGGGACATGGTCGAGCCGCTATTGACACAGGTAAGGTGGGCAAAGGCGCACCTTTGCGCCGTGCCCACGCTTTGCGGCCTCGCGGCGTGGGCACGGCGCGAAGAGCGCCTTTGCCCACCCTACACTGAGGTATGCACGCAGCCGCACCACCGCATCGACCGCGACGACGCCGTCGGCGCGCACGATCAGCGGATTGATCTCGGCCTCGATCACCGTCGGGTCGCAGGCCAGTCGGGACAGCGCCACCACGGCCTGCGCCAGCGCATCGAGATCGCCCGCCGGTTTGCCGCGATATCCCGTGAGCGCCTTCAATCCGCGCACTTGCGCGATCATCTCGCGGGCGGTCGCCACATCGACCGGCGCCAGGCGCAGGCTGCGATCGCGATAGATTTCCGTGTAGATGCCGCCGGCCGCCAGCATGACGAGGGCGCCGGCATCGGGATCGACGCGATAGCCGACCAGGACTTCGCCGATTCCGGAGATCATCGGCTGCACCAGCACCCGCCGGGCGTGCGGCAGCCGCGCCCGCAGGCCCGCAATTGCGGCGGCGAGCGAGCCCGCATCGGTGATGCCGAGCGCGACTCCGCCGACATCCGACTTGTGCGAAATCTCCGCCGCCAGCACCTTCACGGCCACCGGATAGGCGAACGGCAGGGCCGGTGGCGCCGCGTCGATGTCGAGCGCGACCGACGGCGCGCGCGGCACGCCGAGGCGATCGAGCAACGCATACGCCTCGAGCTCGTCGAGCGGCCGGCCGGCGCCGGAGCGGGGCGCGCCCACCATCGGCGGAAGCGGCCGCGGCGGCCGCCGCGACAGCGCCGCGGCGACGGCGTCGGCGCAGGCTTCGGGCGTGTAGAAATTGGCGACGCCGGCCTTGCCCAGTTCGGCCCGCGCCTGCGGCGCCTCGGGAACCAGGAATGTCGCGATCGGCTTCTCCGCCCCCGCGCTGTCGATGATCGGGCGCACCGCGAGGTCCGGATAGAACCGCGCGGAGGAGCCGACCACCGTGACCACCAGGTCGAACTCCGGCGCCGTGGTGAGGATGTCGAGCGCCGCCTTCATCACCTCGTAGCGGGTGCCGACCAGGGTCAGATCGATGAGGCGCGACCGCGACACCTTGATGCCGGCGGCATCGAAGCGCGCATAGGTCTCCTCGCTCGGCGGCCCCACCTCGATGCCGCGGCTCGCCAGGGGATCGACCACCATGGCGGCGCCGCCGGCGGTGGTGGTGATCACCGCGACGCGCGGCGTGCGCTGCGCGCTGCGCGGCGGCACGCGCCTGAGCAAGGGCAGGCCTTCGATCAGCGCGGAGAGGCTTTCCACCCGGGCGATCCCGCAGTCGCGCAGGAACGCGTCGGCGACGTCGTCCTCGCCGGCGAGCGCGCCGGTATGGGTCAGCGCCAGTTCGCGCGCCGCGACCGAACGGCCGAGCTTGTAGGCGAGCACCGGCCTGCCGGCCGCGGCCGCGTGCTGGGCAAAGTCGCGCAGCTTGTCGGCGTGGCGCAGCGTCTCCAGGAACAGGAGGTAGCTGTCGATGTCGGGATCGTCGAGGGTCGCGAGGCAGATCTCGCCGAGCGACAGATCGACCTCGTTGCCGACCGAGACGAGACCCGCAAAGCCGATGCCGCAGGCCTTGCCGCGCGACAGCAGGGTGCCGATCATGCCGCCGCTGTGGGACGCGCCGAAGATTCTTCCGACCGGCAGGTCGGGCTCGTCGAACGCGGCATTCGCCGTCAGCAGCGCGCCGTTGCGCAGGTTGACGATGCCGAGGCTCGACGGGCCGACGATGCGCATGCCGGTGGATCGCACGATCTCCGCCAGCCGGCGCTCGCGCGCGATGCCGGCGGCGCCGGCCTCGGCGAACCCGTCGGACAACACCGTCGCCACCGCGACGCCCAAGCGCCCGCACGCCTCGATCGCTTCCATCGCGGCGTCGGTCGGCGCGACGATATAGGCGTGCTCGGGCACCTCCGGCAGCGCTTCGAGGGAGCGCCAGGCGCGCTCGCCCAGCACCTCGCCGCGCCGCGCATTGACCGGGTAGATGCGCCCGGCAAAGCCGGCCTGGCGCAGGAATTTGAGCGGCCGCCCGGCGGTCTTGCCGGCGTCGTTCGATTGCCCGACGAGCGCGACCGAATGCGGCGCGAACAGGGCTTCGCGTAGCGTCCTCCTGCCCTTGGTTTCGGCGGCAGGCCGGGGAGACATCGGCGGATTCCCCGCCCTATTCCGCTGCATCGGCCTGCCGGGCGCGCTGATCGAAGCGGCGGTCGAAAATCTCCTCGGCGATGCGGTTCTTGAGGATCTCCACCGATCCGCCCGCGATCATCCAGCCGCGGCAGCGGCGCATGCAGTATTCCACCAGCGTGTCGCGGCTGTAGCCGGTCGCGCCCATGGCCTGCACCGCCTCGTGCGCCACCTCGAAGCCGGCGAGATTGCAGGCCGCCTTGGCGAGCGAGGTCTCGTAGGCGGAGGGCAGGCCGCTATCGGCGTTGGCGGCGGCGCGGTAGAGCAGAAGCTGCGCGCCTTCGAGCTTGAGCGCCATGTCCGCGAATTTCCATTGCAGGCCCTGGAATTCGCACAGCGGCCGGCCGAACTGCAGGCGCGTCGCGACGTGGTCGCGCGCCTTGTTGAAGGCATAGCGGCCGAACGCCAGCGCGCGGGCGGCATTGCCGATGCGCTCCACGTTGAAGCCCGCGATCTGCTTCTTGAAGCCGCCGGGGCCGAGCAGCACGTTCTCCGCGGGGATCCGGCAGTCCTCGAAGTGCAGCTCGCACCACTCCTCCCCGCTCATGAAGGCCGACGGCGGCCCGATCCGGAACCCCGGCGCGCCGCGCTCGACGATCACCGAGCCGATGCCGCGCACGCCCGGGCCGAACCGCGCATAGATCAGGAACACCTCGGCGTCGGCACTGAAGGTGGAAAACACCTTGGTGCCGTTGATGACGGCGTGAGCGCCATCGATCCGCACCGTCGTCTTGAGATCGGTCGCGGCGGAACCTGCCTCCGGCTCCGACATGCCGAGGCTCATCACGGTGCGTCCGGCGAGGAGCGCGGGCAGGTACTTCGCCTTGAGCAGCGGCGAGGCATATTCGGCAAAGGTGCGGATCGGACCGAAGCTGCCGGACTGCACCACGTCGGCGCTGCGCGGACAGGCGAGCGCGACCTGCTCGATGGCGATCACCGCATCCATCAGCGTGCCGCCCTGGCCGCCATCGGCCTCGGGAAGCGTGATGCCGAGCAACCCCTGCCCGCTCATGAGCGCGGCGACGTCGAAGGGAAAGCCGGGATCGTGGGCGCGCGCGAGCGAATCCTGTTCGAGGTTCGCCACCGCAAACTTGCGCACCGCGTCTGCGAACAATCTCTGCTCGTCGGTGAAATCGAAATTCATGGGGGGCTCAGTTGTATTATCGCGGATAGCTGCAAAATCAAGAGCAGAGCGTATACCGACATTGCAGACCCGTCACCCTGTGAGAGCTTGCGTGTCGTTTTTGCAACCTCATCCTGAGGAGCGCGCACCGAAGTCGGGCCTGCCCGACTTCGGCATCCATTGGTGTCGAAATCGGCAACAGCCGATTTCGATGCGCGCGTCTCGAAGGATGGCCGCAGGCCGCAGCGTGTGTGGCCATCCTTCGAGACGCCGTGCTGCGCACGGCTCCTCTGGATGAGGTTGCAAAATGCATCACAAGAAATCTCACTCCGCCTTCGCACCCGACCGCCGTACGATTTCCGACCACTTGGTCTCCTCGCGATCGATGTCGGCGGCGTATTGCTCGGGCGTGCTGGCCATCGGCTCGGCGCCGTCGGTGTCGATGCGGGCCTGCACATCCGGCGAGGCGAGTGCCGTTCGCATCGCCGCATTGAGCTTGTCGATCACCGGCCGCGGCGTGCCGGCCGGCGCCACGATGCCGTAATGCAGGACCGCCTCGAACCCGGGCAGCGCCGCTTCCGCCACGGTCGGTATGTCCGGAAATACCTTCGAGCGCGTCGGCCCGGTGACGGCGAGCGCGCGCACCTTGCCTTCCCGCACCAGGCCGACGGCTGGCGGCAGCGAGCTGAAATACAGTGCCACATGCCCGCCGATCAGGTCGGTCAGCGCCGGCGCGCTGCCCTTGTAGGGAATGTGCGTCATCTTGATCCCGGCCATATAGGCAAGCAGCTCGGTGCCGAGATGGATGCCGCTGCCGCTGCCGGCGGAGGCGAAGTTGATCTTGCCGGGCTCCGCCTTGGCGAGCGCGATGAATTCCGCGAGCGTCCTGGCGGGGACGGCCGGGTTGACGAGCACGATCAGCGCGCTCGTCGCGATCAGGCCGACCGGCGCAAAATCCTTGCGGGGATCGTAGCCGACATTGGGATAGAGCGTGGGGTCGATGGCGAGCGTGCCGGTGCCGCCGAGCCCGAGCGTGTATCCGTCCGGCGCGGCGCGGGCGACCTGGCGGGTCGCGATCGAGCCGCCGGCCCCGCCGCGGTTCTCGATCACGATCTGCTGTCCGAGCACGATGCTCATCTTGTCGGCGACGACCCGCGCCATGGCGTCGTTGCCGCCGCCGGGCGTGTAGGGAACGATCAGCGTCATCGGCCGGGTCGGATAGTCCTGCGCCGCCGCCGGATGCACGCCCGCAAGTGCTGCGGCCAGCGCCGCCGCGCGCAAAACCGCCGCGCTTCGCCTCGTCATCGGCTCCCCCTTGTTCCGGCCGCCATTGCGGCCTCTATCCGGCCTCTATCCGGCCTCTTATTCCGACCTCTTATTCCGGCTTGGCGCCGGATGCCTTCACCACTTTGGACCACTGGGTTTCCTCGCGGTCGATGTCGATGCCGTATTCCTCGGGCGTGCTCGGCAACGGCTCGGCGCCTTCGATCGCCAGCCGGCTGCGCAATTCCTCGGACATGATCGCGGTGCGCATTTCCTTGTTGAGGCGATCGATGATCGGGCGCGGCGTTCCCGCCGGCGCGGCGAGACCGTAGCGCAATACCGCTTCAAAACCGGGAATGGCCGTCTCCGCAATCGTCGCAATTTCCGGCATCAGGCTGGAGCGGGTCAAGCTGGTGACCGCGAGCATGCGCAACAGCCCGCCCTTGGCGCTCTCATGGGTTGCCGGGATGGGTGCGAAGGCCATGGGAATGTGACCGCCGAGCAGATCGGTCAAAGCGGGGCCGGTGCCCTTGTAGGGGATGTGGGTGAGCTTGATCCCGGCGGCCGTCGCGAAGTATTCGCCGCCAACATGGCTGACGGTGCCGACCCCCGCCGAGCCGTAGTTGACCTTGCCCGGGTTCGCCTTGGCGTAGGCGATCAGTTCCGCCACCGAATGCACATTGAAGGACGGATGGACCACCAGCGTGTTCGGCGCGGTTGCGATGCGGCCGATCGGGGCGAAATCCTTGCGCACATCGTAGCCGACATTGGGAAACAGCGACGGGCCGATGGCGAGCGTGCCGGTGTAGCCGAGCACGATGGTGTAACCGTCCGGTGCGCTCCTGGCGACCTGGCGGGTGCCGACGGTGCCGCCGGCGCCGGGGCGGTTGTCGATGACGATCTGCTGGCCCAGCGCCTCGGCCAGGCGGTCGCCGATCAGGCGGGCGACGATGGTCGTGCTGCCGCCCGGCGCGAACGGCACGACAAGGGTGATCGGACGGTTGGGATAGTCCTGCGCCGCCGCGGGGACTGCGGCGGCGGCAAAGGCCGCGGCCGCGATCAGCAACGAAGCGGCAAATCCAATCAGCCTTCCTCCCTCTGCTTCAGCTATCGGATTCACACACCGGCCTAGCGGTGTGGGCCACCTCTCCCCGCATGCGGGGAGAGGTCGGCGCGCGCTTGCGCGCCGGGTGAGGGGGCCTCTCCACGAGCCTGAGTGAAAATCTGTATGCTCGGAATTGGGAAAAGGCCCCCTCACCCCGACCCTCTCCCCGCAAGCGGGGCGAGGGAGCAGAGCCGCCGTGCCACACGAGATGCGTGCGTCGCCCGCCGTGTTGCTCTCTCCCGGCATGTCGTTTCTCCCGGATTGCCGTTCTTATGAACTAATCGGCGGGGCCTGACCCGCTCCGCCGTCGGTTTTCCAAACTCACTCTTGGATTGCCGGGCCGCCGGGTCAAGTGCGGACGACCGATCCCGGCAGCTCGATGGCATCCCGTGCGAGCGGCATGTCGACGACGCGTTCGAACGGCCACACGGACTTCTGCACGCTGGCCTCGACGTTGAGTTGGCTGCGGCATAGGCGCGCATGAAGACGTCCTTGGAATCCGGGCCGGAGATGAAGGCACAGCGTATTGCGCCGCGCAGCCACTCCAGGCACTTTGCGCGACTGCACCCACGACCGGACCCGAATTCGCGATGAATCCCGCTCCGTCCGCCCGTCATGCCCCCGACATCGCCGCCGACCGGCGTGCGCGGACCTGAGTCATGGGCGCGCGGCAATTCGGCGCCCGGGTGCCGCGGGTCGAAGACCCCGCTTTGCTCACCGGGCGGGCGCGCTTCGTCGACGACGTGGAGCTGCCGGGCACGCTGCATGCAGCCTTCGTGCGGAGCCCTCATGCCCATGCCCGTATCGGCGCAATCGACACGGCGGCGGCGCTGGCGATGCCCGGCGTCCATGCGGTGCTCACGGCGAACGACCTGCCCGGACAGCTCGCGACCGAGCCGCTGCCGATGCCGGTGCCCAATGCCGCCATCACGGCGCTGCGCACCCAGCATGCGCTCGCCCGCGATGAGGTCTGCTATGTCGGCGAAGCCATCGCCGTGGTCATCGCCGACAACCGCTATCTCGCCGAGGATGCCGCCGCAGCCGTCGCGGTCGACTACGAGGTGCTTGCCGCTGCCAGCGATTGCCGCGACGCGTTGGCCCCGGGCGCGCCGCGCAGCCACGGCGATCTCACCACCAATGTCGCCGCCTTCATCGCCATGGCCTATGGCGACGTGGAACACGCCTTCGCCACCGCGGCCCATGTGTTCGAGGAGGAGATTTTCCAGCATCGCGGCGCCGCGATGACGCTGGAGGGCCGCGCCGTGCTGGCGAGCCAGGAACCGGCGTCCGGCCGGTTGACGGTGTGGTCGGCGACGCAAACACCGCATCTCTGCCGTGCCACCATTGCCGACCTGCTCGACCGCGACCTCGAGGACGTCCGCGTCATCGCACCGTTCGTCGGCGGCGGCTTCGGTACCAAGGCGCCGTTCTATGCCGAGGAGATCGTCATCCCGGTCGCCGCGTTGCGGCTCGGCCGTCCGGTGAAATGGATCGAGGACCGGCGCGAGCATTTCCTGTCCGCGACCCAGGAGCGCGACCAGTATTGGAAGGTCGCCATCGCCGTCGATGCCGACGGGAAAATCCGAGGATTGCGCGGGGAAATGATCCACGACAACGGCGCCTACCTGCCATGGGGAATCATCGCGCCCTATATCGCCTCGACCACCTTTCCCGGACCCTATGTGGTACCGGCATTCAAGTTCGAGGCCACGGTCGTCCTCACCAACCGGGTGCCGACCACGGTGGTGCGCGGCGCCGGCCGGCCGCAAGCGGTGTTCGCCATGGAGCGCCTGATGGACCGGGTGGCGCGCGAACTCGCCATCGACCGCGCCGAATTGCGCCGCCGCAACATGATCGCGCCGGAACAGATGCCGTACCGGGTCGGCCTCGTATTCCGCGACGGCAAGCCGCTGGTCTATGCGAGCGGCGATTTCCCGTTGAGCCAGACGCGCGCCATGGCCCTTGCCGACTATGCCGGCTTCCCGGCGCGCCAGGCGGCCGCGCGCGCCGCCGGGCGCCATGTCGGCATCGGCATCGGCAATTACGTGGAAGGCACCGGGCTCGGGCCGTTCGAAGGCGTCACCGTGCGCATCCTGCGCAACGGCAAGGTCGCGGTGGCGACCGGCGCGACCACCCAGGGGCAAGGCACCCATACGACGCTGTCGCAGATCGTCGCCGACCGGCTCGGCTGTCCGATCGCCGACATCGTGATGACGCTCGGCGACACCAATGCCATCAGCCAGGGCATCGGCGCCTTCGCCAGCCGGCAGGCGATCAACGCCGGAAGCTCGGCGATGATCGCGGGCGACAACGTGAAACAGCAGGTGGTCGCGCTCGCCGCACGCAGCCTCGGCGTTGCCGAAAGCGAGATCGACGTGGAGGACGGCCGCGCCATCGCCCGCGGCGGCAACAAGCCGACCCTCGAGCTTCGGCGAGCTGGCCCGGCTCGCGCAAGGCATGCCCGGCTTCTCCATGGCGCCGGGCCAGACGCCCGGCCTCGAGCACACCGCGTATTTCACGCCGCCCCAGGCGTCCTATTGCAACGGCACCCACATCGTCGAGGTCGAGGTCGATCCCGACACCGGCGCGGTGCGCATTCTGCGCTACGTGGTGGCGCACGACAGCGGCGTCGTCATCAATCCCATGATCGTCGACGGCCAGGTGCAGGGCGGCGTCGCCCATGGCATCGGCAATGCGCTGTTCGAGTTCATGCGCTACGACGCCGGCGGGCAGCCGCTCACGACCAGCTTTGCCGATTACCTCATGCCGATGGCGCCGGACGTGCCCGCCTGCGTGATCGAGCATGTGGAGACGCCGAACCCGCTCAATCCGCTCGGCGTCAAGGGCGCCGGCGAGGGCGGCACCATCCCGGCGCCGGCCGCGATCATCGCGGCGATCGAGGACGCGTTGTCGCCGTTCGGGGTGCACTTCGCCGAGATGCCGCTGACGCCCGCGCGCATCGTCGCCGCGCTCCACGACGCCGGCGCGTACGAGAAGCCGAACCACGCGCTCAGGTAGCTCAGGTAGGGTGGGCAAAGCGGAGCGTGCCCACCTCGGGCCACGCACGTGGGCACGGCGGAACCGACACTGCATCAACATGGCGACGCCTCGGCCGCCTTTGCCCACCCTACGCTTGCGTCGCCGACGATGCAGGCAATCTCCCGGCCGCGGTGTTATCTTCGGCCGGCAAAATATAATAAGAGGAACCCGATGGCCGACGCCGACACCCCGGACAACCAAGGCTCGCCGTTCTGGCGATTTTCCCTGCGGATTTACCGTCAGCCGGGAGTGGCGGACGCCTGCATCGCGCTGCAGGACGAGTGCGGCGTCGACGTCAATGTGCTCCTGTTCTTGCTGTGGCTCGCCGCCGACAAGAAGCTCATCCCGGCGCGCAATGTGCGCGCAGTGTGCGAGCAGGCGGCGTTGTGGCACGACGACGTGGTGGTGCCGCTGCGCACGCTGCGGCGCAAGCTCAAAGGGGGCTCGACGCTCGTCGCGCATGGCGCGGCCGAGCTGTTGCGCACCCGGATCAAGGCGGTCGAGCTCGAAGCCGAGCGCCTGCAGCAGGAGGCGCTGTTCGCGCTGACGCCGAACCTCGAGGCCGAGCCCGCCAACTCCGTCGAGGCGGCGGCCCGCGCCAACATCCTGGCCTACGAGCAGGCGGCGGCCCGTGCCTTCACGCCGGGCGCGGTGGAAATCCTGATCGCGGCCGTCGCCGCGTACGCCCACGAGCGCCGCCGGGGCCGGATGATGCAGGCAGATCGCGGCTATGCCGACCTGCATGATCATCTCGACCGTCTCGACGAGGCCGGCCTGCTGCTGCGCATCGATGCGCCGGTCAACAAGGACACCGAGATGCATCCGCTGGTGCGCTGGCAGTTCCGCGGCGGCATCGCCGAGCAGGACCGCAAGGCGTTCCTGTTCACCGACATCGTCAATTCCACCGGGCGGCGCTACGACATCCCGGTGGTGATCGGCGCGCTGGCGGCAAATGCCGCCATCTACCGCATCGGCATGAATGTGGAGCGCAACGAGGACATCGGCCCGCGCTGGGAGCATGCCATTGCGCGCCCGGTGGCGCCGCGGGTGGTGGAGCACGCGCCGTGCCACGACATCGTGATCACCGGCCGCGATCTCGAAGGTCCCGGGAACGGTCTTGCCGCCCTGCCGATCCCGATCTCGACGCCCGGCTTCGACGCCGGACCCTATCTCACCGCGACCTGCGTCATCACCCGCGACCCCGATACCGCCATCCAGAACATCGGCACCTACCGCGCCCATCTCAAGGCGCCGACCCGGCTCGGCATGATGACGCTCGCCAAGCTGCGCGCCGGCGGATTCACGCATTGGCAGAAATACCGCGACCGCGGCGAGCACGATGCCGGTCGCGATCGTGGTGGGATGCCCGCCGGTGGTGGCCTATCAGGGACCGCAGCGGCTGCCGCCGGGGATCGATGAGATCACCGTCGCCGGCGGTCTCGCCGGCGTGCCGATCAACGTCGTGCGGGCGCGCACCGTCGACCTCATGGTGCCGGCCGAATCGGAGCTCGTGATCGAGGGCTTTGCCGACCCGGACTATCTGGAGCCGGAAGGCCCGTTCGGCGAATCCCACGGCCATGTCGCGCTCGAAGAATACAATCTCGTCATCGCGGTGACCGCGATCACGCGCCGCCGCGACGCCGTCATCCCCTCGATCATCAGCCAGGTGACGCCGAGCGAATCGAGCGTCGTCAAGCGCCTCGCCTACGAGCCGCGGTTCCTCTCCCATCTGCGCGACACGCTCGCCATCAAGGGAATCCGCCGCGTCGCCCTGCACGAGCCGCTGACCAACCTGCGCAAGCTCGTGATCCTGCAGTTCGCGGCCGGCACCCCCCGCTCGGAGATCTGGCGGGCGCTGAACGGGACGTTGACGCTGCAGGCGATCGTCGGCAAGTTCATCGTCGCGGTCGACGAGGACATCGACCCCGACAACGCGGACTCGGTCTTCTGGGCGATGTCCTATCGCTGCAATCCCATCAAGGATACCCATGTCGTGCCCTATCGCGAGCTTGGACACGGCCCGCGCACGGGCGACGCGGAGCCGGATTCGGCGATGCTGATCGACGCCACCATGAAGCATCCGATGCCGCCCCTCGCCTTGCCCAAGCGCGAATACATGGAGAACGCCAAGGCGCTGTGGGAGCGCCTGGGACTGCCGCCGCTGCGGCCGCAGGCGCCATGGTTCGGCTATTCGCTCGGCGATTGGAACGAGGCCTGGGACGACAATGCGCAACAGGCCGCGCGCGGCCACGCCATGGACCGCGGCGACTCCTACCGGCAACGGCGCCGCAAGGGCATCGCGCCCAACACGCCGACCGGGATCATCGAGGAAACCAGGGATGACGACTGACACGCCGCGCCGGCTCATCATCGGCATTTCCGGAGCCTCCGGCGCGATCTACGGCATCCGCATGCTGGAACTGCTGCGCGACACCGATATCGAGACCCATCTGGTGATCAGCCGCTCGGCGGAGATGACGCTCGCCTACGAGACCGATTTCACCACCAAGGACATCCGCGCGCTCGCCACCGTCAATCATCCTAATTCGGATATCGGCGCGACCATCTCGTCGGGCTCATTCCGCACCATGGGCATGGTGGTGGCGCCGTGCTCGATCAAGACCATGAGCGAGATCGCGACGGGGGTCACGGGTTCGCTGCTGTCGCGCGCCGCCGACGTCGTGCTCAAGGAGCGCCGCCGCCTGGTGCTGGCGGTGCGCGAAACCCCGCTGCATGGCGGCCATCTGCGCACCATGACCCAGCTCGCCGACATCGGCGCGATCATCGCCCCGATCATGCCGGCGTTCTACAACCGGCCCAAGACCGTCGACGACATCATCAATCACACCGTCGGCCGCCTGCTCGACCTGTTTGGCATCGACACCGCCGTGGTGAAACGTTGGCAGGGCGGGCGCGAGGAGGAATAGAGCGGCATTCCCTCCGACGCACTCCGACGCAGGCCCCCGCTTGGTCCCCGCTTGCGCCGATTTACGACCAAGCGCTAGATAGCGACAACAAATGCCACAAGAAGCGTTCGACCAGGGAGGAACCATCATGACCATCAATCGCCGCACGTTTTCCGCGATGATCGCCGGCGCTGTCGCCGCGCCACGCATGGCGTTCGCGCAGGCCAAGGACAATTCCGCTTTCTATTCCGGCGTCGGCGGGCAATTGACGCATTACGGGGTCGATTTCGGCGCCGCGACGCTGGACAAGCGCGCATCGGTCACGCTGCCGGGCGGCCTCCAATACGCATGGCCGCATCCGTCGCGAAGATATCTTTACGTGGCGACGAGCACCGGTGGAGTGGGGATTGCGCCGGTCCCCGGATATGCGCCCGACCAACACCGTCTCATGGCATTCCACGTCGCCCCGTCCGGCGATCTTTCGGCCCATGGCGACCCGATCAAATTGAGGCAGCGGCCGATCCATCTGAGCGTGGACAATGCCGGCGAACATATCTTGGTCGCCTACAACTTCCCCTCCAATGTGTCCGTGCACAAGATCAAAGGCGACGGCGGGATCGGCGACGAGGTGAAGCAGCCGGACAATCTCGAGAAAGGCATCTACTTCCATCAAATCCGCGCGACGCCGGGCGACAAATCGATCCTCATCGTGGCGCGGGGCAATAACCCGGAAGGGACCAAGCCGGAAGACCCCGGCTCGCTCCACGTTTACGGTTTCAAGGACGGCGTGCTGTCCCAGATGCGCAAGATCGCGCCGAACGGTGGATACGGCTACGGCGGGCGGCACCTCGACATCCATCCGTCGCAGCCGTGGGTGTACCTTTCGGTCGAGCGGCAGAGCCAGTTGATCGTCTACAAGCTGACGCCGGACGGCGACCTCGTTCCAGAGCCTTTGTTCACGAAGCCCACCCTGGCCGACCCGGCCCACAAGTTCCGGATCCAAGGTGCCGGCCCGATTCACATTCATCCCAACGGCCGATTTGTCTATCTGGGCAATCGCTCCGGCCTGGCGAGCGCCGCCGGGCCCGGCGTGGAGGATGTCGACGGCAAGATGGTATTCAGCGCCGGCGAAAGCAACATCGCGGTGTTTGCCATCAATCAGCAGACCGGCGAGCCGACCGCCATCCAGCATGCCGATATTCGTGCCGCGCATCCGCGCACCTTCGGGCTCGACACCGGCGCGCGGCTCCTCATCGCCGGATCGCTTGCCGCGAGCGCGAGGCGCGAGGGCGGCAAGGTGGTGGACCTGCCGGCCGGCCTATCGGTGTTCCGCATGGGCGGCGACGGCAAGCTCGACTTCGCGCGCAAATACGACATCGATGTCGGGCCGGCTACCCAATGGTGGACGGGAATGATCCCGCTCGCATGAGCCCGCTTGCATGATTCCGGACTCCAGCCGGAACCCGGAAGGCTTCCGACAAGATCAACGTCAGCGATAACTCACAACGTCACGACAGAGGAGGAAACAGAAATGAACCGCCGATCCGCCATTGCCATGGGGCTGCTTCTCGCCGGCTCCGCCGTATTCTGGCACGCCCACGACGCCGCCGGGCAGACCGGGTGGACCACGCTGTTCGACGGCTCCAACCTCAACAACTTCGAGCCCATCGGCAACGCCAATTGGCGGATGCTCGAAGGCGGCGTCGTGCAGGCCGATGTGGGCAGCGGCTTCCTGGTCTCGAAGCAGGAGTACGGCGACTTCCAGATCAGGGCCGAGTTCTGGGTCGATACCACCGCCAACAGCGGCATCTTCATCCGCGCCACCGATCCCAAGCGGGTCACCGCCGAAAACGCCTACGAGGTGAACATCTTCGACACGCGCCCCGACCCGAGCTACGGCACCGGGGCGATCGTCAACGTGGCCAGGGTTACTTCCATGCCCAAGGCCGGCAACCAGTGGAACACCTACGACATCACCGCCAAGGGCTCCGAATTCACCGTGATCATCAACGGCATCAAGACCGTCGACGGCGCCAAGGACAGCAAGCACGCCAAGGGGCGGATCGCGCTTCAATACGGCGGCGGCATCGTGAGATTCCGCAAGGTCGAGATCAGGCCGCTCTGATTAGCGGGCGTTAACTCACCGAGAAATAAAAGCTTTGTTCGCGACCTGCGTGGCCTTCTGTTTGGCGTTCCGTTATCGGCGTCAAGCAGGGGTCACGCAGCCGTGGCAAAGGGAGGAACGTGCTAAAGGGAAAATCGCCGGCAGGACGCTCAGGGTCTACGCAGATCATCAATATCGAGCCTGACTGTGATCTGCCTCGTCTCGCCATTGGGCAGCCGGATCACGGCCCCCTTCGATTTGAACACGCGAGCCGATTTCGCTCTGATGGCCAACTCGGAGTTGGTCGTCCAGTTCAGGCTAATTTCGTCATCCACCTCATCGGCGGCAAAGACCCGATTGTCTGCATCGGGGATGAAGAACCGATAGTCCGGTATCACGTCACCGGCCCCCGTGATGTAGACCCAGTGGACGAACCCCATCGTGGCGTTCGTCCTCGGCATGACGTGAACAGCATCAAGAAGATGATCGGGACTGTTCTTGCGAGCAACGATGTCGAAGCTGGGCGAACGCACGACCGCGAATACCAAGCCCACCAGTGAGACGGCTGCGGGAATGCAGGCGACAATCACAAACAACGCTAGTAGAGCCAGAAATTTGTGCTTCATCCAAGACGCCCAATCCCCTGTTGCGAGCAGCCAATGACAGACGAAGCAATTCTACAGGATATCCCCGGAGGGAAGGCTCTCCTTGACTGGTTCGGGCGAGTCCCACGCTTTCACGACGCCAATTTGCTGGAGATTGCCTTGAACAGCAAGGGACTGAGCGTCATGCGCGTTCACACTTGGCAGATGACGAACAGGGTGGACGCCCGTGGATATATTGAGCTCGACAAGCACGTCGTTGTGACCATCACCCTTGAGGAAGTCACGGACATAACACTCACCGAGTTCAACTTGGTGCCAGGGATCATCTTTGATCTTGAGGTCACGAAGGCCGACGAAAGCATGCAATTGGCGTGGGGCGGATCATACGGTGTCGCAGGCACCCTGCGGGCGAAGAAAATACGGTTCGACCTGCAACCTGGGAAACCTTAACGAATTACGGAGAGCCGTGATCTGCCGGAGGGCGCACGTCGTGGGGTTCGGTACTGCCGCCTGAGCGCTTTTGCTGCGCCGACATGATCAGGTCGCGCCGATCTTGGATCGCCAACCGGGCGGCTTGAATTAGCTTGGCCAACTCGCCCTCGGAGCAGAGCAGGATGTCATCGATTATCGGCTCGGACGGCGTGATCTCGCCATAGCAGTCGTGCCACGCCAACTCGATGAGTTCCAGCAGATCGAGAACCGGAGCAGCAAGAGCCTCACCGAAAACAGTGACGACGCGCTCCTTTCGCTCTGCCCTTCGTTCGGCTCGACTGATTGCCATCTCGCTGCAGCCTACCTCGACTTTGGTTCCATCCCAAAGCCTGAAATCGATTACCTCGTCCGATGGACAGTGGCGCAGATCGGCCGTTGGGTCATCGGTGATCCGAACGTCCCGGATCGCACCAGATACCCTCGCCACGGCAATGGTCAGCTTATTGGAGATTAGATCGGCGAAAAATCGCTCGGCGGCATCTTCCGGACTTCCCCACGAACAAGCGGCCAATATATCGCCGTGGGTGTGCCAAGCAAAACCATCAAAGCCCATCGTTATGTCGCCGTCAGGCATCCGCACCAAAAAACGAAGTGCTCCGTCCGGGCTCACATGGTCGCGTTCAATGAACACCTGCCATCTCCCCACCTCGCCTCATCTGGGCTGGCGCCTCCGCACGCCGGCTCCAGGGATCCGCTCCGGCGGAGATTATCATCTCCGGTAGACCCGCAGCAGGGGAATCGGGTGAAGGAACGAATGCTAAATCCAATTGAGCAATTCTTCGCTCCTTCGCGCGTTTTGAACTCGCATAGCGCGAAACTTCGGTCGGCGACACAATCACCGTAATTCATGCCATGCGTCCCGAGCAGGCCGCGTAACGGTGCCGATGGCTCCCAGATCATTCACCCGATTGCCCATGAGACCCGCAGTGCCGCCAATGGTGCGCCGCGCCGCGACCTGATAACCTTCACTCAAAATCGAGGATGGAAAATCGCCGTCCGCCGCGGCTGCCATCCTCATCGAGGGAGGACGGCATGCTTTACCGAAACGCGATCGTCGCAGTCCTATGCGCCGCAGCGCTGTGCGGGTCGAACTCAATCGCCTCGGCGTTCGACGATTCGAAATATCCGGACCTGTCGGGCCAGTGGCGGCGCACCGCCACCGGGGCCGCGCGATACGATCCGAGCAAGCCCAATGGCCGGGGGCAGCAGGCGCCGCTGACGCCGGAGTATCGGCTTCTCCACGAAGCCAGCATGGCCGATCAGGCGGCCGGCGGCCAGGGCCTCGACAACGCCTACAAGTGCATCCCCATGGGCATGCCGCGGCAAATGTCCGGCACCTTCCCGATCGAATTCGTGGTCACGCCGAAGCTGACGCACATCCTGTTCGAGCTCGTCATCTACTCGACGCGCCGCATCTACACCGACGGGCGCGCCTTCCCGACCGATGAAGACCCGACTTATGCCGGCTATTCGATCGGCAAGTGGCTCGATACCGACGGCGACGGCCGCTACGACGTGCTCGAGGTGGAGACGCGCAATCTCAAGGGTCCCCGCACCTTCGACGAGACCGGCATCCCGCTCCACGAGGACAACAAGACCGTCATCAAGGAACGGTTCTTCCTCGATCGGGCCGATCCGGGCCTGCTGCATGTGGAGATGACGACCATCGACGACGCGCTGACGCGTCCGTGGACCGCGACCAAGGATTTTCGCCGCCAGACCAAAGTGTTGTGGACCGACAACAACTGCACCGAGGGCGACACCCATGTCGCGGTCGGCAAGGACAACTACTTCGTCAGCGCCGACGGCTACCTGATGCCGGTGCGCAAGGACCAGCCGGCGCCGGACCTGCGGTATTTCAAGACGCGGAAGTAGGCGCAGCAATCGACCGGAGCCGAGCGGCGTGGTTGTCCCGCCGGCGGCCCCGCTGCGCAATTGTGCGCCGAACTGCGATCACGCCCGAAATGGCCTTGCCGCTCAGGACGGCACTGCGAACCGGGTTGCAGGCGATGCTACCTGTGGTTGCTCCGCTGGCGACCGTCAAAAGGTTGTGATCACAGGGGATTATCCTGTAGAACGCAGCGACGAACCGCGGTGCCACTAACGGGCAGCAAGCGGAAAAATTGCATTGATTGCCGCTGACCGTTTCCGGCTGTATAGGCTGGGGCCGTCCCGGCGTGAGGTGTCCTGATGCTTGACCGTACCAACGAGCGTTCAGATCAGCCGCCCCAGCCGCCCCAGCGAAGCCGCGCGCCGGCCGACTTCCAGGAGCACCTGGCGCGGCTCGAAGCCGCGGGGCTCCTGGTGCGCATCGACCGCGAGGTCAACAAGGACACCGAGCTTCACCCGCTGGTGCGCTGGCAGTTCCAGGGCGGCCTCGACGAGGACGAGCGCCGCGCCTTCCTGTTCACCAACGTGGTCGGGGCCGACGGACACCGCTTCGACATGCCGGTCGCGGTCGGCGCGCTGTCGGCTTCGGCGCAAATCTACGCGATCGGCATGGGCCGCCCGGTCGAGGAGATCGGCACCGCCTGGGACGAGGCGATGGCGCATCCGGTGCCGCCGGTCATGGTTTCGGCGCCGCCGTGCCAGGAGGTCGTGATCACCGGGGACGATCTGCGCGGAGAGGGCAAGGGCCTGGCGCGGCTGCCGGTGCCGGTGTCGACGCCGGGCTTCGATGCCGCGCCCTATCTCACCGCGACGCTGTGCATCACCAAGGATCCCGACACCGGGGTGCGCAACATGGGCACCTATCGCGCCCAGCTCAAAGCCAGCGACCGGCTCGGGGTGCGAATGGCGTCGCGCATCGGCGGCGCCGGCGGCTACCTGCATTGGCTGAAATACCGCGCCCGCAAGCAGCCGATGCCCTGCGCGATCGTGCTCGGATGCGCGCCGGTCGTGGTGTTCACCGGCCCGCAGAAGCTCGGCATCGACCAGGACGAGATGGCCGTCGCCGGCGGGCTCGCCGGCCTGCCGATCCGCACCGCCAAGGCGGTGACCATCGACGTCGAGGTGCCCGCCGACGCCGAGATCGTGATCGAGGGGTTGATCGATCCGGAACTGCTGGAGCCGGAAGGGCCGTTCGGCGAGAGCCACGGCTATATCGCGCTCGAAGACTTCAACATGTCGATGCAGGTGACCGCGATCACCCACCGGCGCGCGCCGGTGTTCGTGTCGATCATGAGCCAGGTGACGCCGAGCAAGTCGAGCGTGATCAAGCGGGTCGCCTACGAGCCGGTGTTCCTTGCCCATCTGCGCGACACGCTGTCCATCAAGGGCATCCGGCGGGTGGTGCTGCACGAGCCGCTCTCCAACATCCGTCCGGTGATTTTCCTGCAGTTCGCCCCCGGCACGCCGCAAAGCGAGGTGTGGCGCGGCCTCAACGGGGCGGCCACGCTCAAGGCCGATGCCGGCAAGATCGTCATCGCGGTCAGCGAGGACGTCGATCCCCGCAATGCCGATGCGGTATTCTGGTCGCTCGCCTATCGCGCCAATATCGGCGAGGATCTGCACGTGACGCCCTATCGTTCCGCCGGGCATGGGCCGAAGACCGGCCGGCGCCACGAAGATTCGACGCTGCTGATCGACGCCACCTTGAAGAGCCCGATGCCGCCGCTGGCGCTGCCGGCGCGCCAATACATGGAACGCGCCCGCACCATGTGGGAGGAGTTGCGCCTGCCGGCGCTCAAGCCGCAACCGCCCTGGCACGGCTATCTGCTCGGCGAGTGGGATGCCGTGTGGGACCGCTATGCCGAGCGCGCCGTCGCCGGCCGCTGGGCCGAAAGCGGCGCCGAGACCTTCGCCCGCCGCCGCGGCGGCCTCAAGCCGGAAACGCCGGTGCACGAGGTGGAAGGCAAGAAGGCCAAGCCGTAACGGCGCGCGGCACCCGCGCCGTCGCCGCCGGAGCGGACCGGTGCGGGATATGCTCGTCCACCCGGGTGTTGCCATTTCGCCGACGGCGCTGTGCTGATGGCGCTCCGCCGCTTAAACCCGCCGTAGCAATATAGTTCGGAGTGGAAACGATGGTTCGTTCACGACGGCTGCGCCGCTGCTTCCTGACGCCTCCGCTCGCTGCCATCGGCATCGGGCTTTTCATCGCGCAAGCGGCGGCGAACGATCTCGAACGGGTCTATCGCGATCCTCGCCGGCAAGACCTTCGTCGATCTCACCCACAGCTTCGGGCCGGACTCGCCGGTGTGGTCCGGGTTCGGCCAGGCGAAGATGACGCCGGCCGCCGATCCGAAGACCCACGAGCCCTACACCATCCCCAAGGATGGATTCCGTTCGACCCTCTACGAGATGGTCGGGCAGTACGGCACCCATGTCGATCCGCCCGCCCATTTTGCCGAGAACGGCATCACCATGGATCGGATTCCGCTCAAGCAGATGGTGCTGCCGCTGGTCGTGCTCGACGACACGCCCTACCTCGCCAAGGACCCGAACCACGCCTTCTCCCTCGATGACCTGCGCGCGTGGGAGAAGATCCATGGCCGCGTGCCCAAGGGCGCGTTCGCGGCGCTGCGCACCGACATGTACAAGGACTGGGACAGCGACCCCGAGCGCTTCAAGCGCAGTCCGTTCCCGGCGTGGTCGCCGCAGGCCATCAAGTTCCTGATCGAGCAGCGCGGCGTCACCGCGATCGGCCATGAATCCATGGACACCGACACCACCGACAAGATGGACTCGGAGACCTACATCCTCCAGCCGGCCATTTCCAAATCGAGGTCATGGCCAATCTCGACAAAGTGCCGCCCAAGGGTGCGCTGGTCATCGTCACCTGGCCGAAGGTGAAGGACGGCCTCGGCTTTCCCGCGCGCGCCATCGCGATCCTGCCGTAGCGCCGAGCGCGGATGCCGCACGGCATATGGCGACATTGCCCGGCTCGACCGGACGATCCGGCACCCACGGTGGGGCGATGACGGCGAAGCATGTGTCGGCCTGACGAACAACACGGTAAGATGCATCAGCTTCATCTGGAGAAAGACCTCATGGTCGGCGCCGTGCACCAGCATGCCCCGATCCTTTCGGTGGCTTCGTTTCGAGCGTGGCTCACGTCACGGCCGGACGAGGAGCATTGGGAATTGATCGAGGGCGTGCCGATGATGATGACGCCGCCGAATCGCCGCCACCAACGAATCGCGAGCAATCTCGAATCGCTGCTCAATGCCGCACTCAAGCGCCACGCCCCGGGGTTCGCCGCCTATCATGATATCGGCGTGAACATCGTCTCCACCGTGCCTTACGATCCGGAACCGGACGTGGCGGTGATTCGGGAAGACGAGAATCCGGACCCGCGTTACGCGGAACGGTTCTATCTCGTGGCGGAGGTGCTGTCCGAGAGCGACAAGGGCGTCATCGAAAGCAAGCGGGACATCTACCGCGCGCATCCGTCATGCACGTGCATCCTGCTGGTCCGTCAGGACCGCGTGGAGATCATCGTGGACCGTCGCGCCGGCGACGGCTGGCGCTCACAGGTGCTGCTCGGTGCCGACGAACTCGCCTTGCCCGAGTACGGCCTGACCTGCTCGGTCAGGGAGATCTACCGGGATACGCCCCTCGGCTGAGGCCGCGAGCGACGGCGAGCGACGGGCATCCGCCGTGCGAGAATCACTGTCCTCATGTACAACTGTCCTCATGTACAATCGCTTCGCTTCGGGGGCCTTGCGAAGCGCCAGGAGGAAACGGTGCGAGGACTGTTTACCATTGCTGTAACGGCGACAGCATTGCTTGCGGGCTCCGTGGCGGCAGAAGCCGCAAGATTTCATCGAACCGCACATTCGTGCGAGGCGAGGTCCTTCGCGCCTTCCCCGCAAGTGACTTGCCGAGGGGAGTCCTATTGTCCGCGCGGATACCTTACGCGTTGCGGTCCATTCCGATGTTGGTGCGTCACCACTTAGAAGAGTTCTCGTGGTCCGATCGGCGGTTCGACAACCGCCGGCATCGGTGGCATGGTCCCAACCGCGGACCCGTCGGAAGGCGCCGGCGTCCGATCGAACCCGGCCCAGGGGAAGGAAGACGCTGCAAATGAGTGACGCCTTTCAGGCTATGCTCGATTCCGGATTGCTGTATTTCGTGTTCGGCGCAGTCATCTGCGTCATTCTCGGCATCGGCGCGGCCAAGCGCCTGTTTCAGGGCGCGAAGAAAGCCGAACCACCCGATCCGCAGGAACGGCCGCGGCACAAGCATTGAGCCGTTCGCGGCAGGCGCACACGGTGCGGCTGTCGACACCCGGGTTTTCGATGGCGCGGACACCGTTGCCGACGGGCGCCTGTCGCTGGCCCGAAGCCGCTTCGTAAAAAAGAGCCGATCCTGAATATGCGGATCAATCCGTGTTGCGGCCGAAAAACCTCCGGCACACAACGCTGACGGCGTCGCTTGTCATAAATTGTATCAGACCCATCGCCATGATGCGCCGCCCGTCGCCGATCGCAGGCATCAGCGCGCGCCGGCCGAAAGTCCCACCGGATGGAGGCAGTCATGAAGGCAATGGATGTGATGGTCCGCGACGTCATAACGATCGGCCCCGACGACAGCATCGCCGACGCGGCAAAGCTGATCGCCGATAACGATGTCAGCGCACTGCCGGTGGTCGACCACGACGGCCACTTGGTCGGCATCATCAGCGAAGGCGACCTCATGAACCGCGAGGAAATCGGCGCCGCAATCCACCATCCCTGGTGGATCGAAGCGGTGACCCCGGCGGCGACCTTGGCCGCGGAGTTCGCGAAGTCGCATGGCAAACGGGTCGCCGAGGTCATGTCCGAGGACGTGATCACCGCGACCGAAGACATGCCGCTGTCGGAAATCGCGGCGCTCCTCGAACGCAACCGCATCAAGCGGGTTCCGATCGTCCGCGACGGCGAACTGGTGGGCATCGTGAGCCGGTCCAACCTGGTGCAGGCGATAGCGTCGAATGGGGGTGCCCCGGGCGAAAGCCTGGACGCGAGCCGCACCATCCGGGCGGAGCTGCTGTCGCGACTGGAGCACGAGCAGTCCTGGACCGATTTCGGCAGCCGCAACGTGATCGTGAGCGACGGCAAGGTTCACCTGTGGGGTCTGATCAGCTCGGACGCCGAGCGCAGGGCGCTGATCGCCCTCGCCGAAGGCGTGCCGGGGGTCACCCAGGTGATCGACGAGACGATCCCCGCCTATTAGAGGCGTTTTTCGCCTCGGTTGATATACACACCACCGGGCGTACCGGATTGCCCGGTCAAGCCGGGCAGTGACATCTTTAGGGTTAGCGCCACCCCTACCTCATCGCTCACCGCGCCGGCAGCCGCTGGCGGAGCTTGAAGAAACCCTGCCAGGGATCGCGTTCCAGGAATTCCAGCCGGTTGCGGAGATTGCCGACGGTGAAATGGTCGGACCGCAACCGTTCGGACAATTCCTCCCATGCGAGCGGGGTCGAGACCGAGGCTTGGGGCGAGCCGCGGGTCGAATAGGCCGCGACCGCCGTGGAGCCGCGGTCGTTGCGGAAAAAGTCGATCAGGATGCGGCCGCCCCGCGCACGTTTGGCGATGGTCGCGACATAGCGGTCGGGCGCGTCGCCCGCCATCGCCTCCGCGACCGCCTTGGTGAAGGCCTTGGCCTCGTCCCAGCCGGCGCCCGGCGCGAGGGGGACCACGACATGGAGCCCCTTGCCGCCCGTGGTCTTGACGAAGCTTTTCAGGCCCAGCGCCTCCAGCCGGCCGCGCACGTCGCGCGCTGCCGCGATGACCGCGCCCCACGGCACGTCCTCGCCGGGATCGAGGTCGAAGATCAGGCGGTCCGGCTGCTCCAGATTGTCCGCCTGCGATCCCCAGGGATGGATTTCCACCACGCCGGCCTGAACCAGATTGAGCAGGCCCTCGAGGCTGTCGATCGTCATCATCGGTTGCTCGGTGCCGACCTCGACGCGTTGCACGTCTTCGGTCAGTCCCGCCCAGGGATGCTTGGCGAAAAAGCACTTGGCGCCGGTGCCGGAGGGGCAGCGCAGCAAGCTCAACACCCGGTTAGTGACATGCGGCAGAATCCAGTCGGCGATGTCGGCGTAAAAATCCGCCAGCCCTTGCTTGGTGATGCCCGGCTCCGCCCACAGGATGCGCTCGGGATGGGTGAGCTTGACTCCGGCCGCCGCGGCATCGACCAGCGACTTCGACCGTTTCTGCGGCGCCTCCAGGGCGATGTCCTGCGCCGGCTTGTCGTCGCGCAATCCCTTGAATGACGCGTTCCGGATCAGCCCGTCGCGGGACCAGTCGCGAAATTCCACCGCACAGGCGAGGCGAGGCTCGGCCCAGACGACGCCCTTTTCGGCGCCGGCGGGCAAAGGATCGCGCAGTGCCGGTTTGGCGGCCTTGATCTTGTCGAGGTCTTTGCGCAGCGAGGTCGCGACCTCCGCGGACCAGCCGGTGCCGACCCGGCCGGCATAGACGAGCGCGCCGTCGGAGTAATAGCCGAGCGGCAGTGAGCCGACCGCGCCGCTCGCGGCGGTCGAGGGAACGTAGCCGAGAATCACGAATTCCTGGCTCTTCATGCACTTCGCCTTGAACCAATGGTGGCCGCGGCCGGGCCGGTACGGCAAATCCTTCCGCTTGGAGATAATGCCTTCGAGGCCGAGACGGCAGGTATGGGCGAGCATGGTGGGCCCGTCCGCCTCGAGATGCTCGCTCAGGCGTATCGGAGAATTCTGCGGGAACCCGGCGACGACCTGCGCCAGCAGGTCCTTGCGGTCGAGCAACGTCGCCTTGGTCAGGTCATAGCCTTCGCAATAGAGGAGATCGAACGTGAAATAGCGGAACCGGTCGCGGCGGCCGGACTGCAAATCCGCCTGCAAATGGCTCAGGTTGGAAATGCCGGCGGCATCCTCGACGACGATCTCGCCGTCGATCAGCGCCGAGCCGAGACCGAGTGGGGCGAGCGCGTCGGCGATGCCGCGGAACCGTGCCGTCCAGTCGAGCGCGTTGCGGGTCAGCAGCCGGACCTTGCCGCCGTCGATGCGGGCCTGGATCCGGTAGCCATCATGCTTGATTTCGTGAATCCATTTGTCCCCGCTCGGCGGCTTCTCGCAGGGCGCCGCCAGGCTCGGTTCGAGGAATGCGGGAAGCAGGCCCTTGCGTGCGCCGGCAATCTTGCCGATGTCGGGCAGAAGCATCTTGCGGCGCTTGCCGGCGCTCAGGCGCGCTTTGTGGTCGTCCCTCAGCCCGCCCGCGGCCGCAAGCTCCTCGTTGGTCCGGCCGCTGATGCGCGAAGTCAATTCCTCATCGGTGATCTCGGGGTCGCCGGGATGGCGGGCGAACTCGTCTTCGGCCTTGATCAGCAGCCACGGCTCGGTCTTTTCTCCGGCACGGGGCTTGATGCGGACGAGATGCCAAAGCCCGCGCAGCCGCGCGCCATCGAGCTTGAACGCCAGGTGGCCTTTGGCGAGGCCCTTGTGGGGATCGCCCTCGGGGAACCAGCGGCCGCGGTCCCACACGATCATCGATCCCCCACCATATTCGCCCTTGGGAATGTTGCCTTCGAAGTCGAGATATTCGATCGGATGGTCTTCGGTGCGCACCGCGAGCCGTTTCTCGCCCAGCGTCAGGCTCGGGCCCCTGGTCACGGCCCAGCTTTTGAGCGTGCCGTCGAGTTCGAGCCGCAGGTCGTAATGAAGCCTGCGTGCGGCGTGCTTCTGCACCACGAACTCGCCGGTCGCCGCGGACGCGGATTGCGGTTTCGGCTCGGGGGTGCGGGCGAAATCGCGCTTGCGCGCATATTCCTTGAGCGGCTTCCCGCGCGGTTTCGCCCTCGCCTTCGCCTTCGTGGTTTTCGGGCGCGGTGCCATGGCGGCTCTAGTACATCGTTTCCGAGGTTCGAATCATATCGATATGATCAATCAACCTCGTCCTGAGGAGCGCGCTCTTGCGCGCGTCGCGAAGGGCGGCCACGGGCGAGATCGTGCCTGCGTCCATCCTTCGAGACGCCGTGCTTCGCACGGCTCCTCAGGATGAGGTCCGTGGGTTCAAGTTCCACCCCGTCCGATCTGATCCGTTTCATGGAATCATCCGCTAGCGGGTCGATCCCTGGAGCTGGATTTCGCAGTATTTCAGCGCGCGCTTGGCGCGGGCCGCCCAGGGGGAACTGCGGTCGACCGCGAGATAGCGCCGCCACCACAGCGCCGCCTCCGCGTGGCGCTCCAGCCGCTGGAGGAACAGCCCCATGTTGAACATGGCGTCGAGGTAGGAGGGATCGGCATCGAGCGCGCGCTTGAGGCAGTCGATCGCCTCCTTGGTGCGGCGCTGGTCGTCCAGCATGTCGGCAAGGTTGTACCAGGCCGACGCGAATCCGGGGGCGGCCTTGATGGCGGCGCGATAGGCGGCCTCCGCCTCGAGGTTGCGCCCGCTTGCACGCAGGACGTTGCCGAGATTGAACGGCGCGGCCGGGTCTGCGGTGTCCATGTTCATGGCCCGGCGGTAGAGGCGCTCGGCGGTGGCGAAGTCGCTTTCTTCTTCGGCGGCCTGGGCGGCGACGAAAACGGCATCGGTGTCGTCGGCCAGGCTTTTCGACGTCGAGGACGAACTGGCCGGTCTTGTCGGTGCGGCCCTTCAATTGCTCGACCAGCAGCCGATCGGAGGATTCCGGAAACAGCTTCAGGTTCGACAGCCGCGCGTCCGGCAGCCATTTCCGGATCTCGTTGAGGCTCCGGGTAATGGTGGACAGGGCGGTCCCGGCGGCGAGCAGGCCCGCGACCTGCCGCGCCGCCGCGAGGTCGCGGAAGCCGTAGAGGCCGCCGCGCACTTCGATCAGGCCGAACATGGCGAGTTGGTCGACCACCTCGTTCGGCAGCTTGCTCAGGGACGCAAGCTGGTCGGCGGTGTAGGTCTTGGACTGCTCATCGGGAGCGCTCTGCCCCAGCCATTCCAGGAACTGCCGCTCGCTGGCGACGGTGATGCCGTGAGACCTCGCCTGGGCGAGGCTGTTGGAAGGACGGCCGTCGTCGAGCAGCGGCCAGCCGAGTTCGCCGACCACGAGCACGTCGGTCTTGCGGGTGACGCCCTCGCGCGGCTTGCCGCCGTGCTTTCGCACCAGCGCAAACGCATCCGCCCGTTTCATCGACGCGAGCCGCCCCGTGAAGGCGACGGTGCCTTCGAGCATGGCGCGGTCGGGTTCGGCTTGCTGCGTCAGCGTCCGGCCTTCCTCTTGCCGGCAGCGCCGGCGCCGGCGCGCACCTTGGTGCTGGCGGCGGCCGGCTTCTTCTTGGTCTCGGAGCCGATGCTGGCGCGCAAGCGCATCCATCAGGTTGATGACGCGCTGAGGCGCCATGACCTTCATCCTTGATCGGCTCGAGCGCGCGGCCCGGCCTGCTTCTTGCGCAGCAGCTCGACGAGCGCATTCTCGTAATGATCCTCGAACTTCTTCGGATCGAAGTGGCCGGCCTTGGTATCGATGATGTGGCCGGCGAGCTGGCTCATCTCGGCCGGCAGCTTGAGGTCGGGAATGTCGTCGAAATAGGCGGCCTGGTCGCGGACCTCGTAGGCATAGCGCAGCGCCGTCGCCAGCAGGCCCTTGTCGAAGGCTTCCAGCATCATCACGCGTTCGCGCCGGGCCATGACGACGCGCCCGAGCCCGACCATGCTCTTGTCGCGGATGGCGTCGCGGATGACCGCAAAGGCCTCCTGCCCGACCTGATCGGTCGGCGCGATGTAGTAGGGGCTGTCCAGATAGCGATCGTCGATTTCCGCGCGCGGCACGAAGCTGTCGACTTCGATGGTGTGGGTGCTTTCGATCTGGACCTTCTCCAGCTCCTCATCCTCGACCAGGAGATACTGGCCCTTGGCGACCTCGTAGCCGCGGCCGATGTCCTCCTTGTCGACCGGTTCGCCGGTCTCGGCATCGACGTTCTGCTGCTTGAGGCGGTTGCCGGTCTTCTTGTTGATGCGGTTGAACGACACCCGCTCCGCCGTCGACGCTGCCGGGTAGAGCGCGATCGGACAGGAGACGAGGGAGAGCTTGAGGTAACCCTTCCAATACGCACGCGGGGCCATGGATACTCCTGCACGACATGCGCACGCCCGTTGTTCTGGTTTTGATCGCGCGCGTAAGGCTTTGCTAACGACATGATAACCATTCGACCGGGCGTGGTCGATATGTCGGTTCGACCCACCACGCTTCACCCAGAACGCTTTCGACCCGCCACACCTTCAACCCGCCACACCTTCAACCCGCCACGCTAGCGCAACAACCTTACCATTCGGCAAACGCCGTTCTCGGCGTTGGGTTCAGAGGCCTTTCGATGCCGCTGCGTCCGCAAAAGGACATCGTCCCCCTTCCGGGTGCGCCGGGAGGTGGTGTATTGGTCGGGGGAGGTGGCAGCGGGGCATGGCGCAACCAATGCCGGGGTCGCATTTGGAACCGCAGTCCGAGCACAGAGTCGCAACACAGTGAACAAAGAGGAGAGAGAGATGGCCGAAGAGATCGGGACAAGGCGCTGGAAGCGGCACTGGGCCAGATCGAGAAGCAGTTCGGCAAGGGCTCGGTCATGCGCATGGGCGACAACATGAGCATGAACATCGAGTCCATCCCCACCGGGGCGCTCTCCCTCGACCTGGCGCTGGGCATCGGCGGACTGCCCCGGGGACGGATCGTGGAGATCTACGGGCCGGAGTCCTCGGGTAAGTCGACCCTGGCCATGCACGTCGTGGCCGAGGCGCAGCGCAACGGCGGGATCTGCGCCTACATCGACGCCGAGCACGCCATGGACCCGGTGTACGCCCGGGCCATCGGGGTGAACGTCGACGACCTCCTCATCTCCCAGCCCGACACCGGTGAGCAGGCGCTCGAGATCGCCGACATGCTGATCCGCTCGGGCGCCCTCGACGTGCTGGTCATCGACTCGGTGGCCGCCCTGACGCCCCGGGCCGAGATCGAAGGGGAGATGGGCGACACCCACGTCGGCCTGCAGGCCCGACTCATGTCGCAGGCGCTGCGCAAGCTGACCGGCACGCTCTCCAAGTCGAGCACCATCGCCATCTTCATCAACCAGCTGCGGGAGAAGATCGGCGTGATGTACGGCTCGCCCGAGGTCACCCCCGGTGGTCGGGCCCTCAAGTTCTACGCCTCGGTCCGCCTCGACATCCGTCGCATCGAGTCGATCAAGGACGGCGCCGAAGTGGTCGGCAACCGGACCCGGGTCAAGGTGGTGAAGAACAAGTGCTCGGCCCCGTTCAAGCAGGCGGAGTTCGACATCATGTACGGCAAGGGCATCAGCCGCGAGGGATCGCTGCTCGACGTGGCGGTGGAGCTCGGCTTCATCAAGAAGTCGGGCGCCTGGTTCACCTACGAGGGCGAGCAGCTCGGCCAGGGCCGGGAGAACGTGAAGACGTTCCTCACGGAGAACCCGCAGCTGATGGCCGAGATCGACGAC
>CAVVCE010000002.1:0-51157 GCA_963746235.1 uncultured Alphaproteobacteria bacterium
CGGGGTGGCCAAGCGATTGGGCCTCGAGATCATTCGTTCGGAAGTCGCGGCAAACAACGTAGCCCGGCGGCTCGGTGTCGCGGAGGACGCCGTCCTGCGTTACCTCGACGGCTCGGCGTCCCTGTTCGAGCGATGGCAGATCGATCGCCGCAAGCTGTTTCACTACGCCGCCGAGGAAATCCTGGGCCTCGCCCAGAGGGGCAACGTCCTGATCAAAGGCTGGGGCGCGGCCACCATGCTCCGCGAAGTGCCGCACGTGATCAGCGCGCGGGTGTGCGCGCCGATGGACTTCCGCGTCCGCGTCGTGATGGAGCGGCAGGGCCGCAAGGACGCGCATGCCGTGCGCGAGGAGATCGAGCGCTTCGATGCCGCCCGCGCCCACACGCTGCGCGCCTATTTCGACCTCGAGCAGGAGGACGCACGGCTCTACCACATCGTGCTCAACACCGAGCGGCTGCCCGTCGACGCCTGCGTCGAACGCGGTTTGCCGAACTGGCCGAAGGCCCGCGGTTCCGCGACACCTTCAAATCGCGCTCCGCGCTCGCCAACAAGCTCCTGGAGGCCAAGATCAGCTCCGCGCTCGTCGAGCACATCAGCATCGCCATGGCGCCGTTGGGCCTGTCCGTATCGGTCGCCGACGGCAAGGTGACGCTGGCCGGGACGACGTGCAGCGGCAGCTTGCGGGCGCGGGCCGAAAAGATCGCGCATGCCAGCGCCGGCATGCTGCCAAATCGACAACCGCATCGTGAGCGTGCCGACCCGCGGCAGCGCGTTCTGAGATCGGGATGCAGTGCTCGGGATGCAGCCGAAGCTGCGGCTTCAATCGAGATCGAGCGCGGCGAGCGACACCGAAAGCGCCGGAACCAGGGCGGGCGAGATCAGCCCGCCCGCCGCAATCTCCGTGACGGTGGCATAGGCCGCGCCCGTGGGCAGGGTATGCACGGTGGTCATAAGCGTCGCGGCATTGATCACCCAGTATTCGCGCACGCCATGCGACGCATAAAGCTGCGCCTTGATCCGGAGATCATAGGCAAGGCTGGTGTCCGCGATCTCCACCACGAGCAGGACATCGCCGCCCCGCACGTCCGGCGTCTTGATGGCGGCGGAATGAACGAGAATGTCGGGCACCGTATAGGTGTCTTCCGCCAGGTTGAACTGCGGCTCCGATACCACGAAGACATCCTCCGGAGCCGCCCGGGAGAAGCGCAATGCGAGCACACCCCGGACGATCTCGTGGCGGCGCCCTTTCGGTGACATCGGCACGATCTCCCCGCCCACCAATTCGAACCGATCTTGGTCGCGGAAATATCCGCCTGCCGCCATGCGCTCGATCTCGGCCACGGTCCAACTCCACCGCGGCAGCCCATCGGCTGCCTGCGTGGTCGGACGGGTCATCTGAGCGACACTCTTATTCATCGTAAAACGATATCATGCCGCTGTCGCAATGTCTCCGCGCCACGGATTCGCGCTCCGTCGTCAGAAGGCTTCCTTGGCGAGTTGCGCGGCCTTGGCTTCAAGGGCCGTGTCGATCTCTGCGTCACTGGCCTCGCCGCCCGCCGCGATGGATGCATCGAGCATGGCGCGCAACGCCTGCAGCTTGGCCTCGCGCTCCTCGACCAGGCGGAGCCCTTCGCGGACAACCTCGCTCGCAGAGCCGTAGCGGCCCGCGCGTATGATGTGGTCTACGAAGGCTTCCCAGCGCTCACCGATAGAAACATTCATGCATCTACCTCCTTCATTCCTTTGCCGGGATTAGATAATAACAAAAATAGCGCAATTTGTGTTATCCGGCCTGCGATGCCCGAAGTGCGGCAGGTTGGCGCTGAGCCATAGACCTTGATCTTCGGCCGCCGGTCTGGCGAAGATCCTGTGCCCGGCCAGCGGGCGCTCACTCCGCCGCGACGGCGCGGGCCTCGCCCGCGTCGCCACGCGCATCTCCGTCGCCGCGCAGCCAGTTCTGCAGGCGGTCGAGATAGAGGTAGACCACCGGCGTGGTGTAGAGCGTCAGCAACTGGCTCAACGCGAGCCCGCCGACCATCGCGTAGCCCAGCGGCTGGCGCAGCTCCGAGCCGGTGCCGTTGCCGAGCGCGAGCGGCACGCCGGCGAGCAGAGCCGCCGCCGTCGTCATCATGATCGGCCGGAACCGCAGCAGGCAGGCCTCGCGGATCGCGTCGACCGGCGGCAGATGGCGGTCGCGTTCCGCCGAGATGGCGAAATCGACCAGCATGATGCCGTTCTTCTTGACGATGCCGATCAGGAGGATGATCCCGATGATTCCGATCACGCCGAGGTCCATCTGCCCGAAGCGCAGCGCCAGCAATGCGCCGATGCCGGCCGACGGCAGGGTCGACAGGATCGTCAGGGGATGGATGAAGCTCTCATACAGGATCCCGAGGATGATGTAGACGACGATCAGCGCGGCCAGCACCAGCACCGGCGTGCTCGACAGCGAATTCTGGAACGCCTGCGCGTCGCCCTGGAACGATGAAATGATCTGCGCCGGCATGCCGAGGTCGGCGGCGGCCTTGGTGATGGCATCGACCGCCTGTCCGAGCGCGATCCCGGGCCGGAGGTTGAACGTCAGGGTGACCGAGGGAAACTGGGCCTGGTGGGTCACCGAGAGCGGTCCGGCCCGGCTCGAAATCCATCTCGACGAAGGTCGAGAGCGGAACGATGCCGCCGGTCAGCGGCGATTTCACATAGAGCCGGTCGAGCGAGGCGAGGTTCGCCTGCAGCTCCGGCAGGATTTCCAGGATCACGAAATAGGTATTGAGCTGGGTGAAATACTGGGTGATCTGGCGCTGCCCATAGGCATCGTTGAGGGTGTCGTCGATGAGCTGCGGCGAGATGCCGAAGCGGGAGGCCTGGTCGCGGTTGATCGTGAGCTTGAGCTGCGGCGCGTTGGCGAGAAGGTCGCTGGTGGCGTCGGCGAGTTCCGGCAGCGTGCGCAGCCTCTGCAGCATCGTCTGCGACCACTCGATCAGCTCGTCGACATTGGCGTCCTGGAGCGTGTACTGGTAGCTGCCGCGGCCGATGCGGGCGCCTACATTGATGTCCTGGGTCGGCTGCAGGAACACGTTGGCGCCGGGCACCTGGGCGAATTGCGGCCGCAGCCGGTCGATGATCTGGCGCGCCGACGCCGTGCGCTCGTCGCGCGGCTTGAGCACGATGGTGAAGCCGCCGGTATTGGCGGGGTTGGGGCTGTCGGTGCTGCCGGTTTGCGACCCCATGGCCTGCACGTCGGGATCGCGAAGGATGATTTCGCCCAGCTCCTGCTGCAGCCGCATCATCTCCTGGGGCGAGACCTCCTGGGACGCCTCCGAGACGCCGGAAATCAGGCCGGTGTCCTGGATCGGGAAAAAGCCCTTGGGAATTTAAATCGCCATGACGACGGTGATGGCGATGGTCGCCAGGAACACGCCGAGGGTGATCGCCTGGTGGCGCAGCGCCACATCGAGGGTCGCCCGGTAGCCCGCCAGCATGGCGTCGAAGGCGGCCTCGATGCGGAGATAGACCCGCCCATGCGCACCGGTTTTCGGCCGCATGAAGCGCGCGCACAGCATCGGGGCGAGCGTGAGCGAAACCAGCGCCGAGACCGCGATCGCGGCGGTGACGGTCAGGGCGAATTCGCGAAACACCCGGCCGATGATCCCGCCCATGAGCAGCAGCGGAATGAACACCGCGACCAGCGACACGCTGATCGACACCACCGTGAAGGCGATCTCCCCGGAGCCCTTCAGCGCCGCCTCGAACGGCGTCATGCCGTCCTCGACATGGCGGTAGATGTTTTCGACCACCACGATGGCGTCGTCGACCACGAACCCGACCGCGATGGTGAGCCCCATCAGCGAAATATTGTCGAGGCTGAAATTGAGTGCGAACATCGCCGCGAACGAGCCGAGCAGCGCCAGCACCACCGTGACGCCGGGAATGAACGTCGCCCAGAAGCTGCGCAGGAATACGAGCACGACCAACACCACGAGAACGATGGTCAGGACCAGGGTGAACTCGACGTCGCGCACCGAGGCGCGGATCGTCACCGTGCGGTCGAGCAGGGGATCGACCTTCATCGCCGCCGGAATATTGGCGGTGAGCTTTGGGAGCTGCGCCTTGATGAGCTCGACGGTGTCGATGACGTTGGCGCCGGGCAGCTTGCGGATCGCCAGCAGCATGCCGGGCTTGTTGTTGGGGAAGCCGGCGACGTAGCGGCTGGTGGCCTCCATGACCGCCTGGCCGACATCGCGCACCCGCAGCGCGGCGCCGTCGCGGTAGGCCAGGATGACGTCGTTGAACGGCTCGGCCTCGGCGATCTGGTCGTTGGCCGCGATGGTGTAGCCGACCTTGGCGGTGAAGATGGTGCCCTTGGCGGCGTTGCTGGTGGCATTGACGAGCTTGGCGCGCACCTCCTCGAGGGTGAGGCCGATCGAGGCGAGCTTGGCCGGATCGACCTGGACGCGGACCGAGGGCTTCTGGTCGCCGATGATCGAGGCCTGCGCGACGCCCGGCAATTGCGACAGCGCCTGGATGAAGATGTTGTCGAGGTAATCGTGGACGGTGGTGAGCGGCAACGTGTCGGAGTGCGCCCACAGCATCATGACCGGGGCGTCCGCCGGGTTGACCTTCTTGTAGTTCGGCGGCTGCGTCATCGCCTGGGGCAGGAACTTGCTCGCCGCCGTGATCGCCGCCTGGATGTCCTGGGCGGCGAGATCGATGTTGCGATTGAGGTCGAACTGGATGACGACCTGCGACACCCCGAGCGAACTCTGCGAGGTCATCTGGGTGACGCCGGAGATCTGGCCGAACTGGCGCTCCAGGGGCGCGGCCACCGAGGATGCCATGGTCTCCGCGCTCGCGCCGGCGAGCGTCGCCGTCACCTGGACGGTCGGGAAGTCGACCTGGGGCAGCGGCGCCACCGGAAGGAACGGAAACGCCGTGATCCCCAGCAGTGCCAGCGCCGCCATGATCAGCGAGGTGGCGACCGGTCGGCGGATAAACGGCTCCGACAGATTCATTTGGCGTTCTCCGCGCTCGCCTTCGCCGTGACGATGGCGACGGGAGCGTCGACCTGGAGCTTGTACTGACCGTCGGTGACGACGCGGTCGCCGTCATTGAGCCCGGCGGTGATGACCGTGAGGTCGCCCGACACCGGGCCCAGCTCGATTTTGCGCGGCACCGCCTTGTTGTCGTCGCCCACGATCCAGGCGAACAGGCCCTGCGCACCGCGTTGGACCGCCGTGGTCGGAACCGCGATGACGTTCTTGCGGGTTTCGAGCAGCACATGGGCGTTGACGAATTCGCCGGGCCATAGCCGCTCGTCCGCATTGGCGAACATCGCCTTGAGGCGGAGCGTGGCGGTGGCCTGGTCGATGATATTGTCGATGAGCAGGAGCGTGCCGGTGCTCAGCAGCCGGCGGTTGTTCTGGTCGAAAGCGGTCACTTCGACCGGGCCGCGTGCCATGGCGTCGCGCAGGTCGTCGAGCACCTGCATCGGCAATGTGAACATCACCGCCGCCGGCTGCGTCAGGACCACGGTGGCGATCGATCGCGCGTCGGCGGCGTGCACGAGATTGCCGGGATCGACCAGGCGGACCCCGATGCGACCGTCGCTCGGCGATTTGATGGCGGTATAGTCGACCTGGGTCTGGGCGGTTTCGATGGCCGCTTCATCGGCCGCGATCGAAGCCTTGAGCTGATCGACCCGCGCCTGCTGCTGGTCGACAAGTTGCTGGGTGGCGACGTTCTGCATCACCAGCGTCCTGGACCGGGCGAGATCCTTCTCGGCCGCGCCGAGCAAAGCGATGTCCTGCATCCGCTTGGCTTTCGCCTGGTCGAGCGCGGCCTGGAACAGGCGCAGATCGATCCGCGCCAGCACGTCGCCCTTTTTTACATGTTGGCCTTCGGTGAACAGGACCTCCTGCATGATGCCTTCGACCTGGGAATGGATCCCGATCGTGAAGGACGCCTGCACGGTTCCGAGCCCGCTGACATAGACCGGTATGTCCTGCCGGGCGGCAAGCGCGACGCTGACCCGCACCGCCGGACGCGGCGGCGGCCGCGCGGCGCCAGCGGAGCCGGGCCCCGGAACCAGATACCAATAGAGCGCGGCGCCCCCGGCCACGACGGCGAGGCTCGCCGCGATCAACAGGAATCGCGGACGAATCGAGGCTTTGTCGCCTCGGCTGGCAGACACCGGCATTCCCTCCTGCACATCGGCAACGTCTTGTTCTCAGGGTATCGTTGCGATGTTCTTCTAAACCCAAGTCCCGTGCGGAGTAGGCTTCCGTTTGCGGGCCGAAACCGCGCTGCATGCGAGATGATCTCGCGTGTTGCCATCGGCTTGCTGCGCCACCCGCAGTTTACAGGCGATGCGATCTTCCGAGGCCGTTGCGTCAGGCGCGAGGGGGTCCGCGGGCGTCGAAATGAAAATGGTCGATCGACGCAGCCGCGGCGGCTGCGAACGGCCAATGTAATCCATCAACGAATGAAATCGGCGGCGGTACCGCCGGGGTCGCCGGAACCACCAGCGCACCCGCCAAGCTGACGCTGGCGCAGACGGCGCAGAAATCCTCGCCGAGCCCGCTCGGATCGTTCTGGCGAGGTATTGGAGGGTCGGCGGGCGCAACCGCCGCGGCTGCCGCCGCAACCGCCCAATGGCTTAATTTGCCGGCAAGACGATCAGGATGAACGTGACCGAAGGCAAGCACGAACTGGCACGTCAGCGCAAACAGCGCCAGCGACGCCACCTTGAGCCTGTGCGACCGGAAAAACCGCATCCGAGTAGGGCCTTGCCCCTTCGAGAAGTCGACTACTGTAGGCCCGCTGCGCTGCCTTGTGAAGGGCGGCGATTGCGGCTCACCATTGCGCCTCCCTGTCCGTTGCGCCTCCCTTCCCTCCCCGCCGCGGCGCGCCTAATCTGCGCCCCCACCCGCGAGCGGGTTCATGGCCGGAGTTCCAACCGAGGTGCAATCCGAACTGAAAGTGTCGCTGTGGCGCGGCGCCGCAGCAGGGGCGCTACCAGGACTATGTGGTGCCGCAGCGGGAAAACCAGACCGTGCTCGATGTCGTCACCTATGTGCAGCGCCATCTCGATCCGACGCTGGCGTACCGCTTCGCGTGCCGGGTCGGCATGTGCGGGTCGTGCGCGATGACGGTCAATGGCCGGCCGCGCTGGACCTGCCGAACCCATGTGGCGAAGGTCGCCGCGGACGGCCGGCTCGAGATCGGCCCGCTGGAGAACCTGCCGGTCATCAAGGATCTCGCCACCGACATGAGCCGGTTCTTCGAGCGCTGGCAGCAGGCCAAGGGCGCATTCGCGCCGACGAAAACCCGCGACGATCCGATCGAGCCGATTCGTCCCGACAGCGCCATGCGGATTGCGGCCAGTGCGGCGATCGAATGCATCAATTGCGGCGTCTGCTATGCCGCCTGCGACACCGTGCGGTGGAACCCGGACTATCTCGGTCCCGCCGCACTCAACCGCGCCTGGACGCTGGTCAATGATTGCCGCGACGGCGCGACGCCGGAACGGCTGCAGGCGGTGGCCGCGCGCGGCGGCTGCCATGCCTGCCACACCCACCAGTCCTGCCAGGCGCATTGCCCGACCGCGCTCAATCCGACGGCGTCGATCGCCGGCCTCAAGCGGCGCACCGTGCAGGCCTGGCTCAGCGGCGAGATCAAGCGATGAACCTCTCGCTCTATATCTGGCAGCGGGCGACGGCGGCGCTGATGGCGCCGATGGTGCTCGCGCATCTCGCGGTGATCTTCTATGCGACACGCCACGGGCTTACCGCGGCGGATATCCTCGGCCGCGTGCGCGGCAGCTTCGGTTGGGGCGGCTTCTACGCGCTGTTCGTGGTCGCGGCGGCGATCCATGCGGGGATCGGCATCCGCAATGTTCTCGCCGAGTGGTCACCGCTCACGGAGCGCGCTGCGGCCATCGCCGCGGCAATCTTTGGCCTCCTGCTGTTCGGCCTCGGCCTGCGCGCGGTCGCAGCGATGGCGCTGCCATGACGATACCGGTCGCCCGCACCTCCCGCCGCCTCGACCACCGCAAGGATGCGCTGTGGCTGGCGGCGCTGGTGCACCGTCTCTCCGGCCTCGCCTTGGCGGTGTTCCTTCCGCTGCACTTTCTCACCCTCGGTCTCGCCATCGATGGCGAGGCCCGCCTCGAAAGCTTCCTGCGCTGGAGCGATGCGCCGCTGGTCAAGCTCGCCGAAGCCGGGCTGGTGTTCCTGCTGGCGGTGCACCTCCTCGGCGGCCTGCGGCTGCTCGCGGTCGAGAACCTCGCCTGGCACGACGGGCAGAAGCGCCTCGCCGTGATCGCCGGGGCGACCGCAGCGGTGGCCGCGCTCGCCTACCTCGTTGTGGTGTTCCGATGAGTGCAGCGATCGAGCGCACCGCGACCGACATCCTGATCCTCGGCTCCGGCGGCGCCGGCCTGTTCGCGGCCTTGCACGCGCACCGCGCCGACCCCGGCCTCGATGTCACCATCGCGACCAAGGGACTGCTCGGCAAATGCGGCTGCACCCGCATGGTTCAGGGCGGCTACAACGTGGCGCTGCACAAGGGCAATTCCATCGAGCGCCATTTCATGGACACCATCGAGGGCGGCAAATGGCTGCCGCACCAGGAACTCGCCTGGACGCTGGTGACCGCGTGCGGTCGAGCGGGTGCGCGAACTTGAAAACGAGATCGGCTGCTTCTTCGACCGCAATCCCGACGGCAGCCTGCACGGCAAGGCGTTCGCCGGCCAGACCTTCGACCGCACCGTCCACAAGGGCGACCTCACCGGCATCGAGATCATCAACCGGCTGATGGAGCAGGTGTGGGCGCGCCCCGCGATACGGCGCCTGGAGGAGCATCGCGCGCTGGCCCTCATCCCCGCCGCCGACGGCGCCTCGCTCGCCGGCGTGCTCATGGCCGACATCCGGACCGGCGCGATGCGCTACATCGGCGCCCGCGCCGTGCTGCTCGCGACCGGCGGCGGCCCCACCATGTACCGCTACCACACGCCCTCCGGCGACAAGAGCATGGACGGCATCGCCATGGCGCTGCGCGCCGGCCTGCCGCTGCGCGACATGGAGATGGTCCAGTTCCATCCGACCGGCCTCCTCGCCGGCCCCGACACCCGCATGACCGGGACCGTGCTGGAGGAAGGCCTGCGCGGCTCCGGCGGCCATCTGCTCGACGGCGCGATGCGGCGCTTCATGTCCGACTACGACCCCGACCTCGAGCGCGCCACCCGCGATGTCGTGAGCCGTTCGATCTATGCGGAGATGCGGGCCGGGCGCACCTCGCCCCTCGGCGGCGTCTACATCAAGATGAGCCATCTCGGCGCGGCCCGCGTCGCGCGGGAGTTCAAGGGCATGGTCGAGCGCTGCCGCGACTGCGGCTTCGATCTCGCCGGCGGCCTCGTCGAGGTGGTGCCGACCGCGCATTATTTCATGGGCGGCGTCATCTGCGAGCCGGACACCGCAACCGGGTGGCCGGGCCTGTTCGTTGCCGGCGAAGACGCCAGCGGCATGCATGGCGCCAACCGTCTGGGCGGCAACGGCGTCGCCAATTCCACCGTGTTCGGCGGCATCGCCGGCGACACCATGCCGAATTGGATCGCACGCAATCCGGCGCAGCGCGCGCCGGACCACCATGTTCTGGATGCCGAGGTCACCCGCGCGCTCCACCCGTTCGCCCGCGCGCCCGGCGACCTCAACCGCTTGCGCGAGCGGCTGATGGACACCATGTGGGACGAGATCGGCGTCATCCGCGATGCCGCCGGGATCGATCGCGGCATCGCCGCCCTTGCCGATATCGAGGCGGAGTTGCTGGCGACCGGCGTGCCCGCGGGCGACCGCCGCTTCGATCTGGCGTGGCATGAGTGGCTCAACCTGCGCTCGCTGGTCGAAGTGAGCCGCGTGATCGCCCATGCGGCGAAGGCGCGGGAGAATTCGCGCGGCGCCCATTTCCGCGCCGACTTCCCGGCGCCGGGCGACCTCGCCTCCTCGCGTTTCACGGTGGCGCGGCAGGACGCCGGCGGCCTGGAGATCATCGAGGAGCCGGTGCGCTTCACCCATGTACGGCCCGGCGAGACGCTACTCGCCGACGCCGCGGCGGAATAGCAGGGGCTACGGGGCGGCGCACATTTCGGTTGGTCCTCTGCATATGGCACGGGGCGCCGGTTCCCCCTCGCCCCGCTTGCGGGGAGAGGGTCGGGGTGAGGGGGCCTATTCATCCGCTCAGACTCGCCGAAAGGCCCCCTCACCCGGATCGCTGCGCGATCCGACCTCTCCCCGCAAGCGGGGCGAGGTGGCCCCACACCGCTAAGCGTTGTGTGAATCCGATAGGGCCGCGGCCGGGAGACACAAAAGTGCTAAGAGACGGGTTGCGGCACACGAAGTCACAGGAGAGGCGCGATGATCCCGATCGCAGCGGTACAACGCACGGCCGAAGCGCTGATGGCGAAAGCCGCGATCGAGATTCCCGACGACTATCTCGACGGGCTGCGCCGCGCCGCCGATACCGAGAAGGGCGATCTCTCCGCCTTCGTCATCCAGGCGATGCTGGAGAACTACGAGGCGGCGAAGCAAGACCGCCGCGCCATGTGCGGCGATACGGGCGTACCGCGCTGGTACGTCAAGATCGGCAATGACGCCCGCATCGAGGGCGGCCCGGTCGCGCTCGAAGCGGCGCTGCGCCGCGCCACCGCCAACGCCACCCACGACGTTCCGCTGCGCCCCAACCGCGTCCATCCGCTGTGGCGCACCGACCACAACAACAATTGCGGCATCGGCGCGCCGGAGATCGAATACGCCTTCCATCCCGATGCCGACTGGATCGAGCTGACCACCGTGCACAAGGGCGGGCTGTTCGGCTCCGACTACCGCATGCTGTTTCCGGCCGACGGCATCGACGGCATCAGGCGGTTCTATCTCGACACGCTGATCCAGTTCGGCAAGCGCGGGCTTGCTTGCCAGCCCGCCATCGTCGGCATCGGTCTCGGCGGCTCCAAGGACATCTGCATGGTGCTGGGCAAGCAGGCCGCCTGTCTGCGCACGGTCGGCGACCGCAATCCCGATCCGCGCATTGCCACGATCGAGGCGGAGCTCAGGGAACTCGGCAATTCCATCGGCATGGGCGCCATGGGATTCATGGGTTCTTCCATGGTGGTCGATTGCCACATCGAGGTCGGCTATTGCCACACCGGCGGCATGCCCATGAGCGTGCACATGTTCTGCCTGTCGTCGCGACGCGCCTGCGCGCACATCGCCGACGGCGGCGCCAGCGCGTTCCGCACCGACCCCATGTGGTTTACCGACTACATGCGCCGCGAGGGCGTCGAATGGGGCGGGCTCGCAACCGCAGCGGAGTGAAGGGGAGCAGAGTGAACGGGAGCGGCGAGCATGGCATCGATCAAGACGACACATCTCAAGCTGCCGGCCACGACCGCCGACCTGCGCGCGCTCGAAATCGGCACCGTCGTCTATCTCACCGGCCGCGTCTTCACCGCGCGCGAGGGCGTCTACAAGCGCGCGATCGAGGACGGCGCCGGCATGCCGGCCTCGCAGGCCGAGCTCGGCGGCGTCAATTTCCACTGCTCGCCGGCGGCCGCCGTCAATGCCGACGGCAGCTACACCGTCGGCGCCGTCACCGCGACCGCCTCGTTCCGGTTCGGCAAGTGGCTCGAAGGCTGGTTCAAGCTGTCGGGCTGCAACATCATCATCGGCAAGGGCGGCATGACGTCTGAGGTCTACCGCACCCATTTCGTGCCCAACCATGCGATCTATCTCACCACCGTCGGCTACGGCACCGGCGCCCTCCTGGGCCGCGGCATCAAGCACGTCGCAGAGGTCTATTGGCTCGAGGAATTGGGCCTCGCCCAGGCGGTGTGGGTGCTCGATGTCGAGAACTTCGGCCCCTTCCTGGTCGAGAGCGACCTTGCCGGAGCGAGCCTGTTCGAGCGCGAGAACGCCAAGATCGACGCCGGCCTCGCCAAGCTCTATGAGGGCACCCGGCCCCCGACATGCGCCGTCTCGGCGACGCCGACGACAAGACGCAGGAGGTGATTTGAGGGCGCTCCTCGAGGGCCCTCCCTTTCGGCGCCGTCGCACTTGCTCCATCTTCTTGTGGTCCGGTCCTCATCAACGTCGCCACTCCACCCGCCGATGAGGAGCCTGCCCATGAAAAAGCTCGCCGTGCTCGCCTTTATGCTGGCCGCAAACCCGGCCGCAGCCGCCTCGACGAACGCCAACGGCCCGAGTGCGCTTGCACTCGCCGCCATCGTCGCCTCCCATTCGCGGATGCTCGGCGTGGTCGACAGGAATGTGTTGGCGCGCCTGTTCAACGGCCGCACCAATTTCGGTTATCCCAGGAACCGGACGATCACCGTCAGCGCGGAATCGATCGACTGCAAGGTGAGCAATGTCGACATCACCGACCGATCCTGCGCGCTCGCCTTCAACGCCGGCAATCGCGCGCTCAAGGGCCGCGAAGCCCACGAGCTCTACGCCACCCTGGTCGAAGCCGGCGTCGCTTCTGACGGCGCCGCCGGCACCATCCACGAGAGCGTGACGCACCTCCTGTGCACCATCGATCCCAACGCCATCATGCAGAAGGACGGCAGCGGAGCCGAGTGCAAGTTCGACACGGGGGGTTAGGTCGATTTTTTCCCCGGGCGCGGCTATTATTGACTGACCAGTCAGTCAGATAAATCTGGTACCGAGACGAGGCCTGACCTCCCTCCCCGACTGCAGCCCGAAGACCGGGACGGACAGACCGGGAGGGAAAGAGTAGCCTTCCGCCTCACGGAGCCTCTAATACAAGGCCAATGGTCCCTGGACGAAAAACGAGAGAACCGATGAAGCTCAGTCACATTCTCTTCGCGCTCGCCATCGCGCTTGCAGTTGGCGCCCATTGCGTGCCGGCGGGGGCGCAGACTGCGGGCGACGACATCCTGTCGAGGGACGCTGTGCTGCGCGATCCGGATATCCCGGATCTGGGAAATCCCGGGGGCGACACGACCATCGTCGAGTATTTCGACTACCAGTGCCCGTACTGCAAAAAGGCGGCTCCGGACTTGGCCCAGGTCGCTCGTGAGGACGGCAAGGTCAGGATCGTGCTGAAGGACTGGCCGATCTTCGGCGCGGCGTCGGCCTATGCCGCCAAGATGGCGCTGGCATCGAAATTCCAGAACAAATACGAAGAGGCCCACGACGCTCTGATCGCGGCAAAGGCGAAGCTCAGCGAGGCCGCCGTCGACGATCTGCTCGCCAAGGCCGGCGTCGATGTCGCCAGAGCGACCGCGGACCGCACCGCGCATGCGCAGGAGATCGATGCGCTGCTGGCCCGCAACGATGCGCAAGCGAGAGCCTTCGGCTTTCGGGGAACGCCGGCCTTCATCATCGGGACGTTCCGGGTGCCCGGCTCGCTGAATGCCGCCGGGTTCAAGCGGGCCATCGGCGATGCCAGGAAGGCAGCGGCGGCGCAGTGAGGGGGACGAAGCCCACGTCCGTCATCACCGGGCTCGTCCCGGTGATCTCGCTTGTCGAGGCACGGACCCCATGTCGAGGCACGGACCCTTCGCAAGGATTGAACGAGCGAAGCGCCTGCGCTGTTTTGGAGTTGCAATGCCCTTGCAGTCGAGATCGCCGGGACGAGCCCGGCGATGACGGAATGAGTGGGGCGATGACGGAGTGAGTGGGGAGCGCTACGCCTTGGTCTGCGTCCGCACCACCCGCAGCGGGGTCACCTTCAGCGCGTCGAGATGTTCTCCGATGGCGCCGGCGATGTAGCGCGCGGTGATCGGGGTGCCTTCGTAATGCAGGATCGGCACCAGGCGCACCGGGTCGATGCCGCATTCGTTCACGATCAGCGAACGCAGTTGAGCGTCGCGGTTCTGCTCGACCAGGAACACGAAGTCGTGCTCGACGATGAACTCGGTCACGTCCTGGTGGAACGGGAACGCCCGCACCCGCAGCATGTCGAGGCGGTTGTCGCGGTCTTCCAGCATCGCGATCGCCTCGTCCATCGCCGGCGAGGTCGAGCCGTAATAGATGACGCCGTATTTGGTCGGCTTTTCGGCGTTGCGGCGCACCGGGCGCGGGACCAGGCCCTTGGCGGTCTCGAACTTGCGCAGCAGGCGCTGCATGTTGTCGACGTAGGCGGCGCCGTCCTCGGTGTAGCGCGCATAGCGGTCGCGCGAGGTGCCGCGGGTGAAATACGCCCCCTTGGTCGGATGGACGCCCGGCAGGGTGCGGAACGGGATGCCGTCGCCGTCGACATCGAGGTAGCGGCCGAAATCCTTGCCGGCGTCGAGATCGGCCGCGGACATCACCTTGCCGCGGTCGTACTTGCGCTTGTCGTCCCATTCGAGCGGCGCACACAGATGCTGGTTCATGCCGATCTCGAGGTCGAGCAGCACAAACACCGGCGTCTGCAGCCGGTCGGCGAGGTCGAACGCCTGCGCCGCGAACTCGAAGGTCTCGCCGGGATTCTCCGGGAACAAGACGACGTGCTTGGTGTCGCCGTGGGACGCATAGGCGCAGTTGAGCACATCGGACTGCTGGTTGCGGGTCGGCATGCCGGTCGAAGGCCCGGCCCGCTGCACATCGAAGATCACGGCGGGAATTTCGGCGAAATAGCCGAGCCCGATGAATTCCTGCATCAGCGAGATGCCGGGCCCCGAGGTCGCGGTGAAGGCGCGGGCGCCGTTCCAGCCGGCGCCGATGACGATGCCGATCGATGCGATCTCGTCCTCGCCCTGGATGATGGCGTATTTTTTCTTCTTGTCGTCGGGGTCGGTGCGCAGCTTGGCGCAATAGCTGGTGAAGGCGTCGGCGAGCGAGGAAGACGGCGTCAGCGGATACCACGCGCACACCGTGGCGCCGGCGTAGACGGCGCCGAGCGCCGCCGCCGCATTGCCGTCGATATAGATACGGTCGCCCACCTTGTCGGACCTGCGCACCTTGAGGCCGCACGGGTTCTCCATGTTCATGGTCACCCAGTCGCGGCCGAGGTGAAGGGCATGCACGTTGGCGCCGATCAGCTTTTCCTTGCCCTTGAACTGTTCTGCGAACAGCTTCACGATCACCGCGGTGTCGAGGTCGAGCAATGCCGACAGGGCGCCGAGATAGATGATGTTCTTGAACAGTTGGCGCTGGCGCGGATCGCTGTATTCGCGATTGCATATCTCGGTCAGCGGCACGCCGAGCACGGTGATGTCGTCGCGGAATTTCGACGCCGGCATGGGCTTGGTCGAGTCGTAGAACAAATAGCCGCCGGGATCGATGCCGGCCACGTCCTTGTCCCAGGTCTGCGGGTTCATCGCGACCATGAGGTCGAGGCCGCCGCGGGCGCCGAGATGGCCGGCTTCGGAGATGCGCACCTCGTACCAGGTCGGCAGGCCCTGGATGTTGGAGGGGAAGATGTTGCGCGCCGACACCGGAACGCCCATGCGCAGCACCGAGCGGGCGAACAGCTCGTTGGCGCTCGCCGAGCCGGAGCCGTTGACGTTGGCGAACCGGACGACGAAGTCGTTTACGCTGCCGATTGGGCTTCGTGCTGGCATGTCGTTCCCGCGTGAGTCATTTCGATGAGATATTTCTTCATGTCCCAGGCGCCGGTCGGGCACCGCTCGGCGCATAGCCCGCAATGCAGGCAGACATCCTCGTCCTTGGCCATGATGCGGCCGGTCTTGAGGCCGTCGGCGACATAGATGTCCTGGGTCAGGTTGGCGGCCGGGGCCTTGAGCCGGTGGCGCAGATCGGTCTCTTCGCCGTTGCCGGTGAAGGTGATGCAGTCCATCGGGCAGATGTCGACGCAGGCATCGCATTCGATGCACAGCGACGGCGCGAACACCGTCTGGATATCGCAATTGAGGCAGCGATGGGCCTCTTTCAATGCGAGGCGGTCATCGAAGCCGAGTTCGACCTCCGCCTTGATGTCGGCGAGCGCCACCACCTTGTCGCGCAGCGGCACCTTGAAGCGGCGGTCGGCGGAGACGTCGTTGTCGTAGCTCCACTCGTGGATGCCCATCTTCTGGCTGACCACCTCGACCGCCGGCAGCGGGCGGTGGTTGACATCCTCGCCGGAGAGAAATTTGTCGATCGACACCGCGGCCTCGTGGCCGTGGGCCACCGCCCAGATGATGTTCTTGGGGCCGAACGCGGCGTCGCCGCCGAAGAAAATCTTCGGGTTGCTGGAGGCCATGGTCCGGGGGTCGACCTTGGGCATGCCCCACTTGTCGAACACGATCCCGATGTCGCGCTCGATCCACGGAAACGAGTTCTCCTGGCCGACGGCGACGAGCACGTCATCGCATGGGATGTGCTGGTCGGGCTCGCCGGAGGCAACGAGATTGCGGCGCCCCTTGGCGTCGTACTCCGCCTTGACCTTCTCGAACACCACGCCGGTGAGGCGGCCGTTGTCGTGGGTGAACTGCTTCGGCACCAGGAAATTGAGGATCGGGATGCCCTCATGCATGGCATCCTCCTTCTCCCACGGCGAGGCCTTCATTTCCTCGAAGCCGGAGCGGACCACCACCTTGACCTCCTCGCCGCCGAGGCGGCGCGAGGAGCGGCAGCAATCCATGGCGGTGTTGCCGCCGCCGAGCACGATGACCCGCCTGCCGATCTTGGTGATGTGGCCGAACGAAACGCTGGACAGCCAGTCGATGCCGATGTGGATATTGGCGGCGGCCTCGGTGCGGCCGGGGATGTCGAGGTCGCGGCCGCGCGGGGCGCCGGAGCCGACGAAGATCGCGTCCCAGCCTTCGGCCACGAGCGCCTTGAGGCTGTCGATGCGCCGGCCGGGGCGAAAATCGACGCCGAGATCGAGGATGTATTCACATTCCTCGTCGATCACCAATTCCGGCAGGCGGAAGCGTGGAATCTGGCGTGCGAATCATGCCGCCCGCCTTGGGGTCGGCATCGAACACGACGCAGTCGTAGCCGAGCGGCGCGAGATCGCGCGCGACGGTGAGGGAGGCGGGGCCGCCGCCCACCAGCGCAATGCGCTTGCCGTTCTTGTGCTCGGGCGGGCGCGGCAGGCGCGCCTTGATGTCGCCCTTGTAGTCCGCGGCAACGCGCTTGAGCCGGCAGATCGCGACCGGCTCGCTCTCGACACGGCCGCGCCGACAGGCCGGCTCACACGGCCGGTCGCAGGTGCGGCCGAGAATGCCGGGGAACACGTTCGATTTCCAATTGATCATGTAGGCGTCGCCATAGCGCCCCGCCGCGATCAATCGGATGTATTCAGGAACGGGGGTATGCGCCGGACAGGCCCATTGGCAATCGACGACCTTGTGGAAATAGTCCGGGGCCGCAATGTTGGTGGGTTCCATTCACTCCTCGTGCTGCAAACACGCAGGCCACGCTCCGCCCGGCCGCGAAGCAAGCCATTTCCTCCGGTCGGTCTTCTAGGTCAGCCGATCCGCGTTCATCCTAATCCGCATAGACGATCGGTTCTACTGCCGCAACTGGCATGGCAGAATTGTGGTGAACCGTCCGATGCAAAATTAACATGCGTGGCCAATGTTTTTGCAGCGCGGTATCGCAGTGGTCGCGCGGCCGGCCGGGTGCCGCATCTCCGTTCGCATTCCGGCGTGCCGCGCCAATGGGTTGGCTTCACCGAACACCTTACGCGCTCCATATAAGGGCTGTCCGACACGTGGTAAGGCATGCCGATGCGCGACATCTTCGAATCCATCGCCTCAGACCAGCCGCTCGATCCGACCGAATCTGCGCGCCGCAACATGCGCGCGCTGCGGCGACGCTTCTATGCCGCCGCAGGTGTCGTCGAGCGCCCTTCGGGATTCGAAATCGCCCTCGACGGCCGTCCAATTCGGACGCCGGCACGCCATCCCCTCGCCTTTCCGGATCGCCCCCTCGCGGCGGCTGCCGCCGCCGAGTGGGATGCGCAGGGCGAGTTCATCGAACCCGGGCGCATGCCGCTGACGCGGCTTGCCAACTCCATCATCGACGGCGTCGCCGCGGCACCGGACGCCGTCGCTGCCGAGGTCGAAAAATACCTCGGCTCCGACCTGCTGTTCTACCGCGCCGCGGGCCCGGAGCGCCTGGTGGCGCGCCAGAAGCAGCATTGGGACCCGGTGCTCGAATGGGCGCAGACGGCGCTCGGCGCGCGCTTCCTCACCGGCACCGGCGTCATGCCCCTGCTCCAGCCGGCCCAGGCCGTCGCCGCGGCGGCCGCCGCGATCCCGCGGGAGCCCTGGCGGTTGGGCGCCGTCCATGCCGTGACCACCCTGACGGGGTCGGCGCTGCTCGCGCTTGCGCTTGCTCGCGGGGCCATCGGCTGCGACGCCGCCTGGGCGGCTGCCTACGTGGACGAGGACTGGAACATGGAACTCTGGGGCGAGGACGCCCTCGCGCTCGAGCGCCGCGCCTTCCGCCATGCGGAGATGCAGGCGGCGGCGAGGGTGTTGGCGGACGTACCGGAAGCAGGACGGTCATGAAAGTCGTGCTCGACCTCTCCCGCCTGCTGCAGGACGGCAAGATCACCCAGGAAGAGCATGACCGGCTGCTGCGGTATGCCGCCCGCGAAACCGGCTCGCTGGCGATCAACATCCTGATCGGGCTCGGGGTCATTGCCGTCAGCGGCGGCGTGCTCGCGCTTCTCATGAACGCGATCGCCGTCATCGCGCTGGGCGCAGTCATGCTCGCCGCCGGCCTTGGCGTCACATACGCAGAGGCCAAGCAATGGAGCGTGCTGGCGACCATCTTCACCCTGGTCGGGGCGCTCATGGTCGCCGGCGGCATCGCGGTGCTCGGCGAGGGCCAGGTCGGCTCCCTGCTGCTGGCTACGCTGGTGCTCTCCGCCTGCGGCATCGCCGGCCGATCGAGCCTCCTGACCGGCCTCGCCGTGCTCGGGCTTGCGGCATGCGTAGGCGCCAGCACCGCCTATTGGCACGCGAGCTACGAGGTCGCGATCACCGAGCCCACCGTGACCATCGTCCTGTTCGGCGCGCTGGCGCTGGTCACCTATCTGGCGTCGCACCGGATCGGCAGCGCCTACGAGCCCCTCGCCCTGATGGCGGCGCGAGTCTCGGTGTTCCTGGTCAATTTCGGCTTCTGGGTGGGGTCGCTGTGGGGCGACAGCCTGGCGCTGCCGCGGGCGCTCCTCCATCACGGTACCCTCACCGATGCCACGGAACGATCGGTGACGGTGCCGCCGATGGTGTTCATCGTCGGATGGGCGGCGGCGCTCGCCGCCACCGGCGCCTGGGCGGTGAAGGCGAACCGGCGCTGGGTGGTGAACCTGGTCGCGGTGTTCGGCGCCATCCACTTCTACACCCAGTGGTTCGAGCGGCTGGGCGCAACCCCGCTGTCGGTGCTGGTCGGCGGCCTGCTGGTGCTCGCCTTCGCCATCGCGGCGTGGAAGTTCAACCAGCGCTTTACCGCCGAGGCGCGGGCAGCCGCGTAATCCTACCAAAGCGTTAGAGCATGATCCCGAAAAGTTGCAGACTTTTGCGACAAGATCATGCTCAAAATCAAAGGGATTGGCACGCAAGTTCGCGCGGCGGTTCGGCGGGGCGCCGCCTCATGCTATCCCGGACAGGCCGGGCGGAGCGGAAATCATGGCAGACATCAGGGAAAAGCTCGAAACCCGTCGCGCCAGCGCGCGGATCGGCGGCGGCCAGGCGCGCATCGACGCCCAGCACAAGCGCGGCAAGCTCACGGCACGGGAGCGACTCGAACTCCTGATGGACAAGGGCTCGTTCGAGGAGTTCGACATGTTCGTCGAGCACCGCGCCACCGATTTCGGCATGGAAAAGTCCAAGATTTCCGGCGACGGCGTCGTCACCGGATGGGGCACCGTGAACGGCCGCACCGTGTTTGCCTTCGCCAAGGACTTCACCGTGTTCGGCGGTTCGCTGTCGGAGACCCACGCCCAGAAGATCATCAAGATCCAGGACATGGCGATGAAGGCGCGGGCGCCGATCATCGGCCTGTTCGACGCCGGCGGCGCCCGCATCCAGGAAGGCGTCGCCGCGCTCGGAGGTTACGGCGAGGTGTTCAAGCGCAACGTCATCGTCGTCCGGGGTGATCCCGCAGATTTCCGTCATCATGGGCCCGTGCGCCGGCGGCGACGTCTATTCGCCGGCCATGACCGACTTCATCTTCATGGTGAAGGACACGAGCTACATGTTCGTCACCGGGCCCGATGTCGTGAAGACCGTCACCAACGAGGTGGTGACCGCGGAGGAACTGGGCGGTGCCTCCGTCCACACCACCAAATCCTCGGTCGCCGACGGCGCCTATGAGAACGATGTCGAGTGCCTGCTGCAGATGCGCCGGCTGATCGATTTCCTGCCGTCCAATGCCGGCTCCGGCGTGCCGGAATGGCCGTCCTTCGACGATATCGAGCGCGAGGACCATTCGCTCGACACGCTGGTGCCGGAGAATCCCAACAAGCCCTACGACATCAAGGAATTGATCCTCAAGGTGGTGGACGAGGGCGATTTCTTCGAGATCAGCGCGGCGTTCGCCCGCAACATGGTCACCGGCTTCGGACGGCTGTCCGGCCGCACCGTCGGCTTCGTGGCCAACCAGCCGATGGTGCTGGCCGGCGTGCTCGATTCCGACGCCAGCCGCAAGGCGGCGCGGTTCGTGCGGTTCTGCGACGCCTTCGACATCCCGATCGTGACCTTCGTCGACGTGCCCGGATTCCTGCCGGGCACCGCGCAGGAATATGGCGGCCTCATCAAGCACGGGGCGAAGCTCTTGTTCGCCTACAGCCAGTGCTCGGTGCCGCTGGTCACCGTGATCACCCGCAAGGCGTTCGGCGGCGCCTATGACGTGATGGCCTCCAAGCATGTGGGCGCCGACGTGAATTATGCCTGGCCGACCGCGCAGATCGCGGTGATGGGCGCCAAGGGCGCCGTCGAGATCATCTTCCGCTCCGATATCGGCGACGCCGAGAAGATCGCCGCGCGTACCCGCGAATACGAGGACCGCTTCCTCTCCCCGTTCGTGGCTGCCGAGCGCGGCTATATCGACGAGGTCATCGTGCCGCGCGCGACACGGCGGCGGCTGGCCCGCGCGCTCGGGATGCTCAAGGGCAAGAAGGTGGAGATGCCGGCGAGGAAGCACGATAATCTGCCGCTGTGAGACGTCCGGTCAACCCAATGTGATGTTCTTGCATCTCGGCATCTGATGCACTAACATCTAATGCATGCGCACCACTCTTGATATCGATGATGACGTGCTTGCCGCGGCCAAGGAACTGGCTTCGGGACAAAAAACGACTGCCGGCAAGGTGATTTCTGACCTTGCCCGGAAGGCCCTTACGAGGCCTTCATCAGGAAAGCTCAAGTTCCGTAATGGCTTTCCGGTCATCCCAAAACGGGACGGCGGCGTGGTGACACCCGAGTTGATCGACCGGCTCGCGGAGGAAGAGTTCTGACGCGTGCGCGCACTGCTCGATCTGAACGTGCTTATCTCACTGATCGATGACCATCACCTGCATTATGCGAGGGCGCACGATTGGTGGGAACGAAACCGTGCTCACGGGTGGGCCTCTTGCCCGCTCACCCAGAATGGTTTCCTGCGCATCTTATCGCAGCCGAGCTACAACGCTTCCGTACCCTTGTCCGAAGCCTTCCGACTTCTTCGCGACGCAACAGCAGCCGGCGACCACACATTCTGGCCGGACGATATTTCGCCGCTCGACGACCAGCGCATCAACCGCGAACGCATCCTCGGTCCGAAGCAACTCACGGACATCTATCTGCTTGCGCTCGCGGTGAAGCATGACGGGCGGCTTGTGACATTCGACCGGGCGATTCCGATCGCAGCGGTGCGAGGGGCCGAGCCGCACCATCTCGTGGTAATTTGAACGGATAGGTGCGAACGCTCCACCGGGTAGGGCCATATTTGCCGCCCGAACCGCCAGCTCGAACGCCCGCAGCAACTTGATTTCATGGCGGCGATCCCATACATCGGCCGCACCATGCACAAGCCTGTGGACTCCATCGCGGCCGACCTGCGTTCGCCGCTTGCGGCGGAGGTCGAGCGTCGGCGCACCTTCGCCATCATCTCCCATCCCGACGCCGGGAAAACCACGCTGACCGAAAAGCTCCTGCTGTTCGGCGGCGCGATCAATCTTGCCGGCCAGGTCAAGGCCAAGGGCGAGCGACGCAACACCCGCTCCGACTGGATGAAGATCGAGCGCGAGCGCGGCATCTCGGTCGTGACCTCGGTGATGACGTTCGAGTATGACGGGGTCGTGTTCAACCTGTTGGACACGCCGGGCCACGAGGACTTCTCCGAGGACACTTACCGCACCCTGACGGCGGTCGATTCCGCCGTGATGGTGATCGACGCGGCCAAGGGCATCGAGGCGCGCACCCGCAAGCTGTTCGAGGTGTGCCGGCTGCGCGACATCCCGATCATCACCTTCATCAACAAAATGGACCGCGAGAGCCGCGATCCCTTCGACCTGCTCGATGAGATCGAGAAGACGCTCGCGCTGGACACCACGCCGATGACCTGGCCGATCGGCCGCGGCCGCGACTTCATCGGCACGCTCGACATCGCCACCGGGGCGGTGCGGCTGATGGACGGAACCAACCGCGGCACGCCGCGGCAGATGGACGCCGCGGCCCTCGCCGCGCTCAATCCCAACCTCGACGCCGCCGCGCTCGCGGAGGAATTCGCGCTGGTGCGCCAGGCCTGCCGGCCGTTCGATCTCGCGAGCTTCCGCGAGGGGCATTTGACGCCGGTGTTCTTCGGCAGCGCGCTCAAGAATTTCGGCGTCGGCGACTTGCTCGACGGCTTTGCCGCCTACGCCCCGCCGCCGCGCGACCAGGCGGCCGATGTCCGCCGCGTCGCCGCGCAGGAGCCGCGCATGACCGCCTTCGTGTTCAAGATCCAGGCCAACATGGATCCCAACCACCGCGACCGCATCGCCTTCGCGCGGCTGTGCTCGGGCAAGCTCGTGCGCGGCATGAAGGCCAAGCACGTGCGCACCGGCAAGGCGATCGGCCTGCACGCGCCGCATTTCTTCTTTGCCCAGGACCGCTCCATTGCCGACGAGGCCTATGCCGGCGATGTCGTCGGCATTCCCAACCACGGCAATTTGCGCATCGGCGACACGCTTGACCGAGGGCGAGACGCTCAATTTCGTCGGCGTGCCGAGCTTCGCGCCGGAAATCCTGCGCCGGGTCCGGCTCACCGACGCCATGAAGGCGAAGAAGCTCAAGCAGGCGCTCCAGGAAATGGCGGAGGAAGGCGTCGTCCAGGTGTTCCGTCCGAGCGACGGCTCGCCGGCGCTGATCGGCGTGGTCGGCCCGCTGCAGCTCGACGTGCTGCGCGACCGCCTCGCCACCGAATACGGCCTGCCGGTGGAATTCGACATCAGCGAATTCCAGCTCGCGCGCTGGATTTCGGCGGACGACCGCAGGAAGTACGACGATTTCATCGAAGCGAACCGCTCCGGCATCGCGGAGGATCTCGACGGCGACGCCGTCTACCTCGCGCGCAGCCAGTTCTATCTCGACTACACCCGCGAGCGGGCGCCGGGCATCGTCTTCACCGACGTGAAGGACGTGAAGGCGGCGAAAGCGGCGTAGGGTCGCGCACTCGCTCCTGTGCGGCCTGCCTCTGCCGCTTGCGGCACGCGCGGCCTACGCGTGGGCACGGCGCGCAGGCGCGCCTTTTGCCCACCCTACGCGCTGACGGATTTCGATTGGAATTGCCCGTAGGGTGGGCAAAGCGAAGCGTGCCCACGCGCGGTCCGAAGTCGGAAGGGAGCAGGTGGAGCGGGCCTATTGGCACTCGCCCAAATGCTCGCCTTCGATGGCGACGCTGGTATTGACGACCTCCCGGCCGGCCATCGAGCCCTTGGATTGGATCGTCGCGGAGTAGTGCTTGGGGGTGTCGAAGGTGAAGTCACCGGAGACATCCATGTCCATTTGGCCCTTGCACAGCATGCGCCACCTCAACTTCGACGCCGTCGACTGGAATTCACTGCGGTCGCAGTTCGAGGCCGCCGTGCGATATTCGGGGGTGAAGGTCGCGGCGGTGTCGCCGGCCTGTTCCGCCGACAGGCACCGCGTCCTCACCTGGGGCGCCGCCGGGGCGCCGTTCATGGTCACCGTCTCGGTGAGCTGCCACAGGCCCGGCGAAATGCCGTCCGCCACGGCCGGCGTGCCCGCTGCGCCGAGGAAAGCGATGGCCAGAGCTTTGCGGGAAGCGAGATATTTTGTCATCATCATCGGGCAAACTTAGCGTGCCCGCGTGCACAAAGCCAGCCGGCGCCCGGCGCGGAGCGCGACCCGTGCCTGACCGGAAGCGTCCGCGGTGTGTGGATGCCCTGCCTCGGAGAACAGCCATGCGCGGTTTGATGTCTCGTGCGACCATCGCCCTCGCGTCCGCGCTGGCCGTCGCTGCGGTCCCGGCCGATGCCGGCCGCGCGACCCTCAACATCGTCCTGGTGCTCGACGGCTTGCGCCCGGACGCCATCACCGCGCAGGAAACGCCGAATTTGTGGAGGCTGCGGCGGGAGGGCGTCGATTTCATCAACAGCCATTCGGTGTTTCCGACCGTCACCCGCGTCAATGCGACCGCGATCGCGACCGGCACCTGGCCCGGCCGCAGCGGCATGGTCGGCAACACCATCTATGTGCGCGCCGTCGATCCCCGCCACGCCTTCAGCAATGACGACCACAAGATGCTGCTCCGCCTCGACCAGGTCACCGGCGGCGGCATGGTCCTGACCAAGAGCCTGGGCGAAATCCTCTGGGAGCGCGGCAAGCGGCTCGCCACGGTGTCGTCGGGCTCGACCGGGGCGGCGCTGCTCACAAATCCTCGCGCGCCCCGCGGCATCGGCGTGCTGATCCACGGCTATTGGGAACCGGGCGTCGCGCTGCCCCAAGCCGTGAGCGACGAGGTGCTTCAGCGCTTCGGGCCGCCGCCCGTGCGCGGCGGCGCCGCCGATCCCCAGGACGCCGCGGTCGCCTGGACCCAGCGCGTGCTGCGCGACTATGTCCTGACCGACCTCAAGCCCGACGTGGTCATCAACTGGATGACCGAGCCCGACCATATCCAGCACGCCACCGGCCCGGGGTCGCCGCCGTCACGCGCGAGCATCCGTGCCGACGACGCCGAGGTCGGGCTGCTGCTGCGCAAGCTCGAAACCCTCGGCGCTGGCAAACCAGACCAACATCATCGTGGTCTCCGACCACGGCTTCAGCCGCTCGGGCTTCGGCGTCAACGTGACCGCGGAATTGATCAAGGCCGGCCTCAAAGCCGGCCCCGATTCCGACGATGTCGTCATCGCCTCCAGCGGCCAGACGCTGCTCCTCCACGTCCGCGATCGCGACGCCGGGCTGATCCATCGCCTGACGGAGTTCCTGCGGTCTCAGGACTGGGCCGGCGTGCTGTTCACCGCGGGGCGCCCCGGCGGGAACGAGGTCCCGATCGAGGGCATCGAGCCCGGCACATTCTCCCTCGAATTGATCCACCTCGCCCATGCCGAGCGCGGCCCGGACATCGTCTTGACCTTCCCCTGGAGCTCGGCGGCGAACCCGTTCGGCGTGCCCGGCACCGACATGACCAACATCGCCGGCGCCACCGGGCCGCTCGCGGGCAGCAGCGGCAATCACGGCGGCATGAGCCCGTGGACCGTGCGCAACACCTTCCTCGCCTGGGGTGCCGACTTCAAGCGCGGCGCGACTGTACGCACCCCCGTGAGCAATGTGGACGTGACCCCGACGCTCGTCGCGCTGCTCGGGCTCGACCGCGACCCCGCGCTGCCGCGGTTCGACGGCCGCGCGATCGTTGAGGCGCTGGCCGACGGCCCCGATCAGGAACAGGTTCCGGTGCGCACCACGACCTATTTCACGGCGACGCCGGATGGCGCCTACCGCGCTGCGATCGAGGTCAGCGAGGTCGGCGCGCAACGCTATATCGACAAGAGCTGGCGGGTGCGGTGAGCGCGGGACGCAACCGCATTTTGGATTGGCGGATATCCCACAAAGCGGGCACTATATTGATCCACCATTGCTTGCGGCAGCGACGACGAAAACGCCGATGAGGGGCCACATGCGCATCCATACCGGTCAATTGCTCCTGGTCGCCTTGCTCGGCGCCGCGCCCGCGATGGCGCAGGAGGGCGCATCGGACACCCCCGGCATCACCATGCCCAAGCCCATCAATATCAGCCGCTTCGTTCCCAGCGGCGAGCAGCGAACGATCGGCTTCGTGGTGGCGCTGTTTCCCGATTGCGTCTCTCGCGGGCCGACCGTCGGCCGCGTCCTCAAATCTCCGGCTCACGGCGCCATGACCTTCGCCGCCGGGGAATCCTTCAGCGCATACGCCGCCACCAGCCGATTGGCATCGTGCAACGACAAGAAATCGCCGGGCCTCAACATCGTCTACAAATCCGAGGACGGATATGTCGGTGAAGACGGGGCGGACATCTTCCTGATGTTTCCCGACGGCTCCGCGGCCGAATGGCACTATCTCATTCTCGTGAGGTAGGCGTCGGTCGGCTCTTGGGGAGTATATGCGTCTGCCTCCGCGAACGTCATAGATGCTTTCTCGGCTGACGGCCTCATCCGAAAGAGGTGGCGTGTGGGGCAGGCCTTTGGCCGATTCCCGCCATAGGCGCGCTCGCTCGCCCGGTGACAAAGTCGCGACTTCGCGCGTAGGCACCTTTTCAATCTTGATCGTCATCGGCTGCGCTGAGGTGACACTTGTTATCGTATTATATACCGCAGCGTGGATTTTGCGTCCAATAACTTCGCCCCGTCCGGACGGTCGTGATCGTTGAACGCTTGGCGACGGTGATGGCAATTCACTTCCCGTCCGGCTTCGCCCTTTGCGCCTGGTCCATGCGCGCCCTCAGTTCGGACAGCGCATCCCGAAGCGCCGTGATCTCCTTGGCGGCGGCGGCCGCCGGCGTCAGTTCCAGCTTCGCGAGGCGGGCCTGCATGCCGGCCAGCGCATCCTTGAGCGCCGCGACCTCCTTGGCGGCGGCGGCGGCGGTCTCTTTCTGCGCGGCGATTTCCCGGTTGGCGGCCGCGAGCTTCTGCTGGGCGTCGAGCGCATTCTTCGCGATCGACTGCTGCAGATATTCGATGTTGCTTTGCAGACACCCGGTGCGCCGGTCGAGGCGGGTCTCGCGGGTACAGAGTTCGATGCCTGGAACGTCCTGTGCAACAACGGCAGGCGCGCCCGTCCCCACGATTGCCGCGAGTGTGAGCGCAAGGAAAGCGCACGACCTGCGGGCATGCGCCCGCCGGGAAACTCTCATCGGCGGCGACCAATGTGTCGGCGGTATCTTGTCTACCAGCATGTCACGATGTCCAAACAGAAATCGCCTCGACGCGGGACTATAGCGTGCCGCCCGCAAAAAAGCGCCTGCCCTCGCCTGCCCTGCGTCACCGGCCCGCCTTGTCGCATGCGCGCACGAGATCGCCGACGATTCCGGCGGGGTCGTCGGCGCGCATGATCTCGCCCATGACCGCGACGCCGCGGGCGCCGGCGGCGAGGCAGGCGCCGGCCGTTTGCGCCGTCACGCCGCCGAGCGCCAGCACCGGAATTTCGCGCTCCGCGGCGGCGCGCAGAGCGGCAGTACCGAGCGCAGGGCCGTAGCCGGGCTTGCTGGCGGTGAGGAAAATCGGGCTCAGCGTCACATAATCGGCCTGGGCCGCCGCCGCGGCGACGACCTCGTCGAGGCCATGGGTGGACACGCCGATGATGGCGTCGCTGCCGAGGCGCCGGCGTGCCGGCGCGACCGCCGCGGCGGCCTGGAGATGAACGCCGGCCCCGGCCACGGCCGCGAGATCGATGTCGGTGCTGACCGACAGCGCAAAGCCGTGCTCCGCGGCGATTTTCGCCAGCCGAAGGGCCAAGTCCCGTCTCTCCTGCGGCGCAAGGTCCTTGTCGCGCAGCAGCAGCCAGCGTCCGCCGCCGCGCCCGACGGCGGCGGCGATGGTCTCGATGGAATGGCGGGCTTGATGGCGATCGGTGATGACGAGAAGCGGCCCCGGCAGCGGCCTCATGAACCGACCAGCCCGAGCTGCGGGCTCGACGGCTCGGCGCGGCCGCGGCGCGGAATCCGCCCGGCGAGATGGGCGTGGCGGCCGGCCTCGACCGCATGCCGCATCGCCATCGCCATCCGCACGGGATCGTCGGCCTTGGCGACCGCGGTGTTGAGCAGGATGGCGGCGGCGCCCAGCTCCATGGCGATCACGGCGTCCGACGCCGTGCCGATGCCGGCATCGACGATCACCGGCACCGGAGAGCGCCGGCAGATCAGCTCGAGTGTCGCGGGATTGGCGACGCCCATGCCCGAGCCGATCAGCGAACCCATCGGCATCACCGCGGCCGCGCCGACATCGGCCAGCCGCTGGCACACCACGGGATCGTCGGTGCAATAGGGCAGCACCACGAAGCCGGCATCGACCAGGCGGCGCGTCGCCTCCAGCAACTCGGCGACATCGGGATAAAGCGTCTCGCGGTCGCCGATCACCTCGAGCTTGACCCAATTGGTGTCGAGCGCCTCGCGCGCCAACTCCGCCGTCTTGATGGCGTCGCGCGCGGTCTCGCAGCCCGCCGTGTTCGGGAGGAAGCGGTATTTCGACAGCAGGCTGACGGTGTCGAAGCCGTGGCCTTTCAGGGAAATGCGGCGGATCGAGACGGTCACGATCTCGCAGCCGCTGGCGGCGGCGGCATCGACCAGGATGCGCTGGGTCGGATAGCCGGCGGTGCCGAGCAGGAGCCGCGAGGTGAAGCTCTCGCCGGCGAGCTTGAACGGATCGGCGGTCATTTCATCCTCCCGACATCGCGCGAATGATCTCGACGGCGTCGCCGTCCCGCACCGGGGTCGCCGTCCAGGCGGAGCGGCGCACGACCTCGCCGTTGAGCGAGATCGCAAAGCCGCGCGGCTCGGCGATTTCCAGCGCGGCGGTTTCAGCGCGCCAGAGGTCGGCGAGATTCGCCGCCGCGCAGACCCGTTGCGTTCCGTTGATGGTGAGCTGTCTTCGTCATGTTCCCGTTCCGGCATATTCCGGCTCGCGCATCTTCCCGGTCTCGGATGGCCGGCCAGCGAAACGATCAAGCCCGAAGGCATGCGCCACCGCCGGCATCGTGCCGCCGGTGACCAGCGCCTCGATGGCCGAGGCCGTCACCGGCGCCAGCAGATAGCCGTTACGGTGATGGCCGGTGGCAATCGCGAGACCGGAGATTCCGGTCGCGCCGAGGATCGGCGCGTCGTCGATCGAACTCGGCCGGAACCCGGTCCAGATCGCCTCGACCGCCATCTCCTCGATAGCAGGGAAGGCCCGCCGCGCCCCTTCCAGAAGCGCGTAGAGGCCGCCAGCGGTGACGGCGGCATCGAAGTCGCGTTCCTCCACGGTCGCCCCGACGATCAGCCGGCCATCGCCCTTGGCGGCGAGGTGGACCTGCTCGGTCCATACGATATGGGTGAGCGTGCCGGTTTGCGCAGTGGCCGTCAGCGCCAGCGCCTGGCCCTTGAGCGGGCGCACCGGCACCACCAATCCGGCCGGCAACAAGTTTCCCGCGGTCCAGGCGCCGGCTGCGAGCACGACCGTCGTGGCGCGGCAGCGGCCGGCCGCGGTCTCGACGCCGCAGACGCGCCCACCGGCGAGGTCGAGCGCCTCGACCGCGCAGTGTTCGATCAGATGGCCGCCGCTCGCCAAGAAGGCGCCGCGCAACGCGGCCATCACCAGCCGCGGGTCGACCTGATGGTCGTCCGGGCAGAACAGCCCGGCCGCGACCGAGGGCCGCAGCCCCGGCTCCATCGCCCGGACCTCCGGGCCGCCGAACCAGCGGGTCGCAAGACCGCAGCGCATATGGAGATCGTGGCGGAACCGCAGCCGCTCGACCTCGTCGCGACCGAGCGCCACCACCAGGGTACCGCTCTCGCGAAAATCGATGGCGAGGCCTGATTGGGCTTCGAGCGCGCGGCCGAATGCGGGCCACATGCGCTGGCTTTCCAGCGCCAATGCGAGCAACTCCGGATCGCCGGGCTCGTGCTCCGCTGCCGCAGCCAGCATGCCGGTGGCGGCGAGGCTCGCTCCGGCGCCGACGCCGGCGCGGTCGAACACCGCGACCGACAATCCGCGCCGGGCGAGGCGCCAGGCGATCGACAGCCCGATCACACCGGCGCCGACCACGGCGACATCGACGGCCGCCGGAACCGCAGCCGGCCGGCTCGCGGCTACGGGCGCAGGCGTCGCCAGCATGCGCATGGCGGATGCCGGCAACACGGACGCCGGCAACCGGACGCGCATTCGGCCGCCAGCCTTGCCGCCGCGGACCGCATCTGATGCGATGGGAAAGCCCTTCATCGAAATCTCCGCCCGGGGGTTCTGCTCGCGCAGGGGGAGGGAGATGTTCGGCTCCAATCCCTACGCCGGTGCGAACCGGTTCAGGTTCAAAGGATTTCCGCGCTGCCATGCGGCCAGCGGTTTCTCAGCCCCTTGTCGGGGATCTCCCTTGGAACGTCGGCAAATTAGCGCCAAGCCTCGTGCAGGGTCAAGCGGCGCACGGACGCAGTCTGGGTTGCACAAGCCGCGGGGATTTGCGCTGCGCTGCACTGCGGCGAACCCGGTTCCGTGACCGCCGGCGCGCCAAAGGCACCTGCAAAAACGCGTGATTGCGTATTCAAATTCCCGCCGATTTTGTGTAGAAACCCTCGCCTGCCGCCGCAGCATGGCCGGTCCAAGGGTGAAGTGCACATATGACCTATATCGCCAAGCCCAAGTTCCATCATCCCTCCCTGCCGAAGAACGATCTCGGCTACACCCACCGCGATTACGAGGGAAAGATCTCGACCCTGTGCGCGGGCTGCGGGCACAACTCGATCACGGCATCGATCATCGAAGCCTGTTTCGAGCTGTCCATCGAGCCGCACCGGGTCGCCAAGATTTCCGGCATCGGTTGCTCGTCGAAGACGCCCGATTATTTCCTCGGCAATTCCCACGGCTTCAATTCGGTCCATGGCCGCATGCCCTCGGTGCTGACCGGCGCGAACCTCGCCAACCGCGATCTCATCTATCTCGGCGTGTCCGGCGACGGCAATTCCGCATCGATCGGCATCGGCCAGTTTGTCCATTCGATCCGGCGCGGCGTCAACATGGTCTACATCGTCGAGAACAACGGCGTGTACGGCCTCACCAAGGGCCAGTTCTCCGCCACCGCCGACCGCGGCTCCAAATCGAAGAAAGGCGTCGTCAATTCCGACAGCGCGATCGACATGGTGGCGATGGCGCTGCAGCTCGGCGCCACCTTCGTGGCGCGGTCGTTTTCCGGCGACAAGACCCAGTTGGTCCCGATCATCAAGGCGGCGATCGAGCACAAAGGCGCGGCCTTCATCGACGTGATCAGCCCTTGCGTCGCGTTCAACAACCACGCCGGCTCGACCAAGAGCTTCGACTATGTGCGCGAGCACAACGAGGCGGTGAACCGGCTCGACTTCATCACCGAGCGCGACCCCATCACCGTCGATTATGCGCCCGGCTCGGTGCAGACGGTGGAGCAGCATGACGGCAGCAAGATCGTGCTGCGCAAGTTGAACGCCGACTACGACGTGCACGACCGCCTGGCGGCGATGAACTTCCTGCAGCAGCACACCGCCAAAGGCCAGGTCGTGACCGGGGTGCTCTTCATCGCCGATGAGCCCGAGGACCTTCATGCTCATCTCGATACCTGCGACGCCCCCCTCAACACGCTGGCGGAAAAAGACCTCTGCCCGGGGTCGGCGGTCCTCGAAAAGATCAATGCCGGGCTGCGGTAGCACGGCATCTGGTAAGCGTCGGGGGCGCCTTTGCCGACCCGACGGCCGCGTCGATCTCAGTGCAGCATTGTCTGTGCAGCGTTTCCGAGTTTCGAACCATATCGATATCATCAATCAACCTCGTCCTGAGGAGCGCGCTCTTGCGCGCGTGCTCGAAGGACGGTCGCAGGCCAGGCCGTGCCACAGCGTCCTTCGAGACGCCATGCTTCGCATGGCTCCTCAGGATGAGGTCCGTGGGATTAAATTCGACGTTGTGCGATCTGATCGGCTTCATGGAATCGATCGACTAATCTCCCAGCCAGTCCGCGAGCTCCGGGAGGCCGGTGACGGCCACGTCCATCGGCGCGCCGGGCTCCGCTTCGCCGCGGCCTTCGCCGCGCTCGTTGGGCCGCGCCACGTGGGCGGTGCGCAGGCCGCACGCCGCCGCGTGGGTGAGATCGCTGGTGTGCGCCGCGACCATCATGCAGGCGCCCGGCGGCAGGTCGAAAGCTTCCGCGGCCGCAAGGTAGACGCGCGGCTTGGGCTTGTAGTCGCCGGCGATCTCGGCGCCCAGGATTGCGTCCCACGGCAAGCCGTTGCGGCGGGCGAGATCGACCATGAGGGAAATGTTGCCGTTCGACACCGGCGCCAGCAGGAAGCGCCGCTTGAGTTGATGCAGCCCGCGGGAAACGTCCGGCCACGCATCGAGACGATGCCAGGCACGGTTGAGATGGAACTTCACCTCCTCCGGCAGGTCCGCCATTCCGAATCGCGGCAGGATGCGATCGAGATTGCGCCGGTGCAGCGCATCGAGCTTGGAAAACGGAACGCGTCCGGCGCGCACTTCCTCCATCCCGGGCTGGTACTCGTCGCGCCAGGCGTCGGCGAAGGCGAGCCAGTCCGCGGTGTGGCCGAGCGGCTCGAGGACCGCCCCCGCCTCCCGGGCGATGCCGCTGCGCCAGTCGACCAGGGTGCCGAACACATCGAAGAACAAGGCTTTCACTTCGCTTGCGACGAATGGGGTCATCATCGAAACCTGGTTTGACCGGCGCCGGCCGCGATGAACGCCGCCGCTGCGACCGCTCGAAACATGCCCATGAACCGCTCCTCGATCGCGCTCATTTCACCGGCGCCGGAATCCGGATCATGTCCTTGACCTGCTCCGCGGTCAGCGGCCTGGCGATGAACCTGTTCTTGAGGCTGTCGGCCAGCACGAGATCGAGGCCGCGGATTTCGTCCGGCCACAGGGTCGATTTCGGGAAATACTGGTCGCGGACTTTTGCCATCAGCGCGTGGCTGAACGCCGGAAAACTCCTCATAGACCGTCATCGCCGAGGGGTCGGAATACATCCAGTCGATGGTGTCGCGATAGGCTTGCAAGAAGCGCGCTACGACCTCGCCGCGCTTTTCCAGCAACTGGGCATTCGCCAGGCATACCCGCACCGTCTGGTCGGAGCGCGCCTTGATCTCGCTGCCGCGGGCGACGACGCGGATTTTTCCCTCGTCGACCAGTTCCAGCCCGAACGGAGCGGCGCCGCGGCCGATGTCGATCTGGCCGGTCATCGCCATCGTCAGCGTTGCCGGGTGGCCGCCGGTCGAGACCGGCTTGGCGTCGACCTTGTATTGGTCGAGCAAGGCGAGCAGCGCGGCATGGCTCGACGAGCCGTTCTGGGAATAGCTGATGGTCTTGCCGGCGGCGTCCTTGAGCGACTTGATCGGCGAATTCGCGACCACGAACCAATAGGTGTCAGGCGAACCGATCATCGCGCTTGCGATGATCCGCACCGGTGCGCCCTTGGAAAAACCGCCCACGGCGGATTCGATGCCGCCGCCGCAGGCGATGTCCATGCTGCCCGAAATCACCGCCTGGTGGGCCTCCGGACCGCCCTGGGTGTACAGGATCTCGACCGCGAGGCCGCGCTTGGCGAAAATGCCGGAGCGCTGGCCGAGTTCGGTGATGGCCGTATCCCATTGGCCCCGCTGCGCCACCGCGACCTTCAGGCCATCGGCGGCAGCCGCCGGGGCGAGCGGCGCCAGCACGGCCGCAGCAATGAGAAATGCGACGCCGCGCGCCCGCATGTCCGTCCTCCCGTGTTTTGTTTCCCGTGTTTTGGCGGCCATCCTAACGCATTTCGGGCGAAAGTATGCAGCGGGCCGGCCATTCGCGGCACCCGTCAATCGTCGATCGGTCTCGACGCCGGCCCTGTTCTGCCGGCACGGTCCCGGCAAAGACACCGATTTTACAAGGCCGGGGCCTAACCCGACCGGCGCCTTTCCCGTTGGGCGAACCGCAAGCCGGAGCCGAACATGGCCAGAACATGGCCGTTAGTGGGTTGCTTTTGCAATCAAATTCCCTTTACATGGAGGCGACATAGCCATGAATGGGTGGGATCGATTCGCGACGGGAGGCGATTCGACTGGTCGAATACGGTGGGGTCACAATGGTTCGCAAACGCCGGACCAAGCGCAAGCGCGGCGACGTCTGGGCTCAGCTCAGCGTAAGCGCCTGCGTGCTTCTGCTGCCGCCAATCGTCATGGCTGCGGGGGTGATGGTATTTGGCTCCCCCCTACCACAAATGCAGCAAGGCGCAGTGCAAGAAGCCGCGGCACCACAAGCTGCCGCCGCTGCGAACGGATCGGTCCCTGTTGGGGGACGGCCGGACCTGCGGCCGGACGGCACCACGAGCTTCGCGCTGGCGAGTGTCGAGACGCATCCCGTCATCGCCGAGAGACGTCCGGTTGCCGAGCCGCGGCCGGCGTCCGCCCAGCCTGCCGCACAGCGCGCGCCCACCGGGCAGGCTGCGGCTACGAAGGATCCTGCGCGATATGTGACCGCGGCCCCCGTGACCCTCGTCCATGTCGGAAACACCGGCGAGCAATCGGCAATGGTCGAGGCCCCGCCTCCGGACGGCGGCCGCAGACGCGCCCGCCGCCGTCCCGGAAGGGTCGCCGGCCGCCACGCGGATGCATGGCTTTCACGTCAGAGGCAGGATGGGATGGCATCAGCCGCACCCGGTTTATCGGGTGAGATATCAACGCACGAGGTCGCTGAGCGATATCTTCGTGCGGCCGACCGTCCGCTCGCGCACGACGCATCGGGGCTAGGCCCGCCCCCCCGCGCGTCCGCGCATTGCTTCCCGACGCACCGCTCCGCGACAGAGGAAACATGGCTGCAAAGAAATTGAACTACCGGCTGCCGGTCATGACCGAAGAGACGCTCGATGCGGACCAGCGCGCCCTCCTGGAATCGATGCGGGCAGGCCCGCGCGGCGGGCGGGTGCGGCTCGGAGGGCCGTTCGGCGTCTACATGCTGGCGCCGAAATACGGCGAGCTGACGCAGCAACTCGGCGCCCATGTCCGGTTCAACACCGCGGTCGAGCCACGGCTGTCGGAATTCGCGATCCTGTGCACCGCGCGGATGTGGCGCGCGCAATACGAATGGCATGCCCATGCACCGATCGCCGAAAAGGCCGGCGTGAAGGCGCAGACCATCCGCGACATCAAGGCCGGCCGCGCCCCCAAAACGGCGGCCAAGGACGAGCGCGCGATTTTCGATTTCGTCCAGGAGCTCTACAAGAAACGCCGCGTGAGCGAGCGCACCTACAAGCGCGTCCACGCCGTCCTCGGTGACCGCGGCACAGTCGAATTGGTCGGGATCCTCGGCTATTACACGGGGGTCTCGATGATCCTCGATGTCTTCAATGTGCCGCTGCCCGAGGGCGCCAAGCCCTACTTTCCCGAGCCCAAGTAATCCCCGCGCCCCAAGTAATCCCCGACTTCGGCTATGCCGCGCGGAGAAGCTACCGGGCCGATGCGGGCCCGAGCGGCGACGGGGCCCGGCTGAGCGGACCGTCGGCGGGATCGCCCGCATCAGGCCGCGGCGCGGCAGGGCGCGGCGGTGCGACGCGCACCTGCGGCGGTCGGCGCGGCGGCACCGGGGTGACGCTCGCGGGTGACGACGGAGCGACCGCAGCGGATTGCGCCGCCGGGTCCGCATCACGCGGTGGTTCGCGCGGCGGCGTCACCTCCGGGGCCATGATGCTGACCGGCGGAATCGACTTGGACGAGGGGAAATCGTAGCGCGGCGCTACTGTTCCCGGGCCCGGCGCCCCTGCCGGCAATACGACGGGCGGGCCGGCCGCCGCGACCACACCCTCGGCCGGACGTGGCGCATTCCAGATTGCGGTGTATTTCTTGACCTGCTCCTCAAAGGTGCGGTCGCGCAGGTTCGCGAGCACCCGGGTGGAATCGCGAAACCGCGTCAGTGCGTCGCAGCGGTCCACCGAGCAGCCTTCGCGTTCCTTCAACGCCTGGGCAACGAAGCCGAACCGGTCGAGTTCGACGGCCGTGCGCAGCGGCGCGAGTTCGGCGGCATAGCTCGCGTCGCCGCGTTGCGCATAGGCGGTGCCGTCATTGAGCAGCGCGAGCTGCGCGGTCGCATATTTCACCGCTGCGGCAACCGCCTCGGGACTGGCGAACACCGCCTTCTCGCATGCGGCCTCGACCGCTTCGCCGGCGAGTTCATCGAGGCAGGACAGCGCCGATCCCGGCGCAATCGAGCCCGCCATCAGCGCCGTTTTGCGATCATCGAGAGCACGGCGTTCGCTGCCGGGATTGGGGTCCTTTGCGGCAACGTCGCGCTGCTGCACATAGAGCCAGGCGCCGAGGACGATGGCCGCGATCAGGCCGACGCGAAACAGCGACGCGATCAGTGCGACGCCGCCCGCTCTTTTGACCGCGAGCAAGACCGCCACCACGACCACGGCGGCCGCCGCGCCTGCCAGCCAGATCGGAACCGCGAGGGTTCCCGCCGCCGTATCTACGCCCGGCATCATCTGCCCCCTGTTTCGAACGCTAAGCCCGCCCACCCCAAAGGGTTTTCGCGATTATGCCGCACCGGACCAGGCAAGGCTACCATCAATCGCGCCGGCGCCCACATCCACGCTTGGTCGGCGCAGGCGAATTGGCTATTAGAAGGACCCCTTGCCATCGGCACATTGGTCACCATCGCATGAACGATCAAGCACCCGCACCGCGATCCGGCGGCCCGGTCGACCCCGTGGCCATAGAAGACCTGGTCGCGGCCAACGGCATCCTCGCCGACCAGGGCGTCCTCGACGGCTACGGCCATGTGAGCATGCGTCATCCCCATGCGCCCGAACGATATTTTCTGTCACGCTCCAAATCGCCGGCGATCATCACCGCGGCGGATATCATGGAATACGACCTCGATTCCAATCCGGTCGATCAGGCCGGGCGCCTCATGTATATCGAGCGCTTCATCCACGGCGAGATTTACAAGGCGCGACCCGATGTCAATGCCATCGTGCACAGCCATTCGCCCACAGTCATTCCGTTCAGCGTGACCAATGTCAAGCTGCGGCCGATCTGCCACATGTCGGCCTTCCTCAAGCAGGACGTGCCCAATTTCGAAATCCGCGACTGCGACGGCATGACCGACCTGCTGATTCGCAACGCCAAGCATGGCCGCGGCCTGGCGCAGACCCTGGGCGGCAGCAATGTGGCGCTGATGCGCGGCCACGGCAATGTGTGCGTCGGGGCGAACATCATGACGGCGGTCTATCGGGCGGTATACACCGAGGTCAATGCGCGCTTGCAGGCGCAGGCGATCGCGCTGGGCGGCCCGATCAAATTTCTCGAGGCGGAGGAATGCGACTTGATCACCGGACGCAAGGACACCAATTTCCAACGGCCCTGGGCGATGTGGAAGAGCCGCATCGCCACGGCCTGACGGCCGTCACCGCCTTGCGTCCACGCGTTGCGCATCACCAAAGACGGGAGCCCGCGACAATGAGGTCGAAACTGCCTGGCGTATTGTTCTGCGCCGCGCTCGCCTTGTCCCTCGGCTTGTCCCTCGGCTTGTCCCTCTCCTGCCCCGACGCACGGGCCGAGCCGCTCGCCACCCAGGGCATCGGCACGTCGAGCTGCGGGCGCCTCGTCAGCGATCTCAACCCCAGCGAGGGCCTCAACAATCCCGTCAACGTGATGCTCTATGCGTGGGTCCAGGGCTATATCAGCGCCGCCAACATCGCGCTGCTGGAAGATGGCAGCAAGCACGTCGATCTCAGCACCCTCGACGAAAGCAAGGTGCTCAACCTGGTGATCGGCTATTGCCGGGCCAATCCCGAAAAGAAGCCGGTGACCGCGATCGACGAGCTCATCCGCAAGTCGGCCAAGGTCAGGGCGAAGTGGGAATCCGGCACCATCGACTGGGACGGGTGAGACGGCTTCCGTCGCGCCGCTGTAGGGTGGGCAAAGGCGGCCGAGGTGTTATTTTTTAGCACGGCGTGTGTTCCGCCGTGCCCACGTCGTAAGCACCCCGAGGGCACGGCGGAACATGCGCCGCGCCAAGTCAAGCGAACCTCGGCCGCCTTTGCCCACCCTACGCTGCTGACGGGGCGCCACGCGGCCCTGCGGTAACGAAAAAGGCCCCGCAGAGCGCAGGGCCTTCTCAGATCGGAGAAGATGTACAGCTTACTTCTGCTGCTCACCGGGCTTGGCGGCCGGCTTGTCGCCCTGATTCTGCTGGGGCGGCGGCGCGGCAACGCCCGGAGCGGGGGTCTTCGGCGTTTCATTGGAGCTGGCTGGAGTATTGCTTTGCGAATTAGACATAAGTGACTCCTTATAAAATACATGAAAAACAGCTTTTCAGGTACTCACGAAAACTGGTGATTGCTTTTCACAATACAAGAGCACTCTATAATTTTATTTGCCAATTCTAGGTCCTGAAGGCTATTGCGGCCCACTCTTCGCCTTTTTGGGCCGTTTCTCCTCCGAGAACAGCGCGCTTCTACGTGAGTCTCACGAGAGCACTCTCCGAATGGTCGCAGTGAGCGCATTCGAAGGTCCGCTTTCTGTACTCAGGGCCATGGGGGTCGATACGTGCCAATCTCATCATCGTCCCGCACTTCGGGCAAGACGGCCGTTTTGTCGCAATCGAGGCCGGGGTGGCGAATTGGAATCGAAGCATGTCGCTCTCCTGTAGCGGGTGACAGCGCTACCGAACTCTCAGCCACCGAATTATCGCTTTTTCTTCTTTGCGAAAATCGCGTTCCAGTTATCCTTATACGCTTTAGAAACCGGTTTCTGACCCTCCCCCCTGCTATAGCTGGAGGCGGCGGCTGTATCGCCACTTTCAGCCTTGGATGGGTCTGCAGAAGTGCCCTTGTTCTCCGGAGGAGATTCGGGGTTTTCTTCTCCGGAGGAGATTCGGTTTTCGGAGCGAGGTTGGCTTTGGTTTTCTTGCTGTCGCTGACCATCATCTTTCCTGACGCTGCTTACTTGATTCAATTTGGCTTGCCGCCGAATTTTCATCCGGCGGCGATTTGAGCTCTTTGGATTGATACGCTTTGCGGCGCGGTGGGAGCAACCGGCCATCGGACGCGTTCGGACGATCATTTGTGCCAGCTTGCATTTGTGCCCATCAGCTCGCGATGCGGCGCCAAGGTCAGGGGTGCGAATTTTGCGCCGATCGAATGCTGGTCGGATCGCCTTGCGTGCCTCAAAGCCCATGAAATAAATTTCTCTCATATTTTCAATATGTTAGATGGATTATGTCGGGATTACCGGCGGCAAATTAGCACTCGCACTTGACGAGTGCTAAAAGCACGCCAACTGAGGTGGAGAGGGGGAGACCGCATTCATGTTGCGGCCCGCGACGCCCCTCGCCTCTATCCGAAAAATTAACAGGAACAAATCCTTAGGAGGACCGACATGAAGTTTCGGCCGCTTCACGACCGCATCGTCGTCACGCGCATCGACGCCGAGGGAAAGACTGCAGGCGGAATCATCATTCCGGATACCGCCAAAGAGAAGCCCACTGAAGGAGAGGTGATCGCCGTCGGTCCAGGCGGCCGCGACGAAAGCGGCAAGCTCATCCCGATCGACCTCAAGGAGGGCGACCGGGTGCTGTTCGGCAAATGGTCGGGCACCGAGGTCAAGATCGACGGCGTCGAATACCTGATCATGAAAGAGAGCGACATCATGGGCGTGATCGAACAGACCACGGCCCGCAAGAAGGCCGCCTAAAGGCTGTCGCGTCAAACCTCAAGGAGAACGAAAATGGCTGCGAAGGACGTAAGATTTTCGATCGATGCGCGCGACAGGATGTTGCGCGGCGTGGACATTCTCGCCAACGCGGTGCGCGTGACGCTCGGCCCCAAGGGGCGCAACGTCGTGCTCGACAAGTCGTACGGCGCGCCGCGCATCACCAAGGACGGCGTGACCGTCGCCAAGGAGATCGAACTCGAAGACAAGTTCGAGAATATGGGCGCGCAGATGGTGCGCGAGGTGGCCTCGAAGTCATCCGACTTTGCCGGGGACGGCACCACGACCGCCACGGTTCTCGCTCAAGCGATCGTGAAGGAAGGCGCCAAGGCTGTCGCCGCCGGCATGAATCCGATGGACCTCAAGCGCGGCATCGACCTCGCGGTTGAAGCGGTGGTCGCGGACCTGAAGAAGAACTCGAAGAAGGTCACGTCGAACGAAGAGATCGCCCAGGTCGGCACGATTTCCGCCAACGGCGATTCCGAGATCGGCAAGTTTCTCGCCGACGCGATGAAGAAAGTCGGCAACGAGGGTGTGATCACGGTCGAAGAGGCGAAGTCTCTGGAGACCGAACTCGAGGTGGTCGAGGGCATGCAATTCGACCGCGGCTACATCTCGCCCTACTTCATCACCAACGCCGACAAGATGCGTGTCGAAATGGATGACGCCTACATCCTGATCTCACGAAAAGAAGCTGTCCGGCCTGCAGGAGCTGCTTCCGCTCTTCGAAGCGGTGGTGCAGACCTCAAAGCCGCTCGTCATCATCGCGGAGGATATCGAGGGCGAGGCGCTCGCCACGCTCGTCGTCAACAAGCTGCGCGGCGGACTCAAGGTCGCGGCGGTGAAGGCACCGGGCTTCGGCGATCGCCGCAAGGCGATGCTCGAAGACATCGCGATCCTCACCGGCGCTCAGGTGATCAGCGAGGATCTCGGCATCAAGCTCGACAAGGTCACTCTGAATATGCTCGGGCGCGCCAAGAAGGTGATGATCGAGAAAGAGAACACGACGATCGTCAACGGTGCCGGCAAGAAGACCGACATCGAGGCGCGCATCGCCCAGATCAAGGTGCAGATCGAGGAGACCACCTCCGACTACGACCAGGAGAAGCTGCAGGAACGGCTGGCGAAGCTCGCCGGCGGCGTTGCGGTGATCCGCGTCGGCGGGGCCACCGAGGTCGAGGTGAAGGAGCGCAAGGATCGCGTCGACGACGCGATGCACGCCACCCGCGCCGCGGTCGAGGAAGGCATCCTGCCAGGCGGCGGCGTCGCACTTCTGCGCGCCAGCGAAGTGCTCAAGAAGGTACGCACGCAGAACGACGACCAGAAAACCGGCGTCGATATCGTGCGCAAGGCGCTCTCTTGGCCGGCGCGCCAGATCGCCATCAATGCGGGCGAAGACGGGTCGGTCATCGTCGGCAAGATCCTGGAGAAAGACCAATACTCGTACGGCTTCGACGCCCAGAACGGCGAGTACGTCAATCTCGTCAGCAAGGGCATCATCGACCCGACCAAGGTCGTGCGGGCGGCGCTGCAGAATGCAGCGTCGATCGCCGGGCTTCTGATCACCACGGAAGCCATGGTCGCCGAACGGCCGAAGAAAGAAGGTGGGGCCTCGGCAATGCCTGGCGGTGGCATGGGCGGCATGGGCGGTATGGGCGGTATGGACTACTAGACGCAGGGTGCATTGCGCGTGCCCACGTCGTTCGTGCAACGTGGGCACGTGCAGCCTGTCATCGGGCCGGCAGAAGGCCGGGCGCCGTTGGCGTTGCTCACCCTACACGCTACGCAGCCTCAACCTCGGAACCGGCGGGCTACACCAGCGCCAGCACCCGTGTCAGGCCGCCGGTGGCGTCCTTCACCTTGGGGGCGCCGACCACGAGGGTGGCGCCGCTCGCTGGAACCTTGCCGAGATTGGCGACGTTTTCGAGCCCCCACCGGCCCGACGGCAGCCACAGCTTGTGGGTCTTGAAATCCTGCGACGGCCCGTTGTCGAGCGACAATGTGTCGACCGCCATGCCGGCCACCTTGCGTTCCCTGATCATCCACTCCGCGGCCTCGGGGGCAAAGCCCGGAAAATGGAAGGTGCCGTTGATGTCGCGCCCGCTGAATCTCGCCTCGTCGGTGGTCAACAGCTCGCCCCAGCCGGAGTAGAGCGCGACGCAGCATCCGTCCGGCAGCCGGCCGTTCTTGCTTTCCCACAGGGCGAGATCATCGCGCGACAACAGATAGTCGGCGTCCTGCTCGGCCTTGTAGGCGATGTCGACGACGGCGAGCGGCACCACCAGTTGGTCGATCGCGAGCTTGTCCGCCGCCGCGCCGTGCTCGGAGAAATGGATGGGCGCATCCATATGGGTGCCGGCATGCTCGCTGACGCGCCACCAGTACAGATTGTAGCCGTCCTTCTTGAAGGCGAATTCGCGCTGCATCTCGATGCCCGGCTTGCCGTTGAAGGTCGGAAAGTCCGGCGACATGGTGTGGGTGAGATCGACCACCGTGGTGAAGCTCTTCGGCGCCGCGACGGCAGCGCCGCTCGCCACGACTGTCGCCGCGAATCCCGCCGTGGCCTCCCTGAAGAAGCCGCGCCGCGTCAGCGCCTCGCGCACGGCGCGCTCGCATCCGGCTAAGCACATGTCATCCCCCTGTTTTCCGCCGTGGCCCGGCCGGACGCGGCGGTTGACGCGATTGTGGCGCGGGCGGCGGGGTCCTGGCAACCCATGCCGCGGGACCATGCCTTGAGGACCCATGCCTTGAGGATCCATGCCTTGGGGATGCGACGAACCGGTTGCATCCCGGCTGCCATTGCGGCCATACCACGCCCATGCTGGTGATCGACGATATTTCGATACGCGTGGCCGGCCGGCTCCTGATCGAGCGGGCGACGGCGCAGATTCCCTCCGGTGCCCGGGTCGGCCTGGTCGGCCGCAACGGCACCGGCAAGAGCACCCTGTTTCGAGCCATTGTCGGCGATCTCGCGGTCGAGCAGGGCCGCTTCGCCTGGCCCTCCCGCGCGACCATCGGCCGGCTGCCCCAGGAAGCCCCGGACGGGCCGGAAAGCCTGATCGAGATCGTGCTCGCCGGCAACCGCGAGCGCAGCCTCCTCATCGCCGAGGCGGAAACCGCGACCGACCCGCATCGCATCGCCGACATCCAGTCGCGGCTCGCCGACATCGGAGCCCATGCGGCGCCGGCGCGCGCCGCCGCGATCCTCGCCGGGCTCGGCTTCTCCCATGCCGACCAGCAGCGCCCCTGCGCAGAATTCTCCGGCGGCTGGCGCATGCGCGTCGCGCTCGCCGCGGCGCTGTTCGCCGAGCCGGACATCCTGCTGCTCGACGAGCCCACCAACTATCTCGACCTCGAAGGCACCTTGTGGCTCGAAGACCATATCGCGCGCTATCCGCGCACCGTCATCGTCATCAGCCACGATCGCGATCTGCTGGACTCTGCCGTCGAATTCGATCCTGCATCTCGACCGCGGCAAGCTCACCTTCTACCGCGGCAACTACACCTCGTTCGAGCGCCAGCGCAACGAGCGCCTCGCCCTCGATCTCGGCCTCGCCAAGAAGCAGGATCTCCAGCGCAAGCGGCTCACCGCCTTCGTCGAGCGGTTCCGCGCCAAGGCCACCAAGGCGCGCCAGGCGCAGTCGCGCCTCAAGCTGCTCGCCAAGCTCCAGCCGATCGACGTGCGCATCGAGGACAATGTGCGGGAGATCACGATCCCCTCCCCCGACAAGCCGCTGTCGCCGCCGATCATCGCGCTGGACGACACCGATGTCGGCTACGAGCCGGAGCGGCCGGTGCTGCGCCACCTCTCGCTGCGCGTCGATGCCGACGACCGCATTGCGCTGCTCGGCGCCAACGGCAACGGAAAATCGACCCTGACGAAGCTGTTGACCGGGCGGCTGGCGCCGTTCTCGGGAACCGTGACGCGGGCGGACAAGATCAGGATCGCCTATTTCGCCCAGCATCAGCTCGACGAACTCAATCCCGGCGCCAGCGCCTATGACCACGTCCGCAAGCTGATGCCCGACGCGCCGGAGGCGAAGGTGCGCGCCCGCGCCGGCGCAATCGGATTTTCCGCCGCCATGGCGGACACGCCGGTCGCCAACCTGTCGGGCGGCGAGAAGGCGCGGCTGCTGCTCGGCCTCGCCACCTTCGAAGGGCCGCATCTCGTCGTGCTCGACGAGCCCACCAACCACCTCGACATCGACAGCCGTGCCGCGCTGATCGCGGCCATCAACGACTATTCCGGCGCCGTGATCCTGGTGTCCCACGACCGCCACCTGCTCGAAGCCTGCGCCGATCGGCTGTGGCTCGTCGCCGACGGCGGGGTCAAGCCATTCGACGGCGATCTCGACGACTACCGCCGCCTCGTGCTCGGCGCCGGCGGCGGCAATGGGGAGGACCGCGCCGCCAAGGACGACGCCCGGCAATCGCGCGCGGACCAACGCCGCGCCGCCGCCGAAAAGCGCGCCGAACTGGCGCCGCTCAAGCGGCGCATCGACGGCTTCGACAAGACCATCTCCCGCCTGAGCAAGCGCATCGCCGAGATCGACGCCATGCTGGCCGATCCCAAGCTTTACGACCGCGACCCCGCCCGCGTCGCCACCCTCGGCAAGGAGCGCGCCGATGCCGCGAGCGGATTGGCGCGCGCGGAGGACGAGTGGCTCGCGCTCAGCGGCGAATATGAGGATGCGGTGGCGGAGTAGGACGCGAACACCGATCTGTCTCGATCCAGCGCTTAGTGCAGCCCCCATTTCTGTGGTAAAATTGCCCCCAAAAGGACGGAAGCAACATGGCTCTTCTTGATTGGTCGCAATGCCCCGCGGTGGAAAGCGTGCCGGGCCGACTGGGCGGCGCATGGGTATTTCGCGATACTCGGATGCCGGTATCCGCCGTGTTCGAAAACCTCGAAGCTGGAGCCAGCATAAGCGACATTATTGAGCAATTCGAAATAACGCAGGAGCAGATCAACGCGGTACTAGAGTTTGCCGCACGAAGTCTCGACGCGCCGCCACGCGGACGTGCCGGTTCGCAGGTCGATGCTCATTCTGTTTGACCACGTAACCCCGAAGGGCGTTGCGCGATTTCTCTCCGGACACACGGTGATCAGGGCGAAAGACCGCGGGTGGGATACGCTGAGCAACGGCGACTTGCTGGAGGCAGCGGAGCGAGCCGGTTTTGACGTGGTCGTGACCGCCGACAAAAACATGCGCTATCAGCAGAACCTTGAAGGCCGCAGGATAGCTCTTGTGGTCCTGAGCACTCCGCGATGGCCGATAGTGAAATTGCACCTGGAAAAGATTGCCGCCGCCGTGAACACGGCGGCTGCCGGCAGCTATATCGACGTAGAATTATCGGTATGGCCGCGCCCAGATATCGCGAGGTAAAGGCCACAGCCGGCTCAAGGACAGCGACCGACCGGCCAAGGCGGTCGTCACGGTCGGCGGGATAGACCTCGCGTTCGAGATCGACGGCGATATCGAGCTGGCGTGAAACCGGGGGGCGAACCCCGACGTCCCTTCCAGTGGAGCGCATCATGTCAATTACGTGCACTTAATGACATTTCGTCCGAACTATTAACATCACTGTCACCGTAATACGGGTGGCCGGGCCCACTCCCCAACCCTCCCCCGCAAGCGGGAGAGGGGGTGCAAGCTCCAGCCCTCTCACTCTCGCTGCAGCGCAGCCTTGTAGAGGGCGAGGGCGTCCTCACGAAAGGCACGGCGCGATGCGTCGCGGCTGTAGAACATGTGCCCGCCGCCATACACCGCGAGCTTGACGCGATCGGCTGACCCGTAGATCGGGAGCTGGTCGAGGATGAGCTCGGTCGCGAAATAGGGCGTCACCAGATCGTTTGCTCCATGCGCCACGAGCGCATAGAGGTCGCGGTCGCCGGCGAGCGCGTTGCGCAGGTCGTCGACGACCTCCGGACCGACGCGGCCGCGGCCCCAGCCCCATTGCCCGTTCACCTCGTTGTTGAGCAGGTGATAGGGCTGGTCGACCCGCCAATGCAGGGGACCCTGGTAGAGCGCCGTCATGGCACTGGTGAGCGGCGGTCCCATGGCGTCGAGCACCGGGTCGGAAAACCGCGACGTCTGCGCCGAAGGCGTCGGATCGAAGGCGGTGACGGTCGGATCATAGGCGCTGGCGACCCGGCCGCGCTGGCGGTTGAGCGCGCGCTGGAACGTCGCGCTGTCGACGCGCGCCGCGAGCCGGCGCACCTCGGAGGGGTCGAGCCCGGTATAGGTCGAGATCCGCGGCGTCATCCGCTCGATCGCGGCCGCGTCCTTCTCCCCCTTCAGGAGATCCTGCAGATAGTCGCCGGACGCGTAGCTCTCCACCTCGCGCAGCCGGTCGCGGTCGAAGGGGCCTTTGGCCTCGAGTGCAGTCGCGGCCATCGACGGCAGGCGTGCCACCCACGACATCGGATCGTGCCGGCGGTTGCCGAGCGTCGCGAAGTCGAGCACCGGCGAGATCATCACCAGCCCGCGAATGCCGACGCCCTGCCCGCTGAGCGCGCGGGCGACCTTGGGAACGCGAAAGCCGCCATAGCTTTCGCCCACCACGAACTTGACGGCGGCCTGGCGGCCGGTCTTCTCGATCCATTTGCGGATCATCACCGCGAGCGCATTGGCATCGCCGTCCACCGAATAGAATTGCCGGCGCACATTGTCGCCGCTCGCCGCAATGCGGCTGTAGCCGGTCCCGACCGGGTCGATGAAAACGAGATCGGTGAAGTCGAGCCAGGTCTCGGCGTTCGGCCCGAGCGTAGGCGACATCGAAGAGGTGATGTTGTCGAGCGGCAGCCGCCACGGGCCGACAGCGCCGAGGTCGAGATAGGCCGAGGCGGCGCCCGGCCCGCCATTGAACAGGAACGTCACCGGGCGGTTGTCGGCGGGAGAGCCCATGACATAGGCCACATAGGCGATTTCGGCCTGCAGGGCGCCGCTTTCGGCATCGTTGAGCGGGATCGAGCCGGCCGTCGCCTTGAAGTGCAGCGTGCGCCCCGGCAGTTCGACGGTCTGGTCGGTCACGGAGTTGGCGGGAAGCCGCCCGCGAAGTGCTCGGCGTGCCTTCCGGTACCACCCGGGTGCCGGGCGCGAAGGCTTGGATCAAGGGGCTGGCCAACGTACGCGGCCAGCTGCTGCGTCATCGACCTGCGCCATTTCCTGGGCTCGGGCGTGACCCCGGTGTCGCGCAATACCCGGATTCTGGTCGCCAACCACCGCGAGATCCCCGCCGGACTGCTCGTGGACGAGGTGCTCGGCTTCCGGCGCTTCGCCGAAAATGAATTCTCCGGAGATGCCCCGCCGACGGTTGCCCGCTGCGAGCGCTACCTCGCCGGGGCCTTCCGGCGTGGCCACGAGCAGTGGCCGGTGCTCTCGCTGCGCACGATCCTCGAGAGCCAGGCCTTCTCGGAGGCCGCGGCATGAACCCGAACCCGGCCGTCCGGCAGCCCGGCATCCTGGCGGCGCTCCTCATCGTTGCCGCGCTCTTCCTCCTCGGCAGCGGTGCGGTCTTCCTGCTGTCCGGCCATGGTCCCCAGGCCGCCTCCGGAGCTCCCGTAGCGGCGCTCTACGGGCTCGCGATCGATGCCAAGGCCGCCGCTACCGGCGACCAGCAGGCACTCTCGCGCTTCCAGCAGAGCGAGAAGGCCCTGGAGGACGCTGATTCGCGTAACTCGGGCGCTTCTTTCACGAACGATGCGCGTTTCACGAGACTCACGGGAGATGCCGGCACGATCCAGCACTCATCGGCGGACGCTCGTGGATGCCAGCAGCGCCCTGAACGATATCCAGGCCGCCTTGCCCCCACCTGACCGATGAGGCCACGGCGCTTGCTGCCCTGGCGCCTTCCCCGGCTGCCGCCACGGTGCTGGAGCATTTCCAGGCCCGCGCAGCCCAGCTACAGGTAGAGGCCCGCAAGCTCATTCACGGCGGCGCCGATGCCCAGACGCCCCAGCGCCTGGTCGAGGCGAGCGATGACTTAGGGCAGCTCCTGCAGGGCTTCGAGGGCTCGGGCGGCACGGCCGGCATTCGCCTGAGCCCACCGGACGCGGCGGCCCATCTCAAGACACTCGATGGTCTCTACGCGCAGCTGGCGCCGGCGGTGAAGCGCCTGGCGGGAGCCGCCGTGACCTTGAGTGCGGCCCAGAGCGCTGCCCGTGCCATCGCCACCGATGCTCCGGCGCTCGCGGCGCCCGCGCTCGGGGCGAGCCCGGCAGGCTTGGGACGCGCTTTCCCCTGGCTCGTCCCGGCACTCCTGGCGGTGGGCCTGTGCTTCCTGCTCGCCGCGCTCTTCATGGCTTTGAGCATGCGGCGGGCCGCCGAGCGGCAGCGGGCGAGCTCGGATGCACAGAAGAAGGAGACCGAACGCAACCAGCAGGCGATCATGCGGCTGCTGGATGAGATGTCGAACCTTGCCGAGGGCGACCTGACGGTGCAGGCGACCGTGACCGAGGACATCACCGGCGCGATCGCCGATTCGGTCAACTACGCGGTCGAGGCGCTGCGCAAGCTGGTGACGACCATCAACCAGTCGGCCATCCAGCTCGATGGCGCGGCGCGCCAGACCCAGGCGCTGGCCTCGCACCTGGCCAAGGCGAGCAGCGCGCAGTCCAAGCAGATCGGCTCGGCCACCGAGTCGATCGGCGCGATGGCGGCGTCGATCGAGGAGGTGTCGGGCAATGCCGAGCGCGCCGCCGACGTCGCGCGCCATTCGGTGGACGTCGCGCACAAGGGCGGCGACGCCGTGCGCCGCACGATCGATGGCATGAACACGATCCGCGAGACCATCCAGGAGACCAGCAAGCGCATCAAGCGCCTCGGCGAGAGCTCGCAGGAGATCGGCAACATCGTCGAGCTGATCAGCGACATCGCCGAGCAGACCAACATCCTGGCGCTCAACGCCTCGATCCAGGCCTCGATGGCCGGCGAGGCGGGCCGCGGTTTCGCGGTGGTGGCCGATGAGGTGCAGCGCCTGGCGGAGCGCGCCGCCACTGCCACCAAGCAGATCGAGGTGCTGGTGCGCACCATCCAGACCGACACCAACGAGGCGGTGGTGTCGATGGAGCGCAGCACCACCGACGTGGTGGGCGGCGCGCTGCTGGCGGAGAACGCCGGCGCCGCGCTGCAGGAGATCGAGCAGGTCTCCAACCAGATCGCGAGCCTGGTGCAGAACATCTCCGGCCAGTGCGCGCAGCCAGTCCACCGCGGCGCAGAACATCGCGCGCAACATGCAGGTGCTGCGGGAGATCAGCGCGCAGACGGCCGACTCCACCAGCGCCACCTCGCAGCCATCGTCAAGCTCGCCGATCTGTCGGCGGCGCTGCGCAAGTCGGTCGCCGGCTTCCGCCTGCCGGGCGGCGCGCGGCACCGGCGCACCGCGCTGCGCGCTCGCGACGATGCCGCCAGCGCGCGCCGGCCGCGCACGCAGGCGCGCGCCGGCGCACCGCCAGACGCGCAGCCAGCCCAGTGCGCCAGAAGGTCAAGGCGCTCGGCGGCTCTTGAGCGCCGTGCGATTCGAGCAATGCAGCATGACTGAGCTGGCCACGCAAACCCTGCACACGGTCGCGCGCGAGATCAGCGTCGCGCTGGCCGAGGCGCGCGTCGCGCTCGAGAGCGCACGTCGAGCAGCCCGGCAACCGGCGCTGCTGGAGCGCTGCCGCCACGAACTGCACCAGGTGCAGGGCGTGCTGCGGGTGCTGGAGATCTACGGCGCGGCGCTGCTGGCCGAGGAGATGGAGCAGGTGGCGCGCTACCTGATGGCGACTCGGCGCCGAGCGCAAGAACCAGGCCGAGAGCACTCGATGCGCTGATGCGCGCGATGGTGCAGCTGCCCGGCTACCTGGAGCGCGTGCTCGCCGGCGGCCGCGATCTGGCGCTGGTGCTGCTGCCGCTGCTCAATGACCTGCGCGCGGTGCGCGGCAGTGCGCTGCTGTCGGAAGGCACGCTGCTGCTGCTGAACCTCAAGTGCGATCGCCAGGCGCAGCCGACGGCGCCGGCGCCGGGCGAGGCGCCGCTGTCGGTGGCGCAGTGGGCGCGGCGCCTGCGCGCGCGCTTCCAGACCGGACTGGTCGGCTGGATCCGCGGCGAGCGGCGCGAACAGAACCTCGAGATCCTGGCGGCGGTGGCGACGCGGCTGGAGCAGGTGGCGACCCAGCAGTCGGTGTTCCAGCTCTGGTGGGTGATCGGCGCGCTGCTCGAAGCGCTGCGCGAGAACGGCGTCGAGGGCAGCGTTTCGGTCAAGCGGCTGCTGGGGCTCGCCGATCGCGAGATCAAGCGGCTGTATGAGAGGGCGAGGAGCGCTACGCGCAGTACCCGCCGATCGAGCTGCTGAACAACCTGCTCTATTACATTGCGCGCGCCGACCTCGGCCGGCCCGCGCGTGGCGGCGGTGCGCGCCTCGTTCCGGCTGGCCGAGCTGCTGCCGGTCGATGAGTCGGTCGAGCAGGAGCGCGAGAACCTCTCGGCGCCCTCGGTCAAGCTGATGCACACCGTGGCCGCGGCGATCCGCGAGGATCTGTCGCGTCAAGGATGTGCTGGATATGTTCGTGCGCCGCGCCGGCGGCCAGCGAGGAACTGGCCCCGCAGATCGAGATGCTGCGCAAGATCGGCGACACGCTGGGCGTGCTGGGCCTGGGCGAACTGCGCGCGCAGGTGCAGGAGCGACCGCGCGCGCTCGAGGGCATCGTCGCCGGCCCGCGCGAGGCGGACGAGCCGGCGCTGGTGCAGGTGGCGGCGAGCTGATCAAGGTCGAGGATCATCTCGAGGAGCAGCTGGTCGGCCTGATCCTGCCGCGCAGCCAGTGCGCCGAAGTCGAGCGAAGACGCCGGACCAGGATTTCCAGCAGGTGCAGGCCGCGGTGCTGCGCGAGTGCGTGGTCAATCTGGCGCGCATCAAGGAAAGCTCGCGCAGAACGTCAGCGGCACGCTCGATGCGGCCGGCTTCGACAACTGGCCCGAGCTGATGCGCGGCATCAAGGCCGGGCTGCTGATGCTCGGCAAGACGCGCGCGGTCGAGATCATCGAGGACATCACGCACCTGAAGCGCGTGATGCAGCCCGGCGGCGCCGCGCTCGCCCCGGATATACTGGATCGGCTGGCCGATGCGATCGTCAGCCTCGAGTACTACATCGAGACGCTGCAGGCCGGCCGCAGCGATCCCTGGTACATGCTCGACAACGCCCAGACCTGCCTGGATGCGCTCGAGCGCGAAGAAACCCCGAACCGGTCCCGACCGTGCCGCCGCTCGAGCCGGGCGCCTACGCCAAGACGCTCGCGATCCCCGGCTACATGCCGCAGCGCGAGGCGGTCGGTCATCCGGATCTGGAGGCGCTC
>CAVVCE010000003.1:0-114317 GCA_963746235.1 uncultured Alphaproteobacteria bacterium
TAGATCATGACCGCGACGCTGCGGAGCAGAAATCTCATTATTGATGCCCAAATTGAGCAAATCCGCCGTTGCCGGCCATGCCTTACGCAATGAGCTCATCGGCGCGGTGGCAGCGGGACTATCACCAGCTGATCGGATTTCCGTCAGCGGGACCCGCTCAAGATCCTCTTTTTTCGGATTGGTGTGCGCCATGGCCGACTACTGCGGCAAGGCTCGCAGCCACTTGTTAAGTGAAATTTCCTGGAATTCCCGCGGCCGATACTCGATCGCCTTATCGCGGCACCAAGCGCGATTGCTCAGCAAGCCGGTGGAGCGCAGGAGACCGGTGGCGACATCCGCCTGCGGCACCAACGCCAAGCGGAGCGGGTCGGAACACTCCTGCACGGCGACCCGCAGAACGTCGTGAGCGCCGTAAGGGAAGTAAATGCGGAGGAGAACAGCTAGCAGACCGCCTGCGGCCTCGTCAATGCGGCCTATGTGCGCGGGAAGGTTCTCATGACCGTCCGGGCCAAGGGCGAGACCTCGGCCGCGATCGATGGGCGGGCGCGTCCCCCTCGGCGACGGCTGCCCCCCAGAAACCGGCCGCCAGGGCCGACGGGGGCGGCGCCTGCACCGGGCCAATAGCGGCCACCGATGTGAATGAGAACGAAAGACCGCCCTGCGCGGCTTCTCAAGGTCGTATCGCGTCTGCAATCCCGGCGGCGCCAAACAATTGATCGGGCTAAAAGCGATAGAGGCGGCGCCACCGGCCCGGGCTGTAACCCTCGCTCCTGGAAAAAACGCGCGTGAAGTGGCTTTGGTCAACAAAGCCGCAGAGCTGGGCAATATCGGCGAGTTCGCAGCGCTGGGTCCTGTAAGAGTTCTTTGGCGCGCTCGACGCGTTGTTTGGTCAGCCACTGGTAGGGCGGGACGCCCGTCGTCTGCTTGAACGCCCGGACAAAGTAGCTCGCTCGACAGCCCGCACTCATTCGCGACCTCGGCGATCGAAGGATCGTCCGCCAAATTGGCATTGATGAAGTCGCGGGCGCGTTGCAGCTGCCACGCCGCGAGGCCGCCGCGGGCGTTCCGTCCCCCGGCCGGGACGCTGCCGTAAGCGCGCACAATGTGAGCGAAAAAAGCGAGCGCGATACAGTCGGAAAACATGGCGGTGCCGTCGCCCGGCTGCTCCATCGCGCCGGCGAGCGCTTGCGCCAGACCGAACATGACCAAATCGCGGGCGCCAAAATTCGGCGCGTAAAGTCCTTTCACCCGGCGAATTCCGGCTTCATTGGCCATCTCATCGAGCGCAACCTGCGTGATGTAAAAGCGAAGCGAATCGAAAGGGATATCCAAACTGACGACCGGATTGTCGCCGAGGTCAACCAGCTGTGCATCGCCGAGACGCAGATCGGGCACTTCTCTGCGCCGTCCTGCCGTCCATAAGTTCGAGAAAAACGGCAGCGACAGCGGAACATGGAATGCAAAAGCCTCTTCCGGTGGCACGGCCACTGAACGGCCACGCGTCGGACGACTGCTCCGCATGCGCGAGAATCCGATACGTGCTTTTGACGATTTTCGCGCCAAGAGCGTCGGCGGACGATCTATCCGGAAACGTCTAGCAAGGTCGTCCTCGATCGCATCCGCAGCCATCATTGCCTCCATAACAGCCTAAAGCGGCAATTAATTCCCGTGAGCGACAAACACTCTCGCGCTCTCAACGCGAGCACTGTCGTCCCGGACGGGAAGCAGGATAAACGCCCCATAATCAGAAAAATAGCGGCAAATCGCCAGCGGCGTTGTCTGTCGCGGCAATTTTTCGAGCGAAATCTTACAAGCGGTCAAATTCGTACAATTTTGTGCGCGCTGTCGAACGATACGGTGTGAGCGGGCCCGCAGTGCCGAGCACGTTGCGCCCATAAGTCAGCGCCGATTGCGCAAGACAGAAGCGTTAAGGCGTTCGACATCGACATCAATGATCCGAGTGGATCTTTACTGCAAAGGAGAATGGTCATGACACAGCAAATTAAGAACGTGGTCCTGGTGCATGGAGCTTTCGCCGACGGCTCCGGCTGGGAAGCCGTCGCTAACATCCTCATGAAGGATGGATACAAGGTGTCGGTGGTGCAGCACCCCGAGACCTCCTACGCCGACGACCAAAAGTACACGAAGGCGGCAATCGACGCCATGGGCGGGCCGGTGGTTCTGGTGGGCCACAGCTATGGCGGGTCCATCATCACCGAGGCCGGCAATCATCCAAACGTTGCGGCGCTTGTCTATATTGCCGCATTTGCGCTCGATGAAGGTGAGAGCTGTGCGTCGATCGAACAGGCCCTGCCGCAAGCCTCCAAGGCGTTCAAGCCGGACAGCAACGGCAACTGGTGGATAGACCAGGAGCATTTCGCGGCCGACTTCGCGGCGGACATTCCGCAGGATAAGGCGGAGTTCATGGCCATATCGCAGGTGCCGATCTCCACCGACGCGTTCACCCACAAGGTCACGAAGCCCGCCTGGAAGACCAAGCCCACCTGGTACATGGTGGCCACCGCAGACCGGTCGATCAATCCGGACCAGGAGCGCATGATGGCGAAGCGCGCCAATGCCAAGACGGTCGAAGTGAATTCCAGCCATGTGGCCTACATGTCTCATCCGAAGGAAACGGCCAAGCTCATCGAAGAGGCTGCCGACACTCCGCGTCGGCCAATCAGTGAAGCGACCGTCGCGGCGCGACGGCGACCTGTCTGCTCTTCGGCGTCCGCACGCTGAGTGGCCGAGCTTGACCTCAATCGCGATCTGACAGCCGCCAACTACCGCCTGTCTGATCGGCCAGTCAGTGGCCGACCCGTGATAAGCGGCAATCGATTCGTCAGGAGGGCACTATGGAAAATCAAATTGTCATCGAGTCTCCGGATGGAACATTCCACGCTTACATCTCGCGGCCGGCCAAGCTTACCCGCGCCGGCAGTGGTCGTTCTCCAGGAATTGTTCGGCGTCAACGCCGACATCCGAGCGACCTGCGATGAGTTGGCAGCCCAGGGATTCATCGCGATCGCGCCGGACCTGTTCTGGCGGCAAGAGCCTGGCGTCGATCTCGACGTAAGGTCTGAAGCTGACTGGCAACACGGTCTGCGGCTTTACGCGGCGTATGATCGCGATGCGGGCGCGCGAGATATCATGGAAACGGTCCGCACCGCCGTCGAGTTGCCGGAGTCGACCGGAAAGGTTGCCCTGCAGGGATACTGCCTCGGCGCATTGATGGCCTTTATCACGGCCGCCCGCTATGAGGTCGACGCCGCCGTTGCTTATCATGGCGGCGACACGGAAAAATACCTCGGCGAGGTTGGCGGGCTTGCGCGCCCCCTTGCTGATGCACCTCGGCGAGGAGGACGAATTCATCTCAAAGGCGGCGCAAGCTGAGATCAAAGCGGCGCTGGCAAAAAAGCCGAACGCGACCGTTTACAGCTATCCGGGTCAGCGTCACGCCTTCTCCCGGCATAATGGGGCGCACTACAATGCCGCGGCGGCAGCGCTCGCCAACGGGCGGACAAGCGAATTTCTAAATCAACACCTGCGGTGAGCTTCGGTTGCCTAAGCGACCGGGCTCAGAGAATTGGAACGGGAGTGCGACATGACCCAAGCCACGACTCCAGCTTCCACCACTTCACAGACGATTGCGGTTGAGCACATCAGGATTTCGTCAGGATGGCCTTTCGCAGAAGTCCGCAGAAAGCTCGAAGGCACAGTCCCGAAGCTCGATATCGGCAACGCCGAGGCGTTACGCAGCGGCGATCATGAACGTGCGAAGGACTACGAAGAGAACGGGCCAAAGCTGTCAATCTTTGGAGAGCGCGATCATGGCGCCTTGTTGCAGATTGCGGGCGGGAGACGCAACGCCATGCAATATGAGATCGGTAATCCACTGACCGCCTCGATGATGACCCGCCATCAACTCCCGGCGCTCTCTACGCGCCGCTGCGGGTGGTTCTGTTCGAGGACGAGCTAAGGCAGGGGAATTTTCAAATATGAACGGCCATCATCGTTCTTTAGCCAGTATGCCGATCAGCGCGTGACGGCGGTGGGCCAGTATCTCGACGCCACTCTCGAAGCTGTTTTGCACAACGCCGCCGACTAACGGTGGCGCGTTGCAGCCGCCTCCGGCTCGGCGGCCGCCGACAAAGCGATTGAATAAACCTTTCGCAACGCGTCAATTGACGGCGGGCGGCCGACGTTCCGCGTTATGTTTGAAATCACGATGTCAGACTAGGGCCTGTCAAATGCATGTTCATGCCAGCTGCTTCGCGACCTCGCGCGCATGCTCAATAAAAAGCTGCGGGGTCCGAGCGAGCGTCCGGTTCTTTTGCGTCACGATTTCGATCGGCATGCGGAGAACCGGCAGGTCAACCGGCAGCACCTCGAGCCCCGGGCGGTTGGTCGAGAATTTCAATACGGAAGATGGGAAGATTGTCAGAAAACGCCCGGTTGCCACCAGTGCGGTCCGCACCTCGGCAGGAAAGGAGAACACAGTGGTGCGAGGATATTCGAGCCCGGCTGCGCGAAAGGCTTCTGTTACGATCGAGCCGAGCGCGCTTTCCGGTGGCGGGAGGGCCCAGGATTCATTCGCTAGTTCAGCGAGTTTGATCCTTCGCCGACGCACCCATGGACTGTGCGCGCCCGCGACAACAACATGTGCATCCTCATACAGAACTTCAAACTTCAGTTTCTCGTTCGCAAGGGGACCGAATCTCTGTGCAACCAGCAGGTCGACGTTGCGCTCGCTCAATTCGTGGTGCAGATCTTCCACCTGGGTGGCTACGAGATGAAAGACGATCCGCGGATAGCGCTGGGAGACCCGATCAATCACAGCCGCAACAAAGGTTGGGGCCAAAAAGGGGTGGCATCCGATTCGCACTTCCCCGGCAGTTGGATCGACGAGGCATTCGATGTCCTTCACGCCCTCTCGCAGCTCGTGGAACACAGCGACACCGCGTTTGAGCAGCGCAGCACCGTATGTCGTCGGCTCGGCGCCGTGACGGTCACGTTCAAGCAGACGCACGCCGAGGACCTGCTCGAGGTCACTGATCGCCCTTGATATGACAGGCCTGGAAATGGCGAGCTGTTCAGCCGCCTTTGCCATGCTTTTGCATTGCACGACGGCAAGCAGAATATGAAGGTCGCGCAACCTGATGCGGCGACCGATGCGATCCGACCACTCCATCGCCACCCTCATTTCGGTAGCAGAAATGATACCGTACAGTTCGGAATGAGAAATTGCCAGCTAACGAAATTCGGCGCACCGTTGAAAGGCGAAAGGGAGGCTGACTACGGCCAGGAGATTACGCGCAGCAGCGCGGCAGCTTCGTCGAAAGGTCGGTTGGCGGGTCGGCCAGCGTGCCGCTGTATCTGCAGGATCAATCTGGTGAGGTCCGTCATGAAATTCCTCCGCCGACAATTCCTCCAAGCGACCGCGGGCACCGCTGTACTTGCCGCCCTGATGGGTATGTCATGGGCTCAGAATTATCCATTGCAACCGGCACGCATCATTGTCGGCGCCGCGGCCGGCAGTTCGCCGGATATCTTCGCGCGCCTGATGGGAAAATGGTTGTCGGACCGGCTCGGTCAACAGTTCATCATCGAGAACCGGCCCGGCGCCGCTGGCAATATCGGCACGGATGTGGTCGTGCATTCGCCTCCGGACGGGTATACGATTCTGCTTGTCGCTGCGGCCAATGCTATAAACGCGACGCTTTACGAGAAGCTCAACTTTAACTTCATTCGTGACATTGTGCCGGTCGCAAGTATCGTCCGCACGCCGCACGTGATGGTGATCAACCCGTCGGTCCCCGTCAAAACCGTTTCTGAATTCATCGCCTACGCCAAGGCCAACCCTGGCAAGCTCAATTTCGGGTCGGCCGGCAACGGCAGTTCGATTCATATGGCCGGGGAACTGTTCAAGATCATGACGGGAGTCAATATGGTTCACGTGCCGTATCGCGGCGGCGCACCCGCGATTACCGATCTGCTTGGCGGGCAAATACAGGTCGTTTTCGACACCACGCCGAATTCAATGGCGCACATCAAGGCTGGCCGGTTGCGTGCACTGGCGGTCACCACGGCTACGCGCTCGGAGGCGTTGCCGGACATTCCGACCGTCGGAGAATCCGTTTCGGATTACGAGGTGAGCAGTTGGTGGGGCGTTGGCGTCCCAAAGGGAACGCCCGTCGAGATCGTCGACAAGCTCAACGCGGCAATCAATGCAGGGCTCGCTGATCCCGAAATCACAGCGCGGCTTGGCGAATTGGGTGGCGTTCCGCTCGCCGGCTCACCCTCCGATTTCAGCAAGCTGATTGCGGACGAAACCAGGAAGTGGGCCAAGGTAGTCAAGTTCTCCGGCGCAAAATCGGACTGATGCTGTCGTTCTGCATCAGCGGAGCGAATTAATTCGTCCGTAGAGTGCGGTGAGGTATTTTCATGTCCAGCAGCGGGTCCTTTGCACGTACATCAGGGGCGAGGCGCGCCGGTCCCGGCGAGTACGAATTTGAACTTACAAAGATGAACCCCAGACCCGGTGGGCCCGGCTACTCGAGCGCCAGCGGCGCCTGCGTAGAGGGCGACCGTATCATGGTCGGTTTGATGCGCGTGCCCGCTGGCACCGGCGCGGTGATGCATTCGCATCCCAATGAGCAATGGATTTTCATTCTTGAGGGCACTTACAAAGGTGACGTCAACGGCAAGGATGTCGAGGCGAGGCCCGGTTCCGTGATCTACATTCCAGCCGATGCTCAGCATTCTGGTGGTGCGACCGCAGAAGGTGATTTGGTGTTTTTTACTTGCAAGGATGCTTCCTACGGGATGCATGGAATTAAGGCTTGACGGCGAGGCGATGAATTAAGGAGTTCAGCACCCCACAGAGTCAGCCCACCAAGTTCGAACTGGTGATTAGCCTCAAGGCTTCCAAGGCGCTCGGCCTTACCGTCCCGGAGACGCTGTTGGCTACTGTCAACGAGCTGACCAATTAGCTGGCCCGCACGACCGGTATGGGTCAACGATCGGGATAGGGGGGAGCCTCACGGCCCCACCCCTCCCACACCACCGTGCGTACGGGTCCGTACACGGCGGTTCGGTAGATTAGCTCGGTTTGGTGGGCACGAGGAGAGGCAAGCCGAGCGCCGCGAGGGCGGCGTTGGGGAATCGCGAGGGCCAGGGCGGGGCTGTTGCTGAGCCGCCAGGGGCCATGTGGGCTGCCGGCGGTCATGTGCCGCCAGGTCCCGGCCGACGCCGCGGCGTCGCAGTTCAGCAAACCGGGTCCGACCACGCTTCCACTGTTTCCAGGAGACGGCACGCAGCCGCCGCCTGGTCCAATGTTCAAGTCTGCGTAACACCGATGGGGTCTCGCAGAAGCCGAAGTAAGCGCGCCATCCCTCGAGATAGCGTGATAGTTCTTCGATAATCTGCGCGAGGCTGCGACCTCGGGTCCGGCGCGTCAGTTCCCGCACCCTCGCTTTGAACCGGGCCACCGTCTGCGGCGCGAGACGCCGTTTGACGTTTGCCCCGATCGTAAAGCTGAAGCCCAGGAACTTGCGCACCCGCGGCGCAGCGACCGCACTCTTGGCCTTGTTGACCTTGAGCTTGAGACGTTTGGTGAGGAACTGCTCGACGCTCGCCAAGACCCGTTCGCCCGCCCGCTGACTGCGCACATAGATGTTGCAGTCATCGGCGTAGCGCACGAAGCGATGGCCGCGCTTCTCCAGTTCCTTATCCAATACGTCCAGCATCAGGTTCGACAACAGCGGCGAGAGCGGTCCGCCTTGCGGCGTTCCCTCCTCGGTCGGTCCGACCAGTCCATCGATCAGCACTCCCGCAGTGAGAAAGCCGCGGACGAGCTTCAGGATGCGCTTGTCGGTCACCCGTTTGGCCACCAGCCCCATCAGGATGTCGTGGTTGACCCGGTCGAACGAAGACACGCCAGACTACCCATCACCAAGACGATGCAGATTTCGATCGTCGTCACTCGTAAACGGCATGTATTTGAAGGGCGCCGGCTCTTCGTCATCCGGAGCCTCGTAAGACGGGGTGTCCCTGAGTTTCTTGTGATTTTGCCCGATGGGAGCCGCACGTTAATTCCCACGGCGTGGACGGACCGGAATGGCGGCTTGGACACCGAACCTTCGTCCACGCTGGTCGCAAGTGCAGACGGCCTCGAAGATCTTTGCTTGATCGGCGATTTGCTCAAGGTGCGCGCCGTCGTCGACGCTCTTCTGAGCCGGCTCGCTGAGTCGGCTCCCGAACAGGAGGGCGACCATGCAGTTGGAGTTGGTGTTTCTCGAAATTCCAGTGGAGCCGGACGAACCATCAAAGGGGCCCTGGGAACAGATCGATCCCAGGGCACAGGTCGCCGCGCTGGCGCATCTCTCACGGCTGATCGCGCAAATGTTGGCGGCAAACGCAACTCCGGAGGGCGGCGATGAGTGACGCCCTCAAGATAACGTCGAGCCATCTGGCTCGTGTGGCCATCGTCTACCTGCGCCAGTCCAGCGCCGCTCAGGTTGAGAACAACCGCGAGTCGACCGACCGGCAGTATGCTTTGGTGAACAAGGCCACCGATCTTGGATGGGTCGCCGACAATGTCATGGTCATCGACGAGGATCTTGGTCTATCGGGATCCGGAGCCGTAGCGCGATCCGGTTTCGCCCGCTTGACCGCCGAGGTCGCGCTCGGACACGTGGGGCTTGTTTTGGGTCTTGAGGTGTCGCGATTGGCCCGCAACAATGCCGACTGGTACCGACTCATCGATCTGTGCGGTCTGTCCAATACGTTGATCGGCGACGCCGACGGGGTTTACCACCCCGCGTTGTTCAATGATCGCCTCCTGCTCGGACTGAAGGGCACGATGAGCGAAGCGGAACTCTATGTCCTTCGGGCCCGCCTCAACGGCGGGATCCGCAACAAGGCGGCCCGCGGCGAGTTGCGGCGCGGCCTGCCTGTCGGGCTGGTCTGGGGCGAGGCCGACGGCGAAGTCAGATTTCATCCCGATGAAGCCGTCAGGACGACGATCGCCAGGATCTTTTCCCGTTTTGCCGAGACGGGCTCGGCTCGGCGTGTTTGGTTATGGTTTCGATCCGAGGGGCTGCGCATACCGCTTCGGATGCACCAGGGGTGGGAGATCCTTTGGGTCGACGCCAGCTACCACGCGATCCATCAGGTTTTGAGCAACCCCGCCTACGCGGGCGCTTACGCTTATGGACGGACGCGGCGGGAGACAAAACTCGACGGATCTGGCGTGCCCCAAAAATGCATGCGACACTTGCCGCAGTCTGAGTGGCAAGTGCTGATCAAGGAACACCATGAGGGCTACATTGACTGGCGAACCTTTGAAGCCAACCGGGTCAGGCTGGCCGGCAACACGCGCCCAGGGCCGCACAAAGCGGGCGGCGCCGTGAGAGAAGGGTCCGCGCTTTTGCAGAGCCTGGGCACATGCGGACACTGTGGCCGACGCTTGAAGACTCATTATAGCGGGCGCAACGCCGCCCCCGGCTATCACTGCGCCGGTAAGATCATCGTCGAGGGCCGTGGAAGCTACTGTCTCACCGTTGGCGGCGTGCAGATTGACCAGGCGTTCGCCAAGACGTTTCTCGCTGCGCTCGAGCCCGCCAAACTCGCGGCCACGCTCGCCGCCGCCGAGCGACTCGAGGCCGACAACGAGGCGATGCTCAAGCAATGGCGGCAAGCCGCAGAGCGGGCCGCCTATGAGGCCAAGCGCGCGGAGCGGCGCTATCGCGCCGTCGACCCAGACAACCGACTTGTCGCCGGCGGGCTCGAACGCGAATGGGAGCAACGCTTAGTCGATCTGGAGATGGCGAATGAAGACCTCGCCCGCCGTCTTGAGCAGCGGCCCCGCGTCCTCAGCCAGGAAGAACGGGACCGCCTCCTCGCCGTTGGGGCCGACCTTGCCGCGGTCTGGGACGCGTCGACAACGACGCCGCGTGATCGAAAGGAGCTCCTGCGAGCGCTCATCGAGGAGGTGATTGTCTCGGTGGATCGCAATGAACCAGCCGCCCATATCACCGTGCGCTGGAAGGGCGGCGCAATCACCGATGTGGACGTGCCCTTGCCCCGGTCAAGACCTGCGACGATCAAAACCGATGAGGAGACAGTCGATCTCGTCCGACGCTTGGCCTTGCTCTATCCGGACACAGTCATCGCAGGCATCCTTAATCGACAGGGTAGAAAAACGGCGCGCGGCCTTCGGTTCGAAGCCAACAGGGTCGGCAGTCTCAGGACCAACTGGCGTATCCCCTGCTTTGAACCCAAGCCGGATTCCGGCGGCGGCGAAGTCATGACGATCGCATTGGCGGCGGCCGAGTTGAACGTTGCGCCCTCGACTCTGCATCGTTGGCTGAATGAAGGCCTGATCGCCGGCGAGCAGGTGACTCCGGGAGCGCCGTGGCGGATCCGATTGACCGACGAGCTGAAGGCACGCTTCACCGCCTCGGCGGGCGAGGGATTCATCACCATGCAAGAGGCCACCCGTGCTCTCGGCGTCACCCGTCAGACGGTGTTGCAGCGTGTAAAGCGCGGCGAGATTCAAGCCGCCCACGTCACCAAGGGCGGGAAAGTCGGACTGAGACTAAAGCTTCCAGATCGGCAACCCACCCTCTTTGAACCCGCATGAAGGAGCAAACATCTCCCCGAACCTATCCGAGCTGGAGAACGTGGTCCCGCCACGAGGATTTGGACGCGACTGATCTCTTGCACGATGTAACGCGGAATAAGATTCTCGCCGAACCGAACACCAACCTCGTCATATTCCTTATAGTAAACAGTGCGATAAACCGCTTACTCAGCCTTGGCCGCACCATTTAAAAACCCTGGGGGCATTATGAAACAGCATCCAAGAATTTCGATAGATCGGCGTCAACCACGTCGGTGTAGCCCCGGCAGACCAGCCGGTGCACTTCCTTGACTGCGTCGGTCACCGCTCCGCGAACGGGGCCGATAGCCGTAAGCATTGTCCTCGAAGTCCGCCTCGAAGATCGGTTCCAGCACCAGCTTGGCGGCGGTCTGGACCACCCGATCCCGGATCGTCGGGATGCCGAGCGGTCGCTCGCCGCCGCCCGGCTTCGGGATCATCACCCGCCGCACCGGATGCGGGCCGGTACGTCTTCTCGACCAGTTCCTCGCGCAGGCCTGCCAGCCACTCCTCCAGCCCCGCCGCCTCGATCGCCGCGAAGGTCACCCCATCCACGCCCGGCGCGCCCGCATTGGCGCGGGCCAGCGTCATAGGCATGACGCAGAATGTCCGCTCGGTAAATCTTGTCGTAGAGCAGGTAGAAGCGGTAGTCAGGCTCCGCCTTCGCCTTGCGATATAGCTTTCTCTGAAGGGTCCGGATCTTATCGGTGTTGCCAGGCTCATCGCCAATCACCTGCATCCTCACCATCTTCGAAAGCGCACCAGAAGTCAGGGTCCTTCCCTCCGCCGGCATTACCCGGCTTCAACGGTCATACGACCCTGTCCGACTCCCGCCTGGACCGCCGCCTGTCGCGACGTTGAGGACGCGACCTTCGCCCGCTGACGGGTCTCCCCCGATTACCCGAACCACCCTTCCGACGTGCCGTGCCCACTACCCCGGCGGATCGGACGGGTGCTCATGTCGGTTGCTTCCCCGTCCCACGCGGCCTTCCCCGTATCTCAGGCGGGTCGGCATCCGCAATTTCACTTTCGAGGCCTGCTCAGGCTTCACTCACGTTACGGCCCGCTGGATTGCTCAACCGCCCAAGGCGGCCTTTGTCACGAGGCTCCAGCCCGGCCGGTTGCCCGACCAAGCCGCTCGTCAGCTACCAGATCAACCGACAACTCTCTGGGTGGAACCTTCCTCCACTGGTGATCCGCGCCTTCGGGGCGCACTGAGATATCCGGGCTAATGGCAAACCACTGCGGGGCGCCCGTTCCCATACACGGTGGTACGGCCGCCACGGTCGCGTGTGGTCGTTGTCTTGGCGTTGGCCGGCGAAGAAATAGAGGCCATGGTAGCTAATGCCACACAACACCCAACAAAAGATAAAACAAACGGTACATTAACCTCCGTCCCGCATCGATGTATCATCCTGTCAATTAGTATATCGGGGCTTGAGTAGCAACGGAACAGAAAGTCCGATTGCGCGGCGTACGCCCTTGCCGGCCGCATGTTCCATATTCGCACTTGCGAACCATGCCGGCGGCATCGACGGACAGAATGCCCGCGCAGCATCGTCTCAGACGCGATCCACGCTTTGCGAGCGTCCCGGAATCTCCGCCATGCGCGACGGCGCGCGTGAATGTTATCCGTGAATTATGCTCGTTGCATAGGCAGACCAGTCCGCTAGCAGCGCGGCGCGCTCGGCTTCATATCCGTGCTTCGCGTACTTCCGAGCGATCTTGCTCAACCGCTTTTCATGTTGGAGCACCGCATCAGCAGCGGCGATGTTGCGGCCCGTCATCTCAACCCACACCATGAAGCAATGGCGAAAGCCGTGATAGGTTGCCGGCCGCTTGTCCCGTGCGAGCCATTTTGTCATCATGCCAGTCTCGCGCCAGTGCTTGCGCGAGTCCTCGGTGACGTTGAAGACGGGGCCGGACGCGTGCGGCTCGCCGAAGCGCGGCGATAGCAGCGTCGCTGAGATGGAAGACGAAGGCGCGCTGACCCTTCTTCGTCTTCTCCCGCGGCAGCGTCCAAGTTTTTGCCTTCAGGTCGATCTCCTCCCAGCGGGCTTGGCGCGCTTCCTCCGGCCGTGCCGTGGTGAGGATTTGCCAGCGAAGCACACGGGCATGTTCGTCGTCGCCCAGGGCGACAAGCTCGCGCATGAAAGCGGGCAAGTCGTCGGGATGAAGCCAAGCATAGCCTTCGCTGCCGTGGCCGTTGGTGTTCTTGGGCAGCAGCTGGCGCAGCTTCGCCTTCAGATCCGCAGGGTTCGGCTCGATACCGGCGAGATCAAGCGCCAACTCGATGAACACGCGGAGCTTGTGGCCATCGCTGTCGCTGCCGCGCCAAAGCGGAGTGCCGCGGCTCGTCTTGCTGTTGAGCACGGCCGCAACATCATCAACAGTGATCTCGGTGACGGGCATATCGAGGATCGGGCCGCAATAGCGCGCAACGAGGCCGCGGTAGCGCGTTCTCGGTGCGGCCATTGCGCTTCGCGCTGTCCCAGCCGGCGCGCTGCGCCCGCGCGTAGCGCTCCCAGGCCTGCCGGAATGTCATGATGGCGCCCGGAGCCGGCGCGGTCGGCGCCGGCAGCTTCGGCCGGTCATGGAAGGCTTGGCCGAGATGGCAGGAAGGCCAAGGCGCGTCCGTCGGCGCGCCTCACGCCGGGCCTCCAGAGCGCGCTGGCGTTCCTCGTAATTGGCGAGCCAAAGCTTGCTGCGCTCGGCCTTGGCCTCTTTCTCGCCGAGGGCCGCCTCGCCGATCGCCGGCCAAAAGGCGGACGTCAATACTCCACGGTGCCGGTAGTCATAGCGCCAGCGGCAGGAGCGTGGCCCGGTGATGAAGAGATAGAGACCGTCGCCATAGGCGAATGCGCCGGCGTCCGCCGGCCTCCGACCTTGCCGGCGGCGACGTCGGCAAGGTAGCTTTGCAGGTGCTCAGCGGCTGTCAGTTTCCGGGGCATGATACGCAACTCCGAACCTACTTATGGCCCAACTTCTGACCATACCGGGTTGCGATATATGATGCGCAGATGCGATTGGCAACGGCAGCTGCGGCAGCTCGCTGCGAACCCATAAAGGACTGAAACAGCGCGGATTTTCGTCTGCTATAGACGACTATGGGCGGATACGGCAGTTATGACGCGGAGATGGATTCCGGGTTCGCGCGAAGGGAAGGCGCGCGCCCCGGAATGACGGCGCAAAACGCTACCCACCGGGCGACGGATAATCCACCCGCACCAGATACAGCCCATCCGGCGGCGCCACCGGGCCGCAGGCCTTGCGGTCGCGGGCGGCCAGCGATCGCGCGAGGTCATCGGCGCTCCAGCGGCCGTCGCCGACCTGCACCAGCGAGCCCACCATGGAACGCACCTGGTGGTGCAGGAACGAGCGCGCGGACGCGTGAATCCGCAATTCGTCGCCGCAGCGCTCCACATCGAGCCGGTCGAGCGTCTTTTGCGGCGATTTCGCCTGGCATTCGGCAGCGCGGAACGTCGTGAAGTCGTGACGGCCGACGAGGCGCTGCGCGGCGTCGTGCATCGCTGCCGCATCGAGCGGCCGCGGCACCCGCAAAGCGCGCCCGGCGTCGAGCGCGAGATCGGCGCGGCGGTTGACGATGCGATAGAGATAATGGCGTTTCACCGCCGAGAACCGCGCGTCGAAATCATCCGCCGCCGGTTCTGCCGCGGCCACCGCGACGGGATGCGGCCGCAGATGGGCATTGAGCGCGTCGCGCACGGTGTCGGTGTCCCACGGCTTGGCGAGATCGACATGGGCGACCTGGCCGAGCGCGTGCACGCCGGCATCGGTGCGCCCTGCTCCCTGCACATGCACGGTCTCGCCGCAGAACGCCGCGACCGCGGCCGTGAGCACGCCCTGCACGGACACGCCGTTGGCCTGCACCTGCCAGCCCACGAACGGGCGCCCGTCATATTCGATGGTGAGCTTGAAACGCGGCATCACGCGAGCCGCGTGCCGGCGGCGACCGCCGTGCCGTTCAAGAACTCCTCGGTCTTCATCGGCCGGCCGCTGGCGCGCTGCAATTCGACGATGCGCACCGCGCCGTCGCCACAGGCGACGGTGAGATGCTCGTCGAGCACGGTCCCCGGCGCGCCGGAACCTTCGCCTCTCGTGGTGCGCAGGACCTTGATGCGCCCGGCGCCGGGCAGCTCGAACCAGGCGCCGGGAAACGGCGACAGGCCGCGGCAATGATCATGCACGGCCTTCCACGGCTTGCTCCAGTCGATGCGCGTCTCGTTCTTGTCGATCTTGGCCGCATAGGTGACGCCGGCGTCCGGCTGCGGCGTCAGTTGCAGTGAGCCGCGTTCCAGCGCACCGAGCGCGCGGACCATCAGGTCGGCGCCGAGCCGTGACAACCGGTCGTGCAATTCCCCGGCGGTCATGTCTTGGCCGATGGCGACGCGTTCCGCCATGGCGATCGGGCCGGTGTCGAGCCCTTCCTCCATCTTCATCACCATGACGGCGGTCCCGGTGTCGCCGGTCATGATGACGCGATTGATCGGCGCGGCGCCGCGCCAGCGCGGGAGTGCCGAGGCGTGCAGGTTGAAGCAGCCCAGCGGTGGCGCGTCGAGAATGGGTCTGGGCAGGATCAGGCCGTAGGCGACGACAACGGCGGCGTCGGCGTGATGGCCGCGGAACGTCTCCTGCGCTTCCGGCGCCTTGAGCGTCGTTGGGGTGAATACTTCGATGCCGAACCGCCGCGCCTCGCGCTCGACAGGGCTCGGCCGCAGCTCCATGCCGCGCCCGGCCGGCTGCGGCGCGCGCGTATAGACTGCCACCACCTCATGGCCGCTGCCGACGATCTCGACCAGCGTCGGCACCGCGAAGTCCGGCGTTCCCATGAAGACGAGGCGAAGGGACATCACTGCCTTCTCCCTCCCCGATTTCGGGGAGGGCTGGGGTGGGGTTCTTGCTTCCTCGTCCCACCCTACACGTGTGGCAGTCACTAACCCTCCTCCACCGTCCGCTTGGCGACTTTGCTGAATTTCTTGACGATGCGGTCGCGCTTGAGCTTGGAGATGTGGTCGATGAAAAGCACGCCGTTGAGGTGGTCGACCTCATGCTGGATGCAGGTGGCGAACAGCCCATCCGCCTCGGCTTCCCAGGGCGTTCCGTCGAGATCGAGATATCTGATCGTCACCCGCGCCGGCCGTTCCACGTCCTCGTGAATGTCCGGGATCGACAGGCAGCCCTCCTCGTAGACCGACTTGTCTTCCGAGGACGCCACGATCTCGGGGTTGATGAACACCGCGGGCTCCCTGTGGTCGTCCTTCTTGGACAGGTCCATGGTGACGACCCGCAGCGGCACGCCGACCTGGATGGCGGCGAGGCCGATTCCCGGGGCTTCGTACATGGTGTCGAACATGTCCGCGACGAGGGCGCGGATTTCGTCGTCGATCTTCACGACCGGCTTCGAAACCTTCCGCAGGCGCTTGTCCGGCAGGAGTATGATATCGCGCAATGCCATGAAACCGCGATTTAAGGGGTCGGTCGGGTGCGGTCAATCCGGCGGCCGCCTATGTATGATATCGGCACTGGATGATCTCCACCGACTCCGCGTTTTGGCCCGACACACGATAAACCAGGCGGTGTTCCCGGGTAATGCGGCGCGACCACCAACCACTGAGGTTGTGCTTCAGGGGTTCCGGCTTGCCGAGCCCCTTGAAGGGATCGCGCCCGATGTCTTTGATGAGGTCGTTGATGGCTTGCAGCACCTTCTGGTCGGTTTGTTGCCAATGCAAATAATCCTCCCAGGCCGCGCTCGACCACAGAAGCCTCATTTGGGATCGGAGCCCGCTTCAATAATTTCATGCTCAGTCAATGTTCCGGCATCGGCGCTCTCAATGGAGCGCAGCAGGCGCCCGGCGTTGGCGGGGCTCCGCAGCAAGTGCAGCGTTTCCACGATGCCCTCATATTCTTCCTCGGACAGCATGACCACGGTGCGGGCGTTCTGCCGCGTGACGTGAAGGGCGTCGCGGCTGTCGCACACCTCGTCCATGTATTTGGCGAGGTTGGCGCGAAGCTCCGTGTACGAAACGTGGCTCATGGTCGGCCTGCAGGTTCGTAGGATGGGTAGAGCGCAGCGAAACCCATCATGGGTAATCGATCGGCGGATGATGGGTTTCGCTACGCTCTACCCATCGGGTGGCCGCTCCTCGAACGGGCAATTTATGTACATAGAAATGTACATGCCGGGAAGCTTGTCAACTGCTTTGCCGGCCGAAAAGCCCTGCCCTCGTTCGCACTTCGTTCGCATGCGGGCCCCGAATTGGGTAGAACGGGATCAATGAACCAGCCGATTCTCACCCTCAACGGGTTCGACATCACGCTCGGCGCCGCGTCCGTGGCTTTCGCGGTGGCGGTGCTGGTGCTGCTGATCGCCATTGCCGTGCTCGCGGCGCGGGGATCGCGCCGCCGGCTGGAAGATGCGATCGGCAAGAGCGCCGGCAGGAGCGGCAGGACGAGGCGATGGAGAGCCGCATCGCCGACCTCGCCCGCATCCAGGCCGAGACCGCAGGGCGCCTCCAGGCGCTCGGCGAAGGATTGGGTGGACGCCAGGCCGAGCTTGCCCGGGTGGTGGCGGAACGGCTGGACGCCGTCTCGACCCGGATCGGCCACTCCATGGACGAGACCACGCGGCAGACCGTGGCGCGCCTGCAGAGCCTCAACGAGCGCATCGCCGTGCTCGACCATGCCCAGAAGAGCCTCTCGGAACTGTCCGGCCAGGTGATCTCGCTGCGCGACGTGCTCGGCAACAAGCAGGCCCGCGGCGCGTTCGGCCAGGCGCGGATGGAGACCATCATCCAGGACGCCCTGCCGAAATCGCTCTATGCGTTCCAGCACACCTTGCCCAACAACACCCGGCCGGATTGCGTGATCTTCCTCCCCGATCAGCGCCCGCTGGTCATCGACGCCAAGTTCCCGCTCGAGGCGATCACGGCGCTGCGCGAAGGCAAGACCGACGAGGACCGCGCGCGGGCCGCCCAGCGCCTGCGCCAGGACGTGTGGAAGCACATTTCCGACATTTCCGAGAAATATCTGCTGCCCGGCGAGACCCAGGACATGGCCTTGATGTTCGTGCCGTCCGAATCCGTCTATGCCGAGCTTTACGACGGCTTCGACGACCTCGTGCAGAAGGCCTACCGCGCCAGGGTCGTCATCGTGTCGCCCTCGCTCCTGATGCTGGCGATCCAGGTGATGCAGCAAATTCTCAAGGACGCCCGCATGCGCGAGGCCGCCGACCTCATTCGTGCCGAAGTTGGGGGCATGATGGAGGATGTGGGCCGGCTGCAGGAGCGCGTGCTCAAGCTGCAGCAGCATCACGGACAGGCGGCGGAGGATATGCGCCAGATCATCATCTCGACCGAAAAGATCGGCCGCCGCGCCGGCCGCATCGACGCGCTCGATTTCAGCGACAGCGAGCCGGCCAAGCCGGCGCTCGCGGCGGTGCCGCTCGGCCTGCGGCTGGAGGCGGGCGAGTGATGGACGCGCCCGTCGCCGTGGCCGCGGTCGCCGACACCGCGCCGGCCAAGCCGCGCTTTGCCGACACGCTCTCGGTCTATCTGCGCCGGCGCGTCCTCATCGTGATGTTTCTCGGCTTTTCGTCCGGGCTGCCGCTGGCGCTGTCGGGCTCGACGCTCTCGGCATGGATGTCCGAGGTGGATGTCGATCTCCGGATCATCAGCTTTTTCGCGCTGGTTGGTACCCCCTACACAATCAAGTTCCTGTGGGCGCCATTTGCGGACGCGCTCGACGTTCCTGTGCTGTCGCGCTTACTGGGGCGCCGACGCGGCTGGCTGGTGCTGACGCAGCTATTGCTAATGGTCGCCATCATATTCCTCGCCATGTGCGACCCTGCCTTGAACCCTTGGCTCGTCGCGTTCGGCGCCTTGATGGTAGCGACGGCCTCTGCGACCCAAGACATCGTCATAGATGCTTTCCGCATCGAAAGCCTCGAAGAAAGCGAGCAGGCTGCGGGCATGGCCTCCTATGTCTTCGGCTATCGCATCGGCATGCTGGTGTCGGGCGCCGGCGGTCTGCTTCTCGTCAGCGGCCTCGAGGGATTGGACCTTACGAAACACGCGGCATGGAGTACGGGTTATATCGTCGCGGCCCTGCTCGTGCTCATCGGAATTGCAACCACACTGCTGGCATCGGAACCCGAGAAATCTGCGGCTGCGGAGCGGTCGCATGCAGGCAAAAATGCATTCGGACGCCTGTCGACTACAGTCGTGCATGCGCTTGTCGATTTGTTCTCCCGCGAAGGTGTCCTTGTCGCCGTCGTTGTTCTCACTTTTGTCGTCTTGTTCAAGCTCACGGACGCGCTCGCCGGAATCATGACGCCACCGTTCGTTCTCAGGGAACTCGGGTTTTCTTTGAAGGAATATGTTGCGATCATCAAGGGCGTCGGATTGATCGCTCTGCTGCTTGGGGGATTTGCAGGCGGCTTTGTGGCGCGCGCCTATCCGCTCGCGACGAGTTTGTGGATCGGCGGGATCCTCCAGGCGGCAGCGAACCTCGCCTTTTCCTGGCAGGCCGTCGTCGGCCATAGTCTCGCCTGGCTCACCTTTGCGATCACACTTGAAAACTTCACCAGCGCCATCGGTACCGTGATCTTCGTCGCCTATCTCTCCGCGCTGTGCCGAAATCCGTTGCACACCGCAATGCAATATGCGCTCCTCACCGCACTTTCAGCGTTCGGACGTACATATCTTTCCGCGCCGGCCGGCAATATCGTGACGGCCACGGGCTGGGTATGGTTCTTTGCCATTTGTGCGATCGCGGCGCTTCCGAGCTTCGTGCTGCTCGCGTGGCTGCAACGGCGAGGACATTTCGCGAAATTGGCGGTGAAGCCCGAGTAGCCCACGCGCGGCTTACCGCGTGGGCACGGCGCGAAAGCGCGCCTTTGCCCACCCTACACGTCGTGCGTTTTCGCGACGATCAAAACGGCGTGCGGCTGCGCATCGCAGCGGCGAGCGTTCCCTCGTCGAGATAGTCGAGCTCGCCGCCGACCGGAACGCCGTGGGCAAGCCGCGTCACCGCGACGCCGGCGCCGCCGAGAAGGTCGGTGATGTAGTGCGCCGTGGTCTGGCCATCGACGGTGGCATTGAGCGCGAGGATGATCTCCTTCACCGCGGGGGCGTGGGCGCGGGTCACCAGCGCGTCGATGGAAAGGTCCTGCGGCCCGATGCCGTCGAGCGGCGACAAGGTGCCGCCGAGCACGTGATAGCGGGCGTTCACCGCGTGGGCCCGCTCCAGCGCCCAGAGGTCGGCTACGTCTTCGACCACGATGAGCACCGAGGCGTCGCGGCGGTCGTCGGTGCACACGGTGCAGGGATTGTGGCTGTCGATATTGCCGCACACCTTGCACACTGAAATCTTGTCCATCGCGGTTTGCAGCGCGGCGGTGAGCGGGGCCATGAGCTGCTCGCGCCGCTTGATGAGCGCCAGCGCGGCGCGGCGCGCCGAGCGCGGCCCGAGCCCGGGCAGACGCGCCAGCAACTGGATCAGGCGTTCGATTTCAGGACCGGCGATGGCGGCGGGCATGGACTATTCTTCTCCCTCCCCGCCTTCGGGTAGGGCCGGGGTGGGGACGCCGGCTGTGCCTTTGTAAGGAAGCAAGAACCCCACCCTGCCTTCCCCGAAGGCGGGGAGGGATGAGCCCATGCGAGGTCAAGCGCCGGCGCGATGACATCAGAACAGCTTCAGGCCCGGCGGCAGCGGCAGGCCGCCGGTGAGGCCCTTCATTTTTTCCTGCAACAGCGCCTCGGCCTTTCGCCGCGCGTCGGCATGGGCGGCGACGATGAGATCCTCGGCGACCTCCCTCTCCTCCGGTTTCATCAGCGAGGGGTCGATGCTGACCGATTTGAGCTCGCCCTTGGCGGTGAGCTTCACGCTCACCATGCCGCCGCCCGACGAACCCTCGACCTCGATGTGGTCGAGCTCGGCCTGCATTGATTCCATCTTGCTCTTGAGTTCGGTCGCCTGCTTCATCAGGCCCAGGAAATCCGCCATGGGTTGCCTTTCATTACCTCGGGTTTGCTCTTGTCACTCCGGGGCGCGCTCCTGCGCGAACCCGGAATCCAACTGGCCTTCGCCGTCCGCACCGCAGCTCTGGATTCCGGGTTCGCGCGAGGTTGCGCGCCCCGGAATGACGGCGTCGCATCAAAAATCATCGTCCACGTCGTCGGGGCGGCGATGCGCGCCGAACGCCGATTCCTCATCATAGGCCGGCAGGTCCGGCGGTCCGTCGTCGTCCCCGGCCGGTGCGGCCGCGGCGGGCGGCGCCATGCCGCGGTCGGGCTCGCGCACCGCGACGATCTGCGCGCCGGGGAACCGCGCCAGCACATTCTGCACCGCCGGATCGTTTTGTGCGCCGGCGATGAACGCGGTTCGCCGCGCCTCCGCCTGCGACTTGAGGGTGGGCTGGCCGGCTTCGGCGGAAACCACCACCATCCAGCGCCGCCCCGTCAGGGCGGTGAGCTTGCGGGCGAGATCGCCGATCAGCGCCTTCGATGCCGACGGCTCGAGCGCGATTTCCAGCTTGCCGTCCTCGAAATGGACCAACCGCACGTCGCGCTCGAGCAACGTCTTGAGCGGCAGGTCGCGCCGCTCGTCGGCAAACGCGATGAGGTCGCCAAACCGCGAAAACGCCATCGCCGCGGCCGCGGTTTCGGCGGCACGGCTGGGATCGCGGGGCGCCGGCATCGCCGCCGGCGCGAGCGCCGGCCGCGCCGAAGACCGCACCGGTTCGTTACGCACTGGCTCGCTGCGCGCCGGTTCGCTGTAGGACACCGGTGCCGATGACGGCGCTGCCGTGCCGCTGGTGCGCGCCGGCGTCGTCGCGCGCGGGGCGGTGTCGGTGAGGCTGCGGATCACCTCGTCGGGAGGCGGCAGGTCGGCGGCATAGGCGATCCGCACCAGCACCATTTCCGCCGCGGCGATCGGGCGCGGCGCATCTTTGACCTCGAGCAGGCCCTTGAACAGCATCTGCCAGGTGCGCGACAGCACCCGCATCGACAGGCTGGCGGCCAGCTCGCGGCCGCGCTTGCGCTCGACCTCGGCGAGGGAGCGGTCGTCGACCACCGCCGGCACCACCTTCACCCGCGTCACGAAGTGGGTGAATTCGGCCAGTTCGGTAAGCACCACGAGCGGATCGGCGCCGGAATCATACTGGCTGCGCAGCTCGCCGAGCGCGCGGGCGGCGTCGCCGCGCATCAGGGCATCGAACAGGTCGATGATCCGGGCGGCGTCGGCGAGCCCGAGCATCTGGCGCACATCCTCGGCGCGCACCGCGCCGGCAGCATGGGAGATCGCCTGGTCGAGCAGCGAGAGCGAATCGCGCACCGAGCCTTCGGCGGCCCGCGCGATCAGCGCCAGCGCTTCCGGCTCGGCCGCCACGCCCTCCTTGGCGAGGATGCCGTCGAGATGGGCGACCAGCACACCGGCCTCGACCCGGCGCAGGTCGAACCGCTGGCAGCGCGACAGCACCGTCACCGGGACTTTGCCGATATCGGTGGTCGCAAACACGAATTTGGCGTGGGGCGGTGGCTCCTCCAGGGTCTTCAACAGGGCATTGAAGGCCTGGTTGGAGAGCATATGCACTTCGTCGAGGATGTAGACCTTGTAGCGGGCGGTCACCGGCGCATAGCGTACGGCGTCGTTGATCTGGCGGATGTCGTCGACGCCGTTATGGGAGGCGGCGTCCATTTCCAGCACGTCGACGTGCCGGCTTTCCATGATCGCCTGGCAATTGAGCCCGAGCACCGGCATCTTGATGGTCGGCGCGGTGATGGAGCCGTCCGGCAATTCGTAATTCAGGCCGCGGGCGAGGATGCGGGCGGTCGTGGTCTTGCCGACGCCGCGTACGCCGGTGAGGATCCAGGCCTGCGGGATGCGGCCGGTCTCGAACGCGTTCGAGAGCGTCCGCACCATGGCTTCCTGGCCGATCAGGTCGTCGAAAGTGGCGGGCCGGTATTTGCGCGCGAGCACGCGATAACCGGCGGCCTGGCGCGTCGCGGCCGCAGCACCGCCTGCCGCATCGGCGGTTGTCGCACCATTCGGCGGTGCACCGTTTGGCGGTTCACCAATTGGCGCTTCAAGGGCAAGATCGAGGCCCGGCTCCGCGAGGCGGCCGGCTGTATCGGCTTCGCTCATGGTAACTCCGGCCGCCGCAACGCTCGCATCGAAAAATCCGCCGAGAGCGAGCATGCACCTAAGCGAAAGGCGCGCTAGGAGGTTGACGAGCGACCCGAACCGGAGCTCGTTAGGGCTGCTTCCTTCCGGACCTGACCCGGTTGGCGAGTGGCTCGTCCACCGCCAACCTCCCGGGCCTTATATCGGCGGAACGGCGCGCGATTGCAAGCACCGCCGACGGCACCGCTGCGGCGTGGAACGACCGGGGTCCCGGGAATTTGCCGGTGCCGGCGGCCCCCGGTGGGCAACACCTGGAGTTGTACGCCGGAAGCGACTGTGCTGGCCTGGTGACATCCGGCGGTGAACCACGTTATATACTCAGGGGAATATCGAGGGCCGCCATGCACCGCAGACATCTGCTCCTTTCGCTTCGATGCGCCATCGCATTTGCAATCGGGGTCGCCGTGCTCGCCGCGCCGGCGCCGGTGCGCGCCCAGGGCAAGCCGGTCATATTCGCCGCCGCCAGCCTCAACACCGCGCTCGATGCCATCGCTTCCGCTTGGCAGAAGGAGAGCGGCAAGAGCGTCGCGATATCCTATGCGTCGTCGGCGGCGCTGGCGCGGCAGATCGAGCAGGGTGCACCGGCCGACGTCTTCATCTCCGCCGACCTCGATTGGATGGACTGGGTCCAGCAGCGCAATCTCATCAAGCCGCAGACCAGGGAAACCCTGCTCGGCAATGCCCTCGTGCTGGTCGAGGCAGCCAATGCAAACGTGGCGTTCAAGATCGCGCCCGGCGCCGACCTCGCGGCCGTGCTGGGCGACAGCCGGCTTGCGGTCGGCGAAGTGAACTCGGTCCCGGCCGGCAAATACGCCAAGGAGGCGCTCGAGAAGCTCGGGATGTGGGCGGGCGTCGAGAACAAGCTCGCCCAGACCGATAATGTCCGCGCCGCGCTCGCCTTCGTTGCCCGCGGCGAGGCCCGGTTCGGCATCGTCTATGCGACCGATGCCAAGGCGGAGCCGAAGGTGAAGGTTGTCGCTATCTTTCCCAGTACCTCGCACCCGCCGATCCTCTACCCGGCCGCGCTGACTGCAACGTCGCGCAATGCCGATGCGGCGGCCTTCCTTGCATATCTGCGATCGCCGACGGCGGTGCGCCTGTTCGTCGAGCAGGGCTTCGACATTGTCGATAAGTGATCGGTCCGAACACACCCGCGATGAACACACCCGCGATGTTGCCTTTGCGGGACGGAACGGCCATGATTCCTGCCCCTTTTGTCGGGTCTGGATCATAGGCGGTGTTCGAGCTTTCACCGGATGAATGGACGGCGGTCCGGCTGTCCCTGCAAATCGCGCTGACGGCCACCGCCTTCAGCCTGCCGCTCGGTGTTCTCGCCGCCTATGCGCTCGCGCGCTGGAGCTTTCCCGGCAAATTCCTGTTCGACGGCTTCATCCATCTGCCGCTGGTGCTGCCGCCGGTGGTGACCGGCTATATCCTGCTGATGCTGCTGGGGCGCCGCGCTCCCCTGGGAGCGTTCCTCGCCGATCATTTCGGGATCGTGTTCTCGTTTCGCTGGACCGGGGCGGCGCTCGCCTGCGGCGTCATGGGGTTTCCGCTGATGGTGCGGGCGATGCGCCTCTCCATCGAAGCGATCGACCGCCGCCTCGAGCATGCCGCCGGAACGCTCGGCGCCAACGGCCTGTGGACCTTCGCCCTCATTACGCTGCCGCTGGCGCTGCCGGGCGTGGTCGTCGGCGCCATCCTGTGTTTCGCCAAGGCGCTCGGCGAGTTCGGCGCCACCATCACCTTCGTGTCCAACATTCCCGGCGAGACCCAGACCATCTCGGCGGCGATCTATACCTATACCCAGGTGCCCGGCGGCGATGCCAAGGCCTGGCGGCTGACGGCGATCGCCATCGTGATCGCGCTCGGCGCCCTCATTCTCTCGGAAATCGTCCAGCGCATCGCCCACCGCCGGGTGGCGCAATTCGAATGATCCGCTTCGACGCCGCCATCAGGCTCGGCGCCTTTGCCTACGAGGTCGCGTTCGAGAGCGCCGCCAGCGTGTCGCTGTTCGGCCGTTCCGGCTCGGGCAAGTCGGTCACCATTGCCTTGATCGCCGGCCTGCTGCGTCCCGACCGCGGCGTGATCGTGGTCGACGACCGCGTGCTGGTCGACACGCAGAAGCACGTCTTCGTGCCGAAGCACGACCGGAGGGTCGGCGTGGTCTACCAGGACGCGCAACTGTTCCCGCATTTGACGGTGCGCCAGAACCTGCTGTTCGGCCGCTGGTTCGCGCCCCGCACCGAACGCGCGATCGACTTCGGCGCCGTCGTCGAGACGCTGGGCATCGGCCATATCCTCACCCGGCGTCCCGGCCGGCTGTCCGGCGGCGAGCGCCAGCGGGTCGCGATCGGGCGCGCGCTGCTCTCGTCGCCACGCCTGCTCCTGATGGACGAACCGCTCGCCGCGTTGGACGACGAGCGCAAGATGGAGGTGTTGACGCTGATCGAGCGCCTGCGCGACGGCTTCAAGGTGCCGATCGTCTATGTTTCCCACTCCATCGACGAGGTCGCCCGCCTTGCGTCCCCGGTGGTGGTGTTCAGTGCGGGCCATGTCGTCGCCGCCGGCGCGGTGGACGAGGTGTTCGGGGCGAGCCGGGTCCAGGCCGGCGAAAGCCGGTTCGCGCGCTCCTCGGTCCTGACCGGCCGGATCGTCGGAATGCATGCCGAATACGGCCTCACCGAAATCCGCCATCCCGGCGGCACCATCTGGCTCGTCGGTGCGGCCGGTGGCGCCGGACGCGAGGTGCGCGTCGTCATCAGGGCGACCGACGTGACCTTGTCGACCGAGCCGCCGCAGCATCTGAGCATCCGCACGGTCCTTTCCGGCAGGGTGGCTGCGATCGAGCAGGAAGACGGCCCGCTCGCGGCGGTCACCGTCGATCTCGCCGGCCACGGCCACATCGTCGCCAGTGTGACGCGCATGGCAGTCGACGAACTCGGTCTGGTGGTCGGCCGCGATGTCTTCGCGCTGATCAAGACGGTTGCGCTCGACGAACGTGGCGTTGCGCCGGCGGGGCAGTGATGCCTTTATGACTAGTCCACCGTTTCCGAGGTTCGAATCATATCGATGCCATCGGACTTGTAGGGTGGGCAAAGCGAAGCGTGCCCACCATCGTCGTATCCGCGTGGGCACGGCGCGAAGAGCGCGCCTTTGCCCACCCTACTGATTGGTTTCCTGGAATCGATCCACTAGGATCAAACCAGCGGTCTTGGATTCTTGAGGTACCTCTCGCGGATCGCATCCGCGGCCCAGAAGGCGAGCGCGCCGACCGGACCCGTCGGGTTGTAGCCCGAATTGTGCGGAAACGCCGAAGCCCCCATCACGAACAGGTTGGTGACGTCCCAGCTCTGCAAATACTTGTTGAGCGCGCTGGTGCCGGGATCGGCTCCCATGACCGCGCCGCCGGTGTTGTGCGTGCTCTGGTAGGGGACGACGTTCCAGGTCAGTCGGGGGTTCGGGTTGCCCATGATGGTCGGATTCATCGCACGCCCGATCTGGCCGATCACCTCGGCGGAGTGCCGGTTCATTTTCTGCTCGTTGTCCTTGAAGTCGAACGTCATGCGCATCAGCGGCTGGCCGAATCGATTCTTGTAGGTCGGATCGAGGTCCAGGGTGTTGTAGCGATTGGGCATCACCATTCCGCTGGCGCCAATTCCGAGCGCGCTCTGGTACCACTTGGCTGTGGCGGCCTTCCAGGCCGAGCCCCAGGGCGGCGTGCCGGGCGGCACCGGCCGATACGTGATCGGGCGCCCGTTGGAACCGCCGACCGAGATGTACGACCCGCCGATGTAGCCGTGTTTGCTGCGATCGAAATTCCAGTTGGTGTGGAAGTCGTCGATCGATGTGCCCCAGCCCCCGGTCGCGATGAACGGATTGAAGCTCGTGCCCTCGAAGAACAGCGCCACATTGGAGCCGCCCTGGTAGGCATAGTTCTTGCCGATCACGCCGGTCTGTGCCTCGGGATCGTACGGCTTGCCGATGCCCGACAGCAGCATCAGATGCACGTTGGACAGCCCATAGGCGGCGAGAATCACCAGGTCGGCCGGTTGTTCGATCTCCTCGCCGGTCAGCACGTTGACGTAGGCGACCCCCGTCGCCTTCTTGCCGGTCGAGTCCATGAGCACCTTGGTGACCCAGCAATAGGTCCGCAGGTCCACATTGGAATAGCGCAGCGCAACCGGGATGACGGTGATGTGCGGACTGCCCTTGGCGTTCGCCTCGCAGCCGAAACGCTCGCAGAAGCCGCAATATTCGCACTGCCCGAGAATCATGCCATCGGGGTTGGTGTAAGGTCGCGAGGAGTTGGCGGCCGGCCGTGGATAGGGATGATAGCCGAGTTCGGTCGCCGCCTTGCCGAACAGCTTGCTCGCGTGGTTGGCGACGAGCGGCGGATTGGGATAATCGCGCGCGCGTGGATCCTCGAACGGGTTGCCGCCCGGCTGAATCTGGCCCTTGATATTGCCGGCTTTGCCGGAGACGCCCGCGGTGTATTCGAACTTGTCGTAATAGGGCTCGATCTCCGCGCCGGTGATGCCCCAGTCCTGGATCGGCATGTCGGCCGGGATGAAATTCTTGCCGTAACGCTCCTCATACTTGGTGCGGATGCGCAATTCATGGTCCGGCCAGCGCCACGTGACCCCGTTCCAGTGGGCGCCGGCGCCGCCGACCCCTTCGCCGGGAAGGAACGAGCCGAGACGACGCATCGGCAGCGCGGTTTCGGACGGCTTGTTGCGGATGGTATAGGTGTCCTTGGACACATCCATCATCAGGTCGTGGCGTTGCGAGAAACGCAGCTCGTCACGGATCAGCGGGACGCTGAAATCGTTCTGCGTCGACCGCGGTCCGCCGCGTTCGAGCACCGCGATCTTGAGGCCGGTCGGTCCAAGCTCTTTGGCGAGGATGCCGCCGGTCCAACCCATGCCCACTATCAGGATGTCTACCGGGGGTAGTTTGGTCACCATGGCGCGGGTTCCTCTTCAGGACATGTCGGCAATGCTGATGGGGTCAGCGGTGAATTTCTTGCCGTCGCCGTACTTCTTCACGTTCTCCGCATTGTTGGCCAGCACGCCCGGAAAGCCGATCATCTTCCAGCCTGCCTTGTCCTTGTTCCCGCCATAGATCGGGTCGGCGAACATGCCCTCCATGACATTCTCGTAGAGCACGGCGAAGAACGCGCGGCCCGGCAGGCCGCCGTCGAGCGTGATCTTGCCGGCGGCGAGATCCTTGAGGAATGCTTCCTTCTGCTCGGCGGTGCAGCGGTCGAAATCCTTGCCGAACGTCTTTCGGCAATACGCGTTCGAGCCCTGGATGGCGGCGCGATAAAGCTCCGCCGGCGTGAGCGGAAGCTGATAGCCCTGGTTGGGCGTGCCGCGCTGCCACGGCCCATCCTTGTACAGACGGTCGCCCTTGCCCCAGGAGCCGGCGAGAGCGCGGTCGATATAGGTCGCCAATCCGAGCTCGGTGCCGCTGCCGGTGAGTTCGTCCTTCGGGATCATGTGATCGACGACCGCTTCCACGAACGCCTGCTCGACAGGCTTGAGGTAGGCGTAGCCTGCCGCCTCCGCCGGGTGCTGTGCCGGGGTCGCTTGCGAACCTGCCTGCGCCTCCGCCGCAACCGGAGCCAGCGCATGCACAGACGCGGACGCTGCCCCGACGACGCTGACGCTGGCCAGGAATTCGCGCCGGCCGATCTTGGTTTCCGACATGTGCTCAGCTCCCGCCTTTCATGATCCATGCGCACGATATCATACCTCGATCCCGAGGCGAGGCTGATCTGGAGAGACCAGTGGATCGTTTCCGTGAAGCCGATCAGATCGCACAACGTCGAATTTAATTCTACGGACGTCATCCTGAGGAGCCATGCGAAGCATGGCGTCTCGAAGGACGCTGTGGCACGGCCTTGCCTGCGACCGTCCTTCGAGACGCGCGCGAGAGCGCGCTCCTCAGGACGAGGTTGATCGATGATATCGATATGAAGGCCTGATTGCACATCACGGCGCGCCATGCTTGTGTTCGCGGGCCCGCCGGAGTGATTCATGCTGTCACGCCCTGATCTCGGGGTTCCGCCGCATCTCGGCTACACCGCAAGCACGCTCGATCGCGCCGCCGATCGGCGCCAGGATCCGGCCGCCATCGCCGCGCTGGAGGCCGATCCTCGCGCCCGCATCCATCTCCTCGGCAGCGAGCTGCTGGTGTTGCGCAAGTCGGCGGCGACCATCGCTCTTGCGTATCCAAATCCGGGAGGCGAGGACCCGGCCTTCACCTTCGCCGAGGCGGCGGCGCTCGCGCCGTGGCGGGAGCGGATGTTTCTCGGCCTGCAAGACGGCGCACCTCGGTTTGCGGCGGGCATCGACAAGGAGGCCGCCGAGGCGCTCAAGACCCGCGGCGACCTTCTCGTCACCGACTTGCGGGCGGTTGCGACCGGCGGCCTGGTCGCGCCGGAGCACCTGGCGCCTCTGGCGGAGGCCAAGGCGGTGCTCGGCTGGCATGCGCGCCACCGCTTCTGCGCCAATTGCGGGACGCCGAGCCGGCCGGTCGACGCCGGTTGGCGGCGCGACTGCCCGGCCTGCGGCATGCAGCATTTCCCGCGCACCGATCCCGTCGTCATCATGCTGGCGATCGACGGCGAATATTGCCTGCTCGGCCGCAGCCCGCGCTTTGCGCCGAACATGTGGTCGTGCCTTGCCGGCTTCGTCGAGCCCGGCGAGACCTTGGAGGAAGCGGTGCGGCGCGAGACCCACGAGGAGGCCGGGATCGTGTGCGGGCGGGTCGCCTATTTCGCGTCGCAGCCGTGGCCGTTCCCGATGTCGCTGATGGTCGGCTGCCATGCGGCGGCGGTGACGACGGAGATCTCCGTGGACCACAGCGAGCTCGAGGATGCGCGCTGGTTTTCCCGCGACGAGGTCACCACCATGCTGCTGCGCCGGCACCCCGCCGGCTTGATGGTGGCCCATCCCATCGCCATCGCCTATCACATCATCCGGACCTGGGTCGAAGCCGACCGGAGCCTCGTCTGACATGCCGCACATCCTTTGCGCGGGCATAGCGGTTCTCGACGAGGTGTTCCGCGTCCGCGAATTCCCGCTGCCCGACAACAAGGTGGAAGCGAGCGAGTTCATTACCATCGGCGGCGGCTGCGCCGCCAATGCCGCGGTCGCCATTATGCGCCTCGGCGGCAAGGTCACGTTCGCGGCGCCGCTCGGCGGACCGGCGGGCCAGGACGCGATCGGCGACCGGCTGATCGAGGGCCTCGCGCAGGAGGGCGTCGACTGCGGCGGCTGCATGCGCGTTCCCGGCGCCCGCACCCCGGTTTCGGCGATCTTCATCAATGCGCGTGGCGACCGCACCATCGCCACCTATCGCGACCATCGCCTCAACGCGGTGCTGCCCGAAGATCCCGACCGCCTCGTCGCCGGCGTCGACGCGGTGCTGGTGGACAATCGCTTCGCTGGATTCGTGACGCCGATCTGCCGCGCCGCCCGCCGCGCCGGTCTGCCGGTCGTGATCGACGCGGACCGGCCGACGGCGGAAACCGAAGCGCTGTTCGCCCTGGGAACCCATGTGATCTTTTCCGGCGAATGCCTGCGTCTGACCACCGGGACGGACGACCTCGCCGCCGGGCTCGCGCGCATGGCGCAATTCACCGATGCGTTCATCGCGGTCAGCAACGGGCCGCTGCCGGTGCTGTGGCGCGAGGACGGGGCGATCCGCGAAATGGCGGTGTTTCCGATCACCGCCGTCGATACGCTCGGCGCCGGCGATGTGTTCCACGGCGCGTTCGCCCTCGCGCTCGCCGAAGGCTGCGGGATCGCCCGGGCGATGCGGTTTGCCGCCGCCTCGGCCGGACTCAAATGCACCCGGTTCGGCGGCAGCACCGGCGCGCCGCGCCGTCCCGAGGTCGAGGCGCTGCTGACGCAATCAGCTTCGTAGCTTCGTAGGATGGTAGAGCGGAAGCGAAACCCATCGAAACCGGGCCGCGGCATGATGGGTTTCGCTTCGCTCTACCCATCCTACGGACTTACAGTTCGAAGCCGCTTGTCCCGCCAAATCCTTGTCCCCTCCAATATGAAATTTTATTCTAAGAACCTCGAAAAATATGGCGAAGAAAGAAAAAATCATCTAATTTGCGCGCAAATCGCGCCGATCCCGTCTTTCCCCCGCAAGGACAGCCGCTCATGGATGCCATCGACCGCAGGATTCTCGCGGTGCTCCAGGACGATGCTTCGCTCTCGGTGGCCGAGATCGGCCATCGGGTCGGGCTGTCCTCCACGCCGTGCTGGAAGCGCATTCAGAAGCTCGAGGCCGACGGCGTGATCCAGCGGCGGGTCGCCGTGGTCGATCAGAACAAGGTCGGGCTCGGCGTCACGGTGTTCGTCTCGATCGAAACCGGCGACCATTCCGAGGAATGGCTGAAGCACTTCGCCGAAGTGGTCGGGGCGATGCCGGAGGTGATGGAGTTCTATCGCATGGCGGGCGACGTCGACTACATGCTGCGCGTCGTCGTGGTGGACATTCAGGGCTACGACCGGCTCTACAAGAAGCTCATCGCCGCTATTCCGCTCAAGAACGTCACGTCGCGCTTTGCGATGGAGAAGATCAAGTCGACCACGGCACTGCCGCTGTCGTGAAGCCCACCGGCCGTCGCCCGATCATGCGTCAGCTATGCACCACGTTGCTGGACTGGCGGGGCCGCAGGAAGATCTGATCGTACATGGGAATCGTTCCGGTGAGGACCCAGCCGATCGCCGGCTTGTAGTTGTAGGTGGCCTCGCCCCAGATCACCGACGTGTTGGGGATCAGCAGCGCGGCCGGAATCGAAGTGGTGACGGTGCCGGAGCGCTGGGCGCCATTGAGCGTGGCGCTCCAATCGACGGTCGCTTTGCCGTTGGCATCGATCAGCACGCTCGAAAGCGTGACCTGGGCATTCGCGACCGGAAACGGCGTGAGCACGGAGGATGCTGCGGCCAATATGTTCGAGACGTCGGTCGACGACACGGTGGTGTATTGGGACGTTATTTCGGCGACCGTGCTGGCGACCAGCGTCACCTGGCGGTCGGCGCTGATCGCGTCGGTGATCTGGATGCTGCCGAAATACATGATCAGCATCAGCGGCAACAGCAATGCGAATTCCACCGCGGACGAGCCGCGCCGGTCCGCTGCAAATCGCAGCGACCGCAACGAGAGCCTGGGGAGAATCGGGCGGATGATCATGTGCCGGGGGTGTAGGGTTCGTTGCGGAAGGCCACGGTCGCGACCAGGGTATTGGTCTTGGCGGCCGAATTCACGAGGCCGCATGCCGTCGCCGCGCAGACGCCGATTCCCGCCGCGATGATCGGCCATTGGTAGATCAGCCGGACCACGACGATGTCGCCGGGATTGCCGGGCGAGTAGCCGAAGCCGGTGGTATTCACGGTGCCGTTGGCGTTGGTGGGGCTCGACAGGCTGATGGTGGTGAAGCTCGGAAAGCTCTCGACGTCGACGTAGAGGTTGTTGGTGCAATTGAACATCATCGTCAGGCTCGCGCATATGTTGGCCTTGAACGCGGCTGCGCTGTAGCTGGCGGTCTGCGCCTGCCCGGTCAGGATCAAGCGCGAGGCGCTCGCCGCCGCAGTCTGCAGAACCTGGCCGGCCAGCAGGACGACCGCGGATTGGATGATCACCATCAGCACCGTGAGAAACGGCAGCAGCACCAGCGCGAAATCGACCGCCGCTCCGCCGGTTTCATTGCGCAGGAAGCGCCGCCGCCGCGAAGCGGCCGGCGAGGCGCGCCGCGCCGGCGCAAATCATCTTGGCAAAGTGCATTGCGGCGAGGCCCCTGGGGTCGATCCCCGAACCGTCGCGCACAGTGCCACAAAGCGTTGACGGAATGGTTTGTGCGATCGGTAAATCCGCAGGGTCCGGATTAACCGCCCGTCAACCAAGCCGCCGATCGACCGGCCGCCAAGGGAGGGGCGCAATGCGCCATGGACCGGAATTGAATCGAAGCGCCCTGATCTTCTTAACTTGCTCCTCCTGAAAACGGCAGGAAACGTGCCCGCTGCGGCGCAGGTCATTTCCGACATTGTCGCGCGAGCGCGCGCCCCGGAAACGACGTCGTGGAACGGCACAGGTGGATCGACACCATGAAACGATCAGATCGCGCAACGTCGAATTTAATCCCACAGACCTCGTCCTGAGGAGCCGTGCGCAGCACGGCGTCTCGAAGGATGGCCGACAGCACGGCCTTGCCTGTGGCCGTCCTTCGAGACGCGCGCGAGAGCGCGCTCCTCGGGACGAGGTCGAACGGCGATATCGATATGGGATTCGAACTTCGGAAACAGAACGCTAGCGCGTCCCGGGAGGCGGGGCCTGGCCGGTGAGCGCGCGGTTGTTGCGGACCGAGGTTTGCGTCAGCGTGGACTCGAAATATTCCGGACTGTCGCCGAGTGTGATCCGCCGCTCGCAGTTCGGCGCGCAGGCGTAGGATTCCCGCGTCATGCCGCGATAGACGACGACGTTCTCCAGCGGTCCCTTGACCTGCACCAGTTTGTCGGAGAGCACCTTGCCGCCACGGTCGAGGGCGATCACATTGGTGACGCCGTATCCTTTTCCGGTCACCACCATCACCCCGCCGGCCTGCACCGAGACATCGGCGATCAGCGGGTTGCCGACCACCAGGGTCGCGGTGCGGTCGGGCACCGGCGCGATCTTGGCCTGGTCCATGACCACGTCGATCACCTCGGCGGCACCGGCGGATGTGAGCGACGCCGCCGGTATGACGGCCAGGACGACGGTTGCGGCGATCGACATCCGCCGACCGACCAGAGCCGAAAACGCGATGACAGCACGCATGGTGCGACCTCGAAAGATATTCGCGGCATCGACGGCGATTGCCCAAGGCAAATTCCGCAATGGCAGCTCGAACCTAGCGGCCAATTGATAAATCAATTCGAAATGATCGCGGCAACGCGGGCGATGTGAAACTGCCGCATATCGGCTGGGTCTCGCGTTCTGCAGGCCCTGCGTTTTGCTGCCGGTTGTTGCGGCGCAACGGATAACCGGAAACCCGCACGAAATAGATCATATTTGCGTACAAGTTTGATCAGCGCGTTTGAAGTGAATCCGGCAATGACTGGTTAACCACGCTCCGAATTTGGCGCCATCCAGCAGTTTTGGCCGCTCGAATTAACTTTAACAAAACGGCGCGGCGTCACGGTGACGAGCAATACGTTGCCGAGACTCGGATGGTGCCGGGCAGAGATGTGCAGGATGGGTCGCGCCGGTGCGCAAACCATCATGAGCGCGATGGACCGATGGTGAGTATCGCTTCGGTCAACCGATCCTACCGATTGGGTTTGCCCGACGAGCAGGTCCGAACTCGGCCGCAACGACACACGCGAAAGGGCCCGAGCCCAGACGCTGATCAGGAGCATCACATGAACAACCTCGCCACGCGTTTTGTTAAGGACGAATCCGGCGCCACCGCCATCGAATACGGGCTGATCGCTGCCGGCATTTCCGTCGCGATCATCGCGGTCGTCAACTCCCTCGGCAGCCAGCTCAAGTCGACCTTTACGAACGTCAGTTCGCAGCTTGCGACCGCCGGCAAGTAGCCGGTGCGCCTCCAGTCGGTGCGCCTCTTACAACGGCCGGCGTGACCGCGACAACGGCCGACGGTTCGGGATCACGCTCGAAGCAAGGCAGATCTGAGCGCTCCGGGACAGTGGTGCGGCCAGGCGGTCGAACCGCCGGCCTGCATTGCGACGCTAACCGTTCCTAAAGCGACCGGCGGTATCGTCCCGCCGCGACCAGCGGCGGGGCCGCCGCGAGGAGTGACCGCAATGCTCATCGATGCCGCCCGGCTGCTGTTGTTTCCCGCGATGATGGCGTTCGCGGCATCGACCGATCTCTTCACCATGACGATCTCCAACCGTGTGTCCCTCATCCTGGCGGCCGGATTTCTGATGCTCGCCGGCCTCGACGGGATGCCGGTGGCGGAAATCGGCAGTCATCTCGCCGCCGGGTTCGTCGTGCTCGCGGTCTGCTTCGTATTCTTTTACCGCGGCTGGATCGGCGGCGGCGATGCCAAGCTCGCGGCTGCCACCGCGCTGTGGCTCGGCTGGGGCCACCTGTACGAGTATCTTCTGTACGCTTCGCTGCTGGGGGGTGTCCTGACCTTGGGCATCCTGGAATTCCGCAAGCGGTCATTGCCGCCGGCGCTCGCCAGGCAGCCCTGGGTGGTGCGGCTCCATGAGCCGGCCGGCGGCGTGCCCTATGGCATTGCGCTCGCCGCCGCGGCCCTTCTCGTCTACCCCTCGACGGTGTGGATGCAGGCGGGCGGCGGGTAGCGCGGCGGTCGCTGCGCAGGGTCGGAAAAATTCGTTAAACGTTTAATTAACTCGATTTCGATACCTCGCGTTAACCATGAATTGACGTTTGGCTGATGGAATTGCCCGCGCGGGCGTTCCGCCCCCAAGTCGTGGAAAGCGAAGCGTATGAAAGTCGCGCGCCTTGCCGTGCTCGGTATCGCAATCGTCGCCGGTGGCATTGCAGCATTGCTTGCCAGCCGATCCGATGCGCCGCCTGCCCCTGAGGCGCCGGCGCCGGTGGCGGTCAACACCTTCGAAGTCCTGGTCGCGAAAAAGGACATCAATATCGGTCAGACCGTCGCCGCCCAGGATATGGAATGGCTCGCCTGGCCCGTGGCGGCCACAAACTCGCTTTACGTGCGCCGTGCAGACCGGCCCGACGCCATCGAGCAGCTTGCCGGGGCGATTGCGCGGGTGCCGATCGCCAGCGGCGAGCCGCTGCGCGAAAGCAAGCTCATCAAGGCAAAAGGCTCCGGCTATTTGGCGGCGATCCTGCCGTCCGGCATGCGCGCGGTCTCCACCGAGATTTCGCCCGAGACCGGCGCCGGAGGGTTCATCCTTCCGAACGATCGGGTCGACGTGATCCTGTCGCGCCGCGACCGCGAAGCTGAGCGCCTCACCGGCATCGAATCCCAGGTCGCGGAAACACTGCTCAGCGACGTGCCGGTCCTCGCCATCGATCAGACCGTCGAGGAGAAGAACGGCCAGAAGGTGGTGGTCGGCCGGACCGCCACTCTCGAGCTGACGCCCCGCCAGGTCGAGACCCTGGCGATGGGACGGCTGATGGGCTCGCTTTCGCTCTCGCTGCGCAGCCTTGCCGACTCCGATCCCTCGAAACACGCGGAAACGCCTGCGGCGGAAGACTCCGGACCGTCCAATCGCTTCAACATGGTCCGCTTCGGCGTGACGACGACGACGATACCGAAATGAGGAAGAAGGCGTTTTCCATGTCCCAAACGACGCTCCACCGCGCCGCGACGCTGCCGGCGAGGATCGCGAGGATCGCGGTCGCGAGCCTCCGCGTCGCGAGCATTGGCGTCGCCTGCTTCGGCGTCACCTGCTTCGACGTTGCCTGGGCAGGCCAGCCGGCCGTCCCGGTGCCGCCGCCGGTGAAGGTCGTCGCCTCGGAATTCGGCTCGAATTTCGTGCCGCTGGGAGTCGGAAAGTCCGTGGTCGTCGACCTGCCGCGCGACATCAAGGATGTCCTGGTCGCGGACCCCAAGGTCGCCAATGCCGTGGTGCGCACCTCCCGCCGCGCCTATCTGATCGGCGCCGCCATCGGACAGACCAGCGTGTTCTTCTTCGATGCCGAAGGCCGCCAGCTCGCCGCCTTCGACATCGCGGTCACGCGCGACCTCAACGGCATGCGCGCGGCGCTCAGGCAGATGTTCCCGCAAGGCAATGTCCACGTCGAAGGCATCAGCGACGGGGTCATGCTGTCGGGCTCGGTCACCAGCCCCATCGAAGCCCAACAGGCCTATGACGTCGCCAAAGGCCTGGTCGGCGACGCCGCCAAGGTGGTCAACGGGATAGCGATCCGCGGCCGCGACCAGGTCATGATCCACGTGGAGTTCGCGGAAGTGGACCGCGAAGTCGTCAAGCAGTTCGGCATCAATCTCAACGGCACCCTCTCCACCCCCAGCGGGTCGCTGAATTTCAACACCGTCAATCCCTTTTCGGCCAACGGTGGGCCGCTGAGCCCCACCAAATTCACCGGCTCGTTCAAGTCGATGACGGCCACCCTGCAGGCGATGGAGCGGGCCGGCGTCACCCGCATATTGGCCGCGCCGACCCTCGCCGCGATCTCTGGCGAAAGCGCCAATTTCCTCGCGGGCGGCAAGTTCCCGTACCCGACGCCGCCCGCATTCGTCGGCGCCGGACCGGGATTCACATTCGAGAATTTCGGGGTGAGCCTGACGTTCACCCCCGTGGTGCTGGCGGAAGGTCGCATCAGCATGAAAGTGCTGACGGAAGTGTCGGAACTCGCCCCGGAAAACTCGGTGACGGTATCGGGCACCACCGTTCCCGGCCTGACGGTGCGGCGCGCGGAAACGGTGGTCGAAATTCCGTCAGGCGGCTCACTCGCCATGGCCGGCATGCTGCGCGAGGAGACCAAACATCATATCAACGGTATTCCGCAGTTGATGCAGGTGCCCATTCTCGGCGCGCTGTTCAAGAGCAACGATTACATCAATAACCAGACCGAGCTCATGGTGATCGTGACGCCGCATATCGTGCAGGCGGTGGCGCGGAGTAAATTGTCGCTTCCCGATGATGGATTCGCCGACTCGCCGGATCCGTCCGCTGTCCTGCTCAGCCGCCTCAACCGGATTTACGGCGGGCCGGGCGCCCCCGATGCGCGGGGCTCTTATCGCGGCAGTTACGGCTTCATAATCGATTGAGATGCGCTGCGAGGAGAAGGCGATGAAACCGTTTGGACCTCCGAGACGAGCGGCGCCCGATCGCCGGCGCGCCGGCACCGCGGCCGCTGTCATGCTGGCCGGCGCCGCGCTGGCGGCGTGCCAGACGGCGCCCGCCCCCCCTGTCGCCGTAGCGGTCCCGCAAGCGCCGGCAGACTACCGGCTGCGGCATCCGATCGCGCTTCGCGAGGGCACCCGCGCCGTCGAACTCTTCATCGGCAGTCACCGCACCGACCTCACTCCGGTGCAACGCGCCGAGGTTGCGTCCTTTGCCCAGGGCTGGAACCGCCATGCGACCGGCGGCGTCGCCATTCGGGTTCCCACCGGCACCCCGAACGAGGAGGCCGCCCGCCGATCCGTCCCGGAAATCCGGTCGATTCTCGTCGCGTCCGGCATTCCCGCCGGCGGCATCGTGGTGACGCAACTGCCGCCGTTCCCGCCGAACCAGCTGGTGCCCGTCGTGCTCGAATATCCCAAGATCGTTGCGAGCGCCGGGCCGTGCGGCCGCTGGCCCACCGATCTCGGGCCGGGCGCCGGGCTCGATTACATGACCAACGAGCCGTATTGGAATCTCGGTTGCTCGGTGCAGCACAATCTGGCGGCGATGGTGGACGAGCCGGTCGACATCGTGCAACCGCGCGCCGAAGTCCCGCCCTACACGGCGCGGCGCGACATGGTCTTCGACAAGTACCGCAAGGGCGAAAGCTGCGCGACGGTATATCCAGACGCCGACAAGGCCAAGATCAGCGACGTTGGGAAATGATCAGGTATCACGAGAAGGCCGGACACATCGAATCGCCCGGCATCGCCGAGGCGGAAGTATTCATCGCGCCGGCGCCGCGGGTGTCGGTGCAGGCGTTCTGCGAGACCGCCGAGACCGCGTCGATCGTCCAGGCCTCGGGGGAAGATCGCCGGCTCACCAAAGTCCATTTGCGCATGCAGATGGGCGGCATCGCGGCGGCGCTCGAAGCCTACAAGACCTCGCCGACCCCGAACGTGGTGATCCTCGAATCGGAGGACCGCGGCAACGGCATCCTGGCCGGCCTCGATGAACTGGCGGAGGTCTGCGACGCCGGCACCCGGGTCATCGTCATCGGCCGCCATAACGACGTCGTGTTCTATCGCGAGCTGATCCGGCGCGGCATCAGCGATTATATGATCGTGCCGGTCACCACCATCGACGTGGTGCGCGCCATCTGCTCCCTGTTCAGCGCGCCGGATGCCAAGCCGGTCGGCAAGATATTGGCCGTGGTCGGCGCCAAGGGCGGCGTCGGTGCTTCCATGGTGGCGCACAACATCGCCTGGGCGGTTGCCCGCGACATGCACCTGGATTCGGTGATCGCCGACCTCGACCTGCCGTTCGGCACCGCCGGGCTCGACTACAACCAGGATCCCCCGCAGGGGATTGCCGACGCGGTATTCGCGCCGGATCGCGTCGATACCGCCTTCGTCGACCGGCTGCTGTCGAAATGCACCGATCACCTGAGCCTGCTGGCCGCGCCGGCGACGCTCGACCGGGTCTATGACTTCGGCGTCGAGGCGTTCGATCCGATCCTCGACGTCCTGCGCGGGACGGTCCCCTACGTCGTGCTCGACGTGCCGCATCAGTGGAACGCCTGGACCCGGCGGGTCCTCATCGGCGCCGACGACATCCTGGTGGTGGCGGCGCCCGATCTCGCCAATCTGCGCAACGCCAAGAGCATCATCGACCTGTTGCGCGGCTCGCGTCCGAACGACCGGCGCCCGCTCTACTGCCTCAACATGGTGGGCGTTCCCAAGCGCCCCGAGATCAAGGCCGCCGACTTCGCCAAGGCGATCGAGGACGAGCCGCTCGCCATCATTCCGTTCGAGGCGCAGATGTTCGGCACCGCGGCGAACAACGGCCAGATGATCGCCGAGATCGCCTCCAGCCACCGCGATCTCGGAGACCTTCAGGTCGCTTGCCAAGACGCTGACCGGGCGCGGCGACAACAAGCTCGCCCGCGGCGGGCTGTTCGCGCCCCTGACCAAGCTCCTGGCACGTCGGGCCGGGCGCTGACGGAGACTCCATTGTTTGGAAAGCGCTCCGGCCAGACAACCGATCCGCACGGCGCCCCGCCGCCGCCGACGCCCAGTCTCGTGCCGCAGCAGGCCGCGGCGCCCCGCGGTCGGCCGCGCCCGTTGCCACGGGCGCGCCCGGGCGGCGGCTGAGCCCGGCGCGCTTTCACCCCGGCGCCGCCCGCCGAGCCGGCGCTCGAGAGCCGGCATTCCGAGGCGTTCTACGAGGTCAAGAGCAGCATCTTCACCGCGCTGATCGAGGCGATCGATCTGTCGCAGCTCGCCAAGCTCGATCCGGACTCATCGCGCGAGGAAATCCGCGACATCGTCAACGAGATCATCGCGATCAAGAACATCGTGATGTCGATCTCCGAGCAGGAGGAGCTGCTCGACGACATCTGCAACGACGTTCTCGGATACGGTCCGCTGGAGCCGGTGCTGGCGCGCGACGACGTGTCCGACGTGATGGTCAACGGCGCGACCACGGTCTACGTGGAAATCGGCGGCAAGATCCAGCGCACCGGCATCCGGTTCCGCGACAACCAGCAGCTTCTCAACATCTGCCAGCGCATCGTCAGCCAGGTCGGCCGGCGCGTCGACGAATCCTCGCCGATCTGCGATGCGCGCCTGCCCGACGGCTCGCGCGTCAACGTCATCGCGCCGCCGCTTTCGATCGACGGCCCGACCCTCACCATCCGCAAATTCAAGAAGGACAAGCTCACGCTCGAGCAATTGGTGCGGTTCGGCACGATCTCTCCGGAAGGCGCCGACATGCTCAAGATCATCGGCCGTTGCCGCGTCAATACCATCGTGTCGGGCGGCACCGGCTCCGGCAAGACCACGCTGCTCAATTGCCTGACCCGCTACATCGATACCGACGAGCGCATCATCACCTGCGAGGACGCGGCCGAACTGCAGCTGCAGCAGCCCCATGTGGTGCGGCTGGAGACCCGCCCGCCCAATCTCGAAGGCGGCGGCGAAGTCACCATGCGCGAGCTGGTGAGGAACTGCCTGCGCATGCGTCCGGAACGCATCATCGTCGGCGAAGTCCGCGGTCCCGAGGCATTCGATCTGCTGCAGGCGATGAACACCGGCCATGACGGCTCGATGGGCACGCTGCACGCCAACAATCCGCGCGAAGCGCTGTCCCGGCTCGAATCGATGATCACCATGGGCGGCTTCACGCTGCCGTCGCGCACCATCCGCGAGATGATCTGCGCCTCGGTCGACGTCGTCATCCAGGCCGCCCGGTTGCGCGACGGCAGCCGCCGCATCACCCACATCACCGAGGTGCTCGGCCTGGAGGGCGACGTCATCATCACCCAGGACCTGTTCGTCTACGACCTCCTGGGCGAGGACGCCAACGGCAAGCTGATCGGCCGCCACCGCTCCACCGGCATCGGCCGGCCGCGGTTCTGGGAGCGTGCGCGCTACTTCAACGAGGAAAAGCGGCTCGCCGCCGCGCTCGATGCCGCCCTGGCGGACGCCGCCACCTGACGCGAGGCTTCCTGGACATGCAAACGCTCGCGATCTTCCTGTTGGCGACCTTCTGCGCCGGCGGCCGTGGCCTGGGTGGTGGTCTACCCGTGTCTGTCCGGCGAAAAGGAAGCCGAGAAGCGGATGCAGAGCATCGCCAGGACCAGCTCGGCATCGTCCAAGGGGAATTCGCGGGCGCTTGAAATCCCGCCGCGAGCAGGTCGAGGAGCAGCCTCAAGGACCTCGAGGAGCGGGCCAAGAAACGAGACTCGCCGCCGCTGTCGGTCCGTCTCACCCAATCCGGCCTGTCATGGACGAAGCGGCAATTCATCATCATCAGCGCCGCGCTCGGCGTCATCGTGTTCGCGGCGGTGTACGTCCTCGACAGCGGCTTGATCCCGGCGGTGCTGCTCGGCTTCGCCGCCGGCTTCGGTCTGCCGCGCTGGATCCTGTCGTATCCTCAAGAAACGGCGCGAGGCGAAGTTCCTCGACCGCTTCCCCGATGCCATCGACATCATCGTCCGCGGCATCAAATCCGGTCTTCCGCTCGGCGATTCGCTGCGCGTGCTCGCCACCGAGGCGCCGGAGCCGATCCTCACCGAGTTCCGGCTCATCCTGGAGACCCAGGCGGTCGGCGTGCCGCTGGGCGAAGCCTGCTCGAAGCTGTTCGAGCGCATGCCGCTGCCGGAATCCAATTTCTTCGCCATCGTCATCTCGATCCAGCAGAAAAGCGGCGGCAATCTTTCCGAGGCGCTCGGCAACCTCTCCAAGGTGCTGCGCGATCGCAAGCGGATGAAGGGCAAGATCAAGGCGATGTCGACCGAGGCCAAGGCCTCGGCGGCCATCATCGGCTCGCTTCCGGTCGCGGTGATGTCGATCGTCTACGTCACCAGCCCCGACTACATCACGCTGCTGTGGACGGATCGGCTCGGGCAGATGATGCTGGCGGGATCGGCGGTGTGGATGAGCATCGGAATCATGGTCATGAAAAAGATGATCAATTTCAACTTCTGAGGGCGGCATGCTCGATTTTCTGTTCGCCGTGTTCGAAGACAAGCGCCTGATGGCGATGGTCTTCGCTGCGATCGCCGCCGGCGCGACGGTGATCACGCTCGCGATGCCGCTGTTGGGCGGCGACGCGCTCGAAAAGCGCATGGCGGCGGTGGCGACGGAACGCGAGAAGATCCGCCAGCGCGAGCGCGAGCGCCTGGCGCGGGGCGAAAAGGCGAGCCTGCGGACGTCGCCGCGGCAATACATGCAGACGGTGGTGGAGAAATTCAAACTGTCCGACTGGGTCGGACAGGAGGCGGCGCGGGCCAAGCTCGTCGAAGCCGGATACCGCGGACAGGGGCCCTACGTCGTCTTCCTGTTCTTTCGCATGGTCGCTCCGGTGGTGATGCTGTGCGCGTCCCTCGCCTACGTGTTCCTGATCGTCCAGCTCGATATCGCCTGGACCCTGAAGCTCGGTATCTGCATCGGCGCGACCTATCTCGGCATGAACATTCCCAATCTGTTCATCAACAACCGGATCCAGCGCCGGCAGGCCTCGATCAATCGCGCTTTCCCCGACGCGCTCGACCTGCTGCTGATATGCGTGGAGTCCGGGATGTCGCTCGAAACCGCGTTCAAACGCGTCAGCGAAGAGGTCGGGGCGCAATCGATCGAGCTCGCGGAGGAATTGACGCTGGCGACGGCGGAATTGTCCTATTTGCCGGATCGCCGCCAGGCCTTCGAGAACCTCGCCAAGCGGGTGCCGCTGGAAGGCGTGAAATCGCTGTGCATGGCCTTGCAGCAGAGCGAGCGCTTCGGGACGCCGATGGCGACGACGCTGCGCGTGATCGCGCAGGAAAATCGCGATCAACGCATGAATGCAGCCGAAAAGAAGGCCGCGGCCCTGCCGCCGCAGCTCACCGTGCCGATGATCCTGTTCTTCCTGCCGGTGCTGTTCGTCGTGATTCTCGGGCCCGCCGTCATCAAGGTGATGGCGCTCAGATGACTGGCGCGGCGCGGTCATTCCGGAGCGCGCGCTTTTCACTGCTGTGTCAGAAATGATCTGCGCCGCAGCAGGCGCACTCGCAAGCGGGGGAGGAAGCCCTCAGGTCCGGTCGGCGGAGGCGAGCGTGCGCGGCCGCGGCTGCGTCTTCAAGTCGGCCTGCTGCGCCAGCATCTGGCGGAGATAGGCGACGTTGGCGGCCGCCTCGTCGGTCGGCAGGTCGGCGCGGGCGATGTTTTCGGCTTCGCCGAAGCGGCCCTGCAGGCCGACCACCAAAGCGAGATTTTGCCGCACCCGCGGGTCGGTGCCGCTACCGGTCGCGGCCCGCCGCAGCGTCGCCTCGGCGTTCTTGAGGTCCTTGGCGAGAGCGTAGGACAGTCCGAGATTGGAGAGCACCCCGGGGTCGTCGGGCTTGATCTTGAGGGCGCTGGAATAGTACCGCTGCGCCTCGTCGTGACGGCCGAGCTGGTCGAGCACCGCGCCCTCGGCCGAAAGGATGCGCCAGTCCGGCTGCTCGGGCGTGTGGGCGCGGCCGAGGACTTCGAGCGCCTGCTCGAAATTGCCCACATCCGACAGCGCGCGGCCATAGGCACCGAGCAGGGCGGTGTCGCGCGGGTGCTTGAACGATGCCTGCTGCAGCACCGACACCGCCTGGGTGCGCTGGCCGCTGCCGCGCAGCGCCTGGGCATAGGCGAGCGCCGTCGCCGGATCATCCGGTTTGGCGCGATAACGGCCGGCCAAAGTCTCGGCTTCGGTGCGCCATTCGGCTTCGGATTTGAACGCCGCGGCTGCTGCGGCTGTGGATGTGACGGAAGCTGCGGCTGTTGCTGTGGAGCAACGGCGCGGCGGTGGTCAGCGTCGAAATGTTCTGGCAGCCGCCCGCAAACAGTGCGAGCCCGAGTGCCGCGGCGGCCATGCTCCGTTCGGTCAGGCAATGCCGAGCGGTGAACGGATGACGGGTCGGGATCACGGTGCGCCAGCCCACTTTCATGCTTGCGATGGTTATCAATAGAACGTTAACCCTAATGATCGGTTAATGCCGCAGCCGCCTGGTGCGCCCGGCGCGGCGGCGTGGTAGCAGGGGTCGAACGTCTCCGGAACCCATCCATGCACCCTGCATTCGTGACCCGCGGCGGCGCCGCATCCGTCCCGATCTGGTTCGTGACCGCGGCGACCTGGCGCGACATTGCCGCAGGCCTCGACCACAATGCCTGCGCGTTCGCCGAGGCCGCCGGGTTCGAACCGTCGCCGGGGCGTCATGCGCTTCTCCCCGGGCCCGACGGCACCCTCGCCGCGGTGCTGTTCGGATTGGAAGACGAGGGAAAGCCTTTCAATCCGTTCCTTCCCGGAACGCTTGCGGGCCTGTTGCCCCGCGGCGTCTACCGTTTCGCCAATGCGGCCCATGACCCGCGCCTCGCCGCGATCGCGGTCGCGCTCGGGGCCTATCGATTCATCCGCTACGGCAAACCCGCCAATGAAGTGCGCCTGGAGGTGCCCGCGCAGACTCGACGGCGCCGAATTGTCGCGCATCGCCGAGGCGGTCTATCTCGCCCGCGACCTCATCAACACCCCCGCCAACGACATGGGTCCCGGCGAGCTCGCCGCCGCCGCGACCGCACTGGCGGCGCGTCACGGCGCCGCCATCGGCGTGACCGTCGGCGACGATCTGCTGGCGCGGAATTTTCCCCTGATCCATGCGGTCGGCCGCGCCGCCGCCCGCCCGCCTCGCCTGATCGACATGAGCTGGGGCGATCCGGCCGCGCCCAAGGTGACGCTGGTCGGCAAGGGCGTGTGCTTCGACAGCGGCGGGCTCGACATCAAGCCGGACAGCGCCATGCTGCTGATGAAGAAGGACATGGGAGGCGCCGCGAGCGTGCTCGCGCTCGCCCACATGGTCATGGACCGCAAGCTCGATGTGCGGCTGCGCGTGCTCATTCCCGCCGTCGAGAATTCCATATCCGGTGGGGCATTCCGTCCGCTCGATGTCTACAAGTCGCGCAAGGGCCTGCAGGTCGAGGTCGGCAATACCGATGCCGAAGGGCGCCTGGTGCTTGCCGATGCGCTGGCGCTGGCGGACGAGGAGCGCCCCGACCTGCTCGTCGACATGGGCACGCTCACCGGCGCCGCCCGGGTCGCGCTCGGGCCCGATCTGCCGCCCTTCTATACCGACGACGAGACGCTCGCCGGCGATGTCGCCCGCCATTCCCGCGCCGCCCATGACCCGCTGTGGCGCCTGCCGCTGTGGCGGCCCTACGACGCGATGCTCGATTCCAAGGTGGCGGACATGAACAACATCGCCACCGGCGGCTTCGCCGGCTCGATCATCTGCGCGCTGTTCCTCAATCGCTTCGTCGGCGCGGCAACGGCATGGCTGCATCTCGACATCTATGCCTGGACCCCGTCGCCCAAGCCCGGGCGACCCGAAGGCGGCGAATGCCAGGCGGCGCGCGCACTTTATGCGCTCCTGACGGAACGCTACGGATAGTCCGATGAGCTTCGATCCCCGCTTCGATCCCCGCGTCACGCCCGCCCGCCCCGACCTCGCGGCCGCGCATCTGCGCGGCCAAGTGCAGGCGGCGCGCTTCGTCGAAGGCACCGAATTCGAGGTGCTCGATCCGGTGGCGCCGGTGCGCCGGTCGCCGGTGCCCGATGCGGCGCTCGAGACCGAGGCGCTCAAAGGCGAGCGCGTCACCATCTATGACCAGGACGGCGAGGGCTGGGGCTGGGGCCAGCTCCACGCCGACCGCTATGTCGGCTGGCTGCCGATGAACGCGCTGCGCGTGCCCGCAGCGCCGCCGACCCACCAGGTCGCGGTGCTGCGGACGATCCTGTTTCCCGGGCGCTCCATCAAGGCCCAGCCGGTCGAGGGTCTGCCGCTGGGCTGCCGGCTCGCCATCAGCGGCGACGACGGTGAACTGGCGCGGCTCGCCGCCGGCGGCTTCGTGCCGGCGCGCCATCTTGCGGCGCTCGATGCCGCCGCGCCGGATTTCGTCGCCGTGGCCGAGCGCTTCATCGGCGTGCCCTATTTGTGGGGCGGCAAGACCAGCCTCGGCATCGACTGCTCGGGCCTGGTGCAGGTCGCGCTCACCGCTTGCGGCATCGTCTGCCCGCGCGACAGCGACATGCAGCGCGCGCTGGGAACCGCGGTGGCCGCGGGCGATTTTGCCGCGCTGCGGCGCGGCGATCTGGTGTTCTGGAAAGGGCATGTGGCGGTCATGCGCGACGCCGCCACATTGCTTCACGCCAATGCCTTTCATATGGCGGTCGCGGCCGAGCCGGTGCGGGAAGCCGTCGAGCGGATCGGCGCCTCCGGCAGCGAGATCGTCGCGGTCAAGCGGCTTTAGCGCGCCGCCATGTTGGATTGTTGGCGGATTCTGGCCCCGGTATTGAACAGCGCGCGGTGTGACGCATGATCAACTCCGGCTTTCGCAGTTCCCGGCTCGTGCTGATCGCCAGTTGGCTGGCGATCCTGTCGGTCGGCGAAAACAGCACGGCGATTATGGCGGCGTTGCCGGCGATGACCAGCGAGCTCCGCTTGGGCCCCGCGACAGTGGAATGGATCGTCAACGCCTATCTGCTCGCCTCGGCGGTGTTCATCATTCTGGGCGGCGAGGCGGCGGACCAGTTCGGGGCGCACCGCTCGTCCGCAGTCGGAATCGCGGCGTTCGCTCTCGCCTCGCTGACCATCGCCATTGCCGTGGACGGAGCCATGGTCGTGGGCGCCCGTGCGCTGCAGGGGGTCGGCGCCGCCTTCGCCGTTGCCGGCACGCTCGCCGCGGTGGCGCAGGGAGTTCCCGAATCGGATCGCGCGCGGGCGATCGGCGCCTGGACGGGTTTCCTGATGCTCGGCTTCAGCATCGGCCCTTTGGTGGGCGGCGCCATCACCCATTACGCCGGCTGGCGCGTAAATTTCTGGTTGAACGTGGTGGCCATGCTCCCGGCGGGGCTGGCGCTCTGGTTCCATCCCAGCACCCGGGACCGGCAGACGAGCCGGGTGGACTGGCTCGGGCTCGGCCTGCTCGCCTTCTTCATGCTGATGCTCGTCCACGGGCTGCACGCGCTGCCCGCCGCCGGTTCCGCGCCGACGGGCGTAATCGTTCCGCTTGTGCTGGCAGCGATCGCCTTCGCGGCGCTGCTCGTCGCGGAGACGCGCCATCATCGGCCGCTGCTCGACTTCGGTCTGTTTCGGAACCGGAACTTTGCGCTCGCTTGCATGCTGGCGTTCCTCCTCATGTTCGACATCATGGCCCTCCTCCTCTACTACAACCTGTTCGCGCAGGCGCCGGACGGGCTCGGCAGGACGGCCGTTGCGGCCGGCCTTTCGCTGATGCCGCTCTCCGTTGCGCTGTTCGGATTCGCGCGGGCGGCGCCCCGGCTTGCGGTTGCGGTCGGCATGCGGCGGATGACGGTGGGCGGGTCGCTGCTGCTCGCGCTCGGCTGCGCGATTGCCTGGGTTTCCTCGGCCTGGGCTTCCCTGGCCTGGCCGTCCCTGGCCGGCGCGGGGTTCGCGGTGCTGATGCTCGGCCTTTTCGTGGCGGGCGCCGGCATCGCATTGCCCTACGCTTGCGCCCCGAGGATCGGCCTCGCGGCGCTGTCGGAGACGCAGACCGGAAAGGGCTCGGGCATTCTCAACTCGTGCAGCTTTCTTGGCGGAACCGTCGGCGTCACCGGCGGTGGGATTGTCTTCGGCGTTGCCGGTTTCGGCGGGGTGCTGGTGCTGGTGGGGCTCTCCGCGCTGGTCAGTGCGGGCCTCTGCCTGGGCATCCGGTCAGAGACCAAGGATCAGTAATCAGGGATCAGGGAGAACGGCCTTTTCTGGTCCCTGTCACTCTGATCCCTGATTACTGTCACTTCTGGCAGACCGGACAGAAGAACGTCGAACGGCCGTTCTGCACGATGCGCTTGATCGTGCCTTTGCATCCTGGGGTGACGCAGGCTTCGCCTTCGCAGTCATAGGCGCGGAAATGGTGCTGGAAATAGCCGAGTTCGCCGTCGGTCTGGCGATGATCGCGCAGCGACGAGCCGCCGGCCTTGATCGCCGCATTGAGCACCGCCTTGATGGCGTCGACGAGCGCAATTGCGCGCGCATTCGCCGCGCCGCGCGTTGCGATGGTCGAGGCGTGGCGCCGGGGCGACAGGCCCGCCCGGTGCAAGGCTTCGCAGACATAGATGTTGCCGAGCCCGGCGACGACGGTCTGGTCGAGCAGCGCCGCCTTGAGGCTCGCCTTCTTGCCGGTGCAGGCCGTGGCCAGCAGGCTTGCGTCGAAGGCATTGCCGAGCGGCTCCGGCCCGACCTCGCGCATCAGCGGATGGGTCGCCAGTTCCGCCCGCGGCACCAGCAGCATGAGGCCGAACCGGCGCGGGTCGTTGAAGGTCACGGTGGCACCCGACGACATGTGGAACACGATGTGGTCATGGGCGAAGGCCGCCGACCGCGGGTGATGGTATGCGCCGGGCGTCGCGTCCTTGTCGTCATGGCTGACGCGGAACGAGCCGGACATGCCGAGATGCATCAGCAGCACGTCGCCGGAGGAGAGATCCGCGGTGAGGTACTTGGCGCGGCGGCCGATCCCGGTGACGGTCGTGCCCTCGATCCGCTTGGCGAAGTTCGTGGGCAGCGGCCGGCGCAAGTCCGGCCGGCGTGCCTCCACCTTGACGATGCGGGCACCCTCCATCACCGGCTGCAGTCCGCGCCGCACGGTTTCGACCTCGGGAAGTTCGGGCACGCAAGCCTTTCTGTTTGCTTTCGACGGGGGAATTTGCGACCGGGGAATTGCGAACCGGGGAACTGATAGCGCCTCGGCTCCTCCCGGGCTATGGTCGCGGCGAACAGAGGACCGCCATGCCGCATACCGGCGAAACCCATTTCGGCTTCCAGACCATCGGTCTCGACCACAAGCAGGCGATGGTGGACGAGGTGTTTCACCGGGTCGCGCGCCGCTACGACCTGATGAACGACCTCATGTCCGGCGGGCTCCATCGCGCTTGGAAGGACGCGATGGTGACCATGCTGAACCCGCCGCGGAAGGGCCGCTACGCCGTCGTCGATGTCGCCGGCGGCACCGGGGATGTGGCCTTCCGGGTCGCCGAGGCCGGCGGCCCTGCGACCGCCGTCACCGTCTGCGACATCAACCCCGATATGCTCGCGGTCGGGCGCGCGCGGGCGCGTGAACGCGGGCTCGACGGTGTCGTGACGTTCACCGCCGGCAATGCCGAAGCGCTGCCGTTTCCGGATCGCAGCCAGGACGCCTGCACCATCGCCTTCGGCATCCGCAACGTGCCGCGGATCGAGGTGGCGTTGCGCGAGTTCTATCGGGTGCTGCGGCCCGGCGGGCGGTTTTTGTGCCTCGAATTCTCGACGGTCGACGTTCCCGGCCTCGATGCGCTCTACGACTTCTATTCCTTCAACGTCATTCCGGCGCTCGGCCGCGCGGTGGCGGGCGACGCCGATTCCTATCGTTATCTCGTCGAATCCATCCGCAGGTTCCCGCGCCCGCACGCCTTCACCGACATGATCGCGGCGGCGGGGTTCCGCCGCGTGGGTCATCGCGTGCTCACCGGCGGCGTGGTGGCGCTGCATTCCGCCTGGCGGCTGTGACGCGGTCCAGCGTGCAGCCGTGATCTCCGCGCTCGCCCATCTTGTTCGGCTCGGCCGCGCCGGCTTTGTGTTCGCCCGCGAAGGCGTGTTCGGCCTCGTCGATCCGGCGCCGCTGCCGCTGCCGGCGCGCGCCGCCCTGCGCATGGCGCGGTTGATCGAACGGCGCGACGGCGGCTCCGATTCCAACCGGCTTTCCACGGCGCTGACCGCGCTCGGCCCCTCCTATGTGAAGCTCGGCCAGTTTCTGGCGACGCGGCCCGACGTGGTCGGCCCGGTGCTCGCCCGCGATCTCGAAAGCCTGCAGGACAAGATGGCCCCGTTCCCGCAGGCGGAGGCGGAGGCCGCCGTCGCCGCGGCCTTCGACCGCAAACTGTCGGACCTCTATGTCAGCTTCGGTTCGCCGGTCGCCGCCGCCTCGATCGCGCAGGTGCATCGCGCGGAGATCGACACCGCGGACGGCCGCCGCACCGTCGCGGTAAAGGTGCTGCGGCCCGGCGTCGAGCGCCGCTTCCAGGCCGATCTCGCGGCGTTTCGATTCGTCGCCCGCAATGCCGAGGCGCTCTCGGCCGAGGCGCGGCGGCTGCGGCTGACCGAGGTGGTCGATACCCTCGCGCGCTCGGTTGCGATCGAGATGGATTTCCGCCTGGAAGCGGCCGCGCTTTCGGAGATGGCGGAGAATACCAAGGAAGACCCCGACTTCCGCGTGCCGGCGGTCGATTGGACGCTGACCGCGCGCAACGTGCTGACGCTGGAATGGATCGACGGCACGCCGCTCAACGATCGCCCGGCGCTCCTCGCCAGGGGATTGGATCTCGCCGCGCTCGGCCGCGCGGTGATCCAGAGCTTTCTGCGCCACGCGCTGCGCGACGGTTTCTTCCACGCCGACATGCACCCCGGCAACCTGTTCGTCGACGCCGACGCCAGGCTGGTGGCGGTCGACTTCGGCATCATGGGACGGCTCGACCCCAAGGAACGGCGCTTCCTCGCCGAAATCCTGCTCGGCTTCATCACCCGCGACTATCGCCGCACCGCCGAGGTGCATTTCGAGGCGGGCTACGTGCCGTCGCATCACTCCGTCGATGGTTTTGCCCAGGCGATCCGTGCCATCGGCGAGCCGATCCACAGCCGCACCGCCGAGGACATCTCGATGGCGAAGCTGCTGACACTGCTGTTCGAGGTGACGGGGTTGTTCGACATGCGCACCCGCCCCGAACTGCTGCTGCTGCAAAAGACCATGGTGGTCGTGGAGGGCGTGGCGCGCACCCTCGACAACAGGCTCGACATCTGGACCACCTCCGAACCGGTGGTGCGGGAATGGATCGCGCGCAATCTCGGCCCGATCGGCCGCCTGGAGGGTGCAGCGCAGGGCGCCGGCGAGATCGGCCATTTCCTGTCCGGCGTGCCGGGCCTGCTGACCCGGGCCGCGCGGGTCGCCGGGCAACTCGACCAGGCGACGCGGGACGGCATCGCCCTTGCCCCGGAAACGGTGGCCGCCATCGGCGCCGCCGAGGCGCGCCGGTCGCGCTGGCAGACCGCCGCCCTGTGGGTGATCGCGGTGCTGCTGGCGTGGGGGATTTTTCTGCGGTGATGGTTCTGTGATGGTGCCGGCCCTAGTCAAATCACGCGCGATCGCCGATATTGTGGGTATGAGCAAAGCGCTGACGGGAAAACTGAATTTCAAGGCATTGGTCGAGGATGCGCGAGGCATCGGCATCTCGGCCGAGGAAGTGCGCGAGATACAGAAAGTCGTCAGCAGCCACCGTCCGCCTGCCGACGTAAGGGCGGTGAAAGTTGATTTCGGCAGGGATTGGATCGGTGCTCCGGCGGCGTGGATTTCGTATTTGGCGGAGGACGACCTCGACCCGTCAAGGGAGAAAATCGTCAGATTGAATAAGTTCACGAGCTCAGTCCGCGACGCGCTCCTCGAGACAAGTCCGAGTTCGTGCGACGCATTGATACGCGAACGTGAATAAGATTAGAAACACGCCGAATTCTAACGTGTTCCTAGCGGCATTGTTGCTTCACAGCCGTTGGAATAGATGACCGCAACCGAACACCATTCCCTGCAGGGCCGGCGCATCCTCCTCATCATCGGAGGCGGCATCGCCGCCTATAAGTCGCTCGACCTGATCCGGCGCCTGCGCGAGCGCGGCGGGGCGGTGCGGGTGGTGATGACCAAGGCGGCGCAGGAGTTCATCACGCCGCTGGCGGTCGGCGCCGTCGCCGGCGAGCGCGCGCACCTCGACCTGTTCGACGCCCGGACCGAATTCGACATCGGCCACATCAGGCTCGCCCGCGACACCGACCTCGTCGTGGTCGCGCCCGCCACCGCCGACCTCATGGCCAAGATGGCGGGCGGACATGCCGACGACCTCGCCTCCACCGTGCTGCTCGCGACCGACCAGCCGGTGCTGATCGCGCCGGCGATGAATCCGCATATGTGGACGCACAGCGCGACGAAACGCAATTTCGCCCGGCTCGCGGCGGACGGTATCGCCGCCGTCGGCCCGAACCGCGGCGAAATGGCGGAGCAGGGCGAGGCCGGCGCCGGCCGCATGGCGGAGCCGCTCGAGATCGTCGCCGCCGTGGAAGCGCTGTTCGGCCGGCGCCACGCAGGCCCGCTCGCCGGCAACCACGTGATCGTCACCGCCGGGCCGACCCATGAGCCGATCGATCCCGTGCGCTACATCGCCAACCGGTCCTCGGGCAAGCAGGGCTATGCCATCGCGCGCGCCGCGGCGGCGGCCGGCGCGGCCGTCACCCTCATCGCCGGGCCGGTGGCGATTCCCGATCCGCCCGGCGTGCAAGTGATCAAGGTCGAGAGTGCGCGCGAGATGCTGGCCGCGGTGGAAGCGGCACTCCCCGCCGATGTCGCGGTGTTCGCCGCGGCGGTCGCGGATTGGCGGGTCGCCGAGGCGGGCGCACAGAAGATCAAGAAGACGGCGGCCGGCGCGCCTCGACTTTCGCTGGTCGAGAACCCCGACATCCTCGCCACCATTGCGCAGCGCAAATCGCAGCGGCCGCGCCTCGTCATCGGCTTTGCCGCGGAGACCGAGCAGGTGATCGCAAATGCCCGCGCCAAGCGCGAGCGCAAGGGCTGCGACTGGATCGTCGCCAACGATGTGTCGCCTTCGACCGGTATCATGGGGGGTGACCGCAACGCGGTGCATCTGATTACCGGCGACGGCGTCGAGTCCTGGCCGGACGAGGCGAAGGACGACGTGGCCGCGCGGCTGGTCGCGCGCATCGCCGCTGCGCTCGCGGCGTCATGACCGCGCCCGAAGTCCGGGTCCGCCGCCTGGCGCACGGCGCCGGCCTGCCGCTGCCCGCTTACCAAAGCGCGCACGCCGCCGGGCTCGATCTTCCCGCCGCGGTGCCGCAGGATGCGCCGGTGACGCTCGCGCCGGGGGAACGCGGCCTGGTCGCGACCGGCTTTGCGATCGCGCTGCCGGACGGCTTCGAGGCCCAGGTGCGGCCCCGCTCCGGGCTCGCGGCGCGCCACGGCGTCACCGTGCTCAACACGCCCGGCACGATCGATGCGGACTACCGCGGCGAGATCCAGGTGATCCTGATCAATCTCGGCAGCGAGCCCTTCATCGTCACCCGCGGCATGCGCATCGCTCAGCTTGTCATCGCGCCGGTGGCACGCGCCGGCATCGCCGAGGTGGCCACGCTCGAAGACACCGCCAGGGGCGCCGGCGGCTTCGGCTCGACCGGCGGGTGATGGGCGGCTTCGGCGAGGCGACCCATCGCGCTGCCGGAGGGAACGCGGCGGTATTGGAGGGCGCCGGCGGGGTTCGCAACATCTTCGGGAATGGGGTGGACCGAAGGCCAACCGTCCGGATGTCACGATCGCCCGGCAATGGCGATTTTCGGGATTTTGCCATGATTCAGTCAAAGCTTATTGCTACATTTCACTCAGGGGAGCCACTGCGGGAAGGGGGCTCAATTGTTTCTGGCACGCCGGTTTGCCGCTGCTGTGACAGCATTGTTGCTGATCGCGGGCGCTTTTTTCGTTTTCCTTTTCTCGGTCGTGGCCTCATGGGCGCAAGCTCCATCCGGCATCTGCGAAGACGCCGCCGACCTCGCGGTCTTGCCTTCGCCGGTCGCGCCATGGAAGGGCGCGCCTTTGCGCGTCATCTTCGCCGCGGAGAAGCCGCTCGACGGCGAGCTTTCGCTGATCGCGCCCGATGGAAGGGTTGCGGCCACATCGCGTGAGCGGCACGGCGGGCCGCCGTATTTCTGGTTCGCCGAAATCGCGTCGCCGGCCGCGGGGACGTGGCACGCGAAGCTCGCGCGCGACGGCGCGCCCGCCGAGTGCAGCACGATCACGCGCGAAATCGCCGTGCGCGCCCAAGAGCCGCCGCGGCCGCACGAGACGCCGGGGAGCATCTGGCCGGTGCGCAACGCGTGGAATCGCGGGACGGAGAACTTGTATTCGGCATGGATCGAGAAGCTCTTCGATGCGCCGCTCGACGCCGCGCCGTCATGGAAGGCGCTGCACGAAGTGCTGCGCGATCGATCGCGCAATTTCCTGTACAACCATCTGGGTCTGCGCGAAGACCAGTTGGGGCTCGTCGTTCGCCCCGACTGCGCCGACCTTCCGTATTTCTTGCGCGCGTATTTCGCGTTCAAGATGGGGCTGCCGTTCGGGTACTCGAAGTGCTCGCGCGGCGACGGCGGCGAGGCGCCGAGGTGCCCCGAGTGGTGGAACATTCAGAATCCAGAACCGCCTCGTCCCTCCCCGGCCGAACAGCAAAAAATAGCGTCTCAGGGCCTGTTTGGCATGCTGGGCCAGCCGGCATCACTTCCCGTGAACCCACCGAAGCCGCCGCCGCCGGGGCTTGCGCCGGCATTCGGCCGTTACTTGCCGATCCTCGCCGACGGCGTCCACTCCGGATCCGGGCGAACGGCGCTGCGCGACGAGCACACCGACTATTATCCCGTGCCGCTCACGGAGGCGGAGCTGCGCCCGGGGACCGTGTACGCCGATCCGTACGGGCACATCCTGATGATCGCCCGCAACGTGCCGCAAACGGCCGACGCGGCGGGCGTCTTCCTCGCCGTCGACGCGCAGCCCGACGGTACGGTCGCACGAAAGCGCTTCTGGCGCGGCAATTTCCTGTTCGCTCAGGATCCGGCGCTCGGGGGCCCCGGGTTCAAGCGCTTCCGGCCGATCGTGCGCGACAAGAGCGGCACCTTGCGGCGGCTGACCAACGAAGAAATCGCGAGAAATCCGGACTACGGCGATTTCTCGCTCGATCAGGCGAAGCTCGGAATCGAAGACTTCTACGATCGAATGGATGACGTGATGTCGCCGGCGCCGCTCGATCCGGTGCGCGCGATGAAGGAGGCGATCACGGCGCTCGAAGAGCAAATGAAGGCGCGCGTGACGTCGGTCGAAAACGGGCGAAAGTTCCAGAGCAGCGGGCGCGGCGACGCCGACATGCCGGACGGCGCGACGATCTTCGAGACGAGCGGTGCGTGGGAAGATTTCGCGACGCCGGCGCGCGATCTGCGCCTGCTGATCGCGATCGACGTGGTGCGCGGGTTTCCGGATCGCGTTGCGCGGCGGCCCGAGCGGTACGCGATGCCGAAGGAGAAGAGCGTCGCGGACGTGAAGGCTGAATTGGCGAGCGTGCTCGCGTCGGAGCTTTCGGCTCGCAAGTTTTCGTATACGCGCAGCGACGGCTCCCCATGGACGCTCACGCTCAAGGACGCGAGCGACCGCGCGGCTGATCTCGAGATGGCGTACAACGTGAACGACTGCGTCGAGCTGCGGTGGGGCGCGGCGGAAAACAGCGACGAGGCCTCGACGTGCAAGCGGCATGCGCCGCGGGCGCAGCGCGCGAAGATGACGGAATACCGCGCCTGGTTCCACGAGCGGCGCCGGCCGCCGCGCGCTTAGCGGAGAGCGATTTCGTGAAACCAATCAGTAGGGTGTGCAAAGGCGCGCTCTTCGCGCCGTGCCCACGCGGATAGGACGATGGTGGGCACGCTTCGCTTTGCCCACCCTACAGGTCCGGTCACGCAGCGAAAAAGAGCGGGTGGACGCCCGCCCTTTCGCGAGTTGCCGCCATATCACTGCGGCGGGGCGATTTCCTTTTCGACCTGGATCGCCGCGACATCGAGTGAGCCGTCGGCCAGCTTTGGGGCACGCCGCAACGAATACTTTCAGGCCCGGCTTGAGGTCATCCTTGGTGCCGGCAACCGTGGTCGCGATGGTGGTCTTCGGCGTCACGACGATCTTCTTTTCCTCATCGGCCTTGCCCTGGACCTTGTACTTGACCGTCAGCACCTGGCCGTCGACGCCGGCGATCGAGGTCTGCAACGAGCCGTTGGTCATGAAGCTGTTCGGCATCAGGTCCCAATCGGAATGGAATGAGTTGAAGGGCTGCCCGGCGGGAGCGATGCGCAGTTCGACCGCCTCGAGCGTCCCATCGGGCCGCGGCCGCGAGGTGATGGCGACGTTGGTGTCGGGCTTCACGTCGGCGAGAGAGGCCTTGACGACGCCGCCGACGCGGACGTTGTCCTTGAGCACGAGCTTCAGCGCTGCTCCGTCGCGCGACTTGACCGCCAAGGTGTTGCCGTCGACTTTCTCGATGGTGCCGCGCACGCGCACGTTCTGTGCTTGGGCCGAGACCGAACTCAACGCTGATGTCGCGGCCAACATGGCAACAACGAAAACCTGTGATGTGATTCTCATATCGTTTCTCCCTCATTCAGGGTGCGCATGGTCGACGCTTGCGCATCCGATTGTGTTACGAACAATTGCTGGTCTTTCGCATGAGACCAAGACACGGGACCCGTCGCGGTCGGACTCGCAGGCAACCTGATCGGGGCAGCCTCGACGAAGGCCGGAAAGATAGTGGACAAAAGCGGTCTTTGGAAGCCATGTGGTGCAGCGATGTGGTGCCGATGGCGAGAAGAGAGCTTCGTTTGACCGAAACCGATCATCGCGACAATTCAATTCGCGGCGACAATTCAGGCGCGATTCTGGCTCGGATGTCGGCTTTTGGTCACACCGCCTGGGACCATAGGCCGCCTGGAATGATCCCGCACCCTTATTCCGACGCGGCCGGCATCGGCCCGTTCACCCGCGCCGGTGCGGCCGGCGCAGCCGCGCGCGGCGGCGTCTTGGTGAGCATGTGGCAGAGCCTCGAACCCCTACGCTTGCTCATGCCAAAAATCGAGATCGATGATCGCTCCAAGCTTGTCAAGCTGTTCAGGCGACGCATACACGACAAGAGCGCCACCATCAAAGATTGAACCAAAACGGCCCACTGCTCCCGGAACCAAATATGCCCCGATCGTTTTCAAATCGACCAGTCCACGTCCTTACCATACCTCAATGAAATGACATTTGCCTCTCCGTGCCGCTTCAATGTCAACGCCACGTTTCCTGTGTCGGTGTCAAAATGTTCTTCAACATCGGAAAAATGCAGATCGCCTCCCGACATGGCGCATAAAGCCCCAACCAGAACTCGAATAATAATCGACCGCAACGTCCAAACAATGATCTTCGAAACGCCGTGCATTTTCAAATATGGGCCCGCTATGGCGCGGCTTGACGAGCTTGCCATGCGTCTCTCGCTCGTTCGCCAGTAGAGACAGCACCTGGTATCGATGGTGCTTTCCGACATCCAACCATCGCTTCGGAGGCCGGCCGTCATCTTGGTATCCAAATCGCACGGCCTCTTCGCACACTCGATCGATCAGTTCGTCAACCGGCACACCAGCGACCGGACGCAATCCGTTAGCGATGAATAGCGCGATCGTCTCGCCAATGAAGCGCCGATCTGCTTCCGCGACGATGGGGTAGACTGGCCGATAGGGGACTTTCGTCCCGTCTGGTCCAATGTACCATCCGTGCGACACCTTCTTTCGTCTCCACCAGCCGAAAATCATTGTTTCCTCCATCAGCGCGTAACCTGCGGCGGTTTCTCCGCCGCTGGAGAAAAACTGACGGTGCACCACTGGCGAATCGGTTGATCGACCGGCGAAAACCTACCTGGTGGCGAGGCCGCCTGGTTCCAGATTCGCAGCGGAGGGGCGCCCAGGAAACGACCAAGTCATCTATTCCGGCGCGGCCGGCATCGGTCCGTTCACCCGCGCCGGCGCGGCCGGTGCAGGCGTGCGCGGCGGCGTCTTGGTGAGCATGTGGCAGAGCCTCGACAGCGTGGCGCGCAGCGCGTGGCGGTGCACCACCATGTCCACCATGCCGTGCTCCTTGAGATACTCCGCCTTCTGGAATCCCTCCGGCAGCTTCTCGCGGATGGTCTGCTCGATCACCCGCGGCCCGGCGAAGCCGATCAGCGCGCCGGGCTCGGCGATGTGGACGTCGCCGAGCATGGCGTAGGACGCCGTCACGCCGCCGGTGGTGGGATTGGTCAGCACGACGATGTAGGGTTTCTTCGCCGCGCGCAGGTTCTGCACCGCGACGGTGGTGCGCGGCATCTGCATCAGCGACATGATTCCCTCCTGCATCCGGGCGCCGCCCGAAGCGGCGAACAGGACGAAGGGGGTGTTCTTCTGCACCGCGGTGTCCAGCCCGCGGACGATCGCCTCGCCGGTCGCCATGCCGAGCGAGCCGCCCATGAAATCGAAATCCTGCACGCCGATGACCACCGGCAGCCCGTCGAGCTTGCCGAGCCCGATCTTGATCGCGTCGTTGAGCCCGGTCTTGAGGCGGGCGTCCTTGAGGCGGTCGGTGTAGCGGCGCTCGTCGCGGAACTTGAGCGGATCGTGCGACATTTCGGGAACGCTGATGTCGAGCCAGGTGCTGCCGTCGAACATCGACTTGAGGCGCGCCACCGCCCCCATGCGCATGTGGTAGTTCGAGCCGGGAATGACGAACCCGTTCGCCTCCACGTCCTTGTAAAAGACGAGCTGCCCGGTGTCGGGGCACTTGATCCACAGATTATCCGGCACGTCCCGCCGGTTCAGGATGCTGCGGATCTTCGGTCGGACGACGTTGGAGATCCAGTTCAAGGCGTTACTCCGCCGCCTGCTGGCGCCCGCTGCGCACGCCCGCCGCGAGCTCGGCCACCAGCCCGACAACGGAGAGCACCGTGTTGGGCGTCGCCTTGCCGGCGGCATCGAGGCTGGTACGCACCCTTTCGACCAGCGCAGTGCCCACCACCACGGCCTCGGCGCCACGCGCGATCGCGGCGGCACTCGCCGCATCCCTGACCCCGAAGCCGACCGCGACCGGAAGGCTGGTGTGGCGCTTGATCCGCGCCACCGCCTGCGCGACCCGGCCGGCGTCCGGCGCCGCGGCGCCGGTGATCCCGGTGATCGAGACGTAATAGACGAAGCCCGACGTGTTCGCGAGCACCGCGGGCAGCCGCTTGTCGTCGGTGGTGGGCGTCGCGAGGCGGATGAAGTTCAGGCCCGCCCGGAGCGCCGGCAGGCACAGCTCGGTGTCTTCTTCCGGCGGCAGGTCGACGACGATGAGGCCGTCGATGCCCGCCGCGATGGCGTCGGCGAGGAAGCGCTCGACGCCATAGATGTAGATCGGATTGTAATAGCCCATGAGCACGATCGGCGTCGCGTCGTCGCCGCGGCGGAACCGGCGCACCAGGTCGAGCGTCTTCACCATGTTCTGGCCGGCGTGGAGCGCGCGCAGGCCGGCGGCCTGGATCGCGGGGCCGTCGGCCATGGGATCGGTGAAGGGCATGCCGATCTCGATCACGTCGGCGCCGGCTTGCGGCAGCGCCTTGATGATCGCCAGCGAGGTCTCCGGATCGGGGTCGCCCGCCATCAGGAAGGTGACGAGGCCGCAGCGGCCGGCGCCGGCAAGCGCCGCGAATCGGTGGTCGATGCGGGTGCTCATCCGATCCGGCTCCCGAGATGTTCGGCCACGGTGAAGATGTCCTTGTCGCCGCGGCCGCACAAGTTCATCACCATCAGATGGTCCGTCGGCTTCGTCGGGGCAAGCTTGATCACCTGCGCCAGCGCATGGGCGGGTTCGAGCGCCGGGATGATGCCCTCGAGCTTGCAGCAGAGCTGGAACGCGTCGAGCGCTTCCTTGTCGGTCGCCGAGAGGTAGGTCACGCGCCCCATGTCGTGGAGCCAGGAGTGCTCCGGGCCGATGCCGGGATAGTCGAGGCCGGCCGAGATCGAATGGGCTTCGTCGATCTGCCCGTCTTCGTTCATCAGGAGATAGGTGCGGTTGCCGTGCAGGACGCCGGGCCGTCCGCCCGCTATCGAGGCGGCGTGGAGGCCGCTGTCGAGGCCATGGCCGGCCGCTTCGACGCCGTAGATTTCCACGCTTTGGTCGTCGAGGAAGGGGTGGAACAGGCCCATGGCATTGGAGCCGCCGCCGATGCAGGCGACGAGGGAGTCGGGCAGGCGGCCTTCGGCGGCGTGCATCTGCTCGCGGGTCTCGCGGCCGATCACCGACTGGAAATCGCGCACCATCATCGGATAGGGGTGTGGGCCGGCGACGGTGCCGATGCAGTAGAAGGTGTCGTCGACATTGGTCACCCAGTCGCGCAGCGCCTCGTTCATGGCATCCTTGAGGGTCTTCGACCCCGACTGCACCGGCCGCACCTCGGCGCCCAGCATCTTCATGCGGAACACGTTGGGCTCCTGCCGCGCGACATCGACGGCGCCCATGTAGACGACGCACTTCAAGCCGAAGCGCGCGCACAGGGTCGCGGTCGCGACGCCATGCTGGCCGGCGCCGGTCTCCGCGATCACACGCGGCTTGCCCATGCGCCTGGCCACCATGATCTGGCCGAGCACGTTGTTCACCTTGTGCGCGCCGGTGTGGTTGAGCTCGTCGCGCTTGAAGTAGATCTTCGGCGCCGCCGGCGCCGCCGGTCGCGGCGGAAACGTCGCGCAAATGGTCGGTGAACCGTTCGGCGAAATAGAGCGGCGAGGGACGGCCGACATAGTGGGCGAGATAGTGGTCCATCTCGCGCTTGAATTCGGGGTCGACCTTGGCCTGCGCATAGGCCTTCTCCAGTTCCAGGATCAGCGGCATCAGCGTCTCGGCGACGAAGCGGCCGCCGAACAGGCCGAAATGTCCGCGCTCGTCCGGTCCGTTGCGGAAGGAATTGGGCTGCTGGAGGCTCATGCCTGGTTTGCCATTCGTTTGCCGCCCCCGGCCGCGGCGGTGCGCGCCGCACGGATGAAGGCGCGCATCTTTTCGGGGTCCTTGTCGCCGGGCGCCCGCTCGACGCCGGACGACACGTCGACCCCGCCCGCCCGGGTGATCCTGATCGCCTCGGCGACATTGCCGGCATCGAGACCGCCTGAAAGCATGAACGGAACCCGCGGGTCAAGGTTTTGCAGAAGCCGCCACTCGAACGGCTTGCCGAGGCCGCCCGGACGGGTGGCGTCGCTGGGCGCCCTGGCATCGAAGATCAGGCGGTCGGCGACTTCGGCATATTCGGGCACGACGGCGAGATCGTCCCGGGTTTCCACCGCGATTGCCTTTATCACGGGCAGCTTGAAGCGCCCCTTCACCTCGAGCACGCGCTTGGGCGATTCCCTGCCGTGGAGCTGGAGCAGATCCGGCTCCAGCGCCTCGATGCAGGCCGCCAGTTCTGCGTCGTCGGCATCGACCGACAGCGCCACCTTGCGGGCGCGGCCTCTGATCCGGGCGCCCAGGGCGCGCGCGGTCGAGGCATCGACGTGGCGCGGGGAGGGCGCAAAGAACACGAAGCCGACCATGTCGGCGCCTGCGTGGAGCGCGACATCGAGTGCTTCCGCCGTCCGCAGGCCGCAGATCTTGATGACGAAGGACATGCTGAAATGAAGCCTTTCGCGCAATTTTACCTTGGCGAGCCGCCGGATTCCAACCCTCGATGGCAGATGATCGTGGCACCGCGGCGACGCCGGGCGTAACGGAATGAACGCGCTGGGGCGCCGCAGGTCAGTTTGCCGGCAGCCGCGGCACCGCCAATGTCGCGTGCGGCGAGGCTCCTTGCGGCGTTGGCGGCCCGCGCATCTCGCGCAGCGCCGCATCGCGCTTGACCCGATCCAGCTCGGCCCGCACGCGCCCCAATTCCGTTTCGAGCCGGCGGCGTTCGCGGCGCCGCTTGCCCTGTTTGGAGGTGGCGATGCCGCCGACGATCGCGCCCAGGATCAGAATGGCAAACGCCAGGACATAAAGCGGAATGGTCGCCACAAAGGCCGGGTCGGTGGGATCGAACGGGTCGAACGACACGGTGACCAAGGTCCGGTTGGCGATGGCGAAGGCGACCATGGCGGCGGCCGCCAGGATCATCAGGATCATCAGCAGCAGTCTGCTCATATGGCATCAACCGTTCGCTGGTGGCGGCATGCGGGGACGCCCCGCGGCCTCGCCGTGACTGCTCCGGCGACCGTCACGGTGCGATCGGCCGGTTGAGGCGTTCGCGCATTTCCTTGCCGGTTTTGAAGAATGGCACGCTCTTGCGGTCGACCGCCACGTGCTCCCCGGTCCGTGGGTTGCGCCCCGCCCGTGCCGGGCGGTGCTTGACCGAAAACGCCCCGAATCCGCGCAATTCCACGCGATCGCCGCGGGCGAGCGCGGTCACGATCTCGCCGAGGATCGCATTGACGATGTTTTCGACATCGCGCTGGTAGAGGTGGGGGTTCTGCGTGGCAATACGCTGAACGAGCTCTGACTTGATCATCTGGTGATGCCCGCATTGGAATGAAACATCGCGATCAGCGGAATGAAACACCGCGATCAGCCCGGTTGTCCGGACCACTCGCGCAACCGAACCAGCGCACCATCCATCGCTAATTCCCAGGTGAAGGGTGCCAAAGCGCCAACATCCCGTCAAGATTGAGCTTTTCGACCGCCTGCAGGAGCCCGAGGGACTGGAGCCGGTGCACCACCGCGCCGAGGCCGACGGTTTCCAGCAGGGCCGCCGAGCCGAGATGCAGGAACGACAATTCGCTGAAGCGGTTGGTCAGGCGCCAGTCGCGGACCGGCAATTTCGGATCGATGTTGCTGGTCTTGGCGAGCCAGTCGATCGCCTCGCGCTCGCGGCCGATCTCGTCGGCGAGCTTGAGATCGATCGCCTGGCGGCCAGTGAAGACCCGGCCGTCGGAGACGCTGTCGAGCGCTTCGCCGTCGAGCTTGCGGCGGTCCTTCACCATGCCCTTGAACCAGGCATACGAGTCCGCCACCAGCGACGCGATGGCGGCACGCGCCTCCGGGCTGGTCGGCTCGAGACCGTTCGGGGCGGCCTTGAGCGGGGACGACTTGATCTCCTCGACCTTGACGCCGACGGTGTCCAGCAGATGGCTGACGTTGGGGAATTGGAACAGCACGCCGATCGATCCGACCAGCGAGGTGTTCTGGGTGATGATGTGGTCCGCCGCCATCGCCGCGATGTAGCCGCCGGACGCCGCCATGCCGTCGACCACCACCACCGTCGGCTTCTGCAGCGCGACGCGGCGCAGCGCGTCGTGCAATTCCTCCGAGCCGGCCGTGGTGCCGCCGGGGCTGTCGATGTGGATGATGACGGCGCGGGTAGTCCGCGAACGGGCGAGGTTATCGAGCGCCTGGGTGCGCTCCTGATCGCCGCGGATGATGCCCTGGATGGTGACGCGGGAGATCTGCGAGCTGATCGGTTGCACGAAGGCACCGCCCGATCCGCGCAACGCGCCGGCAACCCCAATCACGGCGAAAATGGCGACAAGGACGGCGACCACGCGCCAGAACGTGAGCTTGCGCCGCATGCGGCGGCGATCGACGATATGGTCGGTTTCGAGCGACATTGATGGTCTCCGTGATCTCGTCGGAAGCAGGGTGCAACCGCGGTCAGTTGCGGTCAATGGCGATCAAGAACCGGCCGCAATTGTGGCAAATGGACTCAAAAGACCCCGGGAAACCTCCCGGGGTCCGATTTCAGCGCCGTCCGCATGAAAGCGAAGGCCAATCCTTCTTCGAAGCGTCCTTCTTCGCGTTCAATCCTTCTTCTCGGTGGCGCGTTTGAGCGCCGTGCCGAGGATATCGCCGAGCGTCGCGCCCGAATCGGAGGAGCCATACTGGGCGATCGCCTCCTTCTCCTCGGCGACTTCGAGCGCCTTGATCGAGACCGTCACCTTGTGGGCACGGCGGTCGAACTGGGTCACCCGGGCGTCGACCTTCTCGCCGACCGCGAAGCGTTCGGTGCGCTGATCGGAGCGCTCGCGGGCGAGTTCCGCACGCTTGATGAAGGCGGTGAGGTCGGTCCCGACCAGCTTCACCTCGAGGCCGGATTCCTTGACCTCGGTGATCTCGCAGGTCACCACCGCGCCTTTCTTGATGTCGCCGGCTTCCGCGAACGGATCGCCTTCGAGCTGCTTGATGCCGAGCGAGATTCGCTCCTTCTCCACGTCGACATCGAGGACCTGGGCGCGCACCTTGTCGCCCTTCTTGAAGTCGTCGATGACCTGCTCGCCGGGCCGCTTCCAGTCGAGGTCGGAGAGATGGACCATGCCGTCGACGTCGCCGTCGAGCCCGAGGAACAGGCCGAACTCGGTCTTGTTCTTGACCTCGCCCTCGACCAGGCTGCCCGGCGGATATTTCTCGACGAACACCTCCCACGGGTTGCGCATGGTCTGCTTGAGGCCGAGCGAGATGCGGCGCTTGACCGGATCGACCTCGAGCACCTGGACTTCGACCTCCTGGGAGGTGGAGACGATCTTGCCGGGATGGACGTTCTTCTTGGTCCACGACATTTCGGAGACGTGGATCAGCCCCTCGATGCCCGGCTCCAGCTCGACGAAGGCGCCATAGTCGGTGATGTTGGTGACGCGGCCCTTGAAGCGGGCGCTGACCGGGAACTTGGCCTCGATGCCCTGCCACGGATCGGCCTGGAGCTGCTTCATGCCGAGCGAGATGCGGTGGGTCTCGTGATTGATCTTGACGATCTTCACCTTCACCTGCTGGCCGATATTGAGCACCTCGGAGGGATGATTGACCCGCCGCCATGCGATATCGGTGACGTGCAGCAGGCCGTCGATGCCGCCGAGATCGACGAAGGCGCCGTAATCGGTGATGTTCTTGACCACCCCGTCGATGACCTGGCCTTCTTCGAGGTTCTGCACCAGCTCCTGGCGCTGCTCGGCCCGGGTTTCCTCGAGCACGGTGCGGCGCGACACCACGATGTTGCCGCGGCGGCGATCCATCTTCAGGATCTGGAACGGCTGGGAGACGTTCATCAGCGGCGTCACGTCGCGGATCGGCCTGATGTCGACCTGGGACCGCGGCAGGAACGCCACCGCGCCGTCGAGGTCGACCGTGAAGCCGCCCTTGACCTGGTTGAAGATCACGCCGGTGACTTTCTCGTTGCCCTGGAAGGCCTTTTCGAGCTTGCCCCAGCTCTCCTCGCGCCGCGCCTTGTCGCGTGACAGCACGGCCTCGCCGAGCGCGTTCTCGACGCGCTCCAGATACACCTCGACGGTGTCGCCGATCTTGATGTCGTTCTGTCGGCCCGGGCCGTTGAACTCGCGCAGCGGCACCCGGCCCTCGGTCTTGAGGCCCACATCGATGACCGCGAGATCCTTCTCGATCGCGACCACGGTGCCCTTGATGACGGCGCCTTCCTGCAGATTGCCGTGAGTGAACGAATCCTCCAGCAACGCAGCAAAATCTTCGCGCGACGGCGCGGCAGCAGCTAAAGCCATGAAATCTCCTGTGCGGTGCCAGCCGGCGGTTGGATCAAAGGGTGCACCAACTGCTCCGGGCCGGAGGCTCCGCAGGCCTCCGGACGCTGCCGGACGAGTCCAGCAGGCCGGCGTCAAACCGGGCAATTTGGTACGGGTGACTGTTTTCGCCAGGCGCCGCGAAGAAGCAGACGAGCGGGCTATCCTCCACATACGAAGGCAGTGTTGATCACTGCCTCCGGCCCGCTCGGGCGGCTTCCACCTGTCAGTGGCGGGGCCCGGGCCGGGCGGATATAGCGGAGCGCCCATGCCCCGGCAAGGGATGCGGGGCCACAGAAGGAGAATAATTGCGGGTCTGCACGCCGGCGATTGCCCGAAGTGTCGGGGGGCGTCCCGGCGTTTGGCCGGCGGAATAGGCGCGCTATTGCGCCCTACGCCGGACGGGCGGCTTCGACGATCGCGATCGCCGCGCCGACCACCGCCTCGATGGCGAGGTCCGATGTATCGAGGATATGGGCGTCCGGGGCGGGCTTGAGCGGCGCCACCGTGCGGGCGGTGTCGCGCTGGTCGCGGCGGCGGATGTCGGCGAGGATGGCCGCCTCGTCGGCTTCCTGGCCCTGGTTGCGCATTTCCAGCATGCGCCGCCTGGCCCGCACCTCGGGCGTGGCGGTGACATAAATCTTCACGTCGGCGTCCGGGCAGATCACGGTTCCGATGTCGCGGCCGTCGAGCACGGCGCCCGGCGGGGTCGCCGCGAAGTTGCGCTGCAATGCGAGAAGCGCGGCCCGGACCTCGGGAATCGCCGAAACGATGGAGGCGGCTTCGCCGGCTTCATGGCTCTTGAGCGCGGCCTCGTCGAAGGCGGCGGGGTCGAGTGCGTGGGCCGCCGCCGCCGCCCGGATGGGGTCGTCGAGGCGGTGGCCGGCCGCCCGCACCGCCTGCGCCACCGCGCGGTACAACAGCCCCGTATCCAGGTGCCGCAGCCCATAATGGGCAGCGAGCCGCCTGCCGAGCGTGCCCTTTCCCGAAGCCGCCGGTCCGTCGATGGCGATGATCATGATCTGTGCAAAAGCTTCTTCCGCCCGTATTCCGACTTGTGCTGCCGCACGCTGGATTTCGGGCGGCGCTGCGGGGTCGAGCGCAATCTTTCCGTTGATTTTCGTTCCAATCAGGCGAGGCTTGCTGCCGGAATTGTCAAATAACCACGCGCCGTCGGCCTGTTCAAGGAACCATGGAAGCTGTTGCAACGACCTCTCCCGACGCTCGATGATCTTTCGCTTTGCCACGTGATGCCCGCCCTCGGCCACGCGTATTCTCACCCGCTCGACGTTCAAGTCGGCGGATTTCAAGATCACATAAATCACGCGTATCTCGAAGTGCCTGGCCTTCGCGGCGAGTACCAGAGGGCGGTATTTGTCGGTGGAGAGAACGGTTTCGACCCCGACGGTCTGATGCACTGCGATCGAATTCTCGAGCCACGAATAGATGCGTCGTACGGCTTCAAGGTTCGCTTCCCGCAGGCTGATCGATTCTACGGCTTGGATACGGGCGGTGAGGAGGTCCGGATTGACGATCCAGACGGACCGGTTGAAATCTTTGATGGTGGCCCGGGTGTAGATCGTGCTCTTACCGGAGCCGTTCGGACCGGCGACAATCCAAAACTTCGGACGATCAAGCTCTTTGACCGGCACGAGCGGCAGAACCCGATTTCTTCTTGTGTTCGCGGCGTGCCTTCTCCACGTTCTTCTCGAACATCAGGGTCAGATCGCTTGCGAAAGTCGCGCTGTTCGCATCCACGGTGAGAACGCGTCCGCGATGGCCATCAGGTTGGAAGAGCCGCTCCTCCGAGATGGTGCCTCGAACGCTTTTCGTTCGCACGTCTTTGCGCGCGGTCTTCGCGGCCTGGCGTACCTTGGCTCGTTTCTTGTGGAGCTTTCTCTGCTCGGATTTGTCGACGATGCGTGGCACGTCTCTCTCCCTCAGGGAAGGAACATCAAATCATATAATCACGATATCGACGCCCTACCAATGACGATCTTCGCTCTGTGCCTGTCGCCCACGCGCTGTCAGGACACCTCGCCCCCGAGCCGCCGCATCATGTCGGCGAAGCCCGGAAAGCTCGTCGCGATGAAGGCGCCGTCGTCGATCGTCACCGGCCGCTCCGATGCGAGCCCCATCACCAGCGCCGCCATGGCGATGCGGTGGTCCATATGGGTGGCGACGAGGCCGCCGCCGGCGGCATGGCCGCGGCCATGCACGATCAGGTCATCGCCGGCGATCTCGGCCTCGACGCCGTTCGCCCGCAGCATCGCCGCCGTCGCGGCGAGGCGGTCGGATTCCTTGACCCGCAACTCCTTGAGCCCGCGCATAACCGTGGTGCCCTCGGCGAACGCCGCCGCGACCGCGAGCACGGGATATTCGTCGATCATCGATGGCGCGCGCTCCGCCGGCACCTCGACGCCGCGCAGCGGCGCCGATCGCACCCGGAAGCCTGCCATCGCCTCGCCGCCATCGCTGCTCGCCGCCTCGGCGTTGATCGTTGCGCCCATCTCGCGCAGCGTCGTCATCAGCCCGGTGCGCAGCGGATTGGTCATGACATCGGCAAGAAAAACGTCGGACCCCGGCACGATCAGGGCCGCCACCATGGGAAACGCGGCCGATGACGGGTCGGCAGGCACCGCGACGGCGGCCGGGACGAGTTCGGGCTGGCCGCGCAGCGTGATCTTGCGGCCATGGGCGCCGTCCGGCTCGGACACGACCTCGGCGCCGAAATGGCTGAGCATCAGTTCGGTATGGTCGCGGCTCGCCTCGGTCTCGATGACGATGGTGGTGCCGGGCGCCGCGAGCCCGGCCAGCAGCACCGCCGACTTGATCTGCGCCGAAGCCACCGGCGTGCGGTAGACGATCGGGATCGGGTCCCGCGCCCCGGCGAGTGTGAGCGGCAACCGCCCGCCCTCCGCCGCCGCGATCACCTTGGCCCCCATGAGCACGACCGGATCGAAAATCCGGCGCATCGGCCGGCTGCGCAGCGAGGCGTCGCCATCGAACGTCGCGGTGATCGGGCAGCCCGCCACGGCCCCCATCACCAGCCGGCAGCCGGTCCCGGAATTGCCGAATTCGAGCGGCTCCGCCGGCGTGGCGAAGCCGGCGACGCCGACGCCGTCGACGCTCCACGCACCCTGCGCCGTCCGCTCGACCCGCGCGCCCAGCGCCCGCATCGCCTTGGCGGTGTTGAGCACGTCCTCGCCTTCGAGCAGGCCGGAAATGCGGGTGGTTCCGACCGCCAGCGCGCCCAGGATCAGCGCCCGGTGCGAAATCGATTTGTCGCCCGGGACGCGCACGCGTCCCGTGAGCGGCGCGCCGCGCCGGGCCGTCAGCGGAGTGGTTTGCGACGTTGACATCACGAGGAAATCCGATCGGACGGGGCTCCTAGCACGCCGCGGAACGGCGGTCACGCGGCCGTTATCGCGCGATCGCCCGGGCCGCCGGCGTGCAAAGGTCTTGCAAAGGTCTATTGACAGAGCCGCCGCGAAACGCCAAGGGGAGAACCGCTTTCAACTGGGTACCCGAGGATTGCGAAGCCGTGGCAAAGCCAGAGCTTGGTACGAAGCGTTTGTGCGCCCATTGCGGTGCGAAGTTTTACGACCTCAGTCACGCCCCGATCACCTGCCCGAAATGCGGCGCGGTGTTCGAGCCCGTGCAGGTGAGCTCGCGGGGGCGCGCCGAGGCTGCGCGCGCGCCGGTGCGCGAGGTCGAGCCGGTCGTGCCGGAGACCCAGGAGGCCGAGTTCGTCTCGCTGGAAGATGCCGACGCGGAAGCCCAGGGCAAGAAGAAGCCGGGCGAAGCAGGCGAGGCGGAGGACGAGGTCGAGCTCGATGATGACGAGAGCCTCGACGATGCCGCGTTCATCGAAGAGAGCGAGGAGGAAGACACCGATGTCACCGAGATCATCGGCGGCGATATCGAGAATGAGGAAGAGACTTGAGGTAGCGCGCGATATGTGATTTCAGGTGCGGCGGACACCGGACCGCCTGCCTGCAGCCGGTTGCGACTACGCGCGGTTCCCATGACCGCGTGCCGAGATGGGGCCATAGCTCAGTTGGGAGAGCGCTTGAATGGCATTCAAGAGGTCGGCGGTTCGACTCCGCCTGGCTCCACCAAATCGGGTAGCATCGCGATTGATCGGGTCGCATTCCCGGGATCCGGCGTCCGGCGATGTCGGCGGAACGGAGTTGGGTGCGATCGAAAGCAGCCAGCATTGCAGGTGGGCAATGGATCGATCTTCCGAAGCTGAAGGCGCAGATCGACGCGGTGGTCGCCAACATCAGGGCCGCGCGGCTGGTCGAGAAGCCGTTTCAGCATCTCGAATTCGACCGGGTGTTTCCCGACGATGTCTACGCGAGGATGCTGGCGGCAATGCCCAATGCGGCCGATTATCGCCCGCTGCCGGGACGCAACGGCGGCAATATCCGCGCGGACGGCAGCTCGACGCGGGTGAAGATCGATCTGTTCCCCGAATACATCCGCCACCTGACCGACGACAAGCGCGCGATCTGGGATCTCGTCGGCCGTGCCCTGTGCTCGAGCGAGGTGCAGGCTGCGTTCACGAGCGGCCTTGCGCCGGGGCTCAGGCGGCGGTTCGGCAACGACTTCGCCAATGTCGGGATGTACCCGATCCCGGTCCTCACCCGCGACATCCCGGGCTATCGCATCACCCCCCACACCGACACCCAGTGGAAGGGCATCACGGTCCAGCTCTATCTGCCGCGCGACGCGTCGGCGACCCATATCGGCACCATCTTTCACGAGCGTCTGGCGGACGGAGCGCTTCCCAAGGCCGCGCAGATGCGGTTTGCCCCCAACACCGGCTATGCGTTCGCGGTCGGTGACGATACCTGGCACTCGGCCGATCCGGTCGGGACCGAGATCGAGACCCGGGACAGCATCCTGCTGACCTATTTCGTCGATGCCGGCCTGTTGCGGTTCCTGCGCAACCGCGGCAAGCGGATCGGCAATTTCCTCCTGAGCGAGGCCAAGCACGCGGTGCGAAAGTAACCCGCGTGGCTGCCGGTTTCCCGTCTTGAACACGCGATCCGGCTTGCCCATATTACGAGCAAGCCCGACGGGGGAGTTCGTGAAACGGACCTTCGGAGGGTAGGGGCGCCGCAAGGGCCCCGCAAAGTCGCTACCACAGGACTTTGAGAATCATGTCCACGAGTCCCATTGCTATCGAGCCCCTTCCTTCTCGGCTTCGACGAGATCGAACGGGCGCTCGACCGGGTCGCCAAGGCTGCCGACGGTTATCCGCCCTACAATATCGAGCGGATCGCCCGAGAGAACAGCCGGCCCGAGCGGCTGCGTATCACGCTGGCGGTCGCGGGGTTCACCCGCGACGAACTCGACATCACCGTCGAGGAAAACCAGCTCGCGATCCGCGGTCGTCAGCGCGACGAGCAGACCCGGCAATACCTCCACCGCGGCATCGCGGCGCGTCAGTTCCAGCGCACCTTCGTGCTGGCGGACGGTATCGAGGTGTTGGGCGCGGATCTGAAGAACGGGTTGCTGTCCATCGACCTCGCGCGTCCGGAGCCGGAGCGGGTGGTTAAGACGATCGCAATCACTGATCACGAATAATGGGAACCGAGCAGGACTCGACAAAGTTGGTCAATTCAGGAGTCGAGGGCCATGGAAACCACGATGATAACGCGTCTCCCCCAAATCTCGCCCGAAGCGCTCGCGCATCTGGGCGATGGGCAAATCGCCTATGTGAGGCCGATACGGTCGGAGGATGTGCCGGCGATGTTTCCGCAGGCGCCTGAGATCGCGCCCGGGCTGAAACTGTTCGCGCTGCACGCCGCCGACGGCACCCCGATCATGGTCACCGACTCCCGCGAAGCGGCGGTCGCCAATGCCTGGTCGCATGAGCTGCAAACCGTGAGCGTGCATTAGGCGCGCGGGGTGTGGGCGCAGGCGCGCACTTTGCGCCGTCCCTGCATCGCGGTGAAATGGTGGGCACGCTTTGCTTTGCCCACCTCACCGACTTCCCCGGCGGGGCCGGGTTCCCGAACGTCGCTTGGTTGCGCTATTTGGGTGATGCGCGATGTGAGCACCGCATAAAGCGATTCGGCGTCGCGCAATTCGCGCAGCTTGCGTGCGACTTCGGAGTCGCGCAGCAGGCGCGCGACGCGGGCCAGCGCCTTGAGGTGATCGGCCCCGGCGGCTTCCGGCGCGAGCAGCAGGAACATCAGGTCGACCGGCTGGCCGTCCAGCGCTTCGAAGTCGACCGGCCGTTCCAGGCGCGCGAACACGCCGAACAACCGCTCCAGCTTGGGGAGCTTGCCGTGGGGGATGGCGATGCCGCTGCCGATGCCGGTCGAGCCCAGCCGCTCGCGTTGCGCCAGCACGTCCAGCACCTCGCGCTCGCCGCGGCCGCAAATGGCAGCAGCGCGCGCAGCAAGTTCCTGCAGCGCCTGCTTCTTGCTGTTGACCTTGAGCGCAGGTACGACCGCCTGCAGCGTCAAGAGGTCGTTAAGCGGCATGAAGTTCGTCCGAAATCGGGGGCGCTCAATGCAGTTCGATCGGGCGGCGGACCATAGGGACGGGCCTATAAGCCGTCAATAGGCGGTTATTCCCTTGTACGATCTCCGATTTGTTCCCGCCGGCAGCCTGCTTCGGATACCGCCGACGTGACGGCAGCGAATACCGCCCGCGCTGGTTGCCGGTCGGCCGGCAGGCTATTTTGCGCACTATTTTGGCCGCCCTGCCAATGAGGTTGTCATGACCAAGCCGACGATCCCCCGCGAGCGCTGCGACTTTTCCGCGATCGCCGACCGGCCGCCCTTGAAGCTGCCCGGCGATGCGCGGCTCGTGGTGTGGCCGATCGTCAATCTCGAGGTCTGGGACATCGCCCGGCCGATGGCGCGCCAGGTGCTGCCGGCGCCGACGGGGGTTGCGCTGCTGCCGGACGTGCCCCACTGGACCTGGCACGAATACGGCATGCGGGTCGGCGTCTGGCGCTTCTTCGAGCTGTTCAAGAAGCACGGCATCAAGCCCACGCTCGCGATCAATGCGCGGGTGTGCGAGGACTATGCCCGCGTCGCCGAGGAGGCGAGGCGCGAAGGCTGGGAATTCATGGGCCATGCCTATGACCAGATGCCCATGCACAAGCACGACAACCAGCGCGAGATGATCCATCGCACCATGGACATCATCGAGCGCTTCACCGGTAAGCGCCCGCCCGGCTGGCTCGGCCCCGGCCTGACCGAGACCTTCGAGACGCCGGAACTGCTCGCCGGCGCCGGCGTGAAATATATCGGCGACTGGGTGTTCGACGACGAGCCCGCCACCATCCGCACCGCCAACGGCCCGCTGGTCGCCTTGCCCTACACGGTCGAGCTCAACGACATCACCATCATGGTGGTGCAGCACCACGAGAGCGGCTACCTGCTCCAGCGCGCCATCGACATGTTCGACCGGCTCTATGCGGAAGGCGAGACCCGCGCCAAGATCATGGCGCTGGCGATCCACCCCTACATCAGCGGCCAGCCGCACCGGATCAAATATCTCGAAGACATCTACGCCTATGCCAACCGCTTCCCCGGCGTGCTGCACTGGAACGGCGAGCAAATCTACGAATGGTATATGAACAGGTCGAGGTGATGCGCGCACCTCTCCCCGCGTGCGGGGAGAGGTCGGCGCGCTCTTGCGCGCCGGGTGAGGGGGCCTATCCGCGAGTTTGAGCCGCAGATTTTTGCGCTCAGAATTGCGGATAGGCCCCCTCACTGCGACCCTCTCCCCGACCGAAGTCGGGTTTACCCGACTTCGGCACATAAAGAAGGATCGAAATCGGCAATAGACGATTTCGATTGCGGGGCGAGGGAGAAGAGGGGCCGCACCCGAATCAAATGATCTGCGACGCAATAGGTAAGTTGTTCAAACCGAAGCAAACCCCTTGCCGTCGGCGGCGAGCCTTTCCAGCGGGGGCGCTGGGCGCAGGCTGTCATCGCCGGTCCTGCGCGCGAACTCCGCGAGCCGGTCGCGGATGCGCGCGAGCCCGACGCTGTCGGCGTAATGCATCGGGCCGCCGCGATGGGCGGGAAAGCCGTAGCCATAGACCCAGATCACGTCGATGTCGCCGGGCCGCCGCGCAATTCCCTCGGCGAGAATGCGCGCCCCTTCATTGATCATCGCAAACAGCAGCCGTTCGACGATCTCGTCCTTGCCGATGGTGTGCGGCGCCAAGCCGCGCCGTTCCATCTCCGCCGCGATCAGGCGGGCGACCTCGGGATCGGGCTGCGGCGTGCGCGAACCCGCTGTGTAAAGATAGAAGCCGCGGCCGGTCTTCTGGCCGAAGCGGCCGCTCTCGCACAGGAGGTCGGCGATCGGGGCACTCAGCCCCTGCGCCTTGCGCATGCGCCAACTCACGTCGAGGCCGGCGAGGTCCGCGGTCGCGAACGGCCCCATGGCAAAGCCGAAATCGGTCAGCGCAGCGTCGACATCCTGCGGCAGCGCGCCTTCGAGCAGCAGGCGCTCGGCCTCGACCGCGCGCACCCGGTGGATGCGGTTGCCGACAAAGCCGTGGCACACGCCGACCACCACCGGGATTTTTCCGATCTTACGCCCGACCGCGATCGCGGTGGCGAGCGTTGCCGGCGAGGTCGCGGCGCCGCGCACCACTTCGAGAAGGCGCATGAGATGCGCAGGGCTGAAGAAGTGCATGCCCACCACCGCCTCGGGTCGCGCGGTCGCTCGCGCGAGCGCATCGATGTCGAGATAAGACGTGTTGGTGGCGAGTACCGCGCCGGGCTTGGCGATGCGATCGAGCGCGCCGAACACCTGCTGCTTGACGCCCATGTCCTCGAACACCGCTTCGATCACGATGTCGGCGTGGGCAACCGCGGCGAGGTCGGTGGTGCCGGCGATCCGGGCGATCCGCGCCTCCACCTCGTCCGCCGCGAGGCCCCGCGCCGCCGCGCTACGATAATTCTTGGTCACCGCGTCGAGGCCGCGCGCGAGCGCTTCGCCATTGGCCTCGACCACAGTCACGGGAATGCCGGCATTGGCAAAGCACATGGCGATGCCGCCGCCCATGGTGCCGGCGCCGATCACCGCCGCGCGCAGGACCTCGTGGGGCTTCGCGCCGGCGAGTTCGGGCAGCTTGCCCGCCTCGCGCTCGGCAAAGAAGATGTGGCGCTGGGCCTTCGACTGCTCGCCGGCGACGAGTTCGAGGAACAGCGCACGCTCGCGCGCCAGTGCCTGCTCGACGGGAAGCGTGACCGCTCCGCGCAACGCCTCGATCGCGGCGGCCGGCGCGTTGCGGCCGCGTGCGCGCTCGGTGATAGGCGGCCGCGGCTGCGTCGAATTTTTGCAGGTCGTCGCGATACGGCGCGAGCTTTTCGTCGCGGTGCTTCGCCAGCGCCGGCACGCGGCTTTGCGCCACGATCCCGCGCGCAAACGCCACCGCCGCCGCAGTCAGATCGCCGGCGACGATGGCATCGATGAGGCCGGCTTCGAGCGCCTCGGTGGCCGCGATCGGATCGCCGGAGAGGATCATCGCCATCGCCTTGTCGAGGCCGACCAGGCGGGGCAACCGTTGGGTGCCGCCGGCGCCGGGGATCAGGCCTGAGCTTGATCTCGGGGAGGCCGAGCCGGGTGCCCGGCGCCGCCACCCGGAAATGGCAGCCGAGCGCAACCTCCAGGCCGCCGCCGAGCGGCGTGCCGTGCATCGCCGCGATCACCGGCTTTTGGCTCGCCTCGATCGCCGCGATCACGTCGATGGTGGTCGGCTCTCGCGCCGGCTTGCCGAACTCGCTGATGTCGGCGCCGGCAATGAAGGTTCGCCCGGCGCACACGATCACGATCGCGGCGGTTCCGGCATCCGCGCGCGCCCGCGACAGCGCATCGACGAGAGCGGCGCGCAGCGCGTGGTTCAGCGCATTGACCGGGGGATTGTCGATGGTGATGACGGCGATATCGCCGTCATTGCGCAGGCTCACAAGCTCGGACACGTCGTGTGCTCCCGGTCGTTTTTCGTCTGGGGCGGGAAACTAGCGGTTCGCCGCGGAAAATGCGATCACTCCCGGTCGTTGCGCGGGAGGAGTTGCATGAAGGGACGCCGGACCAGCGGCATCGGGCTGGCGATCGTGGGGGCGGGCCGGGTCGGGCTGTTTCGCGGCGAGGTGGCGGCGCGCCATCCGGCGGTCGAGTGGATCGGCATCGCCGAGCTCAACGACAACCGCGGCAAATCGGTCGCCGCCAAGATCGGCGCCGACTTCGTCACCACCGATCACCGCGAACTCCTGGCGCGCCCGGAGGCGACCTGCGCCATCATCGCATCCGACGAGCACTTGCATGTCGATCCCGTGATGTGCGCGGTCGAGCGCGGCCTGCCCATGCTGATCGAAAAGCCGCTGGCGACGACGCTCAAGGATTCCGCCCGCGTGCTCGAGGCGATCGAGAGTTCCGGCCTCGATGCCGTGGTCGGCTACACCCAGCGGTTCCGCCGCCGCTGGCTCGCGGCCAAGGAGAAGTGCCGCACCGGCGCGCTCGGCGACGTCACCCTCGTCACCTCGCGTGCCTTCATGAACCGGCTGGTCGCCATCGACAATTACAAGCGCACCGACAAGCCCGAGACGATCTCGCCGATGGTGATTTCCGGCACCCATGCGCTCGACATCTGCATGTGGTGCCTGGAGGGCAAGACCGCGGCCGAGGTCTATGCCCGCTCCATCGACAAGGTGCTGGGGCCGCTCTATCACGGCATCGACGCCACCGCCGGCATGATCTGCTTTTCCGACGGCACCGTGCACCACCTCGCGATCTCCTGGGCTCTGCCGGTGACGTGGCCGGCCGCGGTCTACAGCCTGGAGGTCGGGATCGTCGGCACGTCGGGCGTGCTCACCATCGACGACACCCATCGCGACATCGTGCTGGCGGTATCGAAGCCGCAGGCCGAAGGCTATGCGCCCGACGAGAGCCGGCTGGTCGACTTCATGGGGAGCTATCCTCCCGGCGACATGGCGCTGGGCGAATTGCGCGGGCCGATGCGCGCCGAGACCGAGTCCTGGCTCAACCGCATCGCGCTGGGCGTGCCGACCCAGGCCGCAACCGCGGCGGAGGCGCATAACCGGCTGATGCTCACCAAGGCGCTCGACCTGTCGGCGAAGCTCAAGCAGCCGGTGTCGCTGCCGCTCGATCCCGACGATGACAGGGTGGCGTGAGGCGGCGCTCTTCTCCCTCGCCCCGCGTGCGGGGAGAGGGTCGGGGTGAGGGGCGTTTCCGCAGAGTCTGAGCATACAAATTTTCGCTCAAACTCCTGGAGAGGCCCCCTCACCCGCGCGCAAAACGCGCCGACCTCTCCCCGCGGGCGGGGAGAGGTGGCCCCATACGGCGCGGCGAATACGAACGGCGAGGCCGCCCCTTTGTCACTTCGGCGCCAGCAGCTGCGCGGCCTGCTTGGCGATCTCCGGCGGGGTCTTGTAGATCTCGGCGACGAGCTTCTGGAGTTCCTCGCCGGCGACCGGATTGACCTCGAGCTGCGCCTTCTCGGCATCGGCGATGAAGGCGGGGTCCTTCATGGTCTCCATGAAGGCGGTGCGCAGCGCCGCCGCGCGCTCCGCTGGGATTCCCGGCGGGGCGAGGAACGGCCGGCCCATCACCTGGCGGGCGAAGATCAGCCTGAGGATCTGGCGTTGCGCATCGGTGGTGGCGAGATCGATGACGAGCGGAACGTCCGGCAGGTCCGGGTGCTTCTGCAACGCGAGCTGCACCAGGATATTGAGCTTCTTCTCGGCGATCCACGAGCCGTGGGTCGCCTTCACGCTCGACCACGACCAGCCGCAGCGGCCCTGCAGTTCGCCGCGTTCCATCGCGAGCACGATGTCGTTGCCGCCGGGATAGCCGCTCACGACTTTCATCTTGGTGCCGAGCACGCCGTTCACGACCTTGGGAAACTGGTCGGTGTCGGCGCTCGCGCCGGTGCCCCCCACCGTCATCTCCCGGCCCTGGAGATCGGCGAATTTCGTTATGCCCGAGCGGTCGCCATACGCGACGCAAACGCTGACCTCGTGATTGCCGCTGCCGATCCAGGTGAACTTGGTGCCGTCGAACTGCGCCGCCTGCTGCCCCAGCAGCGGATCGAATCCGGTGCCGCGGCCGATGATCGCGAATACCGAGCCGTCCTTGGGGGCGACGCGGTAGAGCCAGTTGGCGAGCCGCAGGCTGCCGGCGCCCTCCATGTTCTTGACGACGATGGTCGGGTTGCCGGGAATGTGCCGGCCGATGTGCCGCGCCAGCACCCGGGCATAGAGATCGTAGCCGCCGCCGACGCTGTAGCCGATGTAGAGATCGACGTTCTTGCCCTTGTAAAAGTCGGCCGGGCTCTGGGCGTGGGCGAGCGGGACCAGGGTTGCCGCCCAGCCCGCCACGGCGGCAGCCACCATGCCGAGAAACACGCGATGCTTCATCTTGGCTCTCCTCCCGGCCGCCGGTTGCGCGGCGGCATTTGCGGCAGGCTAGCCCATTTCTCATCGCGATTGAATGGATGTGAGCATGGATGTGAGCGGGATTGTCGCGCGCCCCGTCAACTGGACCCCCCGTATGCCCCTATGCTGAGGCGCCCTGGAATGCGGCCTCGGTGAAGGCGCTCGGCGGCCATGCCAGGCCGTAATGCTCGCGCAGCGTCTTGCCTGCGTAGGCCGTGCGGAACAGCCCGCGCCGCTGCAGCAGCGGGACCACCTCCGCGCTGAAGACGTCCAGCATCGACGGCAGCAGCGGGGGCATGATATTGAATCCGTCCGCGGCGGCGTCGGTGAACCAGTCCTCGATCAGGTCGGCGATCTGCTCCGGCGTGCCGGCGGCGGTGAAATGGCCGCGGGCGCCGGCGAGGCTCGCCAGCAATTGCCGCAGCGTCGGCTTCTCCCTTCGCACCAGGCTCAAGATCACCTCGGTCCGGCTGCGCGCCGCCTCCACCGCGGAGGGCTCGGGAAAATCCTCCGGGGCCAGCGGGCGGTCCAGCGGCAGGTGCGAGAAGTCATGGCCGCCGAACCGGCCCGACAGCCGCTTGCGTCCGACCTCGGGGTCCGACAGCGCGTTCACCTCGCGCGCCAGGCGTTCCGCCTCGGCCTCGGTGGATGCGATCATCGGGCTGAGGCCGGGCAGGATCAGCACCTGATCGCCCGCCCGCCCCTCGGCCGCCACCAGCGCCTTCAGGTCGGCGTAGAACGCCTGCGCGGTCGCCTTCTCCATATGCGCGGTGAACACGGCCTCCGCATGGCGCGCGGCGAAGCGGCGGCCGGTGTCGGACGATCCCGCCTGCACCAGCACCGGCCGGCCCTGCGGGCCGCGCGGGAGGTTCAACGGCCCGGCTACCTGGTAGTGGTCGCCGTTGTGGTTGATCGGCCGGATGCGATCCGGCCGCGCATAGCGCCCGCCGGAGCGGTCGTCGATGACCGCGTCGTCGGCCCAACTGTCCCACAGCGCCTTGACCACGGTCATGAACTCCTCGCCGCGGCCATACCGGTCGGCATGGCTCATCTGGCCGTCACCGCCGAAGTTGTTCGCCGCGGTGGCGAGCCACGACGTGACGATATTCCAGCCCACCCGCCCGTTGCTGATGTGGTCCAACGACGCGAACTGCCGGGCGAGATTGAAAGGCTCGGTATAGGTGGTCGATGCCGTGGCGATCATCCCGATCCGGCTGGTCGCCACCGCGATCGCCGCGAGCACGGTGACGGGCTCGAGCCAGGTCCGCGCCGCCTGGGCAACGTCCTCGCCGAGGGCGAGCTGGTCGGCCAGGAAGACGGAGTCGAACAGCGCCGCCTCGGCGCGGCACGCCAGGTCCTGGTAGTAGCGGATGTCGGTCAGCGCCAGCGGCGACGCGGCCGGATGCCGCCACGACGCCTCATGGTGCCCGCGGCTGTGTATGAACAGGTTGAGATGCAACTGCCTTTTCATGGCACCGTCCTTCGCCTGCGCCACTATAGCCCGGCCGCGCCTTCAGCCAGCCCCCTTCGCGGACGGAGAGGACTCGCCGATCCAGCGCCCGGGCCGTCCGACAACGTATTTCCACAGCTGCGCAATCGGGCCTATGATAGCGGCGAAAGACCAATTGGGAGGAAGCCCGAATGCGTCGCCTGTCGCCACCGCGCGATCCGCGGTCAACCCGATCTCTGATTTGGAATCTCGCTGCCGGCCGTATCGCCGTTCTCGGCGCCCTCGCGCTGCTCGCGCTGGCCGGTCTCTTCGCCACCCCCGCCGGCGCCGCCGAACGGCCGGCGGTCATGGGGCGCAATGGCGGCGTATCGGCAGGCCACCCGCTGACCACGGCGGCGGCGTTCGAGATTCTCGCGCGCGGCGGCAATGCGTTCGATGCCGGCGTCGCGGCGCTGCTGGTCGGCGGCGTGGTCGAGCAGGATTTCTACAGCTTGGGCGGCGAAGCTCTGGTGCTGGTCTATCCGCGCAGCGCCGGCAAGGTCGTCGCGGTGGTCGGACAGGGCTGGGCGCCCGAGGGCGCCACCATCGACTGGTACACGTCGCGGGGCAAGACCCTCGACGGCAAGGGCCTCGATCCCGCGGTGGTTCCGGGCGCGCTGCATGCGGCGCTCACGGTGCTGGATCAATGGGGCACCATGAGCTTCGAGGCGGTCGCGGCGCGGGCGATCGAATACGCCGAGCAAGGCTTTCCGCTGCGGCCGCGCACCGCGGCGGCGATCGGGCGGAACGCGAAATTCATCCAGGAGTGGCCGGACAACCAGCGCTACTGGCTCAAGCCGGACGGCGCCATGTACAAGCCCGGCGAAACCATCAAGTTCCCGACGCTCGCGCGCACGCTGACCCGGATGGTCGAAGCCGAGCGCGCCCACAAGAGCGAGGGCCGCAGCGCCGGCATCGTGGCGGCGCGCGACCGCTTCTACAAGGGCGACATCGCGCAGGAAATGGTCGGCTTCCTCAAGCAGCACGACGCGCCCTTCGCGCTCGCCGATTTCGCCGAGTTCTTCGCCCGCGTCGAGGCGCCGAGCATGACGACCTATCGGGGCTACGAGGTCTACAAGCATTCGTTCGGCGGCCAGGGGCCGGTGCTGCTCGAGGCGCTCAACATCCTGGAGAATTTCGACCTCAAATCGATGAAGCTCAACAGCCCCGACATATCTCCACACCGTGGTGGAGTCGCTCAAGCTCGCCTATGCGGATCGCGACACCTATTACGGCGATCCCGCCTTCGTGCGCGTTCCCGGCGAGGGACTGCTGTCGAAGGCCTATGCCAAGGAGCGTGCGAAGCTGATCGATCCCGCCAACGCGTCCCGCGCGTTCGTCGCCGGCAACCCGCTGCCGTACGATCGGCAGGTCAAGGAATGGAACTATTGGGTTGCCAACATCGCCGATGTCGGCAAGTCCACCGGGCCGCTGCCCGATCCGGAGCCGGTCTCCGGCTCCAGCAGGGACACCACCCACATCTCCATCATCGACCGCGACGGCAACATGTTCGACACGACGCCGAGCGGCGGCTGGATCAGCGGCGCCGTCATCCTCGGCGACACCGGCATCGGCATGAGCGTGCGCGGCGAGCAGTTCTGGCTCGACAAGACGCGCGCCGCGCAACTGCGCCCGCGCGCGCGGCCGCGCTACACGCTCACGCCCAGCATGGTGCTGCGCGGCGGCGAGCCGTTCATGGCGATCGGCACGCCGGGCGGCGACAACCAGGACCAGACCATCCTGCAGGCGTTTCTCGACATCGTGGAGTTCTGGCCCGACTGGTATCCGAACCTGCACGAGGCGTTCGAATGGCCGCGCGTCCAGACGCTGCACTTCTACGGTTCGTTCTGGCCGCACAATTCGGGCTTCAACAAGCTCAATGTCGAGGCGAACATTCCCGACGCCGTCTACAACGACCTGCAGGCGCGCGGCCACGATGTGGCGCGGATCAAGGCGTTCGGCATGAACGGCTGCGCGACCGCCGTGCTGATCGACCCCGCCACCGGCAACCGCATCGCCGGCGCGGAGCGGCGGCGGGATTGTTACGCGATCGCGTATTAGTGGATCGATTCCGTGAAATCGATCCGTAGGGTGGGCAAAGGCGCGCTCTTCGCGCCGTGCCCACGCGGATAGGACGATGGTGGGCACGCTTCGCTTTGCCCACCCTACAAGTCCGATGACATCGATATGATTTGAACTTCGGAAACGGTGTAGGGCATGATCCGAGGTGTCGTGTTCCGCGACAGCGGAGCATCCGGCCGGCGCACCTCAGGTCGACGGAAAGGCCATGAACCGCGATAACATGTCCAAGCTGCTGGCGGCCGGATGGTTCGCCGTCCTGCTCGCGCTCATGTCCCGCGCGCGAGGCAGCGGGCGCCGAATCGGCGCCGAAGGTTGCGGTCGTGGCGTTTGGGTTGTTCGGCGACCAGAGCGTCTTCGAGAGCGAGGCGAAGGGCGCGGCGGGGATCGTCGCCAACCGCTTCGGCGGCGGTCCGGTCACGGTGCGCGCCAACACCAGGAGCCGGAGCGACGCGACCGTCGAGACGCTCGCGGCCAGCTTGGATGCGGTCGCCAAGGAAATCGACGCCGAGCACGACATCTTGCTGCTGATCCTCACGTCCCACGGCTCCCGCGCCGGGCTGGCGGTGAAGGCCGGCGCCCGCGAGGAGACCCTGTCGCCCTGGCTTCTCGCCGCCACGCTCCGTTACACCGGCGTGCGCCACCGCGTCGTGATCATATCGGCGTGCTATTCGGGAATTTTCATACCGCTCGCCGATGCCGACACAATGGTGATTACCGCGGCCGATGCCGATCACCCATCGTTCGGGTGCCGGGACGGCGCCCAATGGACCTATTTCGGCGACGCCTTCTTCAACACCGCGTTGCGTCGCGCGACCAATCTGAGAGATGCATTCAACCAGGCGCGCGACCTCGTCCGCCAGCGCGAACTGCGAAACGGGTTCGATCCCTCCAACCCCCAGATGGCCGGCGGCGAGAACATCGAGCCTTTGCTGGTGGGCGCCGCATCGACCCCGCTGCCGCCGATCAAAGGGAGGCGGCCGGGCCTCGTCCGCGAGATCTCGGCGCCTGCCGTCCGGCCGTGATTTACCGACGTGACCGTCATTCCGGGGCGCGTGCTTGCGCGAACCTGGAATCCAGTCTTGCGGTACCAGTGGCGAAAGTGATCTGGATTCCGAGTTCGGTGCTTCGCACCGCCCCGGAATGACGTGGTGGAACAGGGAGCGCAAACGCATGGACGGATTCCTGACGAACCTGACGCGGTGTTTGGGCGTTGCGGTGATGACGGCGTTCGCGCTCGGTGCCGGCGCTTCGAGCGCCGCGGCGCAGGCCGGCTCCACGCGCCCGACGATCGCCGTGCTTCCGCTCGAGAACAATTCCGGCGACGCGTCGCAGGATTTCTTCGCCGAGGGGATGACCGACGAGATCGCCGCGGCGCTCACGGGTGCGCAGGGGCTCGGCGTCGTGGCGCGTTCATCCTCGTTTCTGCTCAGGCCTGCGGATCGCGACATCAAGACCGCCGGCGAGAAGCTCAACGCCGAGCTATCTCGTGCTGGGCTCCGCGCGCATCGTCGCCGAGCGCGTGCGCCTGAACGTCCGGCTGGTGCAGGCCGGCGACGGCGTGCCGCTGTGGTCGCAGGACTATGACGCCGAGCGCGGCAAGATCTTCGACCTCGAAGAGGAAATCGCAGAAAAGATCGCCGCGGCGCTGAAAGTGCCGGCAAGTCCCGGCGCGCTGGTACGCAGCCGTACCGGCGATTTCGACATCTATCTGGATTTCCTGCGCGCCAAGGTCGCGGCGCGCCCGCGCGGCGCCAAGCCGTTGGCCGATGCCGCGGCGATCCTGGAGCGGGTGGTGATGCGCGAACCCGATTTCGCGCCGGCCGCTGCCCTGCTCGCCTATGGTTATGCGCTGACGCCTCTGTTTGCGCCGTCGCTGCGCAGCGGCATGCCGCTGGAGGAACGCAAAATCGTCGAGCGGACGGTGCCGCGCAGCGATGCCCTGGCCCGGCGCGCGACCACGCTCGATCCGAACAGCGCCGAGGCGTTCGTGGCACTCGGCTACGCCGACATGGTGCAGCGGCGGATGGCGGCGGCCGAGGATGCTTTCAAGCGGGCGCTCGCACTCAATCCGAACCAGGCCGACGGACTGCACGGCTACAGCCAACTTCTCGCCGCGCTGGGACGCATCAAGGAATCGCTGGCGATGCGCGAGCATCTGCAGGCGGGCGAGCAGTTCATCACCAATTACACTGCGGATACCGCCGAGATCTATTGGCTCGACGGGGATACCGAGAAGGCCGTCGCCATGCTGCAGCCGTTCCGTCCGGGACGCACGCTCGAACTCGCGCTGGTCGAGGCCTCGGCGGGGCGCTATCGCCAAGCCGCCGCGGCGATCCGCGAGATGCCGGCGACGAACTATCCGCCCGGAATGGCGGAGGCCGCGGCGAAGATTTTGGAATCCGCGCCGGCGAAGGCCGCCGCTCCGGCCGCCCTGCCGCGGATCGGGAATCTGAGCTTCGCCTACATGCATGTGGGTGCTCCGGAGCGCGTGCTGGAATTCTACCAGGACGAGATCACCGGCGATTATTTCCAGCCGATCTCCTCAACCTGGTTCTGGCATCCGACCTATGCGGCGGTGCGCCGGACCGAGCCGTTCAAGAAGGTTGCGCGCGATCTCGGCCTGGTCGAATACTGGCGCATGCGCGGTTGGCCGGCGCAGTGCCGTCCCGTGGGCGCGGACGATTTCGCCTGCGAGTGAATGGACTTTGAGCAAACGTCACCAAGTCGTCATCGTGGGCGCAGGGCCGGTGGGCACTGCGCTCGCCGTAGACCTCGGATTGCGAGGCGTGTCCTGCGCGCTGGTGGAAAGCCGCACCGGCCTGGCGAATATTCCCAAGGGGCAAAACCTCACCCACCGCACCCTCGAGCATTTCTACTTCTGGGGCCTCGTCGACGAATTGCGCGCCGCCCGCATCATGCCGCCCGGCTATCCGATCGGCGAGGTCACCGCCTTCGGCAGCCTGGCGAGCGAATACTGGCACGCCCCGGCCGGCCGGGAGCTGGTTCGTCCCTATTACTTTCAAGCCAATGAGAGGCTGCCCCAGTACCGGATGGAAAGCGTGTTGCGGAACAAAGTCGCGCAACTTACGAACATCGAGCGCCGGTTCGGGTGGTCCGCGCGCACGATCGCGCAGGACGGCGACGGGGTACGGGTTTCGATCGTCGAGGAAGCCGGCAGTGGGACGGATGTCCTGGAGGCCGACTATGTCGTGGGCTGCGACGGCGCCCGCTCCGTCGTGCGCGACCAGGTCGGCATCGCACGCGGCGGGACGGATTTCGACCAGCTCATGGTGCTCGTGGTGTTTCGCTCGCGCGAGCTTCACGAGCGTCTCGAACGCTTCCCCGCGCGCTCCACCTATCGGGTGATGCATCCGGACCTCCGGGGCTATTGGCAGTTCTTCGGCCGCATCGACGTGGGAGAGGGGTGGTTCTTCCATGCGCCGGTCCCCGCCGACACCACCAAGGACAATTTCGATTTCCACGGTTTGATCCAGAAAGTCGCGGGCTTCGCGTTCGCCTGCGCGTTCGACCATGTCGGGTTCTGGGACCTGCGCGTAGCGGTCGCCGACAGGTACCAGGTGGGGCGCGTGTTCATCGCCGGGGATGCCGCGCACAGCCACCCGCCCTATGGCGCCTTCGGCCTCAATAACGGGCTGGAGGATGTGGCCAATCTCGGGTGGAAACTGGCCGCCAGGCTGCAGGGTTGGGGGAGCGACGCCCTGTTGCGGTCCTACGGCGAAGAACGGCGCCCGATCTTCGAGGAGACCGCCGAGGACTTCATCGCCGCGCGCATCAGGACCGATGGGGCGTTCCTCGCCCGCTACAGTCCGGAACGCGACCGGCACGAATTCGAGCGGGCATGGAAGGCGCGGGCAACCGATGTGGGCGCGCGGGTGCAGAGCTACGAGCCCAATTACGAGGGTTCTTCGGTGGTGGTGGGCGCTCCCGGCGTATGCAGCGCACACGGCACGCATTCGTTCAAGGCCAGGGCCGGCCACCACCTGGCGCCGCAGCCGCTGTCGTCAGGCCGCAACGTGTTCGAAGAACTCGGGCCGGATTTCACGCTGCTCGCGTTCGACGCCGGCGACCAGGCAGTCCAGGCGTTCGAACGGGCGGCGCGGTCACGCACGGTCCCTCTGAAAGTGATACGGGACACTTATCGGGATGGGCGGGATGCCTACGAGGCGCCTTTGGTCCTGGTGCGGCCGGACCAGTACGTCGTCTGGGCCGGCGACCGCGAGCCTGCCAACGTCGGCGGATTGATGGGCAAGGTCGTCGGCTTTTGACTCCCTCGCCCCGCTTGCGGGGCGAGGGTCACATGAGGCGGGGAAGGAATCGCTCAAAACCCCGGGGCGTTTTCGATCTGGTCGAACCAGTCGAAACCCATTTCCTTGACCATGCGGTTGGAGATCACGATCAGCCGCGCCTCGGAGGTGGCGTGGGCGTTGAAGTGCTGGTGGATGGTGAAGGGCGGCACGTAGATGAAGTCGCCGCGCTGCCATTCGAATTTCTTCGGCTCCGGCGACCACTCCCATTCGAACGCATCGATGCAATCGAATTTGAGGTCCCAGTGCAGGTCGTAGCCCTCGCCTTCGACCACGAACAGCACCTCCTCCCACATGTGGCGATGCTTGCCGGAGCGCTCGCCGGGCGCGAGGAACTGCATGTAGGCTTCCACGCAGCGCTCGCGGGTGTTCATCTTGTGATGGACGAGATGCTTGATCAGCCCGTCGGCGGAGCGCTCGAACGGCATCTCCTCCGCGGTCACCACATTGGGCAGCGTCTCGTAGAACCTGCGGAATTCCTGCGACGCCAGGACGTCTTCGGCGCGCAGGATTGCGGTCTTGTTGCCGACATGGGCAAAGTCGCGTTCGTCGAGGATGGTCATTTGCAAATCTCCTTATCGATGGTCCCGACGCTTGCCTTTCTGCTCCCTCCCCCGCTCGCGCGGAGGGTTGGGGAGGGGGCCGGCTCACAGATCCCTGGGCGGACGGAAATCCTCATGGCCGGGGGTCGCCTCGTTGGGCGGATAGGACACGATCTTCTGGAACAGCAGGTGCATGAACAGGAACAGCGGCTTTGCCTTGAACACCAGGAGGATCGCCTCGTTGTCGGGATCGTCGTTGAAATGCTGGTGCACGCAGCCGCATTCGACGATCATGATGTCGCCCGCCTTCCAGTCGATGTGGCGGCCGTCATGGATGTCGTGGCCGCGGCCCTTGAGCACGTAGAACACCGCGCTGTTGAGATGACCGTGCTTCTGGCCATAGGCGCCGGGGGCGTAGCATTCGATATGGGTCTCGATCGACTGCACCACGTTGGCGGCCTGCGGGCTCACCACGTGCTTGCCGTAGAGCGCGGGGCCGCCCTTCCAGGGATGGTTGCGCGAGGAATAGACCCGCGGCTCCTCGAGCAGTGACTTGAAGACGTCGCTGTAGGTGCCGGCAAGCTCGCGCACGAACACGCGCTTCTTGGACCAGCGCTCCCACTTGCCTTCCTTGTCCTCGACGGGCGGGCGGTTGTGCCCCTGTCCCGCCGTCTGCTCATAAAGCCCGGTCATGTTGTTCTCCCGTCAGATGAAACCAAGGGTGGCGCGCAACGCCGGAAAGGCATCGCCCAGCAGCGATTGCGGCCACGCCACCGCGAGCAGCTTGTGGAACAGGCCCCAGCACAGCAACGCCGTCGCGAATGCATAGATGGCCGAGCTGCCGGCCGGCTCCTTGAAGCCGAAATGCATGTACACGAAGATGAACGCGACGATCGCCGGGATGAAGCCGATCAGCGCGACCAGCGCCATGAGGCCGCCGAGCCAGAGAAAATAGATCGCGGCGCCGCGCCGCACCGCGGCATCCGGCATGCCGAAGTCGGTTCCGGCATGGCCGCCGGTCGCGACCCCGCCATCGACGCCGGCGGCGACGGCCTGCTCGCTGCCGAACAATTCGTTGACGAGGTTGAGCGTCGCGGCCGTCAGCGCCATGTAGCAGGCGGTGAGCGGCACCGGCTTTGCCGCCGCCGGCCAATCGTTCGACAGCAGGATCGCCGTGACGATGAAGACCATGATCGCGACCGTGAACATCGCCGAGGCGGAGATGCGCAGCTTGTGGGTGCCGACCTGGCGCAGCTCGGCGACCACGCTGCGCGCGATTTCGGCGAGCGGGCGGAACAGCGCCCAGGCGACCAGGACGAGGATGCACAGGACCACGGGCCGCAGCAGCCAGCCGGCGCCGTAGAGCGAGGTCGAGATGTAGAGGTAGCGCTCGAAGATGCCGCCGATGACCAGGCCGAGCACCATCGGCGGGCGCGGCCAGCCGAGCCGCTTCATGAGCCACCCGACCACGCCGAAGATCATCAGCGTGAACAGGTCGCCCCAGTCATGGGTGCCTTCGAAGGCGGCGACGAACACCAGCGACAGCACGATGGGCAGAAGGATTTCCGGCCGCACCGTGGAGATGCGGGCGAGCCACTTGCTGGCGGACAGGCAGATCAGCGCGCCGATGACATGGGCGAGGGTGAGGCTCCACACGATCGTATAGGTGACGTCGAGATTCTTCGTCAGCATCTCCGGGCCCGGCGTGAGCCCGTGCATCAGGAAGGCGCCGAGCAGGATCGCCATCGACGCCCCGGCGGGAACCCCGAACGCGATCGTCGGCACCAGATGGCCGCCCTCCTTGGCGTTGTTGGAGCTTTCCGGCGCGATCACGCCGCGCACGTCGCCGGTGCCGAAGGTCTCCGGGTTTTTTTCGGTGCGCTGGGCATAGCCATAGGCGATCCAGTCGATCACCGCGGAGCCGACGCCGGGAATGGCGCCGAGGCCGGTCCCGAGAATACTGCAACGCAGCACCAGCCACCAATGCCGGCCGACGTCGCGCACGCCCTCCCACTGGCTCGACAGGTTGATGTCGGCGGCGTGATCGCCGGCGATCTTCTTGCGCGCCACCGCGAGCTCGCACAGCTCCGGCATCGCGAACAGGCCGAGCGTCGCCGGCACCAGCGGCACGCCGTCGTAGAGATAGAGGGTATCAAAAGTCCAGCGCAGCGTGCCGCTCTCCGAGCGCGAGCCGATCATGGAGACCATCAGGCCGAGCCCGGCGGCGGTGAGGCCCTTGAGCGGCGCCCGCCCTGACAGGGTCGCCACCATGGACAGGCCGAACAGCGTGAAGGCCAAAAGCTCCGGCGAGCCGATCGAGAGCAGGACCGGGCGCAGCACCGGGATGCTCAAGGCCAGCACCACGGCGCCGACGAGGCCGCCCGCCAGCGAAGCGGCGAAGCCCGCACCGAAGGCGCGGCCGGCTTCGCCCTTGCGCGCCATGGCATGGCCGTCGATGACGGTGGCGGCGGCGCCGACATGGCCGGGCACCCCGAACAGCACCGCGCTGATGAAGTCGGACGAGGTGATCACCGCGGCCATGCCGAGCAGCAGCGCCATCGCGGTGTGCTGGTCCATGCCGTAGGTGAACGGGATCAGCATCGCCATGCCGACGATGCCGTTGAGCCCCGGCAGCACGCCGATCGCGAGCCCGATCACCACACCGATGACGAGAACCATCAGGCGCGCCGGCTCGATCAGGAGCCAAAAGGCGTGCGCCGCCGCCGATGCCATGTCAGCCGGCATTCCGGTGTTTCCTCGCCGCTGGGCGGTGAAGTCTTGGGCCGTACCGAAAGGCAGCGGCCATCAGTTTAAATCTTCGCGGTTTTTGAGCACCGCTTGCCGCCGCAAGGGGCCATGCCCAAGCCACATTTGGTTCCCAAATGTCTGGAAGTCAGCCCACTCACTTCGTGAAGTCGGTGGGAGCGAAACCGTTCGATCACAATCAAACCGACGGGAACCATCTGTTTGGGCCGCACCACCAGAGCATTTTACGATTGCGAAAACGCTCCGGCAGGAATTTACAACGCAATGGCGGGGCAGCGTCAAGTTTCGTCGATCGGGGCGCGCGGCGCTTCCCCGCCGCTGTCCGAATCGACCTCAGCCGCGATGCATGGCCACCCCTGCATTGTGCCGGTTGCCGGCGCAGGAATATGCTCCGGCCGCACGCGGTCTTGCTCAAGACGGAGGGGTCACGCTCCGATGCAACCTCAACTCGCTGAATTCGTCGGCGTTGCGGCCGCGGCCGCGAGCCTTTATGCGGCTCAATCGAAGACCATCATCCCGCTTCGCGCAGCCGCCATCGCGGCGAACTTTCTCGCCATGATCTACAGCTTCATGCACGGGACCTATCCCACCTTCATGCTCAACGCGGTGCTGCTCCCGCTCAATGCATGGCGGCTGCGCTCGATGATCGGCCTGATCCGAGACACCGAAGCCGCCATCAAGGACGGCATGAACGTCGAGTGGCTGCTGCCTTATACGCGCCCGAAGAGCTTCACGGCGGGAGCCATCCTCATGGCGCGTGGGGACTATGCCACCGCGGCATACTACATCGCCTCCGGCGAGGTCGAAGTCGTCGAGATGAACCAAACTCTCGGAAAGGGAACCCTGCTCGGCGAAATCGGGCTGTTCACTCCGGACGGCAGGCGCACCAGGACGGTGCGCTGCAAGACCGACGTCCGGGCGGCGGTGATCGACTACGACCGCTTCAAGGAGCTGTATTTCCAGAACCCCCAGTTCGGATTCCGCCTGCTTCACCTGGTCGTCGCGCGGCTGCAGACCGAACTTCCTCAGCCCGCCGTGTCGTCATGACCTTCCTGGCCTAAGCTACCGCTCGCCCAGGCAGCCGAATGCCCAAAGAGCGCTCGGCAATCCCCGCGACCAGCCGGGCTGGGCGGCAACGGTGCCGCCCAGAATCGCTTGGCCGATCAGCGTCCGCCGCCGCCCGAGACTTCGGCCATCTTCGCCAGCGCGTCGCTGATGGTGAAGCTCGCCGCCTTCTGACGCGGCGGGAAATCCTTGAACGTCTTCGCGAACTCGCCCGCGATCATCTGCGCTGCATAGATGACGTAGTCATGGTGCAGCCACCAGTCCCAATAGGTGTTCGAGGTGATGTCGGCGCGCTCGTACGGATCGGTTCGCAGGTTGAAGAGCTTCGGCAGCCGCAGCGGGGTGAACGGCTCCGCCCAGATCTGCAGCGTTCCCGGGCAGCGCTGCTCCATGAACACCACCTTCCAGTTGTCGTAGCGCATGCGCGAGCACGTCGCCGTCGTCGCTGAAGTAGACGAAGACCTTGCGCGGGCTCTCCTTCTCCTTGCCGGTCAGATAGGGCAGCAGGTTGTAGCCGTCGATATGGTTCTTGAAGGTCTTGCCGTCGCGCCGTGTGGCCCTTGCTTGCAGCTTCTCCACGATGTCGGGCTCGCCGGCCATGGCCAGGAAGGTCGGCAGCCAGTCGTGATGCTGGACGATCTCGTTGGAGACCGAGCCGGCCTTGATCTTGCCCGGCCAGCGCACCAGCAGCGGAACGCGGAAGGCGCCTTCCCAGTTGGTGTTCTTCTCGCTGCGGAACGGGGTCATGCCGCCGTCGGGCCAGGTGTTCATGTGCGGCCCGTTGTCGGTCGAGTACATGACGAACGGTGTTGTCGGCGATGCCGAGCTCGTCGAGATAGTCGAGCATCTCGCCGACGTTCTTGTCGTGGTCGATCATCGTGTCGTGATAGGGCGACTGCCAGCGCCCGGCCTGGCCGAGGCTCGACTGGCTTGGTGTGCGTGCACAGGTGCATGTGGGTGGTGTTGAGCCACACGAAGAACGGCTTGTCCGGCGTCGTTCTGGCGCTTGATGAAGTCCTTGGCGGCGGCGACGAACTCGTCGTCGCAGGTCTCCATGCGCTTCTTGGTCAGCGGGCCGGTGTCCTCGATCTTCTGCTTGCCGACCCGGCCCCAGCGCGGCTGCTCGGTCGGGTCGTCCTTGTCGGTCGCCCAGCAGTGCAGGACGCCGCGCGGGCCGAACCGCTCCTTGAAGTTCGGGAAGTCCTTCTCCGGCGGATAGTCGTACATCTCCGGCTCTTCCTCGGCGTTGAGGTGGTAGAGGTTGCCGAAGAACTCGTCGAAGCCGTGCACGGTCGGCAGGAACTTGTTCAGGTCGCCGAGATGGTTCTTGCCGAACTGGCCGGTCGCGTAGCCGTGGTTCTTGAGCAGCTCGGCGATCGTCGCGATCCTCGGCCTGCAGGCCGACTCGGCGCCCGGGGATGCCGACCTTGGTGAGGCCGGTGCGGAAGACGCTCTGCCCGGTGATGAACGACGCGCGGCCGGCGGTGCAGGACTGCTCGCCGTAGGAGTCGGTGAACATCATGCCTTCGTTGGCGAGGCGGTCGATGTTGGGCGTCTGGTAGCCCATCAGCCCGCGCGTGTAGCAGCTGAGGTTGGAGATGCCGATGTCGTCGCCCCAGATGACGAGGATGTTCGGCTTGTCGGATTTTGCCATCGGCGTTCCTCTCGTTTGTAGATGTGGTAACCGGCTTGGTGGTGACAGGTTTGCGATCGCGTTGTTGGTTACGTCGGTGCCGGGCACGGCGCCGCCGCGATATTCCTCTCAGCCGAGCGGCCCGGCCTGAAAGACCATGCTCACGATCGCGGCGATGCCGATCAGGAGCAGGATCGCGGCGGTGACGAGCGTCAGCGAAGGCGGGAAACGGCTCTCGCCGTGGATGAGGCCGTCTTCCTTCATCTGTTTGCGCTCCATGCGAAGCTCGAGCATGAACTGCACGTGATAGATGATCCCGATCACCAGCATCGCGATGCCGAGGGCGACCAGCGCAATGCCGAAATGCCGCGCCGCGTGCGTACCGCCTTCCAGCAGCTTGCCTTCCGTGAGTCGCTCGAAGACCTGGAAAATCGTGAAACCGAAGCTGATCAGCGACAGCGAGGTGCGGATCACCGACATCAGCGTGCGGTCGGCACTCATGCGGGTGCGCTGGAACGACATCCCGGTGCGCCGCGCCGCAAGCTCGTCGGAAACCCGGCTCTGATCGAATTTCGTGACCTTGTCCACGTCGCTACTCTCGCGATTGCGCGGTTGCGTTCCGATCGCTGTGTTCGATCCATCTGTAGGCGATGCGGGTGACAGGCCCGCGAACCAGAAAATACGGCACGACGGCCAGCATCAGGGCAATCAGCAGAGCTTCGTCGGGATAAAAGGTCTTCAACACCCGGTATTGATAGATCGCATCCATCCCGAGACCCAGCAGGATGATGCGTGCCGTCGAGAACAGCGCCTCGCGAAGCCGGCCGCCGCGTTCGCCCGGAGCGCTCAGGACCGTCCAGAAATACGGAGACCGGCCGATGCGCGCGTCCTTGATTCCATCGACCGTTGCGGCAATGGCCGCCATTGCCGGCTGCAGGAAAAAGCGGAACGACATCGGCCCGCCAAATCTTTCGAACAGATCGTGCCACGCCCGCGCTCGCACCGGCGGCGAAAACCCGTACCAAGCCGCGCCGAGCACGATGAAGAGTGCCACCAGTGCGACGACCAGCCACGCCATGATCCGCGCGCTGCGCGATGCGGTGTCCGCGCTCATGCGGGGCCCGTCCTCGACACGCAGCGGAAGCCGACATGGCTCGTCGAAGTGTCGACCGGCTCGGGATGGCGCGCGGCCGGACGATAGCGGCGGCAATAGTTGGGCGCGCACAGGTGCGAGCCGCCCTTGAGGACCTTGCGGGGAATCCGGATGTTCGGAAGGCGGGGGTCGAAGCTCGCCTCTCGGAGGCCGCCGCGCGGGTTTGCGGGAATGCAGCACGGCTTCGCCGCTTCGCTCTCATGCCCAGGCGAATACCAGTCGGTGGTCCATTCCCAGACGTTGCCGATCATGTCGTGAAGGCCGTAGCCGTTCGCCGGGAATGCCGTCACCGGCGAGGTGCGCTCGTAGCCGTCGAGCGCCAGGTTCTCGTGCGGAAAGGCTCCCTGCCAGGTGTTGGCCATCTGGCGATTGCCCGGCGCGAACGCATCGCCCCATGCGAACTCGGCGCCGTCGAGGCCGCCGCGGGCGGCGAACTCCCATTCGGCTTCGGTGGGCAATTCCTTGCCGGCCCATTCGGCGTAGGCCTCGGCATCCTTATAGGCGACGTGAACGACCGGGTGCTCGTCGAGCCCGCTGATCGAGCTGCGCGGTCCGTAAGGGCGCCGCCAGTCGGCGCCGAATTTGAACGCCCACCATTGGCTCCAGTCGCGCAGATCGACCGGCGGCTTGGGCGACGGCTTCGGTGGCGATTTGGGCGGCGTGAAGACGAGCGAGCCCGGCTTGAGCATGTGCGGCAGCGCGCCGGGATAGTCCTGCGGGGTCGGGCGGAATTTCGGCAAAGCTGACATGGCCGGTCGCGTTGACGAATTTACGGAACTGGCGGTTGGTGACCGGCGTGCGGTCGATCCAGAAATCCGTCCACCGTCACCCGGTGGACCGGCGCCTCTTCCGGATAGTGGTTGTCGGAACCCATGCGGAACGTGCCGCCCGGAATCCACACCATGCCTTGGCGCAGTTCGGCGGCAGAGTCTGCAGCACGCGCGTCAGCCTTCGATTCCAGCATGGTACCCTTGAGTGCCGCATGCACATCGCTCGAAAGTCTAGTGCGTCGGCCGGCTTTGAATATGCAAAATCTGACAGTTCCCCTTTGGCCGACATCGACCGAGCCGCGCGATCGCGACGCAGCCGCTCCTAGTACACCGTTTCCGAAGTTCGACTCATATCGATATCATCAATCAACCTCGTCCTGAGGAGCGCGCACCGAAGTCGGGCCTGCCCGACTTCGGCATCCATTGGTGTCGAAATCGGCAACAGCCGATTTCGATGCGCGCGTCTCGAAGGACGGTCGCAGGCAAGGCCGTGCCACGGCGTCCTTCGAGACGCCATGCTTCGCATGGCTCCTCAGGATGAGGTCCGTGGGATCGAATTCGACGTTGTGCGATCTGATCGGTTTCATGGAATCGATCCACCAGTTGCCAACCCGCCTGGAATTCGCGATCGTTCCGCCCGGTCGGTGGACGATCCGGAGCATCCGGGATCACGGGAGGACACCTTGGCCGCCATGAGCTATGTCAGCGGGGCGAGCGCGGTTCCGTTGCTCGGCGAAACCATCGGGCAGCAGCTTGATCGGACCGTTGCGCGGTTTCCGGACCGGCTCGCGCTGGTGGTGCGCCAGCAGAACTGCGGCTGAAAAGCGTGCGGCTGACTTGGCGCCAGCTCGGCGACGAGGTCGACCGGCTGGCCGCCGGTCTCCTGGCCATCGGGCTCGATACCGGCGACCGCGTCGGCATCTGGTCACCCAACAATGCCGAATGGCTGCTGACGCAACTCGCCGCCGCGCAGGCCGGCCTCGTGCTGGTGTGCATCAACCCGGCCTACCGGCTGCACGAGCTCGACTATGCGCTCAACAAGGCGGGCTGCCGCGCGCTGGTCACGGCGACCACCTTCAAGAGCAGCGATTATGCCGCGATGCTCATGGAGTTGCTGCCGGAGCTGGCGCGCTGCGCGGCGGGCGAATTGCGCGCGGCGCGCGTTCCTGCGCTGCGCAGTCATCGTCCAGATCGGCACGCACAGCCTGCCGGGCAGCTTCGCATTCGACGACGTGATGGCCCGCGGCGGCGCGGCCGAGCGCGCGCGGCTGATCCGGCTCGCGGGCCTGCTGCAGTTCGACGACCCGGTGAACATCCAGTTCACCTCCGGCACCACGGGATCGCCCAAGGGGGCGACGCTGACGCACCATAACCTGCTCAATAACGGCTTCTTCTGCGGCGAGACGATGCGCTACACGCACGAAGACCGGTTATGCATTCCGGTGCCGCTCTATCACTGTTTCGGCAATTCGATCGGCGTGATGGCGTGCATCACCCACGGCAGCCGCCATGGTGTTTCCCGGCGAGGGCTTCGATCCGCTGGCGGTGCTGCAGACGGTGCAGGAGGAACGCTGCACGTCGCTCTACGGCGTGCCGACCATGTTCATCGCCGAGATGGCGCACCCGGAATTCGACAAATACGACCTGAGGTCCCTGCGCACCGGCATGATGGCCGGGTCGCCCTGCCCGATCGAGGTGATGCGGCGCGCCATCGAGCCTGATGCACCTGCGCGAGATCACCATCGCCTACGGCATGACCGAGACCAGCCCGGTCAGCTTCCAGACCGTCATCGCAGCGCCGATCGAGCGCCGCGTTTCGACGGTGGGCACCATCCATCCGCACATGGAGGCCAAGGTGATCGATCCCGAGGGCCGCATCGTGCCGGTCGGCACGCCGGGCGAATTGTGCACGCGCGGCTATGGGGTGATGCTCGGCTATTGGGAAGATCCGGAGCGCACCGCGCAGGCGATCGACCGGGCCGGATGGATGCACACCGGCGACCTCGCCACCATCGATGCCGAGGGCTATTGCGCCATCGTCGGGCGCATCAAGGACATGGTGATCCGCGGCGGCGAGAACGTCTATCCGCGCGAGGTCGAGGAGTTCCTCTACACGCATCCCAAGATCATGGACGTTCAGGTGTTCGGGGTGCCCGACGCGAAGTACGGCGAGGAGATCTGCGCCTGGATCAAGCTGCGCGACGAAGCGCACATGACGCCGGAAGAGGTGCGCGCGTTCTGCTGCGAGCGGATCGCCCACTACAAGGTGCCGCGCCACATCCGCTTCGTCCGGGAATTCCCGATGACGGTGACCGGCAAGATGCAGAAGTTCCTGATGCGCGAGGCGATGGAGCGCGAGCTGGCGGGCAAGGCCAAGACGGGGGAATTCCGGACAGTTCGCCAGAATTCACGACGGGACTCGCGCGACGCCGCAGGATTCGGATCGAGCTGTCGCATTCACCACGCCGCCCAGGTCGATTCGCTATCGCGGACATCGACAGTCGGCCAAAAGTAGATATTCTCAATGGGGCATGCGCGGGAACCAGAAACCCGCGACAATAAACATTTCGCCGGCCCTGCGGATGCGCCGGCACAGGAGGGAGACCCATGAAGCGAACTCACACGGTTGCCGCGCTTGCCGCCCTGGCGCTGGCCGTCTCAGGTCCCGCGCTCGCACAGTCCAAACCGCCCGCAATGCCTGCCGGGAATCTGAACATCTATTGGATCGACACCGAGGGCGGCGCCGCCACCTTGCTGGTGTCGCCGTCCGGAGAATCGCTGCTGATCGATACCGGATATGCCGACGGCGACCGCGACGCCAAACGCATCAATGCGGCGGCACGGGAGGCCGGGCTGACGAAGATCGATTACCTCGTGATCAGCCACTGGCATGCCGACCATGTGGGCGGCCTCGCGGCGCTCGCCAAAATGATACCGATCGGCCGGTTCTTCGATCACGGCGACGGGGTGGAGCCGGAAAATCAGCAGAGGCTCGACGGCTACAAGGCGGTGGCCGGCGACAAGCGCACCGTCGTGAAGCCGGGCGACAGGATTCCCGTGAAGGGCTTCGACGCCCTGGTGGTCTCTTCGGACCGGAATTTGCTGCCCCAGCCCGTCAATGGCGGCGGCCCCAATCCGCTTTGCGCCAACGCGCCACGCATGGAGGCGGCCGCGCCCGAGAACCTGCGCACCGTCGGGCTGCTCGTTACCTTCAACAAATTCACCTACCTGAATCTGATCGATCTCGACTGGTACATGGACATGGAGCTGGCGTGTCCGGTCAACAAGGTCGGCCAGGTCACGCTCTATCAGTCGAGCCGCCACGGCGGATTGGGCGACGCGGGGTCGCCGGCGTTTCTCGGCGCCATCAGGCCCCAGGTCGTCGTCGTCAACAATGGTCCGCGCAAGGGCCTGGGTCAGGCCGATGATCGCGTGAAGCCGATGACGGTCGCGGGTCAGCAACCCGCTCCTTATGAGAAGAATTCATTTCTGCGGCTGGCAGGGCTGCCGGGCGTCGAAGGCATCTGGCAGGGGCACCTGTCGCTGGTGGACAAGGATCCCCGCCATAACACCGCAGAGGACATGATCGCGAATTTCGAAGAGACCGCGGACTGCAAGGGCAACGAGATCACCGCGTCGGTCGACCCGAGCGGCAAGTTCTCCGTCACCAACGGCCGCAACGGCTTCAGCAAGACCTACGTCGCGCGCGGGACGAAATAGGTCTGCTCCCTCTCCCCGCGAGCGGGGCGAGATGCAAAGCTGAAATCGGGGAGCGGCAAAGCAGGATCAGTCGAGGCCGGGCAATCGCTCCTCGACGGCCTCCTGCTTGATCGGCAGCTCGAACCGAAACACCGATCCATACGGCGCGCCCGCGGCTGCCCACAGGCGACCGTTATGGGCCTCGATGATCGATCGGCAGATCGACAGGCCCATTCCCATGCCATCGGGCTTGGTGGTGAAGAACGTATCGAACAGGCGGTCCATTTTTTCCGGATCGATGCCGGTGCCCGAGTCCTCGATCGCCACGACCACGGTGTTGCCATCCCGGATTTCGGATTTCGCCCGCAGGACCGGCTGCCGATCGATGACCGGTGCCATCGCATCCATGGCGTTGGTGACGAGGTTCATGATCACCTGCTGCAACTGGACCCGGTCGGCCATGACCTGCGGAATATCTGCGGACAGATCGGTGTAGACCGAGACCCGTCGCTCGAGAAGGCCGCCTTGAACGAGTGCGAGCACTTCGCGAACGAGCTGATTGACATCGACCAGGACGCGCTTTTGGCCGTCGTTCCTGAACATGGCGCGGATGCCCTGGACCAGTTCGGCGGCGCGATGACCATCGCTGCCGATCCGCTTGAGCGCCGCCCGCACTTCATCGAGATCCGGAGTGGCGTTTGCCAGCCAGCGTTGCGCCGCATTGGCATTCGCCACCATGGCGGCCAAGGGCTGGTTGATCTCGTGGGCGATCGACGCCGTCATGGCGCCGAAACGGTTGACGCGCGCCACCCGCACGAGCTCGGCCCGCGTTGCCGCAAGCGCATCCTGGGACCGCTTGCTCTCGGAGATGTCCTGCATCATTCCGAACATGAGCGGCTCCTTCGTCGCAGCGTCCGGAATCGCGAAAACGTAAAGCTGAATCCAGACCAGCGTGCCGTCCTTGCGGCGCAGTTGCTTGACCATCTCGAAGTGCTGCCGTTTGCCCTCCCGCAGCTCCTTGAACAGCATTTCATTCACTTCACGCTCGCCGGGCACGCTGATATCCAGGGGCGTGAGCTGCCGCAACTCGTCATTGGTGTAGCCGACCATCCTTTGATAGGCCGGATTGGTGGCGACGAAGCGGTGGTCCTGATCGATGAAGGAGATGCCGAAGATCGGGTTCTCGACCACCGAGCGCCACCGGTCCTCGCTCTTCTTCAAGGAACCTTCGGCACGCTTGCGCCTGAAGAACTGGATCAGCAATGCTGTGATCAGCGCGGACTGAAAGGCGATCACTCCGATCGTCGCGAGGATCAGCGCCTCGTGCTGCGCCCACAATGTCGTCGCCTCCGCGAAAATCCCCAAAGCCAGGTCGGCGGCCGGGCCCCCCTGGGCGCGGCTCGCCGCGCATCCGACACCAAGCACCAGTGCAATCGCGAGGATTGTCAAAGGCGTCGTTCGAACGGGCAGCGGCACGACATGCACCATCTTCGGCCGCGCAGTCTAGCCGATGATCAATCGGGTTCCAACGCCCGCCCCGCCGCAGGGTAAATGCCGCTTACCGGCCGTCGGATTCGCACATCGCAGAGGCGGCATGCAAGTCGAGGAGGAGAAGCGTCACTCCACCTGTGCGCCGGAGGCCTTCACCACGGCGGCCCATTTGGGGATTTCGCTCTTGATGTAGGCGGCGAATTCCGCGGGCGTGCTGGAGCCGACCTCGACGCCGAGATCGTGGAGCTGCCGCACCGTTTCGGGGTCGGCCAGGGCCTGGACCATGGCGTGGTTGAGCGTATCGATGACCGGCTTCGGGGTGGCGGCGGGCGCCACCAGGCCGTGCCAGGTGGTGGCATCGAAGCCGGGCAGGCCAAGCTCGGCGACGGTCGGCAGGTCCGGCATCAGCGAGAAGCGCTTGAGCGTCGTGACTGCCAGCGGCCGCAGCGTGCCCGATTTCAGGAATCCGACCACCGAGGCCGAGGTCGCAAACATGAGCTGCGTGTGTCCGGCGATGAGGTCCTGCAGCGCCGGCGCGGCGCCCTTGTAGGACACCGACACGATGTCGACCTTCGCCTCGGACTTGAACAGCTCGGCGGAGAGGTGCGCGGCCGCCCCGAAGCCCGAATTGGCGTAGTTGAGCTTGCCCGGATTGGCCTTCGCATAGGCGACCAGCTCGGCCATGGAGGTCGCCGGGAATTTCGGATTGACCACGAGGATATTGGGCTGCGAGCCGATCAGGCTGATCGGCGCGAAATCCTTCTCGCCGTCGAAATTGAGCTTCTTGAACAGGCTCTGGTTGGTGGCGAGCAGCCCGTTATTGCCCATCAGCAGCGTGTAGCCGTCGGGCGCTGCATGGGCCACGGTCTCGGCTGCGATGTTGCCGGCGCCGCCGGGCCGGTTGTCGATCACGAAGGTCTGGCCGAGGATCTTTTCGAGCTGGCGCCCGACGATGCGGGCGAGCACGTCGCTCGGCCCGCCCGGCGTGAAGGCGACGAGGAGCGTCACCGGCCGGGTCGGATAATCGGCGGCGACGGCGGCGGTGGCGAGCGTCGCGACGAAGGCAAGGGCGGCGGCGAGGATTCTGGTCATGTGCTTCACCCGAGATGAAAACAGTCTGGCGTGTGCGTGGGCTAACCTCGAGTGGTATCTCAGTGGTCTCGTCTATCGTCCCGCGGCGTAGCCTTGCATGCCGCGCGGATTGGCGGCGGCGCGGCGGCGGCGGCCTTCGCGCGAGGCGGCGGTGAGCCGGCCTTCCGACCAGGCGGGGCCGACCTCGACCACGTGGCCGCGCCGCTCCAGCTCCTTGCGGGTATCGGCGGGCACCCGGCTTTCGACCACGAGCACGCCGGGGCGCGCGGTGCGCGGCCAGAACGAGATCGGGAAGTGCTCGGAATGCCAGGCCGGCGCGTCGATCGCTTCCTGCAGATTGAGCCCGGCATGGACGTGGCGCAGGAAGAACTGCGTGGTCCACTGGTCCTGCTGGTCGCCGCCGGGCGAACCCCAGGCGAGATAGGGCTCGCCGTCGCGCAGCGCCATGGTCGGCGACAGCGTGGTGCGCGGACGCTTGCCGGGGGCGAGGGAGGCCGGCTGATTCTCTTCCAGCCAGAACATCTGGCCGCGGGTGCCGAGGCCGAAGCCGAGCTCGGGAATCACCGGCGAGGATTGCAGCCAGCCGCCCGACGGGGTCGCCGACACCATGTTGCCGGCGCGGTCGACGATGTCGAAATGCACGGTGTCGCCGCGCATCTCGCCGAACCGCCCGACCGTGGGCTCGCCGGCGCCCATGGCGCCCACCGCCTCGCGCGCGCCCTCGGCGCGCTTGAGCTTGACCACGGCGCCGAAGCCTTCCACCGAGCCGGGCTGCAGCTCGAGCGAGGCGGTGTGGTGGATGAGCTTGCGCCGCTCTTCGTTATAGGCGTCGGACAACAGGGTCTCGACCGGCACCGTGACGAAGTCCGGATCGCCATAGAATTTTTCGCGGTCGGCGAAGGCGAGCTTGGAGCATTCGACCACGATGTGGATGAATTCGGGGCCGGTGACGTCGAGCCCGTCCAGCGCGAAGTGCTTGAGCAGCGCGAGCTGCTGCAGCATCACCGGTCCCTGCGACCAGGGCCCCGGCTTGCATACGGTGTAGCGGCCATATTGGTAGGTCAGCGGCGCCTCGACGGTGGCCTGCCAGCGCGCCATGTCCTGCCCGGTGAGCACGCCGCGGTTGCGCCTGCCGCTGGTGTCCATGATCTCCTGGGTGCGGCAGAACCGGTCGATCGCCTCGGCGACGAAGCCCTGCGACCACACCTTGCGGGCGCGCTCGATCTCCTGCTCGCGGCCGCCGGGGCCTGCGGCCTCGCGCAGCACCCGCGTATAGGTCTCGGCGATGGCCGGATTGGTGAACAGCGTGCCGGTCTCCGGCACCTTGCCGCCGCGCAGATAGACCGCCGCCGAGGTCGGCCAATGCTCCCGGAACAGCTTCTCCACGGTGGCGATGGTGGCATTGGCGCGCTCCACCAGCGGGTGGCCGTCGCGCGCATAGGAGATCGCGGGCGCCAGCACGTCGGCAAGATGCATGGTGCCGTAGTCGCGCAGCACCGTCATCCAGGTGTCGAACATGCCGGGGACGCAGGCGGCGAGCAGGCCGGTGCCGGGCATCATGTCGAGGCCGAGGCTGCGGTAATGGGCGATGGTGGCGCCCGCCGGCGCCGGGCCCTGGCCGCAGATCACCTCGACGACGCCCTTGCGCGTGTCGTGGACGATGACCGGCACATCGCCGCCGGGGCCGTTGAGATGGGGCTCGACCACTTGCAAGGTGAAGGCGGTGGCAACCGCCGCATCGAACGCATTGCCGCCCTTCTCCAGCGTCGCCATGCCGACCGCGGTCGCGATCCAGTGGGTCGAGGTGACGACGCCGAACGTGCCCTCGATCTCGGGCCGCGTGGTGAAGGGATTGGGATTGACGTTGCTCATGGGGCATCGCTCATGGGGGCACTCCGCCGCTTCACGGGCGGCACGCGGGGACGCGATCGAAGTTCTTATATACCGCGCAGGGGCGGGCTAAAGCGAGCCCGCCCTACCGGCCGTCCGGGGCTTAAGTCTTGTCGAAGCCGTAAAGCGTCGCCGGGTTTTCGACGAACAGGCGATGGCGCAACGCCTCGGTGGGTGCCCACGCGGAGGCCTGGTCGATCAGCGCGGCGTCGTCCGGCTTGGTGGTCTCGTTGGGGTGCGGCCAGTTGCTTCCCCATACGACCCGTTCGGGGGCGGCCTGGACATAGGCCGCGCCGACCATGTTGACGTCGGCATAGGTCGGCGGGCCGACCTTGCTGCTGTCATAGGTGATCGAAAGCTTCACCCAGGTGCGGCCCTTGTCGATCAGCCCGCGGATGATCTTGTAAGTGGGATGCGCGATGCCGGCCGGCTGGGGAATGTGTCCCATGTGATCGAACACGATCGGGGTCTGCAGCCGGTTCCACAAATCCTCTGCGGCGGCGATCTGTTCGGCGGTCATGTTGATCTGCACATGCCATCCCAGCGCATCGATGCGCTTCGCCAGCGCGAGGATGTCCGCCGCCGGCACCGCGGCGAGGCCGCCAGGCTGAAGCGGATGCCGCGAACGCCGCCGGTATCGAGGACCTTGAGTTCGGCGTCGCTGACCGCGGGATTGACGACGGCGACGCCACGCGCATTGCGCCCGAACTGGGCGAGGGCGTCGAGGGTCACGTTATTGTCGCCGGCGATACGGCCGCCGGCGTCACCACGATGTTCCGGCTGGTTCCGATCCGGCGCTGCAGCCGCCGGTATTCCGGGACGCGTGCGTCCGGGATGATGGTGGCAGCGGCATTCTTTGGCGGAAACCGGGCGGCGTCGTAGATGTGGTGGTGGCAGTCGCAGGCGAGCGCCGGCGCCTTGAGTTTCGGTGCCTCGGCCCCGGCCGAGTTGGGGACGGCGCCGCTCTCCTGCGCGCCGCTGCGGCCCGGTACGAGCGCGCCAGTCGCCGCCAGTGCCGCAACGCCCGCCCCGGTCAAGAAGGTGCGGCGGCCGATCACGTGACTCATCAAGACCTCCCCTGGTGCTTCCTTTTGGCTAAGCATAGCATGCGACACGGAGAAACACAGAGCACGAGTCGTCAAAGCGGTTTCGTCTGGGCAATATTGCCCAATATGCTATGATTTCAGCATGACAAAACAGCAATTGATCGTCTTGCTCGAACGGGCCGAGAGGTGGTCGCAAGAAGCTCAGGAAGAGCTCGTGCGCGCAGCTATTGAGATCGAGCGAAAGCACGCCGGCATTTATCGCCTCGACGAGGAGGAGCGTGCCGACATCCGCGAGGGCCTTGCGGAAATCGAGCGCGGCGAGGTTGCGTCCGACGAGGAGGTGCAGGCGATGTTCGATGATCTTCGCCGTGCATGAGGGTCAGATGGAACAAGCGTGCCCTTTTGCAACTCCGTGCGGCCCGCGACTACATCAAAGGTCAGAACCCACAGGCAGCCAGTGAATTTGTCGGTGCGGCAAATTCCCTCGCCGATCTGTTCGGAGAATATCCGGGCATGGGCGTGCGAACGGATGAGCCGGGTGTCATCATGTTTCCTCTGGTCGCTACCGGTATCTCATTTTCTACAAAATCATGAACGGCGAGGAGATTCGAATCATCCGCGTTCGTCACGCGTCGCGCAAGCGGAGGAAATAAGCCACAAAAGCAATCAGCCGTGCCAACTGCCACACGGTCCCAGCCGGCACCCGCTGTGGAGCGAATTAACATTCCAGCACCATTCGTGTGTTTTCGGCGCCGTGGCCGGACGTGCGATGCCAACAAAACGGGCATCACCGCGGCCCAAATTCCATATCTTTGCTTTGGTGCCGCCATGTTTTCGTACCCGCCGCGGCGGATGCTCCGCGCTCCTTTCTACGGGGTTGGGGGATAACACATATGGCAAGACCGGCAGTGATTCTGGTGGGTGCGGACAAGGGCGGCGTCGGCAAGACCACGGTGTCGCGCACCCTTCTCGATTATTTCGCCTCGCGCAAGGTTCCCACCCGCGCCTTCGATACCGAGCATCCGCGCGGCACGCTCATGCGGTTTCATCCCGACATCACCGATGTGGTCGACGTCACCTCGGTGCCGGACCAGATGAAGATCTTCGACACCATCGAATCCTCCGCGGCGCAGATCACGCTGATCGACATCCGCGCCGGCCTGATGCTGCCGACGCTGCGCGCGCTGCGCGACATCGGCTTCCTCGACATGGCGAAGAAGGACCAGCTCAATTTCGCGGTGTTCCACATTCTCGGGCCTTCGATCGCCTCGCTCGACGAGATCGCGGAGACCTCGAAATTCCTGGTCGATGCCCGCTATTTCCTGGTCAAGAACTTCATCAACGACACCACCTTCTTCGACTGGGACCAGCGCACCTACAATTCCTATTTCAACCGCATCAAGGACTCCGTCGAGATCAAGGTCCCGAAACTGAGCGAGATGGCCTGCGAGCAGGTCGAATTGTCCTCGGTGCCGTTTGCGAGCTTCATCGCCGACCGCAAGGCGAACGGCGAGGCCGCCTCGAACTCGTTCGTGTTGCGCGGCTATGTCCGCCACTGGCTCAACAACGTCTGGTCGGAATATGACCGCGTCCGGCTGATGGACCTGATCGACGCGCGGGGCTCGCTCACGAAGCCGCGCCAGATCATACCGGTGGCCGAGGCTTCGTAACGCACTTCCAACCTGAGGGGGCAACGCAACGGCCGCGCATTGCGCGGCCCGAACGCGCGGCGGGGGCCGAACCATGTGCGCGATGGCGGTTGCGCCGCGGGAGGCGCCACGCAAATCCGCGCCCGCGCGGGCGGGCGGCGGCCCGGCACCGATTTACATCGTATGCTCGCCGAGCCGGCGGGTCGGCAAGACCCTGGTGGCGCGCTTCCTCACCGAACATCACCTCGCCGACGCCCGCCCAGTCGCCGCCTTCGATCTCGACGATGAAGCGCCGCAACTGTCGGACTACCTGCCCAGGCATACGGTGGCCGTCGACATCTCCGACATTCGCGGGCAGATGGTGCTGTTCGACGGATTGATCGCGGGCAACGAGGTGCCCAAGGTCATCGATGTCGGTTATCGCGCGTTCGGGCTGTTCTTCGCCATCGTGCACAAGATCGGCCTGTTCGAGGAGGCGCGCCGCCGCGGCATCGAACCGGTGATCCTGTTCATGATCGATCCCGATCCCAAGGCGGAGAAAGCTTATTCGCTGCTGCGGCGCTCGTTTCCGGGAACCTCGCTCCTGCCCGCGCGCAACCTCACCGTCGCCAAGGGGCTGCGCTACGGCGAGGCCTTCCCGCACGCGAGCACGCTTGCGGCGTCGCTGGAAATTTCGGAACTCGCGCCGCCGCTGCGATCGCTGGTCGATCGCCCGGGCTTCTCGTTCACCGATTTCACGCAGCGCCCGCCTGCAGGCGGGCGCCTCTCCGCCAAGGCCCGCGACGAGCTTCTGGCCTGGATCAGGCGGCTTCGCTTCCAGCTCCGCGAGATCGAGCTCTGTCTCATCTACGAGCAGATTCTCTCGGGACTGCGGTGAGGGGTCGGTTTCAATCCGGGCTGCTGTGCAGCCGAAGATGCCGTCTGGATTCCGGGTTCGCCGCAAAGCGGCGCCCCGGAATGACGGAGTCCTTTTGAACTCCGATCAATTATCCTTGAGCAGGCGCTCGATGTAGTCGAGCTCGAGCTGCGGGCGGAACGCCTCGCCGAAGCGGCGGCGCAATTCCTCGAGGATGCGGCGGGCGCGTTGGGCGTCGATTTCGCCCGGCACCTTCACGGTGGTGTCGTCGCCGTAATCGCGTCCGCGCAGCGGCCGGCCCAGCGGATCGGTCTCCTGCTGCGCCCGCGCCGGGCCCATGCGTCCGGGTTGGCCGCGACCTTGCCCCTGGCCCTGGCCCATCTGCTGCTGAAGCTGCTGGGCGAGGCCTTGGGCGCCCTTGCGCATGGCGTCGAGGGCGCGGCCTTGGCCGTCGACGGCGCGGTCCGAATTGCCCTCGCCGAGCGCGCCTTCGGCGTCGCCCATGGCCTCGTCGGCCTCGCCGAGCGCGTCATCGCCCTGACCCTGGCCCTGACCCTGGCCGGGCTGCTGGCCCTGGCCTTGCTGCCCCTGTCCTTGCTGACCCTGCCCTTGCTGCTGGCCTTGGCCCTTGTCGCCCTTCTGGTTCTGGCCGAGGCCGCGCTTCTTCATGTCTTCCAGTAGCTTCTTGAGCTGCTCGCGCAGCGCCTGCTGGTTCTTCTGCAGATCGTTGAAGGCGTTCTGGTCGCCCTGCTGGCCTTGCTGCCCCGCCTTGTTGGCCCTGCTGCCCACGTTGCCCGCGCTGGCCCTGCTGGCCGCGTTGGCCCTGCTGGTTGCGGCGCTGATCCTGGCCCTCGCGGAAGGTCTTGTCCCGCAATTGCTGCTGCTTGCGGATCATGTCGCCGAGCTCGTCGAGCATCGACATCATGTCGTCGTCGCCGTCCTGGCCCATCTGGCCGGGGCGCGCCATCTGCAGGTTCTCCAGCATCTGTTGCAATTGATCGAGCAACTGCTTGGCGGCGTCCTTGGCGCCGGAGCGCGCAAGCTGCTCCATGCGGTCGATCATGCTCTGCAGGTCTTGGCTGCGGAGCTGGCGGCTGTTCTGGTCGAGCGGCCGCGCCATTTGCGGGTTCTTGCGCATCTCCTCGGCGAGTGCCTGGAGGAACTGGTTGAGCGCGGCGCGCAGCTCGTCGGTGAGCTTCTTGATCTCCTCGTCCGAAGCGCCGCGTTCGAGGGCCTGGCGCAGCGCCTCCTGGGCATTGCGCAGCCGCGCCTCGGCGTCGGAGACGACACCTTCCTCGAGCGTGTTGGCGAACGACCACATGGCTTGGACGACATCGCGCAAATTGTCGTCGGTATTGGCTTGCGCCAGGCTCCAATAGAGCGAGCGCAGTCCGAGATAGGTGCCCATCTCGGGGGTGAATTGTTCCGGCGCGATGGCGAAGGCGTCGAGCGCGATCAGCACCCGGTCGCGGGCGTCGGCATCGAGGGCGAGATCGCGCCGCTGCTCGACGATGGCGCGGGCGAGCGGCTTCGCGAAGACGCGCTCCGGCAGCCGGAACTCGTGGGGCGCGCTGGTCCCCTCGTTATTGGCCTCGTCGCGGGCGGTAAGGGTCATGACGACCTGGGCGCCGGCCCAGGGGTGCTCGCTCAGGTCCTTGATGGTCTGGCCGACCCCGTTCTTGACGCGCGCCTGCGGCAGCACGAGCTGCATCTCGGGCGGCCCGAACAGCGGCCGCTTGGTGCCGGCGTCGCCGCCGGCGGCGTCCTTGAGGGCGAAATTCGCCCGCGCTTCGACGACGCCGTAGTCGTCTTCCATCTTGTAGTTGAGCTGCAGCGAGCCGCGGGCCTGCGGCTCCGGGTCCTTGGCGAGCGCGATCACCGGCGGCTTGTCGGGAATGGCGTTGAAGGCGAAGGTGAGATCGTCCTGGCTCAAGCCGCGCACCATCGCGGTGCCGCGGTCGGTGATGAGGTAGCGCCGCTCGTCGGTCCCGGCAGGTGCGGCGGGCCGCTGATCGGCCGGTACTTCCGCGACGCCGCCGGAGGTGACGACTTCGAACTGAACCTTGCCGCTGGCGCGGATGACGAGAACGCTGCCGGCCGGCACCGACACCGCGGCGACGGAGGTCTGGGGGCGTTCTCCCGGCCGCAATCCCGGCAGGATCACCGGGGGCCGTGCCGTATAGGTCGGCGGCGATACCCAGGCATCGAGGCGGAAATTCACCGGCAGCACCACGCCCTGCCAGTCGAACGCCGCGGCGATGCGCCGCCAGCGCTCGCCACCGGCGGCGACGAAAGTGGTGGCCACGAGGATCAGCACCAGGGCCCGCAAGGCCATGGGATCACGCAGGTCGAGGCGCGGTGCCGGCCGTCCCGCCTTGAGGGACTTGGCCGCCAGCAGCGCGCGCTCCACATGGGCGCGCCACAACGCCACCGACCACGGATCGCTCTTCGAGGTCGCCAGCTCATCGGCGATGGCCGTGGCCGGACGATGGGCGAGGCCGGCCATCCGGTCGAGCCGGCGCAATCCGTCGGCGCGCGAGGGAAACCGCACGAAAATCAGCGGAACCGTCGCCGCGGCGGTGAGGACGAGGAACACGAACAGCGCCACGGCACGCGCGATCGGCGGCAGCCACAGCCACGCGCCGGCCCATGAAACGGCGAGAAACAGCCCGATCGCGGTGGCGATGGCGGCGAGCGGAGGCCACAGCCGTTCCCAGAAGGTGATCCAACGCGCCTTCTTGAGAGCGCGGACGAGCATGGCCCCGGCCACATCCGGCGGAGGCGCATCTGGCGAATGGCTGGTGTCTGTCAATCGATTCTCCGACCCGGACCGCCCTCACAAATCTTCACACACAAAAGAACGTCCGAAAACAAGATTCTGATGGCACTGCAGCGATCATTTTTCGGCATGTTCACGACATTGTGGCTTGCCCGCCGCGGAACCCGGGCCCGGAACCCAGGCCCGCCCGAAACCGGAGCACGATCAATCACATCCAGCAATCACATCCAGTCGGGCAGGCGGTCGAGCGCAATGATCTCGTCGACCTCGAGGCGCGGTCGCACCACGGCAAAACGGTCGCCATCTACCATCACCTCCGCCACCAGCGGCCGGGTATTGTAGGTTCCGGCCTGCACTGCGCCATAGGCTCCCGCGGTCATCACCGCGAGGAGGTCGCCCGGCGCCGGCTCCACCAGGGCACGATCGAGGGCCAGGAAATCGCCGGATTCGCAAACCGGGCCAACCACATCGGCAACGATCCGGGGGGTACCGGGCGGTGCCTCCCGGACCGGGCGGACGTCATGATAGGCATCATAGAGCGTCGGGCGGATGAGGTCGTTCATGCCGGCATCGACGATGATGAAGGTCTTCGTCTCGGCCTGTTTTACATAGAGCACGCGGGTTACCAGGATACCGGCGTTGCCCACGATCAGCCGGCCGGGCTCGAAGATCAGGGTGCAGCCGAGGGAGCGCGTCGCCCGCTTGACCACGGCGGCATAGGCGTCCGGCTCCGGCGGCGGATCGTTGTCGTGGCGGTAGGGGATGCCGAGGCCGCCGCCGAGGTCGACATGGTCGATGGCGTGGCCGTCGGCGCGCAGCGTGTGCACGAATTCCGACAGCAGCGCGAAGGCGTCGTCGAACGGCTGCAGCTCGGTGATCTGGCTGCCGATATGCATGTCGACGCCGGACACCCGCACCCCCGGCAGCCCGGCGGCATGGGCATAGACCTCACGGGCGCGGCTGATCGGGATGCCGAACTTGTTCCCGGACTTGCCGGTCGCGATCTTGGCGTGGGTGCGGGCGTCGATGTCGGGGTTGACGCGCAGCGAAATGTCGGCGCGGCGGTCCTTGGCGGCGGCGATGGCCGAGAGCAGCTCAAGCTCGGGCTCGGACTCGACATTGACGCAGAGGATGCCGGCATCGACGGCCGCCCCGAGCTCGGCCGCGGTCTTGCCGATGCCGGAAAACATGATCTTCTGCGGCGGGACGCCGGCCCGCAGCGCCCGCTGCAACTCGCCGCCCGAGACCACATCCGCGCCGGCGCCGAGGTTCGCCAGGGTCTTGACGACCGCCTGGTTGGAATTGGCCTTCATGGCGTAGCAGATCAGCGCGCGTACGTCGGCAAAGGCGCCGGCGAACACCTTGTAATGGCGCGTCAGCGTCGCGGTCGAATAGCAGTAGAACGGGGTGCCCACCGCGGCCGCGAGACGGTCGAGCGCGACGCCCTCGGCGTGGAGCACGCCGCCGCGATAATCGAAGTGATGCATGGTCTTATCGGAACCGGCAAGTAGCCCGCATTGAGCGCAGCGAAATGCGGGGATCGCAGCACTGAGATCGACCGCTGCTCCCGGATTTCGCTTCGCTCAATCCGGGCTACGGATATCGGCTCGAGTTACTCCAAATTCCGGCGCGCCGCTACGCTTTCGATGCTGGCGCCAGCCCCGCTTGCGGGTGTCACTCCGGCTCGAATTTCATGGCGATGCCGTTGATGCAATAGCGCAGATGGGTCGGCGGCGGGCCGTCGTCGAAGACATGGCCGAGATGGCTGCCGCAGCGGTCGCAATGCACCTCGGTGCGGACCATGCCGTAGCTGCGATCGGACGTGGTTTCGACCGAGCCCTCGACCGGATCGTTGAAGCTCGGCCAGCCGGTGCCGCTCTCGAACTTCGTCTTCGACACGAACAGCGGCTGGTCGCACCCGGCGCACACGAAGGTGCCGTGCCGCTTCTCGAAGTTCAGGGCGCAGCTCCCGGGCGCTTCGGTGCCGTGCCCGCGCATGACGTCGTATTGCTCCGGAGTGAGCAGGCGCCGCCATTCCTCGTCGCTGCGGGTGACCTCGAATTTCCTGGGTTCCATGTTTCCATCCCTCGGGGCGCGACCGGTGCGCTCCATGAAAATTGGCCGATCGAACGATCGTAGCTCGATCGAGGCGCAAATTTCGCAAAATACACAAATCGCGAATCGGTTCACGACAAAGGATTGAATTTGCGTTTATTCTTTCGTCCGCCCGTTTCATATCCGCAGAGGGCGAGGCCGCGATGTCTCTACTTTGAATTAAGCAGGAAATCGAGCGGGAACCATTTCTTCGCAGACGGCGGCGGGGGCGCGGTCTGCGGTGTCGGCGGCGGGGCCATCAGCGACTGGGTCGGCGAATCGCTCTGCTCGCCCATCGAGGGGCCCGGGGGCACCTGCTGCGGATTAGTCAATGATGCGGTCGGCGGCGGGTCGAGGCCGCCCTTGCGCCCACAGCCGGACAGACCCGCCGCGGCGATGATCGCGGCAAGCATGGCCACCCGGCCGAACCCGAACAGCGGTCTGTGCACGAACCCCACTCCACCAGAACCCCGGCGCATCATAGCAGATCGACGGGGTCGGGAGAAAGGACTTTGAGCAATCCGCATCGCGTGCCGTCGCGCGCTATTGTGCCTTTTCGCCGAGCCTGGAAAGCCACTTCTTGGCCTGGGTTCGGACATTTTTCGGGGCGGTGCCGCCCAGGCTGGTGCGGCTCGCCACCGAATGCTCGACCGACAGCACCTTGAAGACATCCATCGTGATGCGCGGTTCGATCGCCTGCATGGCCGGCAACGGCAGCCGTTCCAGCGCGACGCCGGCCTGCTCGGCCGCGGCGACGATGCGCCCGGTGACGTGGTGGGCGTCGCGGAACGGCATTTTCAGGTGCTGCACCAGCCAATCCGCAAGATCGGTCGCGGTCGCGTAGCCGAGGCCGGCGGCCGCGCGCATGCGGACGGGATCGGCCGTCATGTCGCGCACCATGCCGGCCATGGCGGCGAGGCAGAGCGACAAGCGCGGCGAGCGCGTCGATCGCGCCTTCCTTGTCCTCCTGCATGTCCTTCTGGTAGGCGAGCGGCAGGCCCTTCATCACGATCAGCAGCGCGTCGAGCGACCCGATGATGCGGCCGGTCTTGGCGCGCACCAATTCGGCGGCATCGGGGTTGCGCTTCTGCGGCATGATCGAGGAGCCGGTGGTGAACTTGTCCGACAGCTTGAGGAAGCCGACCAGCGGCGAGGTCCAGATCACGATCTCCTCGGCGAAGCGCGACAGGTGCACCGACGCGATCGCCGCCGCCGCAGAGCGTCTCCAGCACGAAATCGCGGTCGGACACCGCATCGAGCGAGTTGGCGGCCGGCCGGTCGAAGCCGAGCGCCTTGGCGGTCATGGCGCGGTCGAGCGGAAACGAGGTGCCGGCCAGCGCCGCGGCGCCGAGCGGGCATTCGTTGAGCCGGCGGCGGGCATCGGCGAAGCGGCCGCGGTCGCGGGCCGCCATTTCCACATAGGCCAGAAGGTGGTGGCCGAAGGTCACCGGCTGGGCGGTCTGCAGATGGGTGAAGCCCGGCATCACCGTCGCCGGCGTGGGCCAGCGCCTGTTTCGGCCAGCGCGCGCTGGTAGTCGGCCAGGCCGGCATCGAGGCCGTCGATGGCGTCGCGCACCCACAGCCGGAAATCGGTCGCCACCTGGTCGTTGCGCGAGCGCGCGGTGTGCAGCCGGCCCGGCCGCCGGCCCGATCAATTCGGCCAGCCGCGCCTCGACGTTCATGTGGATGTCTTCCAGCGCCCGCTTGAACTACGAAGGTCCCGGCCTCCATCTCGGCGAGGACGGCGTCGAGGCCGCGCAAGGATGGACTGCGCGTCCGACGCCGAAATGATGCCTTGATGGCCTTGAGCATCTCGCGCGTGCGCGCGGCTCGCCGCAATGTCCTGGCGAAACAGCTTGCGGTCGACATCGATCGAGGCGTTTATCTCCGCCATGATGGCGGCGGGCTCGGCGCCGAAGCGGCCGCCCCACATCTTGTTGCTCATGACGGATCAACGAAGGTTGAGACCATGACGGATCGTTCCGAGGAAAAGCCGGCGCCGGGGCCGGCAAGTAGACGCCGGTCGCCGCGGCGGCGGCCGCCAAGGGATGGGCGCGCGCCGACGCTGGCTGCCGCTTGCGGCCGCCGTTGTTGTGGCGGTGGGCGCATCGGCTGCGGTATACGGCTTTGTGGGCGCCGCGCGCAATGCGGGTGATCCGTCGTGCCGGCCCGCGCGCGATCTCGCGCGGCGCCTCGAGCCTCTGGCCCAAGGCGAGGTTGCGGCCGTCAAACTCGCCGAGGATGCCCGCAAGCTGCCGGTGCTGGCATTCCGCGATGCCGAAGGGCAGCCGAAACGCTCGCGGACTGGCACGGCCGTACCGTGCTGTTGAACCTGTGGGCGACCTGGTGCATTCCGTGCCGCAAGGAAATGCCGGCGCTGGACGCCTTGCAGGGCAAGCTTGGCTAGCCGCAATTCGAGGTGGTCGCGGTCAACATCGACACCCGCAATCCGGACAAGCCGCGCAAGTCCTGGCTGCACGACAAGGGGATCGGCCATCTCGCCTATTATTCCGATCCCAACGCCAAGGTGTTCCAGGAACTCAAGACCGTCGGCAAGGCGATCGGCATGCCGACAACGTTGCTGATCGATCCGAATGGCTGCGAGATCGCCTCGCTCGTCGGGCCCGGCCGAATGGGCGAGCGCCGATGCGGTGAATCTCATCAATGCGGCGCTGCAGCGGTAGGGGGTCGGTGTTTCATCGGCTGTCGGGGATCGGCTCAGTGCCTTCGCTGAGAATATCCAGATAGTTGACATAGGCGAAGACCCGCCGCCGGCGTTTTCCAGTCACTTCACGCACGATACCCAACCTGACCAGATGCTGCATGGCCTTGGCCACGGTAGGCCCGGACAGCGCAAGTTCTTTTGTCGCGGCCGGGATCGACAGCAGCGGACGCTTCTGCAGCAATTCGTGCACGCGCGATGTCGAGGCCGCCGGTCGCCCCAGCCGGGCGACTTTCGCACCATCGATCTCGAATAGAGCGATGAGCTGACGGGCCGCTTGAGTCGCTTGGGCAGCGGTTTCGACCACGCCTTCCAGGAAAAAAGTGATCCACGATTCCCAATCGCCGGTGTCGCGAACGTTCTGAAGCAGTTCGTAGTAGCGTTTCCGATGCACCTTGAAGTAGAGACTGAGGTAAAGGATCGGCTCTCGCAAAGCGTCGGCAGCACACAGCAGAAACGTGATGAGGAGACGACCGAGACGGCCGTTGCCGTCGAGGAACGGATGGATCGTTTCGAATTGCACGTGAGCCATCGCCGCCCTTACCAGCAGGGGAATGCCGGAATGATCCGCGTGCAGGAAGCGCTCGAACGCGTCGAGGCATTCCATCAGCCTTTCAGGCGGCGGGGGCACGAACGACGCATTTCCTGGTCGGGTGCCGCCGATCCAATTTTGGGTGCGCCGAAATTCGCCGGGCTGCTTGCTGCTGCCGCGGCCGGTACGCAGGAGTACCTCGTGAATCTCCCTGATCAAACGAAGCGACAATGGGAACCCGTCATCACGGATGCGGCGTAATCCGTGATTTCAGCGCTGCTACATAGCTCGATACCTCCTCGACATCGTTGATCGAAACATGAGGAATTTCTTCGGATTCAAGAAGCAATAGGTCGGACAGGGAGGATTGCGTTCCCTCGATCTGAGATGAGAGGAGCGCCTCTTTCCGGACGTACATGTAGATGAACAGCGGTGGTGACGGCAAAGCGGCCGTAATGCCGTCAAGGCGGCCAAGCGCCACCGTCGCGCGGTCCAACAGTCCGACGAAGGTAGTCAGGTCGACCGGAGGATCAGGAGGCAGCGGCGGCGGGACGAAAGCCCGTACGGCTTCGCGACCGGTACCGCTGACAGCGTAGGTTCCGAGTCGGCGGTTTTCCGCGGCCGTCAAGCTTACATCCTTTGCTTACGGTTTTCCTAAGGAAAGGATATCCCGCTTTCCCTTTCTTAGATAGCTTGCAGTTCGGTGACATCGCAACTATGGCGTGCATTTGATTAGTCATCGCGCGGCCCGATAGCGAAGCCGCCCTCCTTGGCTGCACGATATCGGCGTCGGCCGTCCCCACGACCCGCTACGTCTCG
>CAVVCE010000004.1:0-76653 GCA_963746235.1 uncultured Alphaproteobacteria bacterium
CTTGTCGAACGCCTGCAGCCGGTTTGCCTGCCGGTCGCACACATACACCAACCCGTCATTGGACAGCCGCATGCAATGCGGCAACACCTCGACGTTCTTTTCCGCCTCGGTGTGGTGCAGCGGCCACTGGCGCAGAAACGTCCCATTCTTATCCAGCACCGCAATGCGGGTGTTCCCTCCGCCATGGCCATCGGCGACGTAGACATCTCCGTTCTCGGGATCCACATCGACGGCCGAAGGCCCAAAAAATTGCGCCGCGTTTGAATTGAGAGGTTTGCCCTTCGCCGTACCATCGGAGGAATCGAAAACGCCCGATTTTCCGATCTGAAGCAGGAGTTTCCCGTCGTGCGAATATTTCTGCACGAAACCGGAACGCGCGGCGGCAATCCACACGTTGTCGTCCTTATCCACCTGGCAATCGTGGAGATAGTTTCCGAGAACCTTTGCATCCCCCCAGGAATTGATCAAATTGCCTTGCGGATCGAATTCCATCACCGGCGGCGCCTTGATCAGTGTCTTGGCCCCATCGAACCGATCTCTTGCGGTCACCATTGCCTCGGTCAGCCCCTCCTGCCGGTGCAAGACGAACACATGGTCGCGGGCGTCGATGCATGCCCCACCCAATGGCCCGACGACCCAGTTGTCCGGAAACTTGGCCCAAAAAGGATCGACTTCGTACTTGGGTTCGTATTTGGGCGCGCCAGCTTGTGCCCGCACCGGCGCGGGATAAAGCATCGCGCAGGCGACTACCCACGCGACACATGCGCCGGCGATGGTTCGATATCCTGTCTCTCGCGCATGTTCGACCTCCCTTTCAAAAAAACCATTTCCAGCCAAAAACGCGGTGCTATTGCCGGCATCCCCAATGTTTATTTTTTGACGTACCGCTCCACGGTCCCGGTGTCGTACATTCCGACCAAGACATTACCCGAATCATCGACCGTCACGGATTCTCCCCAACTGTTGCTGGCGGTATCGGTCCCCTCTTTGACCGGGGCTGGATCCGGAATGAAGGCAGTGACTTTACCGTCCTTCACGCTGCCAACTCTGACGCCGCGTTTGAAACCCGGATTTTGCGCCATGTTGGATTCCGAATCGGTGACATAGAGAAGATCGTTCTTGTCGATAAAAACGCCGCTCGGACGGCCGAACTGCTTCCACTCCGCGAGGAACACACCGTCCGGGCTGAAGATCTCGACACGATTATTGGCTCTGTCAGCGACGAATATGCGGCCCGCCGAATCGATCGCCACCGAATGATTGACCCCGAACTCGCCAGGGCCGGAGCCTCGCCTGCCCCACGCCGTAATGAACTTGCCGCCACTGGTGAACTTGACGATTCGCGCATTGGTCTTGCCGCCATGCCCGTCACTGACGATGATGTCGCCATTGGCGGCGACCGCTACATCTGTCGGAGCGTTGAACATGTCGGGGCCGTCACCGGCGACACCGGGTTTGCCGAGCGTCAGAATCACCTTGCCCTGTGGACTGAACTTGATGACCTGGTGGCCCTTGCCATTGCCGCCGGTGTTGTCGCTCGTCCACACGTTGCCCTCGCGATCTACATAAAAGCCATGTGGGTGGTTGAAGAGACCTTGGCCGAAGCCCGCCACGAGATTTCCGGAGGCATCGAATTTCTTGATCGGATTGAGTGCAGAGTTGACGCAGTCTTTTGCTCCGCACCGTTCGAACACCCAGACGCTCTTGCCGTCGGGATCGATGTCGACGCCGGTCACTTGCCCCAGTTTGCGGCCATCGGGAAACTTCAGCCAATTGGCGTCGAGACGGTATGGATTGGGGGCGCCATTCGGGTCGGCCGGCACTTGCGCAAACGACGCCGTTTCGAGCGCTGCGATGATCCCAAGCACCAAGGTCCCAAACACCAAGGTCGTTTTACTTGCGCGGAACATGGACGCCTCCTTGCGGCGGTCGCGTGAATTTGGCGGGAATTCTCCTCTCCCGAAAGAGGCTCAACTCCAGGTCAGGTCGTGGTTGCGGAACGGCAGGTCCCGATAGCGCTTCCCGGTGATCTGGAAAATGGCATCGGCAATGCCGGATTGAACCGACGTGCCGCGGTCGTGGCCCATGCCATTCAACCAATGCCCGGTCTTGAAGAAGGTGATGTTGATCTCCGGCGGATCCTCGTTGATGCGCGACAGCGGGAACGTGTCGAAGTTGTTCTCCGCAATGCGGCCTTCGCGTGACGGTGCACTGCTGATGCATCGCGTCGTTGTAGAACCAGGCAATCTGGCCTTCGATCTGCTTCCTGACCGATAGCGGATTGACCAGACCGAACCCTTCTTCATGCGCAACGTCGACGCGCTCCAGACGCAGTTCGCCTTGTTTGCTGATCGAGACGGTATGGACTTGGGCACTGATGGTGGCATGGCCGCCGGACTCGGCCCCGCGCTCCTCGAGGGCGATGGCCCGCGCCATGCCTCGCGGCAGCGGCGTGCCCCAGCCCGACATCTCGGCCGCGGTGTCCAGCGCCTTGAGCATGTCGGCCTTGTAGGGAAGGTTGGTGCGGGAGATCAGCTCGCGGCGATAAAGGTAGGGGTCCTTGCCGGCCGCGTGGGCAAGCTCATCCATAAAGCTCTCGCGATAGAAATCGTGGGCCGGCTCGCCGACGCCGCGCCGCGTGCCCACGGGAATGTGGAAGGCCTCGGTGTGGTTCGAGAAGCGGTAATTGGGCGCGTAGTAACACGAGACTTTGTCGAAGGAGGCGTTGGCGCCGGGGGCCTTCTCGTCCATGGCGGTCCTGACTTCGAGAGCGATCGGCCAGCCATCGGCATCCAGAGCGGCGCGCAGGCGAGCGACGCCCATGGACCGATACGTGGTGCTGATGAAGTCTTCCTCGCGCGTCCACAGCAGGTGGATGGGAGTGCCGCGGTTCTGGTTGGCGAGGTAGATCGCCTGTTCGGCTTGCGGGCCGTTGCCATTGCGACCGAATCCGCCGCCGAGATGGCACATGTGGAGATAGACGTTGTGTTCCGGAATGCCGGTAATCCGGGAGGCCGAGAAGCGCGTCTCCTGGGGGCTCTGGTCGCCGATCCAAATGTCGACCCGGTCGTCAGTGACGAGCACCGTCGCGTTTCCGGGCTCCATCCGGGCACGCGGGAGGTAGGGCGTAGAGTACGTCGCTTCGACGATCTTGGCGCCGCCGGAGAAGCCGCTTATCGCAGTCTCCAAGATTGACGCGTACTTTGCCGGGCTTGTCCACGGCCGCAAGCAGCGCTGCCCGCATGTTGGCAGTATCGAGTGCAGCATGCTTGGGCGGCACATCCCACTCGATCGGCATCATATCGAGCGCCGTCTTGGCCTGGTACCAGGTGTCGGCGATGACGGCGACGCCGCCACTAAAAACGCGGTCCCGAATCAAGGCCGGATCGGGGATCGGGAACTGGATCGCCGAGATGACGCCGGGCTGGTTGCGAATCCGCTCGAAATCGCAACTCTTCACTGTGCCGCCATAGACCGGGCAGGACTTGACGGCCGCCCATTTCATGCCGGGCAGCTTGACATCGATGCCGTAGACGGTCTTGCCGGTGACTTTCGAGGGGACATCGAGATTCTTCTGCTCGGTGCCCATCAGTGTCCATTCCGAAGGGGGCTTGATGCGGATTCGCCTCGGGATCGGGATGGGGCGTCTGAGCAGCAAGCGGAGCAACCTGGCCGTACGTGGCGGTGCGCCCGGTCGGAAGGTGGGTGATAATGCTGTTGGCCGAGCTCACCTCTTCGACCGCCACACCCCAGGCCTTGGCCGCCGCCAACAGCAGCCGCTCGCGCGCTTCCGCGCCGGCGAGCTGAAGATAATAGCGGCCGTCCCTCACCGACGCGGCGGCATTGGTCCGCATGCGCCGGTAAAGGCTGTTCGGGATACCGGTAATGCCGGTCCGGTCCCGCCCGCCGAACTCGGGCTCGCCGCCGCCCAACGGATCGGTGGCGCCCTTGCCCATGACGTTGAGCGTCCATTCCGGCGCCATTTCCCGGCCGTCGCGATTGGCGGACGCATATTGCGGCCGGACCTTGCTCCAGTCGCATTGCAGCTCCTCGCACACCATCATGGCATTGGAGGTCCACACCCCCTGGCCGAGCTCGGTCTGGGCGATGCGAACCGTCACGGTATCGTCGGGCGCGACGACGACCCAGGCGTTGATCTCGTCGTCCGCGGATTCGCTGGCCAAGTGGCGCCCGCGGGATTGGCGCCTGCCGGATTGGCGCCTGCTGGATTTATGTTTTGGGCCGCAGCGCGCTGCGGCATCCAGAACCCGACAACGAGCGCGCCGGTCGCGAGCGCGGCGGTGGACAGAAGCTCGCGGCGAGACAGGCCCGGCTTATTGAGATCGTTGTTGATCATCACAGAGCCCTCCCTGCCGCCGACATGCCGGAGGCAGCCAGTCGGATCGCCTTGCGGATGCGGTGGTAAGTGCTGCAACGGCACGCATTGGTGATCTCGGCGTCGATCTCCGCATCAGTTGGATTTGGGCGTTTGTTGAGCAGTGCCACGACGCTCATGATCATGCCTGACTGGCAATAGCCACATTGCGGTACGTCGAGCTCGATCCAGGCGAGTTGCACGGGATGCGTCCCATCCGCCGACAAGCCTTCGATGGTGGTCACCGCCCTGCCGGCCGCGGCCGAGACCGCAACGCTGCAGGAGCGAACCGGTCGACCGTCGATGTGCAGCGTGCAGGCCCCGCATTGAGCAATGCCGCAACTGAACTTGGTGCCGGTGAGCCCGAGCTGATCGCGGATCACCCACAGCAGCGGAGTTTCAGGCGCGACATCGACTGAATGGCGAACTCCATTCACCGTAAGGTCTATGGCCATGGCGTTCCTCGCTGATCGATTGCTTCCTATGCGCATCTCCGCGGTGATCGACGGCGGGGCGCTCGACCTTCGCTTTATCTTTAACAGAACGGGTGGACCACCTCCACGCCGCCGGAAGGGTTTTGTCGCGACAGCAGCGGCTCGCGCGGCCCGATCGTCGCAGATAGGCGGCAGCTTCTTTGCTCCCTCTCCCCGCGTGCGGGGAGAGGGTCGGGGTGAGGGGGCCTTTCGACGATTCTGAGCGCAAATATCCACCGCTCAGACTCGCGGAAAGGCCCCCTCACCCGGATCGCTGCGCGATCCGACCTCTCCCCGCACGCGGGGAGAGGTACGGCCGTGCCGCGCAACGATGTGTCCGCCCCGAAGCCCTGCCCCTCCCCCGCTTGCGGCCGCTTGCGGGAGAGGGGACGAAAACTGAATTGACTGTTGGCGGACGAATCCTCCGTCCTCTACAGCCCGAACACGTACACCATCGTCGCGTTGCCCTGCAGGCGCAGTTCCGGATTGCGGGCGACCTGGCTCCTGGTATTGCGCGGCGGGGCGGCGCCGGGGCCGGCACAGCACAGGCCCGAGGCGATGGCGATGTATTGCTTGCCGTTCACCGCGTAGGTCATCGGCGGGGCGTTGAAGCCGGAGCCGACATTGACCCGCCACAGCTCGTCCAGGGTCTGGTCGTCATAGGCGAGGATGGTGCCGTCGATCATGGCGGTGACGACGATGCCGCCGGCCGTGGAGAGCACGCCGGCCGCATTCGGATAGGGCAGGTCGACGCGCTTCTTCACGACCCCGGCGGCGGGATCGAACATGACGAGGCCGCCGGTGACGGGGCCGTCCACGCCCACGGCACCGCCATTGAACCTGCCCTTCACATGGCCGGTGACATCCGGCGTGACGCGGCTGCAACCCTCGAAGGTCGGGATGTACAGGAGGCTGGTTTTCCGGCTGTAGGACGCCGGCCAGAAATTGGTGCCGCCGGCGATGGTCGGGCACACCTTGCGGGCGAGCTTGTCCTGATTGGCGTTTGCGCCCTCGGCATAGAGTTGCAGGTCCTTGGTCGGATCGTATTCGAGCGGCTTGCCGGTCTTGGGATCGATGCCCTTGGTCCAGTTCGCTTCCTTCACGTGCTGGGCGGCGTTGAGGAACTGCCCGTTGAGCCGGTCGAAGGTGTATTCGAAGCCGTTGCGCCCGGCATGGGACAGGATCTTGCGGTCCTCGCCGTTCACCTTGGTGTCGATGATGATGTGGCTGCCGGTCTCGTCGTAATCGCGATTGTCGTTGGGGGTGTATTGGTGGAACCACCTGATCTTGCCGGTGGCGGCATCGAAGGCGATCGCGCTCGACGTGTAGAGATTGTCGCCGGGACGATAGGTGGGATCGTAGGCGGGAACGGCGTTGCCGGAGCCCCAATAGGTGAGATTGGCGGCGGGATCATAGGCGCCGGTGACGTAGAAGGCGCCGCCGCCGGTCTGCCATGCCCCATGATTGTCCTTCCAGGTCTCGCTGCCGGGCTCGCCGGGGGCCGGGATCGAATAGGTCTTCCACTGGGTGTCGCCGGTCCTGGGGTCGAGCGCCGCCACCCAGTTGCGCAAGCCGCGGTCGCCGCCGGAGCCGCCGATGACAATGGAATCCTTGAGCGCGAGCGGGGCGGCGGTGAGTTCGAGGTCGGCCTGGTCGAGCAGGCTCTTGTCCCACACCACCGCGCCGGTCTCCTTGTCGGTGGCGATCACCCGACCGGCATAGCCGGTGACGGAGATCACGAGATTCTGCCACAGCGCGGCGCCGCGGTTGCGGTCCTGCTTTTCGAGCTTGGGGTCCATCTTCCACAGGAACCTGCCGGCGGTGCCGGACCGCACGTCGATCTTGGAGACGACGCCCCAGCTATCGACCATGTACATGAAGCCGTCCTCGACCAGCGGGGTCGCCTCGAGGCTTTCATTGGTCGAGGTGCCGCCGAGCCCGATGGCGAACAGCAGCCGCAGATTCCTGACATTGCCCTTGTTGATGGCGTCGAGCGCGGAGAAGCGCTGCGAGGTGTAGTCGTGATGGTTCATCAGCCAGTTCTGCGGCTCCGGATTGACGAGACGCTCGTAGGTCAGATCCGCGGCGGGCGCGGGCACGGCAGCAATCGCCGCGCAGCCGAATGCAACCATCGCCACAGGCTTTCCGAACAGACCGGTTTTGCGTTTCATGTTTTCCTCCCTGTGGTTCGCCGGCCGCGCACCCATCCGCCGCGGCAGCACGCGGTCGAGGCTGGCGTTCTGCCAGGAAACGGCGAACGCCGCAGCATGCCCCGGAGGAGGAGGCGAGGTCGAGTCCCATACGCGGTCATTCCGGGGCCGCTCGGACGCGTTCACTCCCTCCCCTTGAAACGGGGAAGGTTGGACGCCACGCGGCGGAATAATCGTAAAAGGCTTTACGCCTTGCCGACCCGGATGAACTGGTGGACCTTGTGCATCAGGCGCAAATTGGACTCGATCTGGGCCAGCACCTGCTCGGCGGGCGCGGTCGGCTTGCCCTGCGCGTGGAGCCGCGAGATCAGCATGCGCTGGCGCGCAACCTGATTCTCCGACTGCGCGATCGGAGTGCTCGACCCGGCGAGCTCCGGAAGTACGTCCTTCGTCACTGCAACACCCACCCTAAACCGGCCGATATTTGAATATAGCCGATTTATTGGCACAAGCGACGACCCAAACATATTATCCACATCAAAATGCATCATGATACCTGCGTCGTGGCGGCGTCCGCTGCGCGGTTTCCGCGTCCGGCTAAAGAGATAAAAGGGGTTTTGGCCGCCACCGGGTCACGGTCGCATAATACCCTCGATTATCGAGAAATTACTGATAATTAATGCTGATTTAGCCGAATGCTTGATTTGCCTGCGGCCCCCTTCATAACCAGGACGCGCGTTGTTCCCGCACCGATTCGGCACTGCGGTGGACGGCGGCTTCGATCATGGAGGGTTTACCGTGCGCCAGAGTGTTCGTTGCGTTGCGTTGGGTCTTTTGTCCGCCGTGGCGGTCGCAAGCGCGGCGCTGCCGGCGTCGGCCGGCCTGCTCGACGGCGGCTGGGGCTGCGGCTGCGGCGGACCGGCCTATTACGTCGTGCCCGACTATGTCGCACCGGCTTACGTCGAGCCGCTCCCCGCCCTGATCTACCCCCAGGTCCAGGTGGTGGTAGGACCGCCCCTCGTCTATGCGCCGCCCTACGCCTACGCGCCCGCCCGGGCCTGGCGTCGTCACTATGGGCCGCGCCGGTATTATTGAGACGCGTCGGCCCTCCCCCGGCAAAGCGGCGGGCTCAAGCGAGCCCGCCCTACGGTCCCCCTGCAATCCCCTTGCGGCTCCGGCGTGCCGTAGCTCCTCGAACTCCAAGCTGACTTGCACGGGCTGGCTGGTCGGAGCTAGCGGAGTTGATCGTTAGGAACCCGGAACACGCCCTTGATGCAGGCGAGGTTGCGGACACAAATTTGAATGTGTGTCCTCTCGTAAAGGCCCGCCCCGGGGTAGATCGGCCCGCCCTCGATGAAGACGCCCCTCACCGAATCAAATGGCGAGAATTTTCCCGCCTGGCGGATTTGGTGAAGGTGATTGATTACGGCGCAGTCCAATTTGCGAAATACGGAATCCTCGCCTCCTTCATTCTTAGGAGGGTCGACGTTCGCCTCCTTGCAGTAAGCGAGGAAGTCTTGATGAACCGATGCAACCGTCTGGGTGCCGGTCGAGGACATAAGATCGAGGCAGAAACCCAATTCAATGACCGCGCCCACGACGTAGGGATCGGTAATTTCGTGGGCTTTGCCCTTTCGCCACTTTGCAAGAAGATGAGCAAACTCAAGGCCGCGCTTTGGATTGGCCTCCCAAAACTAGACCCCGGAGCCTAGCCAGTCCCAGCCGTTATCGCTGCTATTGAACGGCGTGCCGCTCAGCAAATTGTCGGCCACAGCCCGGTCGCAACCGTGGTAGCCGAGGACAAAGGCGCTGGACAGCCGATGCAATCAGGTCCGAGGGGATGCCGCCTTCGAGGCGTAGGGCTCGGCCAAGCAGCCGTCGGGCGTCAGGACGCCTTCCTCGATCAGGAATTCTCGTGCCTTTTCAGGCGTCGCCGTATTGGCCTGGCGGAGAGCAGCCATGGCCTGTAGAAACTGCTGCAATTCCTGAGGCGTCATCACCGTATCCTGGGCTGGTCCCGCAGACCGAGCGCATGCGGTTCAATATAGCTCTCATGCCCAGATTTCGACAATCCGTCGCTTTCGTTCCGTCGCTTTCGTTCCCAGCGGGCGCTACCGGCTTCGACCGCAGGAAAACCGCAAGAAATAGGCCTCTGGATTGCGGAATCCCCATGCCAAATCGCCCCGCCGCTGCAAGCGTGACCGGGCCTGGACGAAGCGACCCCCCATATCCAAATGAGTGGAGAAGTCCGAGACAGAAGTCTGGAAGACCGAGGGCCGCCGTGTCCATTCGGCCCGTCAAGCGGATCGTCAAGTCCACGCCCACCATGGAAGGCGCCGGGTGTCAAGCTGCACCGCGCCTTCGGGTTCGGTGATACCGGCGACTTCGACCCGTTCCTGCTGCTCGACGATTTCCGCAACGACCGGCCCGAGGACTACAAGCGCCGGGTTTCCCTGGCATCCGCACCGCGGCATCGAGACCATCACCTATGTGCTCGCGGGCACGGTCGACCATGGCGACAGCCTGGGCAACAAGGGCAGGCTCGGTTCCGGCGACGTCCAGTGGATGACCGCCGGCAGCGGGATCATGCACCAGGAAATGCCGCACGGCGACCCCAAGGGGCCGCATGCACGGCTTCCAGCTGTGGGCGAACCTGCCGGCTCGCCTCAAGATGACCGCGCCGCGCTACCAGGATATCCCCGCCGCCGAAATCCCCGAGATCGTCGATGACGACGGCACCCGCGTACGCGTGATCATGCGGCGACTTCTGGGGCAAGCGCGGACCCGGTGGACGGAGTTGCGGCGGAGCCGCGCTACCTCGACATTTTCGTTGCCGGCGGGCCGGCGCAAGACGCTTCCGGTGGAAATCGACGCGTCACGCCTTCGCCTACGTGTTCGAGGGATCCGGCACGTTTCTGGTGCATCGAAGCCGTTCGGCGTGCTGACCGAGAAGGAAACCGGGAATGGCGAGACGCTGGTGCGCGAGCGCACCGGTAATCGTTCCCTGGTGCTGTTCGACAGCGGCGACGCGGTCACGGTGGAAGCCGGCGAAGAGGGCATCCGGTTCTTCCTGGTCTCCGGCCAAGCCGATCGAGGAACCGGTCGCCTGGTACGGGCCGATCGTGATGAACACCAAGGCGGAGCTGCAGCAAGCGGTGGCCGAACTCAACGCCGGCACCTTCATCAAGCAAACAAGGCGACGTGTGGCAATCTCCCGTAGGATGGGTAGAGCCCGGCGAAACCCATCATGGTGTCGCATCGATACGCGCCGATGATGGGTTTCGCTTCGCTCTACCCATCCTACGGAATTGGTGAGGTTGCCGAAGGGCCGTCATGCACTGCTGTGACATGCAGGCTCATGTGTCCGACCCGGCCCTGTGGTAATTTCCGCGGAATTGGGCGCGGTGCCAGGACTGCCGGGAGTTTGATGATCGCCGCTATCTGCGTCTCGTGATCTCGCGTCTCGCGATCTCGGCGGTCTGTGCCGGGCTTGCGTTGCTTGCCGCGGCATCGCCGTCCGCGGCCGAGACGTGGCCGCAGCGCAACGTCCGGTTCATCGTGCCGCTGGGCCCCGGCAGCGGTGCCGACATCACGGCGCGGCTGTTGGCCGACCGGCTGGCGGCGCGCTGGGGCAAGGCGGTGGTGGTCGAGAATCGTCCCGGCGGCGACGGCATCGTCGGGATCAGCGCCTTCGTCGGCGCCCATGACGATCACACGCTGCTGTTCACGCCGGCCGCGATCTTCACCGCGCATCCGTTCCTGCACGACAAGCTGCCCTACGACGCCGCCGATCTCGTGCCGATCGCGCGGGTCACCAACACCATGGTGGCGATCGTCGCGCCCGTCCGCCATGAAGGTCGGATCGCTCGCGGAGCTGTTCGCGCAGGTTCGCGAGCGGCCGGGCAAGCTCAACTGGGCGACCGCGACCGGGATCAGCGATTTCCTGATGGCGGCGCTCCTCAAGAATGCCAACCTGGACATGTCGAAGGTGCCCTATCGCGACACCGGTGCAGCCCTCGACCGACCTCGCCGAGGGGCGCATCCAGTTCTATTGGGGGGCGCTCGCGATCGTGCGGCCGCAGGTCCAGGCCGGCAAGGCCAGGCTGATCGCCTTCAGCAACACCAACCGGGCGCCCGACGAGCCGGGCGTCCCGACCGTCATCGAGGCCGGGTATCCCGAGCTGAAATACGACGGCCTGGTCGGCCTGTTCGGGCCGCGCGACCTCGCCGCCGATATCCGCGACCGCATCGCCGCCGACGTCCAGGCGGCCGCCGCCGACCCCAGGTCGGCGCGCGCCTGTCAGTCCACCGGACAGGTCGTCAGCCCCGGAGGGCCGGCGGAATTCGCCGCCTCGATCGACCAGCAGCGCGCGATCGCCGCGGCGATCGCGCAGGAGATGGGGATCAAGCCGGCCGACGCGATCGCAGTAGGCGCGGCCTGCGAGACGGCCTCCGTCATTCCGGGGCGCTGCGGCGAAAAATTTGGTTTTGTTTTCGGGGGAGGCGCGGTTAGCGCGTCGGGACCGGCTTCTCGCCGCGATAGTCGTAGAAGCCGCGCTTGGTCTTGCGGCCGAGCCAGCCGGCCTCGACGTATTTCACCAGCAGCGGGCACGGCCGGTACTTGGAATCCGCCAGGCCCTCGTGGAGCACCTGCATCATCGAGAGGCAGGTGTCGAGGCCGATGAAGTCGGCGAGCTCGAGCGGGCCCATCGGATGATTGGCGCCGAGCTTCATGGCGGTGTCGATGGCATCGACCGAGCCGACGCCTTCATAGAGCGTGTAGATCGCCTCGTTGATCATCGGCAGCAGGATGCGGTTGACGATGAAGGCGGGGAAGTCCTCGGCGACCGCGATCTTCTTGCCGAGCTTGGTGATGAAGGTCTTGGTCGTCTCGTAGGTGGCGTCGTCGGTGGCGATGCCGCGGATCACCTCGACCAGCTCCATCACCGGCACCGGGTTCATGAAATGGACGCCGATGAACCGCTCCGGCCGGTCGGTGGAGGCGGCGAGCCGGGTGATCGAGATCGACGAGGTGTTGGTGCCGATGATCGCGCTCTCTTTGAGCACGGGGCACAGCGCGGCGAGAATCTTGCGCTTGACCTCTTCCTTCTCGATCGCCGTCTCGACGATGAAGTCGCAGTCGGCCAGCGCATCGATGGCCGGCGCCGGCGCGATGCGCCCCAGCGCCGCCTGCCGCTCGCCTTCGCTGATGGCGTTTTTCGCCACCTGGCGCGCCATGTTGCCGTTGATGGTGGCGATGCCGGCCTTGACCCGCTCCTCCGAAACGTCGTTGAGCGAGACGTGGAAGCCCGCGAGGGCGCACACATGGGCAATGCCGCTGCCCATCTGACCGGCGCCGATGACGCCTACCCGGTGAATGTTCATGTCCGTCCGCTGGCCTTTCGAGCCATCCCGCAAATGTGCCGAGGTGACGTTCTACTGCGAAGCGCCGCGCGCCACCACAGCCTGCGGCGTCATCTCTCGTGGTCCGACCTTGCGCATGATCTACTCCGAAAAGCTTGCCACTCTTCGCGATGGATGCCGTTAACGTTTACGCGCGACCTTTCAGCGGCCGAGCTTACCGAGCTCATCCGACGAGTTCCGGGAGCGCCTTGAAGAGGTCGGCGACCAGCCCGTAATCGGCGACCTGGAAGATCGGCGCTTCCTCGTCCTTGTTGATCGCCACGATGACCTTGGAATCCTTCATGCCGGCGAGATGCTGGATGGCGCCGGAGATGCCGACCGCGACATAGAGCTCGGGTGCGACCACCTTGCCGGTCTGCCCGACCTGCCAGTCATTGGGCGCGTAGCCGGCGTCGACGGCGGCGCGCGAGGCGCCGACCGCGGCGCCGAGCTTGTCGGCCACCGGCTCGATGTATTTGGCGAAGTTCTCGCGCGACGCCATGGCGCGGCCGCCGGAGATGATGATGCGCGCCGAGGTCAGCTCGGGCCGGTCGGTCTTCGACAGCTCCTCGCCGACGAACGAGGACAGGCCGGGATCGGCAAGGGAAGCCACCGCCTCGGGCGTCACCGTCTCGGCCGCGGCCGAGCCGCCGTCGCCCGTCGCCGGGAAGGTCGAGGTGCGCACCGTGATCACCTTCTTGGCGTCGTTGGAGCGCACGGTCTGCACGGCATTGCCGGCATAGATCAGCCGCTCGAAGGTGTCGGGGGCGATCACCTTGACGATGTCGGAGATCTGCATGACATCGAGCAGCGCCGCGACCCGGGGCATGAAGTTCTTGGCGTTGGTGGTCGCCGGCGCGATGATGGTGTCGTAGCCCGGCGCCAGCGCGACGATGAGCGCCGCCATCGGCTCGGCGAGCATGTGCTCGTAGGGCGCACCCTCGGCGACCAGCACCTTGGCGACCCCGGCGAGCTTGGCCGCGGCCGCGGCCGCCGGGCGCAATCCTTGCCGGCCACGAGAATATCGACGTCGGGACCGATCGCCGTCGCCGCGCTCAGCGCCCTGGCGGTCGCCTCCTTGAGGCTCTTGTTGTCGTGCTCGGCAACGAGGAGGATCGCCATCTCACAGGATTCCCGCTTCGTTTTTCAGCTTGCCGACCAGCTCGGCCACCGAGCCGACCTTGGCGCCGGCCTTGCGCACCGGGGGCTCGGTGGTCTTGAGGACTTCCAGGCGCGGCGCGGTGTCGACCCCGTAATCCGCCGCCGTCTTGTCCGCGATCGGCTTCTTCTTCGCCTTCATGATGTTGGGCAGCGAGGCGTAGCGCGGCTCGTTGAGCCGCAGGTCGGTGGTGACGATGGCCGGGGTCTTGAGCTTGACGGTCTGCAAGCCGCCATCGACCTCCCGGGTGACCGCCACCGCGTCGCCGTCCATCACCACCTTGGAGGCGAAGGTGCCCTGGGGCCAGCCCAGCAATGCCGCCAGCATCTGGCCGGTCTGGTTGCAGTCGTCATCGATCGCCTGCTTGCCGAGGATGACGAGCCCCGGCTGCTCCGCCTCGACCACGCCCTTGAGGATCTTCGCCACCGCCAAGGGCTCGACGATGCCGTCGACCTTGACCAGGATGCCGCGGTCGGCGCCCATGGCGAGCGCGGTGCGTATCGTCTCGGCGGCCTGGGCGTTGCCGATCGAGACCGCCACGATCTCGGTCGCCTTGCCCGCTTCCTTGAGACGGATCGCCTCCTCGACGGCGATTTCGTCGAACGGATTCATCGACATCTTCACGTTGGCAAGCTCGACGCCGGTGCCGTCGGCCTTGACCCTGATCTTGACGTTGTAGTCGACCACCCGCTTGACGGGCACCAAAACCTTCATTCTGGTCTCTCCAGGAGGCGGCGCGCAAACTATGACCCGCGCCGCAGCGTGTCAACGAGATTGCCGCATTGCAGCATAAATGGCCAGGGGGAGTATCCCGCGGGGTCCAGTGGGGCAGCCGGTTGCGTCACCCGATTTCCATCACCGGTTACGGCCCGGCACCCACAGCACGTCGCCGTTGCCTTTGGCATTGGCAAAGCGGCTGGCCACGAACAGGAAATCCGACAGACGGTTGACGTATTTGATGGCGCTGGCCGACACCGTTTCTTCGGGCATGTCGGCGAGTTCGACCATCATCCGCTCGGCACGGCGGCAGATGGTGCGGGCGAGATGCAGGTAGGCCGCCACTGCGGTGCCGCCCGGCAGCACGAAGGAGCGCAGCGGCGCGAGGTCCCCATTGAGCCGGTCGATCTCCGCCTCGAGCCGGGTAACCTGGGCCTCGGTGACGGTGAGCCGTTCGCCGCCGGGGCCCTTGCCCTTGGCGGTTTGCGGCGTGCAGAGATCGGCGCCGAGATCGAACAGATCGTTCTGGATGCGGCCGAGCATGGCGTCGATCTCGGCGTCGCCGGCGGTCGCGAGCCGCGCGAGGCCGATCGCGGCATTGAGTTCGTCGACGGTGCCATAGGAGGCGATGCGCAGATCGTATTTCTTGCGCCGCTCCCCGGTGCCGAGCGCCGTAGTGCCGTCGTCGCCGGTGCGGGTGTAGATGCGATTGAGAACGACCATGGCGCAGCTTCCACCTCAACTTCGCTGTCGTCGACTTCGCGGTCATCGCGAGGCTCGACCGCGCGATGACCCAAATCGGGTCGGCGCAATCGTGAACCGCGCTAACGATGCATGGCCCAGACCGTCAGCATGATAATGACGATGGCGATGAATTGCAGCACCACCCGCCAGCGCATCAGCTTCTGCGACAGGTTGGGCGAGCCGCCGCGCAGCATGTTGAAAAGGCCGAGGATCAGCACGACAGCCACGGCGCCGACCGCCAGCGGAACGATGTAGTTCGAAAGCAAGATCACCATGAGAAGCTCTTAGCATCCGCGACTGCCCGCCGCCACGCCGTCCAAGGCGCTGGCGGCGGCCGCAAGCCCATGGCAGCAATGTCCGGCACGCAAGATGGTTCAATATCAAGATGGTTCAATACGGAGAATCGATTGCCCGAGGAGAGTTTGCCGCAAGCCTCCCGCGCCGGCCGCATCCTCGTGCTCGGCGCCGCCGGGCAATTGGGCCGCGCCGCGGCGCAGACCTTTCATGCCGCCGGGTGGGACGTAACGAGCCTGGTGCGGGGACGTTCCGCGGCCGACGTGGAACCGGGGACCGAACTGATCGAGGTCGACGCCCGCGACACCGAAGCGGTGATCGAGGCGGCGCGCGGCGCCGACGTGGTTCTTCACGCCCTCAACCCGCCCTTCACGCAATGGTCGGCGGTGGCCCTGCCATTGGCCGAGGCGGCGATCGCAGCAGCGCGCGAAAACGGCGCGACGCTGGTGTTCCCGGGGAACCTCATGAGCTATGGCGCCGGCATTCCGGCGATCGTCGACGAGACGACGCCCGTCCGTCCGACCTCGCGCAAGGGCGAGATCCGTGCCGCCATCGAAGCGCGCCTGCATGCGGCGGCCGGCCAGGGCGTGCGGGTCATCATCCTGCGCAGCGGCGATTTTTTCGGCGGCCCCGGCATCGGCTCGTATTTCGACCGCATCCTGGTCCGCGAGGTCGGAGCGGGCCGCCTCACCTATCCCGGGCCGCTCGACGTGGTGCACGAATGGGCCTATGTGCCCGACCTCTGCGACGCGATGCGGCGTCTCGTCGAATCCCGCGCCGGGCTCGAGCCGTTTGCGCAATTCGGCTTTCCCGGCCATGCCGTGACCGGCCGCGCCCTGGTCGGCGCGATCGCGCGGGCATGCGGGCGCGGATTCAAGGTGAACGGCATGCCGTGGACATTGCTGCGCATGCTCGGCATCGTGGTGCCGATCTTCCGCGAGCTTTCCGAAGTGGCCTATCTGTGGTCGACGCCGCACGCCATCGACGGCACCCGGCTGGCAACCGTGATCGGCGACCTCCCCCTCACCCCCCTCGACCGCGCCGTCGCAGCGGCGCTGCTGCGGCTCGGCATCCGGCGCCGGCCGGAGGGTAAGAGGTGATCGCGAAGGTGATCGCAAGCTATCTGCAGGCGGCGACCGAAGTTTCTATCGCCGCCGGCGCTTCGGTTCCGGAGCCTGGCGCGGGGGCTCGGGCGGCGGCGGCTCGGAGATGGCGCCGATCTTGCGCAATACCTGCTGGGCCGCACGGTCGCCGGAGGCCCAGGCGCCGCCGACGGTGCCCCACAGCGTCTCGTGGACCGCTTCGCCCGCGAACCAGACCCGGTCGCGAACCGACTCGGCGAGCACGGCGCGCGCGGCCTGGCCGCCGGGAGCCGCTGCCGAGAAGGCGCCGAGCGCCCACGGCTCCTTGTTCCATTGGGTGGCGTGGGTCCGCTTGACCGCCTTCTTGATGTCGGTGCCGTAGAGTCCGGTGAGCCATTCCAGCGCGAAGGCGACCATCGCCGGCTCGCCCTGGGCGGAGAGGTCGCGGCCGAACCTGCCGCCGACATCGACCGTGCACAGCGTGGTCCCCGAGACGTTGGCGAGGATCGCCGCGGTGCGGTTGGAACTCGATTTCTCGAACACCACCTCGTCGCGCTGCAGGGCGAGCGGATTGCCCGGCAGTTCCAGCGCGATGTGGTCATAGCTGCCGAGCGTGAGCCGCTCCAGGGCGTCCTGGTGCCGCCGCGGCAGCTCCGGTTCGAACTTGATCCGGTTATCCAGGAGCACGCCGGTCGATGCCGTCACGATGACTGCTTTTGCCGTCAGCATGCCGCGCGTCGTCCTGATCTCGACACCGCTGCGCGCGTTGTAATCGATGGACTTGACCGGATTGGATAGTTGCACCGGCAGGCCCTGGCCGAGATTGGCGATCAGCGCGCCGAAGCCCTGCCGGCAGAACGTATCGACGTCGCGCTCGGCCGACCTGGCGAAATCCGCGGTGGAAACCTCGGTGAGGTCCTTGCCGCACCCGAACGGGCCGAGCACGAATTCCACCGTCTTCTGCCAGTCGGCGAGGTCCTTGGGCAGCACCACCGCGCAGGAGACGTCCGACCTGCTGCGGCCGGCGTCGGCGATGGCGCGGTTCGATCGCACCACGGCGGCGAGGTAGTCCTCCATCTCGCTTTCGCGGGCGTTGCGCCGTCCGATCCGGATTTTCTGCCCGGGTGGTGCGGGATAGATTTCGAGCCCGGATCGCATGGCGAAGGGCGTGACCGGATTGAGCGTCCGGGGCATGGATCCAGTGGGCGCCGCGGTCATAGGGCACGCCGAAGGTGGTGGTATCGGTGAGGCAACGCCCGCCGATGCGGTCCGCGCCTTCCAGGACCACCAGCTTGGCCTTGCCGCCGGCGATCCGGCGCGCCGCCGCGATGCCGGCGGCGCCGGCTCCAATGACGGCGACATCCACATCGGGCACCGCCGGCGCGCTCCATGCAGGCAAGGCGACCCCCGCCGCGGCCGAGGCGGCGGACGCTGCAACGAATCGGCGGCGGCTGAGCTTCGGCATGATCGATCGGTGGGCAGGACTCCTGGGGCTCAACCATGCCTCAACCGGCGCCGGTTCGCAATTCATCGTCGCCCGGCCACGTGCGCCGCAGGCCGAGATTTATCGACGGGACGGCGGCGCGTGGGTGATCTCGAGGGTGAGCCCCGCCGGCGCGAGGCGATCCTTGACACTGCGACAGTCGGGCCAGTAAATGGCCCCCTCTTGCGCACGCCGGTTCCGCCGGCCGGCAGGGGCTGTAGCTCAGTTGGGAGAGCGCCGCAATCGCACTGCGGAGGTCAGGGGTTCAAATCCCCTCAGCTCCACCAATCGCACCCGCCACCTGCCTGCCCTATTGCCCCGCGATCATCTCGAACGGCGACACCCAAGTTATCGCCGGGTCCTGGACGCTTTTGCACTTCGGGCAGGTCAGCACCTGGGTTCCGGTCAGCCGGCTTCCGTCGGCGGAGCGCCACAGCGAGACCGACATTTGCCATGCGGTGACGCAGGAACGGCCGGGGTTGCAATAGCCGAACGTCATCGAGCCGGCCACGTGGCATTTATTGTCGATCGTCAATACGCCGGAAGGCGCCGGCGAGACGGTCATCGTGCTGCCGAGGACGCAAGTGCCTGCCGTGACCGTGCCGTCGGCGGCGATATTGAGCGGGCAGGAAAAGCCGTTGTTCTGGGCGGTTCCGTAGAACGGCGTCCCGTAGCCGAACGCAGCCTGCCAGGTCCCGACGATCATCGCCGGGCTGCACGCGGGCAGCCTCACCCCCGGGCCGTCCGTTCGCGCCGGCTGCTGGGCAAACGCCACCGATACGAACAGCGCCAAACCAACCGATGAGATAGACAATGTACGCACGAACATTGCTTCCTCCCAAGCCGGACCAGGCAGCATACATCGCGGTGCCGACCCGAGAAAGACCGACGCATCGCCGACGCATCGTTTCCAACAGCGTGACCCTAACAGCGTGACCCTAACATTTGGTTCCCGGCGACTTTGCGGACCGTTCATCGTCCGAATGAGCGCGAACGCGCGGCCTCCCGGATTGCGAACGGCTTCCGCCCCAAACACGCATCCTTCCGGCGCGGCACAGAATTGGCTATATTTATCGGCAGCGAACCGGAAGTTGCGAACTAACGACTTCAAGAGGTTACCTATGAATTGCGGCTGCGCCCGGCTGGCCGGGTCGTCGTTTGCGCTGGTTTTGCTGGCGCTCATGTCCCAAGCGCCGGCGGCCGCAGCTGCCATAGCTCCGGCCGCCGCATTGGGGCCGGAAACCGCCGTCGGCGAGCCCGTGAACGGCTATGTCGGCCGGCTCGACGTTTCGCCGGCGCATGCGCCGGCCGGGACGCCGGTGACGGTCACGGCCGAGGGTCTGCCTCCAGGGCAGGAATTCCAGCTCGTCTGGGACACCGCCATCGGGACTTGGAAGGTCACCGACGCGGAGTACCACGGCCGCGATTTCACCCCGGTCGCCTACCAAATCGCCACGGCGCGGACCGACCCATCGGGGCGGCTCACGGTGAACTTCACCGCGCCGGAGGATTACGGCTCCATGCACGACATCGTGTTGCAGCAGGGGCAGCGACTGTTCACCAAGGTGGGTTTCAACCTCGACATGACCGTCGAGATTTCGCCGAAGAGCGGACCGGTGGGCACGCCCATCAAGGTCGACATCAAAGGGATCGGTTATCGCTCGCTCTACAATTCCTGGGATGTGATTTACGACAACAACTTCACCGGCTGGATTTCAGCGGTGACCACCAAGGGGTCGGCCAGCTTTACGATTCCGGCGACCGGCGGGCCGGGCGTGCACATTATCGAGGTCGTGCACGGAGAACTGACGTTCCCCTATCGCAATCCGGAACAGAATCCCGCGCCCGGCCGGCCGCGCTTCGCGACGGCCTTCACGATCACCGAGGGCGCGCCGGTGCTGCCGCCCGCGCCGGAGCAGCAGGGCCAGAAAGTCGTGCGCGTGCTGCCGCCACAGGGCGGGCTCATCGCGACGCCGCGAGTTCTCCGGCGTCGGCGAACCGGCGGCGGTACGGGGCGAGGGCCTGGAGCCAGGCAAGAGCTACAAGCTCAATTGGACCCGCGTCGTCGGCAACCAGTTGATGGGACCGGGTGCGGAGCAGCCGGGGCGGACCAACTGGGAGGAGATGTCGAAGGTGATCGCCGAGAGCACGGCTGATTCGTCCGGACGCATCGAATTCCGCTTCAGCACACCGGACGATCTCGGCGGCACCCACGGGCTGTGGATCGACACCGGATCGGCGAAAAAATTCGGGAGCTACTGGATCAAGCCGACAGCGCTGCCGGTCGAGGTGACGCGCGGACCGGCCGGTACCACGTTTACGATCCATCTCAAAGGCGGCGGCTGGACGGAGACCGCCAATATTTTTCACATGGTCTACGATAACAGCTACACGGGTTATGTTTGCGCCTTCAACAGCAACGGCGATATCGAGATTTTCGTGAAGGCGACGGGTGCGCCCGGCATGCACTTCATCGATCTCTACCCCGGAATTTTCAAAGGCACCGAGACGCGGCCGAATAATTACCGCATCCCGCAATTGACCTATGCGGACGACCATCCGGGCGAGGATCTGCCGGCCTTCCACTTCGCCTTCGAGGTGACGCCGGCAATTCGGCGTGCCGAGGCCGCGAAATAGGTCCCTGCGGGCGCCGCGCTATCGGCCGCTGGGTCGCAAAAACGGAAATATGTCGCTCAGGGTGCGCTGACGCTTCGCAGCATGGCCATTGTGCGGTTCATTCCGCGCGACTTTGCGCGTTGCATCCGGCGAATGTTCCGGAGCTGCGGCGGAAGTATCTTTGGTCGTCTCGGCCGAGCCCAAAGCCGCTGTTTGGCCGACCGGTGCCGGCGCTTCGACACGCGGAAGCGCCTCGGTGACGATCGGGCGCTGTTGGGCGCTCGCGGTCACGAAGCTCGCGCGCTGGCCCGAGCTCGCTCCTTGGCCCAAGCTCGTGCCCTGGCCCAAGCTCGTGCCCGCGCCTCTGGCCCAAGGTCGCGCGCCTGGCCAGCGTCAGGCGGTGCGAATGAAATGGGCTGTTCGCGGTATCGGCGCCCGCCGCCGTGGCCGCCGGTGCAGCGTTCTGCGGTGGCGGAGAGCCGAAATACGTCAGCCCCGCCGCCATCAGCAGCGGCGGCGCGAGCAGCACGCAGGCGCTCACCGCTAGCTGTGGCCAGATGTCACCCAGTCTGGGTTTGGTCGAGCCGATCGGGACCATGTTCACCCCCCTGCTTTCAGCGAACCCCGGCCCCAATCGATCCGACGCGATGATGGCCATATTATATCCAGCCGATCCGTCCTCGATCACGCAAGCCGGGGCGCGACGATCCGCCAGTGCGGCGCCGCCGCAAACCCGATCGGCAGGATGGGGCCTCCCGCGGGGAAGAACAAGACCCCGGCCAACGCCGGGGGGCGCCCACGGTAGGGGCATGGACGAGTGGAGGTATGGGGGTCCGACGCCCGTAAGGCAGCCGAATCAGTCGTGCCCCGGTTCCTGGACCTGTCAGCGCGGCCCGGTATTACTGGAGTGCGGGCTACGAGGTCCCGAGGGCCACCGCCTGCTTGAGGTCTTGAGCATCCAGCCAAGCACCACACTCGATCCAGAGGATTGGCGTCCTGGCGCTGGCAATTTTCGAATACAATTGCGGTCCTTTGATCACCAGGACGCCGCGCCCGTCGGGTGAGTTTGGATCGGGATAAGTCCCTATCACGATTTCAGCCTTGGCGATTTCCGGCAGCCTCTCGGTATGGTGGGCCATAGCCGCTTCCCTGTTTTTGAACTCATTGTCCAGCCAAGGCCTGCGTCGCCTGCCGAGAACCGCTCCAGACCGGTTGCTCGGCCGGCGCAGGCCATTTGCGGTCAATTACTCGCCTTCGGGCATTGACGACTATGCGCAAAGTGACATTCGCGGTGCTGTTTTAGCCATAAATAGGTGGAATCGATTGGCGGCAGCGCCCGACTGATTGCAGACGGTGGTTCAGAATGGTTCGGAATGGCCCGACCAAGCGCCGGCAAGGCGACACCTCGGCCCGGCTCGGGCTGGCCGCCTGCATTCTGGCGCCGCCCCTGCTCATGGCCGCAGGCGTGGCGTTTTTTGGTTTTTTGCCGCCGCAAGGCGCAGCTCAGCCACCCGCTGCAGAACAAGTCCAGGCCCCGCAATCCATCGTTGCCAAGACGGTCGCGGCCAAGACGGTCGCGGCCAAGCCGGTCTCGTTGGCGGGACGGCCCGACGTCGACTCAGACTTTCGCGCTCGCCGACGCCGAGATCCATCCGGTCATCACCGAAAAACGTCCGGAGCCGCGGGCGGCCGGCACCCGGAGTGCTGCCGGCGGAGAGGCTGCGGCTGCGGCCGTGATGGACCCCGCGCCGTATTACGGCCCCGTCCCCGTGGTCGTGGTCCGCATCAGGAAAGCCAGCGAGCAACCGGAGATGGCCGATCTCGAGGCCACGACGCCGATTGCCGCGCCTGCCAAAATCTCGCGCCGACTGCCGGTCGCCAAGCGCGGATTTGCCACCTTGCATGCCAGAGGCAGGATCGGTCGGCATGAACCGCGCACCGTTCATCCGGTGAAGCAGCAGCACCGCCCGTCATTGAGCCGCCCGGCGCCGCGACCGAGCATCCGCCGTCACGCACAACACCGGTAAGGAATGCCGCAACTAAGGCTTAGCGGTATGGGGCGACCTCTCCCCGCAAGCGAGGCGAGGGAGCAGAGCCGCCGTGCCACATGACCAGCGCCGCAACCCGGCTTCCCAACGCGGGCGTCGCATAGCAAGCTCAAGTCCGCATGAGATCCGCCAATCCCGCCGCCGTTTGGGTCGACGGCCGCCAGCCGACGCGTCTGAGCGCCGCGGGGTCGACCACGAGCGAGCCGGTCAACTGTTCGTATAATTCCGGCCGTCCGGCCAGGGACAGGAATGGGCGGAGCATGGGAGCCGGTACGCGAATAAGCCGAGCGCTCCGCCCCAGCCCGCGACGCATCGCCGCGACCATTTCCGGGAGGCGCAGCGGTTCCGGGTCGGCGACAATCAGCGGTCGCCGCAGCGGCTCCTCGGCAGCAAGCACGGCATCGATGGCCTCCACCAGGTTGTCGAGCGATAACAGCGACCGCCGCGCTTTGAGCCCGCCGAGCGGCATCGGATAGGGAGATCGCGCGAGCCGCATCAACTGGGCCATGTTGCCTTTGACCCCGGGGCCGTAGGTCAGAACCAGTCGCAACGCGACCCAATCGACATCGATCCGCGCCAGTCCCTCCTCGGCGGCCAATTTTGACTTTCCATATGCATCGGTTGGCCGCGGCGCGAGATTCTCCGTCAGCACCTGTTCGGCCGTCGGCCCGCACTGCGCGCGAATCGAGGACAGGAATACGAAGCGCTTGACACCCGCCCGGTGCGCCGCCTGCGCCAGGCCGATCGTCGCCTCGGTGTTGAGTATGCGGTAGTCGTCCTCTGGAAAGCCGGACATCGCGCCGGGCAATCCGGCGGAGTGGACGATCGCATCGACGCCCGCCAAGGCAGCGCCCATGTTTTGCGGCCGCGAAAGATCGCCGATAACGGCGCTGGAGCCCTGCACGAGCATGTTGGTCGGCCGACGCAGCAGCACGCGAAGACGATGGCCGCGTCGCGGCAATTCCTGCAACAGGTATTGCCCGATAAAGCCGGTTGCGCCGGTGAGCGCGATCAGCAAGCTCATTGAGCCATTCCCGTCAGCATCACGGGGCCGAATGCACCGCTGTTCGAATGGTCACCGACCGAACCTGGAGGTTCCAGGCATTGCGATGCCCCCGCGAAAGATCGCGATCATAGCAGTATTTCCAGTGGTGCGACCCCACGGACCTCATCCTGAGGAGCCGTGCGAAGCATGGCGTCTCGAAGGACGCCGTGGCACGGCCTCGCCTGCGACCGTCCTTCGAGACGCGCGCGAGAGCGCGCTCCTCAGGACGAGGTTAATAGATGAAATCGATATGATTTCGAACTTCGGACACGGGGTACCAGGCGGCGACGCGGCCGGCCGCCCGCCCGCGAGTAAACCTTCCGGTAATCATCCGGGCGCACCGTCATGTGCATCAGACACCGATGGATTGCGGCGCATGTCCTACACGCTCGAACTGGCCGGCAAGGGAGTAACCGGCTCCGGCCTGTCGACAATCCTGAAAGCGATTGAATGCGGAGGGATCGACCGGACGAACAACCTGTTCGGCAATTGGAAGATCACGTATCGGGAGCCTCGCCAAACATATTTTCCGCCTGCAGAGAGTGCCCGCCAAGATGCGCCACAGGCCACGGCTGCGCCCGATGCGCCGCACCTGGAAGCTGAGATGGCGGCCCTCATAAAAGCGGCCGAGGCGAGCCTTCGCCAGCCCGATGCCGGTCATCGTGACGCGGCGGACGCCTTTCACCAACCGGCCATCGACCCGAACCGCGCCGCCGAACGCACCGCCGCGCCACCGAAAAATATCGAGTCGAAGGTTAACGAACCTCGTTCGGAGCGGCGCGCATGGGATACCGACATCAGGATCGATGACCCGGAACGCGCCGCAAAAGCCGGCGCGTCCCCCCGCGTCCACGGCGCCTATGCCGTCCTTGCCGCGCTCCTGGGGGCTGGCGCGACCGGTTGGATTGTCGGGCTGCCGCCCGCTCTTATCGGTGGTCACCCTTCCGTTCCCGTCGAGCCAAAGGTCGATTTTTCGGGCCTGCTCCCGGTTTCCAAGAATCATTCCGCCTTTGGCGGTCCCGCGACCGGTCGCGACGCAACCGGCGGCGTATCGAACACCGGCAAGATCGCCGCTGCCGCGCCGAGCCTGCACAGTCATCGGCCCGGTCATCCGAAAGGCGCAGCTCAACCAACCGGCGCCATCAGGACGGCCGCTGTGGCGCAGCCGAGTACCGGGCCATCGGAACCCGCCGCCCGAATCCGACCGCGGGCGCCGGAGATGTTGCCGAGCCCGGCGCCATTCCCCGAAACCAGGCCCGCCACCATCGAGGGCTGGACGGTGCGCGATGTCTCCGGTGCGACGGCCGTCCTGGAAGGGCCTGATGGGACATGGAGGGCGGCGCGCGGGGATACGGTGCCGCGCGTGGGAAGGGTCGAGTTGATCGTGCGCTGGGGCAGCCACTGGATCGTCGTGACCAGCAGCGGCCTCATTTCGACGCCATGAGCCGAATGACAACCCCGGGATCGCCGTGGTTTTGCGGCTTTTCGTTCAGGACTGCGGCACCGTAACGCCGGCCTCCTTGTAGTAGCGCAGTGCGCCCGCGTGAAATGGGATGGACGATCCGCGGACGGCGCTCGTCGAACTGATCTCCTTCACCGTTCGCAGGCCGAGGCCACCTCGCGCGTACGCTCCAGCAGCACTTTGGTTATTTCGTAGGCGAGAGTTTCCTCCATTGTCTCATGGGCGACGAAGAGCGTCGCCCCGGCCGCCGCGGAAACGTCGACGTCGATCCCCGGATAGGTACCTTTGGGAATGGGCGCGGCAAAATAAAACGGACCGTGCTTTGCCGTTATTCTGGAAACCGCATCGCCGGTCGGGATGAGGCGAAGCCTGACGCCCGGCGCCGCGGCCAATTCGAGGAGCGCCGGCATCGGCAAAGCGGCATCCACGGCGAACGCGTCGAGCGTGCCGTCCTTCAGCGCCTGGGCCGCTTCCAGGAAATCGAGGTGCTCGTGGGTGTCGAGGTTGTACGGCGTGACGCCATGGGCCTGCAACACGCGAAGCGCCTTGATGTCCGTCGCGCTTCCCGCCGAGCCGGTCGACACGCGTTTGCCGATGAGGTCCTCGACCGCTTCGATCCCGCGACCCGCAAGCGTCACGAGGTGCAGGTATGTGGCATGGGTTCCCAGCAGGTTTCGCACCGGAACCATCTTGCGTAATCCGATGAGCCTGCCTTGGGTGGCGGCCCACGCAATGTCTGCCTGCGCCAAGGCGAGCTCGATCTTTCCTTCTTGCAGCAGCTTCATGTTCTCGGCGGTGCCGTTGGTCTCCGGCGCTATCGCGTCGAGCTCGGACGCATACTTGGAAATGACGACCCGCCATCGCCGTACCCAGCGGGTAGAACACGCCGCCCTTGCCGGCGGTGCCGATGAAAAGCTGGGTCCGCGCCTGCGCCAGCAGCGATCGCGGCCTCATGCCGCCCGCCAACGACGTTCCGATTCCAATGCACTGTGATGGCTTGCCTGCGCGTCAATGTCGACATGGCGCTGATCCTTTGTTCACCGCGATTGCGCTCGGGCGTCGCGCCCTGCGTAGCGCCCCCGGGGCGATCGCCGGACTGGACCGAGGTCAAGAAACCCGGACAGTCCGGCGACGGTGCGAGCCCACAGGGGGCGACGAGGAACCGAGCCTTCTCAGTCCTCTTGGAATTCGTGCTCAGACGCCGCCGACCACTCTCAGCGAGACGGGGGCGAGGCCGCTGACACCGATCGCGCGCGCGGCCGCCGGGCTCAAATCGATGACGCGTCCGGCCACGAAGGGGCCGCGATCATTGATGCGCACCACCACGGAGCGACCCGTGTGATTGTTGACGACGGCGACCCTGGTGCCGAACGGCAGGGTGCGGTGCGCAGCCGTCATTGCGCCCGAATTCATATGTTCTCCGCTCGCCGTCTGGCCGCCGCTGTAGACCGAGGCGAGGCCGCCCCCGCCATGTCCGGCCGGTGCCCGGTGAGCGTGGGAGCGATGGGCGTAAGCCCGAGAGGCGAGGGCAGATGACACGCCAAAGCTCGCGGCCAATGTGAATGCCAACGTGCAGGACACCATGGCGTTTCGAACAAGACGACGATGTTTCCGCGTTTGCTGCTGTTTCAATATCGGTTTCCTTCGCATTGTGACGCATGAACACTGATCCGGCAAAGCAGATGAACGCGGAAATCAAGTCCGCCTGGACCTGATGTTCGCATTCGCAATGTCGGGGAGTTGCCCTTCGATCGAAGGGGGCTGGTTTTTTGCCTGCGACTGCGTCGAAAATGTGGCGCCGAGATCGAACGAGTGCAGCGATTTCGAATCGATATCACCGTTCGACCTCGTCCGGAGCGTGTGAAACTTTTCTACGACCTCGTCCGAGGAGCCGGCGCAGCCGGCGTCTCGAAGGATGGCCATGGGCGCAGAGTTTGCGGCCATCCTTCGAGACGCCGCGCTTTGCACGGCTCCTCTGGATGAGGTCGTAGAATAAATTCATACGCTCTCAGGATGAGGTCGCCGCCGGCCTCTCGCGGCGGAGAACGCGTTAATCGGTTGCTTACCACGTTCGCTGGCGCGCCTTGATGTGGCGGCGGGAATGGCGGAATTTTGCAGGGTCAAATTCACCAGGAGTAAACCATGAGCGGACCGGTCGACGTTGCGGGTGATCAGTTGCGAACCATTGTCGAGCGCATCGAGAACATCGAAGGCGAAATCAAGGAGCTCACCGAAGCCAAGAAGGAGATCTTTCTCGAAGCCAAGGGCAACGGTTTCGACGTCAAGGTTCTTCGAGAGGTGATTCGCGTCCGCAAGCAGGATTCCAAAGAGCGCGACGAGCGCGAGTCGCTCCTCGAAGTATATCTGCAGGCGATAAAGGGAGCGGCGCGGACGGCAAAAGCGGCCTGAGTAGGCGTAGTAGGCGTAGGGTGGGCAAAGCGAAGCGTGCCCACGCGCGGCTTACCGCGTGGGCACGGCGCGAAAGCGCCTTTGCCCACCCTACGCGTCGCGCGTTTTCACGAGGATCAAAAGTCGGCTGCGCATCGCGGCGGCGAGTGTTTGCCGCCTCGCGTCTTCGCTACTTGCGCTTCTCCACCAAGGCGGCGCGGCGTAGCGCTTCGGCGAGCGCACCGCCGCCTTCTTCGCGACGCGCGGGGGCCGCGCTGCGCGATGCGCCACGCGACGGGGATGGCGCCCGGTCGATGCGCGGCGCGGCTTTGCCGTCGCGGTCGGCGCGTGGGCCGACCTCGTCGTCCAACCGCAGCGTCAGCGCGATGCGCTTGCGCGCCAGGTCGACCTCCAGGACCTTGACGCGGACGATATCGCCGGGCTTCACCACCTCGCGCGGATCCTTGACGAACGTCTTCGACATCGCCGAGACGTGCACCAGGCCATCCTGGTGCACCCCGATGTCGACGAAGGCGCCGAACGCCGCGACATTGGTCACCGCGCCTTCCAGCACCATGCCGGGTTTGAGGTCGTTGAGGGTTTCGACGCCGTCCATGAACACCGCCGCCTTGAAAGCCGGGCGCGGATCGCGGCCGGGCTTTTCCAGTTCGCGCAGGATGTCGGTCACGGTCGGCAAGCCGAAGACGCCGTCGACGAAATTCTTCGGCGACAGCGCGCGCAATGCGGCGGTGTTGCCGATCAGGCCCTTGACGCCGGTCTTGGCCGCCTCGACGATCCGCCGCACGACCGGATAGGCTTCCGGGTGCACGCCGGACGCATCGAGCGGGTCCTCGCCGCCGGGAATGCGCAGGAAACCGGCGCATTGCTCGAACGCCTTCGGCCCCAGGCGCGGCACGTCCTTGAACGACTTGCGCGAGCGGAACGGGCCGTTGGCGTCGCGGTACAGGACGATGTTCTGCGCCAGCCCCGCCCCGATGCCCGACACGCGGGCCAGCAGCGGCGCCGAGGCGGTGTTGGCATCGACACCGACGGCGTTCACGCAATCCTCGACCACAGCATCGAGCGAGCGTGACAGCTTGTATTCGCTGAGATCGTGCTGGTACTGGCCGACGCCGATCGATTTCGGATCGATCTTGACCAGCTCGGCGAGCGGGATCCTGCAGCCGGCGCGCGATCGACACCGCGCCGCGCAGGGTCACGTCGAGGCCGGGCAGTTCCTCCGACGCATAGGCGGAGGCAGAGTAGACCGAAGCGCCGGCCTCCGAGACCACGATCTTCGATATCTTCAGGTCCGGCAGCAGCTTGACCAGTTCGGTGGCGAGCTTGTCGGTCTCGCGCGATGCGGTGCCGTTGCCGATCGAGATCAGTTCGACATTGTGCTGTTTGGCGAGCTTGCCGAGACTGGCGAGCGCCTCGTCCCAGCGGCGCTGCGGCTCGTGCGGATAGATCACCGAGGTAGCCGCCACCTTGCCGGTCGCATCGACCACGGCGACCTTGACGCCGGTACGGAAGCCCGGATCGAGGCCCATGGTGGCGCGCGCGCCGGCGGGAGCGGCGAGCAATAGATCGCGCAGATTTGCCGCGAACACCCGCACCGCTTCCTGCTCGGCCGCATTCCACAGCCGTAGCCGCAGATCGATGCCGAGGTGGACCTGGATCTTGGTGCGCCACGCCCACCGCGCAGTGTCCACCAGCCATTTGTCGCCGGGCCGCGAACGATCGCTGATGCCGAAGCGGTGCATGATCCGCAACTCGTAGGGGCTGGGGCCGGCAGCGGCCGTCGCCGGATTCTCCGGATCGATGGCGACGTCCAGAATCTCCTCTTTCTCGGCGCGGAACAGCGCCAGGATGCGATGCGACGGCAGCTTGGTCAGCTTCTCGGCGAAATCGAAATAGTCGCTGAATTTGGCGCCGGCTTCCCGCTTGGCGTCGCGCACCTTTGAAACGAGGCGGCCGACCGACCACATCTCCTCGCGCAGCGAGCCGATCAGATCGGCGTCTTCGGCAAAGCGTTCGACCAGTATCGCGCGGGCGCCGTCGAGCGCAGCGGCGACATCGGCGACCTGCTTTTCCGCGTCGACGAAGCGCGCTGCCGCGACCGACGGGTCATTGTCCGGGCGCGCCAGCAACTGATCGGCAAGCGGCTCCAGGCCGGCCTCCTTGGCGATCTCGGCCTTGGTGCGGCGCTTCGGCTTGAACGGCAGGTAGATGTCCTCGAGCCGACCCTTGCTGTCGGCGAGGCGAATTGCGGCTTCGAGCGCGTCGTCGAGCTTGCCTTGTTCGCGTATCGAATTGAGGATGACGGTGCGCCGCTCCTCCAATTCGCGCAAATAGCGCAGGCGCTCATCGAGGGTGCGCAATTGCGAATCATCGAGCGCGCCGGTCGCTTCCTTGCGATAGCGGGCGATGAACGGCACGGTCGCGCCGCCGTCGAGAAGGGCCACGGTGGCGGTGACCTGATCCTCGCGGACGCCGAGTTCCTTTGCGATCTGTCGGTCGATAGAGCTCGTCACGCGGGCACCTTTGCGAAGGAAATGATTGCGGAAGAGCGCGGCCGACGCGGCGGCCCGCTCGCAGCGATCGTCTACGCAGCGAGCGTATATGGACGTCGCGACATTGATTCTTCAACCCCCGCCCGACGACGCCCACAAGACGCCCCGCGCCGGCTCAAATCGTGCGCTACTTACCGGCTGCCCGTCGCAGCACTTCGTTGATCTTGTCCTGCCAGCCGGGTCCGGATTCCTGGAAGTATTCGAGCACGTCCTGATCGATGCGCAACGAGACGAGCTCTTTCACGTTCGGAAGAGAAGCTCTCTTGGGAGCGGGTTCCGGAGGTTTTGCGGTTGCCGTCTTGAATGCCGCTTCGGCCGCCTGTCGCGCGTCGATTGGTCTTCGCGTTCTCTCGCCGGACATCGGAACTCCTGTGAATGCAGCGTAAGCTGAGCAATCTCACATAACATCGGCCCGGGCACAGTGCCACCGATGTCCCCGCTCGATCGGGGCATTCCGAAGCGACGGCTGAAGGAACTTCAGCGGCCCGCCTGCCGCCAGGTTTGTCCCAACACGCGCAACCAGTTCTTGAAGCACACCTTCTCGATCAGCGGCTCGCCGAAGCCGCGGGCACGCATGACCTCCACCAGATTTTGCAGTCCGGCGGCATTCCCGATTCCCGCCGGGATCCTGGCACCGTCGAAATCCGATCCGAAGCCGACACCGTCCTCACCGACACGCTCGAGAATATATTCGAGGTGTTCGACCACCAGTTCAAGGGTTGCATCGCCGTCGCGGCTGCCGTCGGGGCGGAGGAAACTGACGGCAAAGTTGATGCCGACCATGCCGCCGGTTTCGCGGATTGCGGCGAGCTGCTTGTCGGTGAGATTGCGCGAATGCGGACTCAAGGCATGGGCGTTGGAATGCGTGGCGACGAGGGGCGCGCCGCTGATCGCCGCAACGTCCCAGAAACCGCGTTCATTCAGGTGCGACAGATCGATCAGAATCCCCAACCGGTTGCAGGCGCGAACCAGTTCCTTGCCGAGATCGGTCAGGCCAGGTCCGGTATCGGGCGATGAGGGACACCGGAACGGCACGCCATGCCCGAACGCGTTCGAGCGGCTCCAAACCGGGCCGAGAGAGCGCAGTCCCGCAGCGTGCAACACCTCCAGAAGCTCGAAATCCGGGTCGATCGCTTCCGCGCCTTCGATGTGAAGAACCGGCGCCAACACCCCGTCGTTCAGGCTTCGGCGGATATCGTCGACAATGCGGCAGATGCGGACGCGGCCCTGCGACTCCTTTTCGATGCGCAGGAGCAGAGCGACCATGGCGAATACAGCCCTTTGGGCCGGCGCCAGCTCGAGGGCAGGCGGCGATGAGGCGCTCGCATCGGGTGGGGGCGCCGGGTTGTCACGGTCGGGAGCATTCGCTCCCGCCTGCGAAGGGACGAAGATCGCGAACAAGCCGCCGGCGAACCGTCCCTGCTGCGCCTTGGGAAGATCGAGCTGGCCTTTGGACTCTCCTGCGAGGAACGCCTGGGGTGCGTCCGCGCCGCCGCGCCGGTAAAGACGCAGCAGAACATCATTGTGGCCGTCAAAAATCGGCACGGGTCCGTGCGAGATCATCAATGGCACTCCGAAGCAGGCACCTTCGCGATGCGGCCGGTGCAGCAAATCCGCGCGGGGTTGCGATGCCGCAGCAACCCTGCGATTTCGATCCTGCGAGCATTCGAGGGGTCTCGGATCAGTGCCTGTTCGTGCATCGGGACGATCTCGCCAAGTGATTCGCCCGATGTTTATCGCCGCGAAACGGCTCCGAGTCACCAAGGGATCCGACACAAGGGGTCCGGAGTCCAGACTTCATGGAGGTCGATCCGGCGATCTGCAAGGCCGAGGTCGATTGACTGAATCGTTCCATGGCTGACAAATGTGGGCTGACAAATATGGGCTGACGGATGCGACGAAGAAAGCGCAGACGGCGCACCGCCGCCAACGGAGACTGCGATGCCGATCTACGGTTTCAGCGCCCGGCTGAGCACGGGCGAGCAACGTCATTTCGCCGACTACCGAGGCAAGGCGTTGTTGATCGTCAACGTCGCCTCGAAATGCGGCTTCACACCGCAGTACAAAGGCTTGCAGGGTCTTTACGAGCAATTCCGGCCGCGCGGCTTTGAAATCCTTGCCTTCCCATGCGATCAGTTCGGGCATCAGGAACCGGGGACGGACGCGGACATCTCCGCCTTCTGCGATCGCACCTACGGCATTACCTTTCCGCTGTTCGCCAAGATCGAGGTCAACGGCGAGAACGCCGACCCGCTCTATCGCTGGCTCAAAAAGCAGAGGAGCGGCCTCTGGGCAGCAGTATAAAATGGAACTTCACGAAGTTCCTGGTCGACAAGACCGGCGTAGTGCGCGCGCGCTTCGCGCCCATGACAAGACCAGAAAAACTGGCAGGCGACGTGGCAGCGCTGCTGTAAGCACTCGTCCGTGAATTATCGCTTCAATTCGCGTGACCGGACGGCTTTTTCTGCCCCCTCTCCCGCAAGCGGGAGAGGGGACGAAAACTGAATTGCGATCGCATTCATTGGAGGTAGCCGACGGTCCGCGCAGCCTTGCGACCCCGAGCCGTCGTTTTGGTTGCGCTCTTCGTTGCGCTCTTCGTTGCGCTCTTGCCACCCATGCTGCGGCTGCTTTCGCGCCGCCCGCGGGCGCCCACGTGAGACTTTCCCTCCTTTTCCTGCTGGTAGGTCTCTCCGCGCGCTTCCTTCCGCTCGGTCTTTCTGAGATTTTTCTTGTTCGCCTGGCCGCTCTCGTATTTAGAAGCGCCGGCCTCCTTGAGCGCGATGGCGATCGCCTGGCGTCGGCTTTTGACCTTGCCGGCCTTTCCGGCCGACCCGGACTTGAGTTCGCCGTGCTTGAACTCGTGCATCACCCGACCGGTGGTCTTTCGCTGGCGTGGCGTGGTGCTGGCCATGGGTCAAATCCTCCGAATGTGTTCCGTTCGAATGTGTAATGCGACACCATCTGCAATCGTTCCATTTCGTGCCGGCGGCCACGGGACGCGTCAACGACGGCCGCACGCTCACGTCCGTCACCGCAAGTCGGTCGACAACCCGAGCAAATGCGCGCCGCGCCTGTATTTGCAGGGCGGGACATCATCGGGCATATTTTCGCCGTGTGCCTTTGCGCCTGGGGCTCGCTGGGGCAGGGAATGATGGCGTCATGCGGAACGGGCGTTCAGCGCTGGCTGTTATTCTAATGGCAGCAATCGTCTCCGGATGCGCGGAGCAAAAGGTCGATGTCGAGGCGGCGCAAGAGCAGAAGAACCAGCAGATCCTCAATGCCTATTCCCACCTGACGAAAATCTTCGATGACTGCGTCGAGCGCTCGGCGCGCCGGCAATTTGCGAGCTCCGGCGATCTCAATGCGGCGATCGAAAAAGGATTTTCGGCCTGCAATGCCGAGGAAAGCGCGGTCATAGAACGACTGGATGTGGGGGTCGCAGCGGGATTCGGACGCCAGCAGATCGGCCCATATAAATTCAAGCTGAAGCAGCGCCTGCTGCAAATCATCGCGTCGAACGAGGCGAGCGAGCCGGAGAAGCGTCGCGGAAATACGGCGCCGAGCGAGCCGGCTCGACAATGAGGCTCCGGGCGGAACTCTTGCGGGTGTTAAATGCGTGAGAGCGCTTTGATGGTGAGAGCCCCAATGTCGACGCGAGCCATGTATAATTCTCGGCATGCCACGCCATTGAACAATGCGGCCACTCGGCTATCCTTGTTTGATGTTCACTTCCCTGGCTTCACGCTCTCTGTCTGAAGTGCTGCCGAGCAGGGCCATTGCGCACCTTCGGGCATTTCGCCGCGAAGTCGAACGCGCCATGCCCGGCAGGGTCACAAATGTCGTCCTTTTCGGTTCCCGAGCCCGTGGCGACGCCCGGCCGGATTCGGATTACGACGTAGCCGTTTTTGTGCGAAACTTGGAGGATCGCCGTACCGTCGACCACACTTTGGCAGACATGGCTTACCGGCACATTCTGCGGGGCGTTCATATACGCCCAGTTGCCGTCCCGGCAGACTATCTCGAAACTCGGCCTCATTACAGCCTCGCTACGAGCATCAAGCGTGATGGGATGCTCGTGATATGAGTCGGGGCGCAGGAAAGCACCCGCCGAAGAAAAAGCACGAAAATAGGCCACGCCGTGCATCCGTTGAGCCTCTGTCGGACATTGACCGCGCCACCAAGGCTCAGCAGGAATTCGACAAAGCGATGATCAATCTTATCGAGGCGGAGCGGATTGCGGCATGGGGCAACGCTCCAAACGCTTGCGTCCATTCCGCTTACTACGCGATGCATCACTGCGCGGCTGCCGCAATCCTTGCATCGGGCGGAGTTGGGAAGCGCCTCGATGTGCCGCCAAGTCACGAACATGTAATTCAGCACTATGGCAAGCTGGTCGAGGGAGAGCAGGGCGATCTTGGCGAGTCGGGCAAGATGCTCAGCCGCGCGCGGACGGACCGAGTGGTAGCAGACTACGACCTCGTCCGTGGTGCGAACAACACGGAAGCCAGGGCGACGACCGTCGATGCACGGAAGTTCGTCGATGCCAACGCAAAGAAATGGGGCTTCAACAGCGGTGTAGACAATGCACTGAAGGGCTGACACCCTTCACCCCTTCACCCCTTTGTATCTGCACGGCCAGAATTTGTGCGATGGAAGCGACTTAGCGCTTTGGCCGGTGGCCACCGGCCAAAGCGCGTGGCGATGTCGCCCGTTCCCCCTCCGGCTACAACCGTGGGTGAGCTTTGGGATCTTCGCCATGTCACGCACGACCGAACAGTCGCTTGAGTTCCAATCGCATGGACAAGGCAGGTTACCGTGAAGAAGACGATTTGTGGAGTGGATGTTTCGAAAGCCAAGCTCGATGTCTGCATCGAACCCGGGCATCGGTTTGCGAGCTTCAATAACGATACGGCCGGCATTGCAGAACTGGCCGCGTTCTGCCGTGAACACGCCGTCACGCTGGTGGTGATGGAGGCCAGTGGCGGCTACGAGCGACGGGCATTCGTCGAGCTGTGGGAGAAAGGTATCAGCTGCGCGCTGACCAATCCCCGCAACGTCCGCCGCTATGCCGAGGCGATGGGCATTCTGGAGAAGACCGACCGGATCGATGCCTCCGTCATTGCCCGCTTCGCCCACGCCAAGAACCTGGTTCCGACCCCGCTGCCGAGCCAGGCCCAGCAGCGCCTAAAGGCCCTGGTAACAAGGCTCAGGCAGGTCACCGACGACCTTACGGTCCAGAAGCAACGCCGCGCCAGCATGTTCGATAGCACTGAGATGCGCTCGAGCATCGACGAGGTGATCGCTCTGCTGAAGCGCCAATCCCGCTCGCTCGAAGGGGAGATCGCCTCCATGATCGACGACGATCCGCTGTGGGCAAAGCTCGCCGAGACCTGGCGCGAGGTGAAGGGCGTTGCCGGACGCACCGTTGCACGCCTTCATGCCGAATTGCCGGAGATAGGCCTGCTCTCCAACAAAGCCATTGCCAAGCTTGCCGGCCTCGCCCCCATCGCAAATGACAGCGGCAAGCGAAAGGGTAAGCGATCCACCCGCGGTGGCCGCGCCGGCGTCCGCTCGATCCTCTTCCTCGTCGCCGCCATTGCCGCCCGCTACGATCACAGCCTGGGCGAGTTCCGCGATCGGCTGCTCAAGGCCGGTAAAGAAAAAATGGTCATTCGCATTGCCCTCGCCCGCAAGCTCCTCGTCAAACTCAACGCAAAAGCTCGCGAAGCGCGTGCCCAATATGCCAATGCAACTTGACAAACCAGATAGTCGCTCACCCCTTCACCCCTTCACCCCTTGGCGCGCTCGATCGCCTCGGCGATGAGCCTGCGCGCCTCCGCGGCATCGCCCCAGCCGATGATCTTGACCCATTTGCCCGGCTCCAGATCCTTGTAATGGGCGAAGAAATGCAGGATCTGCTGCAGCGTGATCTCCGGCATGTCGGTGTAGTTCATGACATCGGCATAGCGCTTGGTCAGCTTCGGCGACGGGACGGCGATGATCTTTTCGTCGCCGCCGCCGTCGTCCTCCATCTTCAGCACGCCGACCGGGCGGACATTGATGACGGCGCCGGGCACGATCGGCCTGGTGTTCGCCACCAGCACATCGATCGGGTCGCCGTCGTCCGACAGCGTGTGCGGCACGAAGCCGTAATTGCCGGGATAGCGCATCGGCGTGTGCAGGAAGCGGTCGACGACCAGGGTGCCGGCCGCCTTGTCCATCTCGTATTTGATCGGCTCGCCGCCGATCGGAACCTCGATGATGACGTTCACGTCGTCGGGGGGATTGTAGCCGATCGCGATGGCATCGAGGCGCATGGTGATCCCCCGGTGTAGGCGCCAGCCGCAGCGGCGCGCTATCTGCCGCACGGCATCAGCCTAACCGCAGGCACGACGAGGCGAAAGCCTGCCGTCAGCCCGTCGGCCAGGATGTTCCTCGTTCAAAGACGCCGCATCGCAAGGCGCCGGGCGGTGCAACCGGACATGCCGCGTTCGGCGGCATTTCACGCGGCGCCCCGCCGGTCCCGCAACGACAGCCTTGCGGTCGCCGGCCGGTTCGTGTTTCACCTCGCCACGCTTTGCAATGCGGGATGACGCAGGAGGAGTTCTTGGCAGATATGGAAACCGGCCGGCAGCGGCCGGGCACGACCACCCTGCTGGTGCTGCCGGGCGACGGCATCGGCCCGGAGATCGTCGCCGCGACCGTCGAAGTGCTCGAGGCCGCAGACCGGCAGTTCGGGCTCGGCCTCGCTTACGAGACCGCCGAGATCGGCTTCGCCTCGCTCCGCAACGCCGGCACCACGATTTCCGACGCGGTGGTCGAGCGGGCCAAGCAGGCTGCCGGCGTCGTCCTCGGCCCGGTGTCGCACAACGACTATCCGCCGGTGAGCGAGGGCGGGCTCAATCCGTCCGGCGAGTTGCGCCGCCGGCTCGACCTGTTCGCCAATATCAGGCCGGCGCGGTCGCGGCCGGGCCTGCCGCCGCGCTGCGGCCGCGACATCGATCTCGTCATCGTGCGCGAGAACACCGAAGGGTTTTATGCCGACCGCTCCATGCATGTGGGGCCCGGCGAATTCATGCCGACGCCCGACCTCGCACTGTCGGTGCGCAAGATCACGCGCGAGGGCTCCACGCGCATCGTCGAGGCGGCGTTCTCGCTGGCGGCACGGCGGCGCAAGCGCGTCACCGTGGTCCACAAGGCCAACGTGCTGCGCCTGTCCGATGGATTTTTCCTCGCCTGCGCGCGCCAGGTGGCCGAGCGCCATGGCGGGATTGCCTGCGAGGAGCGCCTGGTCGACGCCATGGCGGCGCTGCTGATCCGCGATCCCGGCCAGTTCGACGTCATCGTCACCACCAACATGTTCGGCGACATCCTGTCCGACGAGGCCTCCGAAATCGCCGGCAGCCTCGGCATCGGGGCTTCGCTCAATGCCGGGCACCGCTACGCGGTGGCCCAGGCCCAGCACGGCTCGGCGCCGGACATTGCCGGACAGGATCTCGCCAATCCGTCCTCGCTGATCGAATCGGCGGCCATGCTGCTGTCGTGGCTGGAGGAGCGCGGCTTCGGTGCGAATTTCGCCGCCGCCGGCCAATGCATCACCAGGGCGGTCGACGCGACCATCGCGGTCGCCTCAAGCCGCACCCGCGACCTCGGCGGGCCGCTCGGCACCAAGGCGTTTACCGCGCGGGTGGTCGAATCAGTGGTCAGGGATCAGGGATCAGTAGTCAGCAATCAGCGAAAAGTGAAAACCCCGATCACCGATCCCTGATTACTGCTCCGAGGAAGTCGAACAGCCAGGTGCGGATGGCGAGGTCGTAGACCGGCCGGTCGACGAAATGCGCCGCACGGGGCTTGGCGCCAGGCAGCGCAAGGCGCTCCTGGCCGCGGGTGGTCCAGCGGCACATCATGGCGTGGGTGACCTCGGCGTGAAACTGGATGCCATAGGCCGCCGGCCCGTAGCGGAACGCCTGGACCTTGAACAGATCGCCTTCGGCGAGCAGGTCGGCGCCGGCGGGCAGGTCGAAGCCCTCGCGGTGCCATTGGTAGACCACCGACGGCCAGGTCTCGAGCATGCCCCGCGCCGCCGGCGTGACGCGGATCGGGTAATAGCCGACCTCGGCCATCCCTTCGGGGTGGCACGCCACCGTCGCGCCGAGCTGGCGGGCGAGCATCTGGGCGCCGAGGCAGATGCCGAGGAACGGCTTTCCCTCGCGCAGCGGCACCTTGATCCACTCGATTTCGGCGCGGATGAAATCGTCGGGATCGTTGGCGCTCATGGGACCGCCGAAAATCACCGCCCCCGCATGGCTGGCGAGGGTTTCCGGCAGGGGATCGCCGAGCCGCGGCCGCCTGATGTCCATCGCAATGCCGCGCGCCTGGAAATAATGACCGACCCGGCCGGGCGTCGACGTCTCCTGATGCAGGACGATCAGAACCGGCAAGGAGGCGGCGGCAGCTTTCACGGCGCCTCCGGGCTGGCCTTTTTCGGAGCGCGGCCGGAACCCTCGATCCGCTTCGATTGGGCCCGCGCCACGACCTCGAGGAACAGCCGGCGCGGCAGCAGCCGGATCGCCAGCACGACGACCTTGTTGCCAAAGCCGGGTATCACCACCCGCCGCCCGCGCACGAGGCCGGCATAGCCGGCTTTGGCGACCTCTTCCGCCGAGCGGGTCAGCGCGTTCGAGCCGACCGCTTGTGCAAGGCCTTCGCCGTTCGGGGGCGACACGTCGGGGAGGCCGGCGCGCGCCTGGAACTCGGTCGGCACCGGACCTGGGCAAAGCGCGGTGACGCGCACGCCGTGGGGCTTCAACTCGTAATTCAACGCTTCGCTGAACGACAGCACATAGGCCTTGGTCGCGTAATAGACCGCCATTGCCGGCCCCGGCAGGAAGCCCGCCACCGAGGCGACGTTGAGGATGCCGCCATGCAGCCGGCTCAGCGTGTCGATGAAGGCCAGCGAAAGCTCGGTGAGAACGCGGATGTTGAGGTCGATCATCGCGAGCTGATCGGCGCGATCGAGCTGCGCGGCCTCCCCGACGAGACCAAATCCGGCATTGTTCACGATGTATTGCGGCTCGAGGCCGTGAGCGGCGAGTTGCGACGTGATCCGGCTCACCGCATCGGGGCGGGCAAGGTCGACCGGCAGCACCAGCGGCCTTACGTGTCCCGCTGCGGCGATCTCGTCGGCGAGGGCGTCGAGCTTGGCTTCGCGCCGCGCGATCAGCACGAGGTCGTGGCCGTGTGCGGCGAACACCCGCGCCAAAGCCGCGCCGATACCGGCCGAAGCGCCGGTGATCACCACCACCTGACGCGCTTTGGGCGCACTGCCGTTCATGTTTCCTCCACGCCCTGCCGCTTGTCGGCGACGCGCTGGCGCAATGCTATGCGGTCCTGGGGCGAGATGGCCAGGAGATCGGCGACCCGCCACATCACATTGTCTTCGAATTCGCTGACGTCGCCGTCGACGAATGCCATCTCCCAGAGCATTTCCACCACCCGCAGGCGGCCCTCTTCATTCAGGCTGCGCATCAGCAGATGCGTAAAGTGAAAGAAATCGACGGCCTCGTGGTCGGCCGTCACCGCCGCCTCTACCAATTCGTCGGTCAGGCCCTCGTCCAGCGAGAATTGCGACTGCAGCAGGGCGCGAAGCTTGGTCCGCGCCGTGTCGCTGAGATCGCCTTCCAGCGTTGCCACATGCACCAGCAAGGCGGCCGCCGCGACCCGGTAATCGTCGCCGTCGAAGTGGCTCTCGGGCTTTCCGCCGCCGCTGAGCTCGGAAAATAACCGTTTGATTTCCTGCAGCATATCTTGTTCCACCGGCCTTGGTCGTGCCGCCTGTTCCGGCGACACGGCGGCTCCGCCAAGCCGGAAGATTCGGCAGCAGCTTCGCCTTTGCGCCATTGCGGATATCAGGAAGTATCGGGTGTTGTCGTCCAAAATCTAACGCAGCAATGGGCCTGTGCCCGGGCCTGCATGAGCCGTGCCGGGGCCGGCCCGGCCTCATGGCGGGTGGGGCGCTCGCCCAGCCCAGCTCAGGTCCAGAGCGCCCTGATCCCGAAGAAGGCCGTGTCCTTGATCCGGCGCGACGCCGCCTGCCACCAATGCGCCCGCGGATCGGTGCAATAGGTCATGCTGAGGACGAGGCGCCGCTCGCCTTCGCGGATCGGCGTCACCTGGTGGTGCACCAATGCGCCTTCGAACACGACGAGCGTATTCGGGGCGGTGCTGATCCCGATCTCCCGCCCGCCGACCCGCGCCTTGAGGACGGCATGGCTCAGGCCATCCCGCCTGCCCGGTATTGACGAGGGCGAGCAGCAGGGTGAAGTGCCGGCCGCGATAGAAGTTGTGATCGTAATGCCAGCCGATGTGGTCGCCGGGCTTGTTGTAGAACAGGAGCGACAGCGAGCTCTGGTCGTAGATCGGGGTCGGCCCCACCCAGATGCCGACGAGGCGCGACACCAAGCCCAGCAGGACCGCCGAGTGATAGAAGGACACGATCCCGGGCGCAGCCTCGATCAGGGTTTCGTAGGCAATGGTTCCGCCTTTCTTGTGGACCGGCACGTAATTGCGTTCGGGACTGGCGAGCCGCTCCGCTTCCGCCCGCAGCGCCGCGAAGGTATGAGGGGGCAGGAAGTCGGGCAAGATGGCGAGCCGATCGGCAAAGCCCGGCAGCGGGCGCCGCTGCGCCGGCCCCATATCGAGCGCGTGGGTGCTGGTGATCGCCACGACCCGGTCGGCGAGTTCGCGATACAGCCTGGCGCGGCGCCTGCGGGTGTAGGCTACGCCGCCGACGGTCGCCGCGCCGGCGCCTATCATCATTTCTGCGATCACAGCGAAACGCGCGCTCTTCGGCACGCTCCCTAAACGCCCGGAGTCAGGTGTGGGCGAGCGATAGCCGAGTCGTGCGACAATACGAAGAAAGGACCGCCGCCGTCGAACGACGCGGGCAGGTTTTCTGGCACCAGACCGCTTCCGGTCCAGGCTGTGTAGGTCAGGGCCGAAACAGGTCTGCCGCGGCGGCGCCGCGGGATCAGCCGTGAACGCTCAAGCTGTCCTGCGGCGCCTGATCGCGCTCGTCCATTCCATAGTCGCGAATGACACCGGCGATGCGCAGGCGGTATTTGGCGAAGACTTCGGAGCGGCCGCGCGCCTGGGCGCGCCGGTGGGCGGCGAGGTTGCGCCATTCCGCAATGGCGGCCTCATCGCGAAACACCGAAAGCGATAGGATTTTGCCCGGCTCGGTCAGGCTCTCGAACCGCTCGATCGAAATGAATCCGTCGATGCCTTCGAGCAAAGGCCGCAGCTCGGCGGCAAGGTCCAGGTATTGCTGCCGGTGGCCCGCTTTCGGCCACACCTCGAAAATGACGGCGATCATGTTCGTCTCTCCATCGGCCGGCGCGGCGAGCGCGCCGTGCAGCGGTTACGCCCAGACTATGCTATCTCGTCGCCCAAGGCGTTCGAACCGAGGACTATGCATATGTCTTATGTGGTTGCGATCATTGCGGCGGGCGACATGGGCGCGGCGGTGGGCGCGCGGCTCGCCGAGCATGGGGTGCGGGTGACGACCTCGCTCGCCGGCCGCTCGGCGGCAAGCGCGGCGCGGGCCGAGCGTGCCCGCATGGTGGCGGTCGCCGATGACGATACGCTCGCCGGCGAGGCGGACTTCTTCCTGTCGATCTGCCCGCCCGGGGAAGCGGTCGGGCTCGCGCAGCGGATGAAGCCGGCGCTGGCGCGGGCGCACAAGAAGCCGATCTATGTGGACTGCAACGCGGTTTCCCCGGAGACTGCGGTCGAGATCGGCACCGTGCTGGAAGGCACCGGCTGCCGCTATGTGGACGCCGGCATCATCGGGCTGCCGCCGCCGCCCGGCCACACCGGGACGCGCATCTATGTGTCGGGCGCGGCCGCAAACGAAGTGGCGCGGCTCAGCGATTTCGGCGTTCCGTTTCTCGCGCTCGACGGGCCGATCGGCGCCGCGTCGGCGCTGAAGATGTCCTATGGCGGCATCACCAAGGGATTCACCGCTGTCGCCGTGGCGATGGTCCTCGGCGCCATGCGCGCCGGTTCCGCCGCAGCGCTGCACAAGGAACTCGAGCTGAGCCAGCCGCAGCTTCTCGCCTGGCTGACGCGGCAGGTGCCGCGCATGCCTCCCAAGGCCTATCGCTGGGTCGCGGAGATGGAAGAGGTCGGCGATTTCCTCGGCGACGACACCCCGAGCGGCGACATGTTCGCGGCGATCGCGAGGCTCTATGTGGACGTGGCCGCCGCGGCGCGTGAGCCCGGCGCGGCCGGGAGCCCGGTGGCACAGCTTGCGGATTTCTTCACGCCGGCGGACACAAAGGAGCGCAAGCGGGCGTAGCGGTCGGCCTGCCCGTGCGGGATCCTTTCGAATTCGTCATTCCCGGGCGCGCGCTGTTGCGCGAACCCGAAGTCCAGAGCTGCCCTGCGCTGCGGTGAGGCCCTCTGGATTCCGGGTTCGCCGCTGTCGCGGCGCCCCGGAATGACGGCGTAAATCGCCAGCCCCCTACTTGCCCCGCATCGCCAGCACGCGGTCGACCATTTCGCCGGCCTGGCCGAGATAATTGGCTGGGTCGCACAGCTTCTCCAGCGCGGCGCGGTCGAGGTGCTTGGCGATCTCCTTGTTCTCGGCGAGCAGGTCGAGCAGCGTGCGGCCGGTCGCGACCACCTGCCGGCAGATGTCGTAGACGAGGTCGTGGGCATATTGCCGGCCGATATGCGGGCCGAGCCCCATCATCACCGCCTCCGACACGATCAGCCCGCGGGTGATGTCGAGATTGGCGCGCATCTTCTTCTCGTCGACCACGAGGCCCGACACCATGAAACGCGTCTGCGCCAATGCGCCGGCGGCGAGGCTGAATATCTCCGGCACCGCGATCCACTCGATCTCCCACGGGCCGGTGGCGCGCTCGTGGTCTTCGACCATGGCGTCGAGCAGCGCGGCGACGTGCTGGCGCACCAGCGAATTGGTCGCGGTGATGTAGACCGAGGAGATCGGGTTGCGCTTCTGCGGCATCGTGCTCGACGAGCCGCGGCCCTCATGGAAGGGCTCGTAGACCTCCTCGACCTCGGTCTGCATCATCAGCTTCACGTCGAAGGCGATCTTGCCGCATATGCCGGTGACGAGGCCGAGGAAGCAGCCGACCTCGGCAATGCGGTCGCGCACCGTGTGCCAGGCGATTTCCGGCTGACCGAGGCCGAGTTCCTTCATCAGCCCGGCCTGCACCTCGAGCCCGCGCGTGCCGAGCGAGGACAGCGTGCCGGCGGCGCCGCCGAATTCGCCGACCAGGACCCGCGGCCGCAACTCGTCGAGGCGCTGGCGGTGGCGCTCGAACGCGGCGAGATAGGTCGCGCATTTGTAGCCGAAGGTGATCGGCACCGCCTGCTGAAGGTTGCTCCGCCCCGCCATGGGCGTATCGCGGTAGCGCTTGGCGAGGCCGGCGAGCGCATCGGCGATCGCGACGATGTCGGCTTCGACGAGGTCGAGCGCGTCGCGGATCTGCAGGATGGTGGCGGTGTCGGTGATGTCCTGGGTGGTGGCGCCCCAGTGGCACCATTCGCCGAGACCGTCCCGGCACAAGCCGACGAGTTGCTGGACCACCGGCAGCACCGGATAGCCGATCCGCTCGGTCTGCGCCTTCAGCTTGGCGAAATCGTATTCCTGCGCCGCGCAGTGCCGGCAGATTTCATCGCAGGCGTCCTGCGGGATGATTCCGAGGCGGGCCTGGGCGCGGGCGAGCGCGGCCTCGATGTCGAGATATTTCTGGATGCGATTCTCGTCGGCGAAAATCCGCCGCATCGGCTCGGTGGAAAAGATATCGCGGAAGATTCCGGAACTCACGCCGACAGCGGTCATGGATGCGCCTCTCCAAAATGGGGGCTCATCGGTACAAAATGCGCGCGCCGCGGTCCATCGCTCCGTCCGCGCACTGCCGCGCCACTGCCGAGCCACGGACCGGACGTGTGAATGCTAACAGATTATAATCGTTACAGTTCGCAGTTTAGAACGATTTCATATCATAGCGCTTGCGGAGCTGTTTTCCGGCGTGGCAAGAAAGTGCGGTAGGCGGATCGGTCGCGTCTGCAACGAAATATCAAAAGCCCAAGGCCGATCCGAACAGGGAGTGCCGCCGTGATCGTGTGTTCGTGCAACGTGATTTCCGACCATCAGGTCCGGTCGGTCGCGGCCGAACGCGTGGCGCGCGGCACCAGCGAAGTCTATCGTTGCCTGGGCTGCAGCGCCGAATGCGGCCGCTGCGCGCGCACCATCCGCCGCATCATGGACGAGGCGATGAAGACCTGTCCGGTCGATAGCGGCTGCGGCCATCGCTGACTGTTCCCCGACTGTTCCCTTTGGTCCCCCCTCCGTGGGGATGGCGGCCGGTTCGGATTTCCCCACACACATGCACGCGACGAATTGCAATTGCACCGAACGCGTCCGCACCGAACGCATCGCGGTGGCGCTTATCGCGTGGCGTTTGGCGTCCAGCGGTGCGATTTTGCTGGCGCACAGTTTAGAATCGTTATAAGGTAGCGTCGTTTCAAAGACTCTTGCAGTGGCAAGCAGCATGAGGATTAAGGCAATGCGCGGAGATGCAACGGTCGTCGAATATCTCAACAAGTCCTTGCGCCACGAATTGACCGCGGTGAATCAGTACTGGTTGCACTACCGGCTGCTGGAAAACTGGGGCTACAAGACCCTCGCCAAGATCTGGCGCAAGGAATCCATCGAGGAGATGGAGCACGCCGACAAGCTGGTGCACCGCATCATCTTCCTCGACGGCTTCCCCAACATGCAGGTGCTCGATCCCCTGCATATCGGCCAGACCGTCAAGGAAGTGATCGACTGCGACCTCGCCGCCGAACTATCCGCGCGTGCGCTCTATCAGGAAGCCGCGACCCATTGCCACTCCGTCAAGGACTACGTCACCCGGGACATATTCGACAAGCTGATGAAAGACGAGGAAGAGCACATCGATTTCCTGGAGACCCAGCTCGAACTCGTCAAGCGCCTCGGCCTGGAGCTGTACGCCCAGTACCATATCGGCGAGCCCGAAAAGAGCTCATAACGCCACCCGCGGCGGCGTCTCCCTCATACCGTATTGATGCATCGCCTTGCGGGGTGCGCCTCTCTGCGCACGTGGCTATCGGATTCACACAACGGCTTGGCGGTGTGGGGCCACCTCTCCCCGCGTGCGGGGAGAGGTCGGCGCGCTCATGCGCGTCGGGTGAGGGGGCCTCTCCGCGAGTCTGAGCGTCAGATTTGTAAGCTCAGAATTGAGGGAAGGCCCCCTCGCCCCGACCCTCTCCCCGCCCAGCGGGGAGAGGGAGAAGAGCCGCTCGTGCCGCACCATCCGGATCGGAGAGGTGCGACGCCCAAACCTTGTGCGTTCGGCCCATACATAGGGTAGTGTGTCGGTCTGGTCGCCGGCGGGCTCGCACATGCGCTCGCGCGGCCTCGCCCCCGGGCGAGGCACCGTCTGCCGGGGAAAGCCGGGGTTCGGAGCGCGGGATGCGGCAAGCCGCCCCGACAGGGAGATAAGCCGGGCGTGAAGACTGACCGCATCGATCCCGCGTTCGTGACCGCACCTGTCGCACGCAGGCCGCGGTGGCTGCGCCGCTTTGCCTGGCTGTTCGTTGCTTTCGCCGGCGCCGCCGGCGCGGTCTATGTCTTCGCACCGCAATACCTGCCGCAGGCGTTGCAGCCCCAAAGTGCGGCCGGAGCGCGGGGCGGACGCGGCGCACAACGCGCCGACGCTCCCGTGCCGGTGCTGGTTTCCGCGGCGAAGAAGGATGACGTCCCCGTCTATTTCGACGGCGTCGGATCGAGTCGCGCCCTCAACACCGTGACCGTCCGCGCCCAGATCGACGGCAAGCTGATGAGCGTCAACTTCAAGGAAGGCCAGGATGTCGAGCAGGATTTCGTGCTGGCCGACATCGATCCCACCATCTACCGCGCCCAGTTCGACCAGGCGGTCGCCAAGAAGGCGATGGACGAGGCCCTGCTCGGCAATGCCCGCATCGATCTCGAACGCTATGTGAAGCTGACCGCGACCAATTCGGCGACCCGCCAGCAATACGACACCCAGAAGGCGCTGGTGGCCCAGCTCGAGGCCCAGGTGCAGGCCGACCAGGGCGCCATCGAAAACGCCAAGGCGATCCTTTCCTACACCAGGATCATCGCGCCGATCGCGGGCCGCACCGGGCTGCGGCTGGTCGATGCCGGCAACATCGTCCATGCGGTCGACACCACGGGGATCGTGGTCATCACCCAGATCAGGCCGATCGCGATCATCTTCACCTTGCCCCAGCAGCAGCTCGCCCAGGTGAACCGGGCGTTCGCGCAGGGCGCGCTGAGCGTGCAGGCGCTCGGCGACGACAATCGCACCGTGGTCGACCGCGGCAAGCTCGTGGTGGTCGACAACCAGGTCGACCAGACCACCGGAACGGTGAAGCTCAAGGCCGAGTTTCCCAATGAAAGCCTGCAGCTTTGGCCCGGCCAGTTCGTCAACGTGAAGCTCCTGGTCGACACGCTCAAGGATGCGACCGTGGTCCCGACCGCCGCCGTGCAGCGCGGGCCGAACGGGACCTTCGTCTATATCGCCAATGACGACGGCACGGTTTCGGTGCGCCCGGTCGCGGTGTCCCAACAGGACGATTCCGAGGCGGTGCTGGTGTCCGGCGCCGCCGCCGGCGAGCGGGTGGTGACGACGGGATTTGCCCAGCTCAACGACGGCACCCGCATCTCCGTCGGCACGCCGGAGAACCTGGAGCGGCCCGCCGGCAGCGAGCGCCGCCGCAGGGGTCCGATCGCAGCCACGCCGACCGTTCAAGCCGACCAGAAGCCGGCGCCTTCGGCCGCGGCCCAGACGCCGGAGACACCGCAGACGCCACGCATGGACACCACCGCGGGCACGGAGAAGCCGGCCGTTGCCGCGAGCGCGCGGGAAGCCCCGCGCCCCCGCACCGACGCCTGCCGCCGCCTCCGATCGGACATCGCGCGGCCCGCAGCGCCGCTCGGAAACACGTTCGCCGACCGCCTCGCCATGAACGTCTCGTCGCCCTTCATCGCGCGGCCGATCGCGACATCCCTGCTCGGGGTCGCCGTGATGCTCGGGGGGATTCTCGGTTATTCGCTGCTGCCGGTGGCCTCCCTGCCCCAGGTCGACTTCCCCACCATCCAGGTGACCACCCAGCTTCCCGGCGCCAATGCCGAGACCATGGCTTCGCTGGTCACCGCGCCGCTCGAACGCCAGTTCGGCCAGATCCCCGCGCTGTCGACCATGACATCGTCGAGCTCCTACGGGATCAGCCAGATCACCCTGCAGTTCGACCTCAACCGCGACATCGACGGCGCCGCGCAGGATCTCCAATCCGCCATCAATGCCGCCGGCTCGACCCTGCCGCGCAACCTTCCCTATCCGCCGACCTATTCCAAGGTGAACCCCGCCGACGCACCGGTGATGACGCTGGCGCTGACGTCGCCGACCATCGCGGTGCGGCAGATGAGCGATCTCGCCGACACCATGATCGCCCAGCGGCTGAGCGAGGTCACCGGCGTCGGCCACGTCTCGGTGCAGGGCGGCCTCAAGCCCGCGATCCGCATCCAGGGCGACCTCAGCCGCATGGCGTCCTACGGCATCGCGCTGGAAGACCTGCGCACCGCCATCGTTTCCGCCAATGTGGCGGGGCCCAAAGGCGCCCTCGACGGCGCCCAGCAATCCTACACCATCGCCGCCAACGACCAGGTCACCACCGTCCAGACCTACCGCGCGCTGATCGTCGCCTATCGCAACGGCGCTCCCATCATCCTGAGCGATGTCGCCAACGTCCTCGACGGGCTGGAAAACACCAAGGTCGGCGGCTGGTACGAGGGCGCGCCGGCGGTCATCATCGACATCCAGCGCCAGCCCGGCGCCAATGTCATCGAAACGGTGCGCCGGATCGGCCTGGAGCTGCCGCGCCTGCAACGCGCCATGCCGAAGGGGATTTCGCTGACGGTGGTGCAGGACCGCACCGCCACCATCCGCGCCTCGGTGCGCGACGTGCAGTTCACCCTGCTGCTCAGCGTCTTCCTGGTGGTGATGGTGGTGTTCATGTTCCTGCGCACGGTGCGCGCCACCATCATCGCGGGAGTGGCGCTGCCGCTCTCCCTGGTCGCGACCTTCGGCGTGATGTGGTTTCTCGGCTTCAGCCTCGACAACCTGTCGCTGATGGCGCTGACCATCGGCACCGGCTTCGTGGTCGACGACGCCATCGTCATGATCGAGAACATCGTCCGCCACATCGAGGAGGGCGAGGAACCGTTCGACGCGGCGATGCGCGGCGCCAAGGAGATCGGCTTCACCGTGATCTCGCTCACGGTCTCGCTGGTGGCGGTGTTCATCCCGCTCTTGTTCATGGGCGGCATCGTCGGCCGCATGTTCCGCGAATTCGCGCTGACCTTGACGGTCGCCGTCATCACCTCGGCAATCGTATCGCTGACCCTGACGCCGATGATGTGCAGCCGCCTGCTCCGCCCCGGCGGCGAGTTGCGCGACAACGCGGTGACGCGGTTCTTCAACGGCGTGATCGACGGCGCCGTCACCGCCTATCACCGCAGCCTCGAATGGGTGCTGCGCCACGAGCGGGCGACGCTCGCCGTCACCTTCGCGACGCTGGTCGCGACCGTGTGGCTCTACGTGATCATCCCGAAAGGCTTCCTGCCGATCCAGGACTCCGGGCTCATCACCGCGGTGACCGAGGCGGGTCCGGAGGTGTCGTTCGTGGAGATGCAGCGCCTGCAGCAGCGCATCGTCGCGGCGGTGCGGGCCGATCCCGACGTCACCGGCGTCGTCTCCGTGGTCGGCGTCACGCCCGATGAACCGGACCGCGAATGCGGGACGGCTCGCGATCACGCTCAAGCCGCGCGATGCGCGCAACAGCTTCGTCACCGCGATCGTCGAGCGGCTCAAGCTCGCGGTCGCCGCGGTCCCCGGGATGGTCGTCTATTTCCAGCCGGTTCAGGATATCCAGATCGGCACCCGCGCCTCCCGCGCGCTGTTCCAGTACAGCCTGACCGGGACCGACGCGGCGGAGGTCTCGACCTGGGCGGACCGGCTGGTGGACGCGCCTGCGCGTCGATCCGCTGCTGCGCGATGTCGCTTCCGAGGCCCAGGATGGCGGATTGCGCGCCGACATCAAGATCGACCGCGAGAAGGCCGGCCGGCTCGGCATCTCCATGCAGGCGATCAGCGACACCCTCAACGACGCCTTCGGCCAGCGCCAGATCTCGACCATCTTCGGCCAGGCCAATCAGTACCGGGTGATCCTGGAGGCGATGCCGGAATATCAGCGCGACCCCTCGACGCTCACCAAGCTCTATCTGCCGGCGGGAGCGACGACGGCGCAGCCCACGCTTTCGAGCGCGACCTCGAACCTGCCGATCCTGCCGACGGCTTCGGTCAACCTGGTGCCGCTGAGCACCGTCGCCACGGTGGAGCGCACCACCGCTCCGCTCGCCGTCATGCATGAGGAGCAGTTTCCCGCCGTCACGCTGAGCTTCAATCTGGCGCCGGGCGCCTCGCTCGGCGACGCGGTCGCCGCCATCTCCGCCGCGGAAACCGACATCGGCATGCCGGCCGACGGTGATCGGCAGCTATTCCGGCGATGCCGCCGAGTTCGCCAGCTCGCTCGCCGGCGAGCCCTGGCTGATCCTGGCGGCGGCGGTGGCGATCTACATCGTGCTCGGCATGCTCTACGAAAGCTTCGTGCACCCCCTCACCATCCTGTCCACGCTGCCGTCCGCCGGCGTCGGCGCGCTGCTGGCGCTGATGTGGTTTCGCCAGGACCTCTCCATCGTGGCGCTGATCGGCATCGTGCTGCTGATGGGCATCGTCAAGAAGAACGCCATCATGATGATCGACTTCGCGCTCGACGCGGAGCGCAATGACGGCCTGGCGCCGCGCGACGCCATCATCGATGCCTGCCTGCTGCGGTTCCGCCCGATCATGATGACGACGCTCGCCGCGCTGTTCGGGGCGCTGCCGCTCGCCATCGAAACCGGCACCGGCTCGGAGCTGCGCTTTCCGCTCGGCATCACCATCATCGGCGGGCTGCTGCTGAGCCAGTTGCTGACGCTCTACACCACGCCGGTGATCTATCTCGCCATGGACCGCGTCCGCACCCGCCTCGGCGGCGCGCCGGCGCGGCCCGCCTCGGCCGCCGTGCCGGCCTATCTCCGGGACGCCGCGGAGTAGTGGATCAATTCCATGAAACCGATCAGATCGCGCAACGTCGAATTTAATCCCACGGACCTCATCCTGAGGGGCCATGCGAAGCATGGCGTCTCGAAGGATGGACGCTGTGACACCGCCTCGCCTGCGACCGTCCTTCGAGACGCGTGCAAGAGCGCGCTCCTCAGGACGAGGTTGATTGATGATATTGAAATGATTCGAACTTCGGAAACGGTGTAGTAGGGCGATGAACGTCTCGCTGCCCTTCATCCAACGTCCGATCGCGACCACCCTGTTGTCGATCGGGATATTCCTGGTCGGCGCCGTCGCCTACGCCTTCCTGCCGGTCGCGGCGCTGCCCAGCATCGAGTTTCCCACCATCCGCGTGTCGGCGAGCCGCCCCGGCGCCGATCCCTCCACCATGGCGGCGACGGTGGCGGCGCCGCTCGAGCGCCGGCTCGGCGAAATCCCCGGGGTCATCGAGCTGACCTCGACGAGCTCGCTCGGCACCACCTCGATTTCGATCCAGTTCGACATTTCCCGCAAGATCGACAGCGCCGCCCGCGACGTGCAGGCCGCGCTCAATGCCGCGGTCGCCGATCTGCCGGGGGATCTGCCGAACCTGCCGAATTTTCGCAAGGCCAACCCCAACGCATCGCCGATCTTCATTCTCGCGCTGACTTCGAATACGCGGCCGCCCAGCGCGATCTACGACATCGCCGACACCGTCATCGCCCAGCGCCTGTCCCAGATCGACGGCGTCGCCGAAGCCAATGTCAGCGGCGCCGAACAGCCGGCGGTCCGGGTGCGGGTCAATCCGGTGGCGATCGCCGCGATGGGGATCAACCTGGAGGACGTGCGTCTCGCGATCGTCAACGCCAATGCCGCCGGCCCGCTGGGCGTGTTCGACAGCGACGGCGTCGCCGAGGTCATCGGCGCCAACGCCCAGATGCGCGATCCCCGCGAATACCGCGACATCGTCGTCAAATCCGCGAACGGCGCGGTGACCCTGCTCGGCGCGATCGCGACCATCGAGCAGTCGACGCGCAACAGCCGCGCCGCGGCGTGGTTCAACCGCCAGCCTGCCATCCTCATCAACGTCACCAAGCAGGCCGGCGCCAACGTGATCGAAACGGTCGACCGCATCCAGGCCCTGCTGCCGGAACTCAAGCGCTGGGTGCCGCCGGACATCCAATTCTCCGTGCTGTCGGACCGCACCCTGATGATCCGCGCCAGCGTGCGCGACATGCAGCTCACCCTGGGCGCGACGGTGGTGCTGGTGATGCTCGTGGTGTTCGTGTTTCTGCGCCGGCTGACGCCGACCATCGCCGTCGGGGTCACCGTGCCGCTGTCGCTCGCCGGAACCTGCGCCGCCATGTGGCTCGCCGGATTTTCCATCGACAACTTGTCGCTGATGGCGCTCGCGGTGTCGGTCGGCTTCGTGGTCGACGACGCCATCGTCATGATCGAGAACACCTTCCGCAACCTGGAGAAAGGGTACACGCCGGTCCGTGCCGCGGTCGAAGGCGCGAGGCAGATCGGCTTCACCGTGATCTCCATCAGCGTTTCGCTGGTCGCGGCGTTCATACCGCTGCTGTTCATGGGCGGGCTCGCCGGGCGGCTGTTCCGCGAATTCTCGGTGACGCTGGTGTTCGCGATCGCGATCTCGACGCTGGTCTCGCTGTCGGTCACGCCGATGATCTGCGCCCATTACTTGCGGGTGGCGCCGAGCCCGAATGCCACCTGGTTCGACCGGCTGGTGGAAGGCGCGCTGGCGCGGATGCTGCGCGGCTACAGCCGCAGCCTCGCCGTGGTGCTGCGCCATCGCATCCTCACGCTCGTCGTGCTCGCCGCGACCATCGCGCTGACGGTCAACCTCTACGTCAAGACGCCGAAGGGCTTCTTCCCGCAGGACGACTTCGGCGCCGCCGGCGGCGCCGCGGTCGCCGCGCCCGACATCTCGTTCCCGGCGATGATCGAGCTGCAGCAGCGTGCCGGCGACATCATACTGGCTGACCCGGCGGTCGCCGGGCTCGGCTCCGCGGTCGGCGGCGCATCCTGGAGCGGCGCGATCAACTCGGGCATGCTGTTCATTTCGCTCAAGCCGCGGGGCGAGCGCGACGGCCTTTCGACCCTCGCCGTGGTCGAGCGCCTGCGCGCCAACCTCGCCGACATTCCCGGCGTGCGCGTCTACATTTGGCCGGCGCAGCAATTGCCCAATGTCGGCGGCCGGCAGAGCCGCTCGCAATACCAGTTCACCCTGATCGATGCCGACGCCGAGGAGCTGGATACCTGGGTGCCCCGGGTGCAGGAGCGCATCAGGCACATCCCCGGCATCATCGACGTGACCACCGACCGCGAGCAGGGCGGATTGCAGGCCAATGTGGTGATCGACCGCACCGCCGCGTCGCGGCTCGGCGTCAAGGTCCAGGACATCGACAACGCGCTCAACAATTCGTTCTCCCAGCGCCAGATCTCGACCATCTTCACCCAGCGCAACCAGTATCGCGTCATCCTCGAGGTCGACCCGCAGCATCAGCGCGACCCCTCCGACATCGATCACGTCTACGTCGCCGGGGCCGGCGGGACCCAGGTGCCGCTCTCGGCGGTGGCGCGGCTGACGAAATCCAACACACCCCTGTCGGTCAACCACCAGGGCCAATATCCCGCGGTGACCATCACCTACAATCTCGCGGCGGACACCGCGCTGGAGACCGCCGGCAATGCGGTGCTGCAGGCGGTCGCCGAGATGCATCTGCCGGACACGCTGCGCACCGAATTCGCCGGCGATATGCGGGTGTTCGCCGAAAGCGCGGCCTCGGAGGAAATCCTGATCTTCGCCGCCCTGATCGGAATCTATATCGTGCTGGGCGTGCTCTATGAGAGCCTCGCCCACCCGCTCACCATCATCTCGACCCTGCCCGCGGCGGGTCTCGGCGCGCTGCTCGCGCTCGCGGCCTTCGGCGCCGAATTGTCGATCATCGCCTTCATCGGCATCATTCTGCTGATCGGCATCGTCAAGAAGAACGGCATCATGCTGGTCGATTTCGCGGTCGAGGGCGAGCGCCGCGGCTTGTCCCCGGACCAGGCGATCCACCAGGCCTGCCTCCACCGGTTCCGCCCGATCCTGATGACCACCATGTCGGCGCTGCTGGGCGCGGTCCCGCTCCTGGTCGCGACCGGAACCGGCGCCGAATTGCGCCGGCCGCTCGGCATGACCATCATCGGCGGGCTTGTGGTCTCCCAGATCCTGACGCTCTATACGACACCGGTGATCTATCTGCTGCTCGACCGCCTGCACCGCCGGCTGTCGGGCGCAACACGGCGGGTCACGCCCGGCACGTCCGGCGTGCCGGCCGAATGAAACCATAGGAGAGGAAGCCGATGCGGGCGAACTTTCAGGGAGCGGCACGGGCCGTCGCGCTGGCGGCCGCCGTCTTCGCGGGCCTTGGTGCGAACGCGCGGGCCCAGACCGATCCGGCCGCCTCCTATCCGAACCGCACCATCAAGATCGTCGTCGGCTTCGCCGCGGGCGGCGGCAACGACATCATCGCGCGGATCATCGGGCAGAAATTGCAGGAGAGCCTCGGCCAGTCCGTGATCATCGAGAACAAGGTGGGCGCGGGCGGACGGCTCGCCGCCGATGCGGTGATGGCGGCGCCGCCCGACGGCTACACCCTCCTGGTCGGCGCCAGCGGCGCCATGAGCATCATCCCCGCCATTTCGGTGAAGCCGCCCTACGACGCGCTGAAGGCCTTTGCCCCGATTTCGATGATCGCGAGCTTTCCGCTGATCCTCGCGATCTACCCATCCCACCCGGCCAAGAACGTGCAGGAACTGGTGGCGTGGATGAAAGCCAATCCGGACAAGTCGAATTATGCCACGTCCTCGCCCGCCTTCACGCTGGCAACCGAGTTGTTCAAGCTCAAGGCCGGGGCGCCGGCGACGGCGATCCCCTACAAGAGCAGCAATGAAGCGCTGGTGAGCGTGGTCGGGCAGCAATCCCTTTTCACCATCGCCGATCCGCCGCCGAGCACCCCGCTGATCAAGGGCGGCCAGGTGCGCGCGCTCGCCGTCACCTCCGCAAAGCGCCTCGACGACCTGCCGGACGTGCCGACCTTGGCGGAGGCCGGCGTCGCCGGCATCGATGTCGGGCTGTGGAGCGGCGTGTTCGCACCGGCCGGTACGCCGCCCGCCATCGTCAGGAAGCTCGAAGCCGAATTCCGCAAGATGATGCAGATGGCCGACGTGAAGGAGAAGTTCAAGGCGATGGCCACGCCCACCGTGGGCGGTAGCGCCGCGGATTTCGCCCGCACCATCGATGTCGAAACCCGGATGTGGGGCGAAGTCGGCCGGGTCGCCAACGTGAAGCTGGAATGACGGGCAGCCGCCGCGCCGCGGGAAACCGCATCATCGTGCCGATCGACGCGATGCTGGCGCCGTGCCTCGATGCGGTCGCGGAACGGCTCACGGCGGCGGGCTATCGAGTGGCGCGGCCGGCCACCGACACGCCCGTCGGCTGGCCCGCACTGGCCGGCGCCGCCGTCGCGGTTCTCACCCCGCGCACGAAATTTGCCGACCCGGAGATCGCGGTCGCGCAACGCCTCAAGGGCATCGTGTTCCCGACCATCGGGGTCGAGGCACTCGATCTCACTGCGGCCGATGCGGCCGGCCTTGCCGTCGGCAACGGCGCCACCGCCGAGGCGATCGAGAGCATGGCGGAGGCGAACGTCATGCTGATGGCCGCGCTGATGCTCGACCTTCCCGGCAAATCCCGCGCGCTGCGCGAGCGCGGCTGGCGCGACGGCACCGTGCGCGCCCGCATGATGCGGGGCAGGACCATCGGCTTCGTCGGGTTCGGCCGCATCGCCCGCGCGACACTGCGCCGGCTCGCCAATTGGGGCGTGAAAGCCGCCTATTTCGATCCCCATGTGGGCGAGAAAGGACGAGAGCGTGCGCGAGAACACCGCGCGGGAAACGCAGGCGACGCGGATCGCCGATCTCGCGACGCTCCTGCGCGCCAGCGACATCGTCAACGTGCTGGTAGAGCTCACGGCGCAGACGCACGGCATGATCGGCACCGCCGAGCTCGCCATGATGCGCCGCGACGCCTATCTCGTGAACACCGCGCGCGGCGCGGTCGTCGACGAAGCCGCGCTGGCGCAGGCGCTGCGCGACGGGGTGATCGCCGGCGCCGCGCTCGACGCCTTCGCCACCGAGCCGCTCGCCGCCGACAGCGCGCTGCGGACGCTCGACAACGTCATCCTCACGCCGCACAACATCGGCCACACGCGCGAGCTGATGGAGTCCTTCGTGCCGGCGACCTATGAGAACGTCGTGCGCATCGCCGCCGGCGAGCCGCCGCTCCATTTCAAGAACCCGCAGGTGCTGCCGAAGTGGCGCGAGAGGCTGGAGCGGTTGGGCGCCGATTGATCGAGAAGGGGCTGCACCGCATGTCGTTGCGCGGCCCGGTCATACCTCTCCCCGCGTGCGGGGACAAGTAGCACAGCCGAGCGACAGCGAGGTCGGGTGGGGCTCGGGCGCGCTACCAAGCGAAGAAAGAGCCCCACCCCGCCCTCCCCGAAGACGGGGAGGGAAAAGTGTCACCCATGTCGTCGGTCAGAACTGTTACCCATGTCCCCGGTTGCACAACATCCGCTTCCTTCCAGCACTTGCATCATCAGGTCGAGCGCCGCGGCCGTGAAGGCGGACATATTGGCGAAGCGGTCGGTGCTGCCGGTCTCTATGGTGATGGCGCACTCGCGGGCGCCTGCGATGGCGATGCAGCTATGCCCGGACGCGTCACCGTAGCTGTTGCCGGTCGGCCCCGTCGCTCCGGTTTCGCCGATCGCCCAGGTGGTCGCAAATCGCTCGCGCGCTGTGCGCGCCGCGAGCAAGGCATAGGCTTCGGTCGAGGGGCGCATCCCGGCCATCGCCGCGTCGGAAATGCCGAGCAGCACCCGCCGCGCCGCCTTGGTATAGACCACGGCGCCGCCGAGGAAATACGCCGACGCACCGGGGACCGCCAGCAGAGCCGCGGAGATCATTCCGCCGGTCGATGATTCCGCGACCGCGATGGTCTCGCCGCGCGATTTCAGCAGGGCCGCCACTTCTGTCGCGCGCTTCACCAGATCCTGCATGGTGGTCTCCATTGCCGGCGGCAGAAGTCGCATCCTACCCATTCTACCGCGACGATGATCGTCGGATGCGAGAGCGCGTTCTCCCATAAAAAAACCGGGCTCCGTCGCCGGGGCCCGGTCTGTCACGAGATCAGATGAGGTGTCTTAGTTCGCCTTCGCCTTGAGAGCCGCGATGTCGGCCTCGCTGCGCAGCGTCATGACGCCCATCTTGCTGTCGCGGTAGATCGGCACGATGACCTTGGTGACGCCGTCGCGCTCGAGCAGGGAAACATGGCGGATTTCCGTCCCGCGCACCGGCAGGTCGAACATCGTCCATTCGCCCTTGCTCGGGTCGTACTTGGCGACCCGATCGGCGGTCCACAGATTGCCCCACACATTGTGGTTCTTGTCGACCGCGATGTGGTAGGGCTGATAGGTCTTGTCCGGGAACGGAATGATCGACGTCTGGCCGGTCTTGGTGTCGATACGGGCGAGCGTCGCGCCCCACGAATTGCCGACCCACAGCACGTCGGCATTCTTATCGGTGCCCATGCGGCGCGGGCCTTGCGACCACGGCAGCGGATTGTTGTTGGTGCGGGCATCGAAGTTCTCATAGAAGGCGCGCGATGCCTCGGGCAGGCGTGCCATCTCGTCCTTCAGCGCCGGCAGCGTGATCTCGCTGGTCTTGCCGCTCGCCATGTCGGCCTTGCCGACGGTGTCGAACGCCATCTGCGCCCACCAGCCATTGCCGTCGCGGTCGCCCGCGGCGCCATAGGTGCTGTTGGTGCCCTTGGCGTTCTTGAACGGAGTCGCCGACTTGAAGTCGGTGAACTTCTCGGTCACCGGATCGAACTGCACGACGCCATCCGGAGCCGAAGCCCAGATCTTGCCCTTGCCGTCCACGTCCATGGTCACGGCGCCGCCGAGCGGCGACATCGGAGCCGGCGTCTCGTAGACGCTGATCTTCTCGGTCTTCACCTCGAGCTTGCCGAGGCTGCGGCGGCCGGGATTGACGTCGAACCAGAGGTCGCCATTGCCGTCGCGAGTGAGGCCGTGCGCGGTGGCGGCGTACTTGCCGTCCTTGCGATCGACCTTGAGGTACTTCACTTCGCCGGTCTTGGCATCGACCTTGCCGATGGTCACGCCGGGGTTCGGGTTGTTGACGGTGTAGTAGAGATTGCCGTCGAGGCCCATGGCGCCGTCATGGGGAAGCTGGCCGAGCTTGGACGGGGTGCCGAGCGACCAGTCGGAGCCGTCATTGATCGGGTACACGGCACCGCGGGCGCCCATGCCGCTGGCCGGGTTGAGCGGCACGTCATAGGTGGTCCAGACGACGCGGGCGGCTTCGCCGCTCGGCCGCGGACGATCGACGAACTTCATCGAGGTTGCGCCCGGTCCGCGTGCCCGCGCCAGATAGGCCGCGAGATCCTTGCGGTTGAATTCCATGATCCCGTTCGGCTTCGCGTTCGGGCCCATGTATTCGCCGGTGCCGGCGATGACCTTCATCAGGTTGATGATCTTGTTCCAGCCGGCTTCATCGAACGAAAACTGGAGCGGATAGCCCGGGGTGTGGCAGCCGGTGCACTGATTGTGGAAGATGCGCTTCATGTTCGCATCGGCCTCGGTGTCTTCCGGGAGCGCCGCGGCGAGCATTTCAGACGGCAGTTGCTTGATCTTCAGGGTGGGATCGGTGATCGCCGCCAGCTTGAAATCCTGGTGCTTGGCAGCGGTGAGGTCGACCTGGCCCTTCGAGGTCTCGAAGCCCAATGCCTGCGCCCACACGTTGTATTTGCCGTCGGACAAAGCGGGGAAGAAATAGTCGCCGTTCTGGTCGGTGTAGACGCTGGTGGTGATCGTCGAGCCTTCCTTCTTGGCGGAGACCTGTATGCCGTCCAGCTTCTGGCCGGACGCCGACGTGATCGAGCCGGTCAGAAGCTGATCGGCCGACGCCGGGCCCGCGAGCCCGATCACGACCAGACCCGCAACGCTCGCCAGTAACTTGCCTCGTACTGTCATAATGTACCTCCTGCTTTCATTACCTGAATCTCATTCCGCGGGGGGACGTGGTCCTGTGTTCGCGGCAGCCGCTTGAACCGGTACGGTTCTCATGTACGAAATGATGGCATCGATCTCTTGGGGCTTGAGGTAGTGCTTGAAGGCCGGCATGCGCGGCGTGCCGTTCTCGACGAACTCACGCATGACATCGTTGTCGCCGCCGGCGGCTTCCTTGTTGAGTGCGGGCCATAGGTTTTCGCCCCGAGCGAGGGCGGCAAATGGCACACGCCGCAGGACTGTGCGAAAACTTGGCGGCCGAGCTTCTGCTGATCCGTGAGATTGTCGGCCGGCTGCTGGGCGGAGGCGCCTTGCCCCGTGGCCAGCAACAGCAATCCGAACCAAGCGATGCGCTTCATCTGTGGTCTCCCCTTTACGTTTTTTTAATTTGACACGCTGATTTGCGCCAAGTCTACGCCTTAGAATGCTTCAAGGGAAGGGCCTTTAGAATGCTTCAAGGGAGGCCTCCGACCAGCCCGTCAATGCCCGCTTTCGCGGGCATGACACCGGAGAAATGAGATCGAACCGTCAGAATCGGAACGCGTGCCAACGTCGAGATCGCCTCCGACTGTCGCTTGCGTCACCTGCGCGCTGAATTGCTTCAAGTTATCATACCGATGTCGCGACTTCGCCTGCTCGTCCGGCCGAGGCGACAGCGTTCCGAGCACGGCGACAATACCGAGGATGACCGCGCCCGCGCCGGCTTCGATCATGCTGTTTTTACGAAGCTGGCGCGCTGAGTCATGTGCGGCCGCGGAGTCCTGCTCTTGAACGAGCTGCGGCGTAAACCACAGCCGATTTACCGCTGCAATCGATAACATGAAGAGGAACAGCGCGACCTTCACCAAGAGAAGTCGGCCGTAATCCGTCTCCAGCAGCGCTGGCATGCTGCCCACCAGCACCCAGCTATTGACGATGCCGGTCGCCAGCAAAGTGCCGACGCCGACGATGCCGAGTTTGGAAAAACGCAGCGTTGCCTCGCGAGCGATCGCCATTGACGGCGGATCGCCGGTGCGATGTGCGGCACCGAGCAGCACTCCGAGCGGCAGCAGTGCTCCGACCCACGCCGCGGCGGCGACAAGGTGCAGAATGTCGGATGTCAGATGGATCGCACCCTCGATGCCTGATCCAGCGGCCGCATGACCGGCGAAGGCCAACGTGCCGACGAGGCCGGCGGCGAGGGCGACCACGATGGCGCGTGCGCCATGTGACTGAAGCGGCTTTGCGGAGAAGAGCCAATACGACGCCCCGGCAAGCAGGACAGCCAAGGCGAACCGCACCGTCCAGTCGTTTCCGAATTCTGTATCCGACAGCACGGACCAAGCGATGCCTTGTGAGAACACGGCCATGAGCGATAGTTCGCTCATCTGCTCTGCTTGGAGAACGAGCCAACCCGCGCCGGTGGCGACGACCAGCGCAAGACCAATCCACGCAGTCCTTGCGAGATGCGCGCGAACAATGGCGGGAATCGGTCCGTTCTCGCCGACGACCCGGAATGCCGGCTCGCAGACGAAAACGGAAAAGAACACGACGCCCGCCACTGATATTGTCGCGGCGAAGTGGACGGCACGCATCAAGACCAACTGGTCAAGCAAGCCGCGCTCCATCGATCGATCGGGGGCTGATCCCCGACTACTCGCCGACCTTGAAGGTGAAATTGCCGTTGACCTTGTGGGTGTCCGCCGATACCGCCCGCCACTCGACCGTGTAGACGCCGGGTTCCAATTGCGGCAGCAACACGCGGATGACCATGCGGTCGGCCTTGTCGACGGTCGCATCGCCCTTGTCCACTTGCTTGCCCGCCAAGTCCCGCACCAGGACGGAACTGAATTTGGGCTCCAGCTTCTCACTGAAACGGAGCGTGACTTCACTCGGTGCCGCCTGCACGGTCCCCCCGGCCGCCGGCGTTGCACGAACCAGATGCGCGTGCGCGAACGCTGCCATGGTCCGGACAGGAACAGGGCGGCGGATGCGGCGAGAACGGTCATTGTACGTCGGGTCGACATGTGAACCTCCTTGGCTGACTTCAGACGGGATATGGATCAGTGAAACATTGCGAGGGAGCGGCAAGCAGCGATGCCGCTTTCATTTCGACTTTTCGACGCAGCGATCGTCGTCACGATGGATTGGCTGTTTACGCTCGGCGTCTCGAACTTAACTTCGTCGCCGGCTTTGATGCCTCGCGCGCGAATCAGAGGAGCGAGCCACTATTCGCGGACACACTACGACTTCGAACTCAGCGCAGAGGTCTTGGAGGACGGTCGAGGCGGCCGGGCGGGACGCCAACGCTCTGATCGTCTCGGCCGACGACGAGGGGTTCGCCAATGGTGCTCCCGGTGTCGATCGCGATCACCGCGGGGAGAACGCCAGCAAAGTACGCATGCAATGCACAACAGGTGTCCGAAAGGTCTCCGCCATGATGATGGGCGTTTCCTGTATCCGCGTGGTCGTGGCCGTATTGATGATGGCTTTGCGAAGCCGGCTGCGCGCCGGCGCGCGGTGACGACACCACGCCAGCAAACTGGGCGACCAGGAACAGGGCGACCAGCAGACGAGCAAACCTGGGTATGGTCCGGAGCCAATTCATCGAGTGGCATGTTTCACAAAAAAGCCTTCATATTTTGGTCTCATGGGGCTCTGCCGTCAATGCCGCTGCCGTTGTGCCGCCGTCGTTGTGCGGGGGCCGGCCATGCACCGCCCCGGCGCACCGCGTTGGCCCGCCGGAAGCGACATTGCGAACGCGACGAACCGCGCCGCCATCGCGGGTGCTCGCCCGCACAAACAGCTAAAAAATGCCGGCTGAGCGATGACGCAGCCTCAGGCCACCGCAGCCTGATCGAGCAGGTCCGGGTTCGACCGTCGATCGAGCCGCAGCGTCAGGCAGAAGGCGGCGCCGCCGCTGCGCAAGAATGACTGCAGCGGGCTGGTCACGACGCGATAGCCGCGTTCCCCGAGATCGGCGCGCAGGCGTTCGCTGCATCCGGACATCACCAATGTATTCCCGATACAGACCGCATTGGCGGCGAGTTGGCACGCATCCTCGGCGCCGATCTCGATACGTTGCGCCGCTGCCACCCGATCGCGAATGACGGCCTGGCCGCGCGGCGTGAATGCGCCGGGCACAAACACGACCTCGCCCCCCGGCAACGGACACAGCGCCGTGTCCATATGATAGAAGCGCGGGTCGATCAGTTCGAGCGCAATCGCCGGCACGCCGAACACGTCCTCGATGACCACTTGAGAGGCGGCGTCGGATCGCGGGCCAAATCCGATCCAGAACAGGTTGCGCGTCTCGTCCCACACGCAGTCGCCGGCGCCTTCGAGGACGAGATCGGCCGGCAGCATTCTCACGGCGTCGATGAGGCCTCGTCCCTGCAACGACCGGAATGCGGCCTCGAAATGCGCCTCCTCGCGTTGCCGTTGCGGATGCCGGAACCGTGCCAGCAGCGCAACTCCGTCGAGCACGACGGCCGCATTGGCGGTAAAGACCAGATCGGGGACGCCGAGCGCCGGCGGAACCAGGCTGATTTCCGCACCAAGCTCGACCAGCGCGTGGTGAAATGCCGCCCATTCGGCGCGCGAAGCCGCGGCCAGCGCCCGATCGCTGCGTCCCCAGCTATTCGGGTCCATCCACGGATTGATCTTGTAGGCGACCCCGAAATGATCGGGGGCGCACATGAGGAACCGGGCTTTTGTCGTCGAGGGCATGAAGATGGGCTCCGTGTGCGGGATGAAGCTATGCGAGCTCAAGCCGCCGGACGGCGGCTTTGCCCGTGTTCCAATTCGCCGACGACGTCCTCGAAGCGGTCGAGCGCCGCGTCGAGAGCCTCGCGGGTGATGACCAGCGGCGGCGCGAAGCGAACCACCGCGCCGTGCGTCTCCTTCGACAGCACGCCCTTCGCCATCAGGCGCTCGCAGGCCTCACGTCCGGTCGCGAAGCGCGGATCGATCTCGGCTGCCGCCCACAGGCCGCGGCCGCGGACAGCGGTCAGCACCGGGCTGTCGATCGCGCGCAGGCGCGCGATCATGTGGGCGCCGAGGACGCGGCTGCGCTCGACCAGCCCCTCGTCGCGCAGGACGCGAAGCGCCTCGAGCCCGACGGCTGCCGCGAGCGGATTGCCGCCGAAAGTCGAGCCGTGCGAGCCCGGCGTGAACACGTCCATGACCTCGCGGACTGCGACGAAAGCCGAAACCGGCAGCACGCCGCCGCCGAGCGCCTTGCCGAGGATCAGCCCATCAGGCCGGGCATCTTCGTGCTCGAAGGCGAACCAGGCACCGGTGCGGCCCAGTCCCGATTGCACCTCGTCGAGAATCATCAGCACGTTATGGGCGTCGCACACACGGCGCAGCCCGGCCAGCCATCCGGCAGGCGGCACGATGATGCCGGCCTCGCCCTGGATCGGCTCCATCAGCACGGCCACCGTGTCCGGCGTGATCGCCCGCTCGATGGCGCCTAGATCCCCGAAGGGGACGCTGCGGAAGCCGGGCGTGAACGGCCCGAACCCGTCCCGATATTCCGGCTCGGAGGAGAACGAGACGATGGTGGTGGTGCGGCCATGGAAATTGCCGTCGGCGACGATGATCTCGGCACGGTCCTTTGCCACGCCTTTGACGCGGTAACCCCAACGGCGCGCGGCCTTGATCGCGGTCTCGACGGCTTCCGCACCGGTATTCATCGGCAGCGCCGCATCGAGCCCGGTCAGCCGGCAGAGTTCCGCCAGGAACGGCCCGAGCCGGTCGTTGTAATAGGCGCGGGAGGGCACCGCGAGGCGCCGGGCCTGCGACTCCAGCGCCGCCAGGATACGCGGATGGGCATGGCCGTGACTCGCCGCCGAATAGGCGCTCATCATGTCGATGTAGCGTCGGCCGGAGGTATCCCAGAGATATGCCCCTTCCCCGCGCGCCAGGACGACTGGAATTGGTTCGTAATTGTGGGCGCAGTAGCGCGCCTCGACTTCGATCGCGGACATCAGGCTGCTCCCGTCAGGTGCCCCGGTCTCCCCCTTCGATAGATAGCGCGGCAGGCGCGGCGACGGCGGCGCAATCGAGAGTCGCCCGCGGCGGATTCGGCGGAATTCGAGTCGGCTGCGACCGAATCGGCGGTGCACCGGAAACTGGCCCCCGCAGTCGGTCGTGCGGTTCAGTCGTCCGTGCGGGTGAGGAGCGATTCGGGATATCCGGCAAACCGGCGGATCGGGCGCAGCGCGACGTGGCTGACGATGCGCGCGACGCCGAGGTTCGGATCTTCGATCAGCCGCGTCGTCAGCGCCTCATAGATCGCGAGATCGGGGCAAACGAACCGGGCGATATAGTCGACGGCGCCGCCCACCTGCCAGCACTCGACCACATCGTCGATCCGCAGGAGCCGCTGCTCGAACCCCGCCTGCCGCGCCTGCTTGTCCAGTATGATCTCGGCGAAGACATTGATCGGTCGCGACAACCGCGCGATGTCCAGGACCGCCTGGTATCCGGTTATGATTTTCGCCGCTTCGAGGCGGCGCACGCGCTCCAGGCATGCGCGCGGCGACAGCGCCACCTGCTCCGCCAGCTTTTGAATGGTCGAGCGCCCATCGCGCTGAAGCGCCGCCAAGATGCTTATGTCAACGCGATCCAATGCGGGCGGGCGTCTTGCGACCATGGATGACTCAGCCGGACAGGGCGCCTCGCATTTCACTGGCGCCGGTCAGTGTAGCCCAAGCTGGCCGCCATCGGCTGTACCGCGGCCCGCACGCGTGGCAGGGAGCGCATCCGCCGCGCCATATTTTGCGACCAGTCCCAAGAAATGCGGAAATCGACGCGATCGGGATCCTGCGCGCCAACGCGTCCAAGCGCGTTTCAGGACGCGCGGCGCTTCGCGGGGGCGCTGGCGAGCGGCACCGCGATCTTGCCAGCCGCACCGAGGTGCTTGGTCCCCGTCGTCTCCTTGGTCCCGGGTGTCCCCTTAGGCCCTTGGGCGGCCCCTCAGCCTGCTTGGCTCCCTTCTTCTCGGCCGCCTTCTTCTTGGCTGCGGCCGCGGTTTTGACTGCCGGCGGCTTGCCCCGTTTCGCGCCCATGGGAGCGACGGAGACCGGCATTTCGGCAGCGGGGGTTTCTGCCATTTCCAGCCCGAACAGCGCAGCCACGTCGCCGTCGTCGAGCACCTTTCCGCCCGGCTTGGCCTGGGTGATCGCGAGATCGCGCCCGGCACCGGCCAGCAGTTCCTTCTCATCGACATTGCGCAGCACGAAAAGAAGCTCGGGCTTCTCATCCAGCCGCGCGCCGACGCCATACAGCGCCGCGGCCACGTGCTTGCACATGTCCGCCCAGTCCGGGCAACTGCACGACAGGTCGATCTCTTCCGGGGCGGGAAACAGGCCGTCACCCTTGCTGCAGACCCGCTCCATCACGGCCTTGGAGAGACGGCCCTGCAGCAGTTCGACCAGCGAATCGATGCTTCCCGCGCAATCCCGGCAGATCGCCTGCCACCGCGGCGCCTTCACCGGCTTGACCGCGATCTTGACGGTGTAGAGCTCCGAACCGGAGACCTTCGCGGCGACCTCGCCCTTGCTGATCTTGAGGTCGACGACCGACCCATTGCGGAGGTAGGTGCGGCCGCGCGGCAGGCGGCTTGCGAAGTCGCTGTAGCGCTCGAGATTCTCGCACCACGCCTTGCCCCAGAAACTGTTGGCTATCTTGCGGCCTTCGACCTTCACCGGGGTCGGACCGACGCCGCCGCGCTTGGCGAGCTTGGCCAATTCTTTCTGCGCCTCCAGCCGCCGCTGGGCCACCGGCACGTAAGGGCGCCACGAGAAATAGCTCATCAGCCCTCCTTGATCGCCGCGTTGAGATCGAGCGCCACGAGCTTGAGTAGTTCTGCGTCGTTCATCTCCGTCAACAGCATTTCCGCTCCGCCCCCAAGAAAATCGCCGGCGAGCTTCTGCTTGGCCTCGATCATCTGGTCGATCTTCTCTTCGACGGTGCCGCGGCAGACGAACTTGTGCACCAGCACGTTCTTGGTCTGCCCGATGCGGAAGGCGCGGTCGGTCGCCTGGTTCTCCACCGCCGGGATTCCACCAGCGGTCGAAATGGACGACATGCGACGCCGCGGTCAGGTTGAGGCCCGGCGCCGCCGGCCTTCAGCGAAAGGACGAAGAACGGCACGGTCTCGTCGTCCTGGAATCGCCGCACCAGGTCCTTGCGCTTCTTCGACCGCGGTCTCGCCATGCAGCACCAGACCGGGCCGCCCGAAGACGCGTGCCGAGGAAGGCCGCGAGCGGCGCGGTCGTCTCGCGGAACTGGGTGAAGACCAGCAGCTTCTCCTGGCGTGCGGCGATCACCTCGGCGATCTCGCGCAGCCGCGCCAACTTGCCGCTGTCGGCCTCGGCCCAGGCGCCGTCGCCCAGCCACTGCGAGGGATGGTTGCAGATCTGCTTGAACCGCATCAGGAAGGCCAGCACCAGCCCCTGCGCTGCGATGCCCTCGAGCCTCGGCGAGCTTGCTCGGCCAGGTCCTTCACCGCCTGCTGGTAGAGCGCGGCCTGCTTGCGGCTCAGCAGGCAGAATGCCTTGACCTCGGTCTTGTCCGGCAGGTCGGCGATGACGCTCTTGTCGGTCTTCAGCCGCCGCAGAATATAGGGCCGCACCAGCTCGCGCAGCGGCCGTAGGGATTGTGCTGCCGCGCGGCGAGGCGCTTGACGAATGCGGAGAACTCCTTGGCCGATCCCAGCAAGCCCGGATTGACGAAATCGAAGATCGACCACAGGTCGCCGAGCCGGTTCTCGATCGGCGTGCCGGTGAGGGCGATGCGCGTGTCGCGCCTTGAGCTCTTGACGGTCCGGGTCTGCTTGGCGCCGGGATTCTTGATCGCCTGCGCCTCGTCGAGCACCACCAGCCGCCACGCTGTCGCGCCGAGCCACGGCGCACGCGGCGAGAGAGCCGTAGCTGGTGATCACCAGGTCGGCGCCCGCCAGCAGGTCCGCGCCGTGTCTGCAAGGCCTCGGCCGAGGCACGCCGAGGGATGCGCGACCACCGCCTTGAGGCCCGGCGCAAACCGCGCGATCTCGGCAGCCCAGTTGGCGAGCAGCGAAGCCGGCGCGACCAGCAGGCTGGGCTTGCCCTTCGCCTCGTTGGTGAGCACCAGCAGCAGCGACAGCACCTGGATGGTCTTGCCGAGCCCCATGTCGTCGGCAAGGCAGGCCCCGAGCCCGAGCCGCGCCAGCAGGTAAAGCCAGTGCATGCCGGCCTGCTGATAGGGCCGCAGCGTGCCGTGCAGCGACGCGCCGGGGCCGACGTGTCCGTCGGGACTGCGCAAGGCCGGCGAGGGTCTCGGCGAGCCACGGGCCGGCCACCGTCTCGCTCCAGGCGGCATCGGCGGGCGCGGCCGCCTCGTCCCCGGTGATGCCGGCTCCCGCGAGCATGCGCATCGCCTCGCCGAATGTGAGGCCGTCGGTCGCGGCACGGCGCTCGACCGCCTCGAACTGCTCCACGGTGCGGCTCAACCGGGCGCGGTCGACCTCGACCCACTTGCCGCGAATCAACGCCAGGCCGTCGGAATGGGCGAGCAGCCCCTTGATCTCGGCCGCCGACAGCCGTTCGCCGTCGAGCGTCACCTCCATGCTGAAGTCGAGGAGCGCATCGACGCCCACGGCGGAGGGCGGCCGGCCGCCGACCGTCGCCTTGACCTGGGGGCGCGCCGGCCGGTTCATGCGCCAGCTTGCCGGCATGCGCACCACCACGCCGGCGCTTTCGAGCGCGGGCGCGTCCTTGAGGAGCTGCAACGCCTGCTGCGGGGCCCAGCGCAGCGGATGAAATATCTCGCCCGCATCGACCATGGCCTTGAGCCATCCGCACAGCGCGGCGGCGCGCTGGACCGGCATCAGCAGCGACAGCAGGCGCTCGCGGTTGTTGGCGCCGGCATATTCTTGCAGCGCCTTGCCGAGCGGCACGTGCTGCGCTTTGGCGTGAGCCGACAGACGGGTCGTGTAGGTCGCGAGAAACGCGAAGGGGGAATCCTCGTCCTTGCGATTTTCCGCGAGATTGAAATGCACGCGGCCGACCAAGTTCCAGGCCGGATTACGCGATTTGAGGAATCCCTGGACGGAGAGCGCGGCGCCGGCGAGTTCCGCGTCGAAGGCCGCGTCGGTGGCGTGCCACAGGTCGGCAAGCGTCGCCGCCGTCAGGTATTCCGCGCCGGTCATGGGCGGGACGGCCGCCGCCGTCGCGGCCAACTCGCCCGCGCCGGGAAGCGGAACCTGCGGCTTGGCGGCGCCCTCGCCGATTTCGGGCAGCGCGCACAGCGCGGTCACGTAACGGGCGCCGAAATCGCGCCAATAGGACAGCACCGCCGGCAGCACCGTCGCGAGTTCGTCGGCGCCCAGCGCCAGCAATCCGTGGCCGGAGCCGCGAAGAAAAGCCTGCTCCAGCCGCGCGCCCTGCGCCGGTTCCGGCTCCGGAACCTCTTCGTCTCGGCGCAGCGTCAGCACGCCGTGCGGCGTCAGAACCGGCATCAGCATCGTCGTGCCCTTCGAATCGATGCGATCTTCCTACCACCGGCCGTGCCGATCAACCGAGGGTCCATCGCTGCGGATATTTCTTCCGGGGGCACGGAGTACACCGTTTCCGAAGTTCGAATCATATCGATGCCATCGGACCTGTAGGGTGGGCAAAGCGAAGCGTGCCCACCATCGTCCTATCCGCGTGGGCACGGCGCGAAGAGCGCGCCTTTGCCCACCCTACTGATTGGTTTCAAATGATCCATCGAGGCCGACGCGGATGCCACCAAGCGCTGAACGACGCACCAATCGTTATTTCCGTTTCGGCAGGGTGCGGATGATCGTGCCCAACACGCGATCGCCCACGGTCTTTGCGGCCTTGGCCCGGGACAGCCACTGCACTTTGCGCTCGCCTTTTTCAAGCCAACTCGCGTGCTGTCGCTTCACTTTCAAAACGAACACCTGCACTTCGCAGACGATGACCTTTCCCCCTTTGAGGCGCTTCTCATAGGAGAACGATCCGATCGAGCGTCGGTTGATCTTTCCGACCACGCCGGCCTCTTCGCGGGCTTCGCGCGCGGCCGACTTGTGGGGCGCCTTGCCCTTGAGCGGCCAACCCTTCGGAATGATCCATCGTCCGGTCTCGCGCGAAGTGACCAGCAATACCTCCGTCAGGGAATTACCCTTTCGCCGGTATGGCAGGGCCGCGTATTGAACGCGCTTCGCGGGAACTTTCTTGCTTGGACGGGCCATTGACTCCTGATGAACATTTTCCTGAAAAATGCTTTCATCCGGGACCGGCATCCCGCGTCGATTAGTGCAGGTTCGCGCCGCATCGGCAAGGCCCCGTGTCGAGGCCTGTGCCGAGTCGTCCCGCGCGCAGCGTCACTTAGCCGCGGCGGCGCGGCCGAGCAGGCAGAGATACTCCCAGGCCATGGTGGCGCCCGCGAGCGCGGTGATCTCCGCCGCGTCATAGGCCGGCGCGACCTCGACAATGTCGAAGCCGATGAAGGCCAGTCCCGCGAGGCGGCGCAGGATCGCCTGCGCCTGCCAGCTCGCCAGCCCGCCGACCTCGGGCGTTCCGGTGCCCGGCGCGAAGGCGGGGTCGAGCACGTCGATGTCGAAGCTGAGATAGACCGGCGCGTCGCCCACAATTTCGCGGATGCGCGCGGCGACCGCGGCGGGGTTCGATTCATGAACCTCGGCGGCGGGGATGATGGTGACGCCGCGCCCGATCGTCCAGTCGTAAATCTCGCGCCCCATGGGCGAGCGGATGCCGATCTGGATCATCCGCCGCGGCTCGACCAGCCCCTCCTCGATGGCGTGATAGAACACCGAGCCGTGGCCGTAGCGCTGGCCGAACGTGTCGGGCCAGGTATCGACATGGGCATCGAAGTGGACGAGCGCCGCCGGGCCGCGGTGCCGGCCCAGGGCACGCAACAGCGGCAAGGTGATGCTGTGGTCGCCGCCCAATGCGACGAGGTGCGCGACGCCGGCGGCGGCTTCCTCGATCCGCGCCAGGCTGGCCGGGATATCCCCCAGCGCAAGGGCAAAATCGCCGATGTCGGCGAGCGGCAGCGTCGCCGGCTCGATCCAGTGGTCGGGATGCGCGCCGTCCACCAGCATCCGGCTGGCGTGGCGGATCGCCGCCGGACCGAACCTGGTGCCGCTGCGGTTGGAGGTGCCGAGATCGAACGGAATCCCGGCGACGCAGATCGCCGCGTCGCGATCCCGGCGCGCGACGCCGAGGAAGGTCGGCGCAACGGCATAGGTGGCAGGCGCCGTCATGGCGCGACGGGCGGAAGCGCGAAGCGGAACACCGCGGCCGCGACCGCGCAGGTCCAGTCGCCATTGGCCGCGCCTTCCGCCGAAGCGGTGATCGAAAGACTGTCGACGATGAGATCGCTCAATTCGTACACCCGCTTGCGCTCGTCCCAGGCGGCATCGGGATTGAATTCGATGCCGAGGGTGGAGGCCAGCATGGTGGCGGCGAGATCCTCGACATAGTCGCGCATTTGAGCGTCCGACATGCCGAAGGCGTGGTGCTCGGAGATGTAGCCGTAATGGCTGGAATCCTTGGGCCGGGCGAGGCCGATCCCGGCAGCGATGCGGCGGCCAGGTTCGTTGGTCTCCGACCGCGCCAGGACGCAGAAAGTGAGTTCGCCCGGGCTCAAGGTCGCCACCCCCGACGCCCGGGTGATCAATTCGCAGCCCGGCGGCAGGATCGACGACACCGTCACGAGGTTCTGCTGCTCGATGTCGGCGTTTCGCAGCGCATATTCGAAAGCGGTCAGGAGATGCCGGTGGATGCCGACGCCCTGGGTCAGGAACACGCATTTGGGAATGGGAAACATGGGACGCCCGCTAGACCGGTTGAACAGGGCCAGCCGATCGGCCGGCCCGGCAGGTTAGACCGCTCAACGTGGACCATTTATGTCGGATTGGACAAGCGTGCCGTTATTTGCACAGTCTTTTCCGAGACGTCCGGGCGCAACGGCGCCGGCAGGCCGGCGCGTCGCCGGTGTCGCAACGAAATGCCGGCGCCCGACGCCGCAGAAAGGGATCGGGATGGAGCTTTCCTACACGCAGAACCTCGAGGACTATCATCTCTCCCTCGCCTTCGCCGGACAGAAGACAGGAACCTATATCGACATCGGCGGCGGGCACCCGGTCGCCGACAATGTCTCGTTCTGGTTCTACGAACGGGGTTGGCGCGGCATCGTGGTCGAGCCGCAGCCGGAACTCGCCGCCTTGTACGCCCGCCTGCGCCCGCGCGACGCGGCGGTCTGCGGCGTCGTCGGCCGCGCCTCCGGCGAGATCGATTTCCATGTGGTTCCACGCCTGCACGGATTGTCGACCACCGTCGAGCATATCGCCCGCAAGGCCGAAGCGTTCGGCGCCGGCTACCGCACCGTGCGCGTGCCGGCGATGACGCTCGCCGAGCTGTGCGCGGCCCATGATCTCGAGGCCATCGATTTCCTCAAGGTCGACGTCGAGGGCGGCGAGGCGGACGTGCTGGCGGGCGGCGACTGGCGCCGGTTCCGGCCGAAGGTGATCGTGATCGAAGCGGTGTTGCCGGTGTCCGGCGAACCTGCGTGGGGACGAATGGGAGCCGTTCCTGCTGGCGCAGGGCTACCGGTTCGTGCTGTTCGACACGCTCAATCGGTTTTACGTGGCGCAGGAGCACCCGGAAATCATGGCGCGCCTGCCGTCGGAACGGGCGCCTTGGGACAAGGTCGTCCACATGTATGAGATCGGCCGCGCACCCGAAAACCCGAAGCACCCCGATCACGCGCTGGCGAACGAGCTGGCGCGCGGATTCTGGGCGAGCCTGCCCTATCTCGACCGCGACCTCATCGCGGCGATCCTGGAGCGCGCCCGCGCTTCGCACCGCACCGCCGGCGCGGATTTTGCCGGCATGATCGATACCGAGGCGTTTCGCCTCGCCCTCGGCCGGATCGCCTGCGGCTATGACGGCGGCCAGATCATCGACGATTGAGCGGGCGGGGTGGCTTCGTCTTTTCTCCCTATCCGTTGTCGATTCAGATCGCAACGGTCATGAACACGCTGAATGGATCGGCAACGTATCCGCCGAAAGGTCCACAACGCTTGAATCCCACACTTTCATAAAGATTGATCGCCGGGAGAAAAGCGTCCCCGGACCCGGTTTCGAGCCACATGCTGCGCAGGCCCATGGCGCGAGCCTCCGCGATGATGTGTTCGAGAATCGCTCGGCCGACGCCTTGACCGAGAAACCGGTCGGCCACGCGCATGGATTTGATCTCGCCCTGCTCGCCCGACAAGCGTTTGAGGGCTCCGCAACCAGCAATCTCATTGCCGATCCAGGCCGACCAAAAGATGACGCTTGGATCGCGCAGCTTGTCGATTGCGAACGCATGCACGCTTTCCGGGGGCGAATGCGCATGCATGCCTAGCAGATGGCGCGCGATAAGCTCGCGGACGGGTTCGCCCGAGAGATCATCGACACGAAGCACGACCCCTGCATGAGAGGGAGGCGACATACTTCGGCACTTTGATTTGGGCTCGCGCCTGGAGCGCCGATCTCATTTCTTCGATGGATTGAAATATCGCAAATCCGGTGCCGGCTGGCCCTTCTTGGAGGGCATGAGGAAACCCTCTCCACTCAGAAAATAGACTTCATCGCCGACAGTGACATGCACATTGTTTTCGGCGCACACGGTCTCGCTCCACCAGATCGGCTCGTTGGTCGGCGTGCGGCGGTAGTCCTTGGTGACGATCCAAGGACGGGTCAGCGCATGGTCGATCGTGGTGATTTCGTCGTGCAGCATGTTCGGATCGGTCTTGTCGAGATAGATACGCTCCTTGATGATCGTCTGATTGTCGTCGTGCAGCGGAATGCCGGTCATCTCGAAGGTGCGGGGACCCTTCATGCCGCGGGTCTCGACGACCAGCGTGTCGTAGCGGCCATCGCCGTCTTCATCCACCCAGCGGCCGATCGAATAGCCCGAGAACTGCGGATTGTCCGCCATTTCGGGCGGGAAGTCGCGCCCATCGGTGTGAATGCGGCGGTTGTCGTGGATGTGGTCGATCAGGATATAGGTGACCTCCGGGAGGACCACCACTTCCATCTCCCCGTAGGGACCCATGATGCGCGGCATGCCGGGCGACAGGCATCGGTAGGTGGGATCGCCAGCTTGGCCGCCCAGCGCCTGGTCGGCGAGATTGGCCTCGAAGATGGCCTGATATTCCGGCGTCAGCGGTGCTTGCTGCCCCGGACCGGCGGGCTTGTGCGGATCGTATTGGACGCCGCGATAGCGGCCGCTCGGCACCGCGACCCGGTGCCATTGGCCCTTCAAGTCCGGATATTTCGAGTCGTCGAAAGCGGCGGCGCCGCTCGGCGTCAACACGGCCGCCGCGAAAACCGTCATGCAAGTCACAGGCATGCAAGTCACAAGCATGCACGTCGGAAGCATGCAGGTCAGAAGCCGGAAACGCATGCGTGCTCTCCCTGGGTCGCGATACCTCTGCCGGTACCTCATCGCAAGGACCGGGTTGCAAAATTACACGGTATAGTCTCGGAGTGGAAGCGTGATATGCCGATCGGCAGTCGACCAGGGAGGACAAGCCTATGGACCACGTACAAGGAGTGCATGCGGGTTTGGTCTCGCGTCGCCAAACCCTCATGCTGCTGGGCGCGCTCGCAGCCGTGCGCAGTGCCGGCGCCGCGGAGTCGGGCATCCTGCAGCCGGTGTCGCTCGACCATGTCAATATTCGGGTGTCGAACGTGGCCAGATCGGGCGCTTTCTACATGGCGCTGTTCGACACGCCGGTTCTCAGGAATCCGGCCCTGCGGGCGCAACCGACATCGCCGCCCAGCGAAGGATTCTTCATCAGGTTCGGCGACGGCTATCTCGCCATATCGCAGGCGTTCGCTCCGGATACGCCGGGCCTCGATCATTATTCGCTCGGACTTCGCGACTACGATAAAGCGAAGATGGCGGCGAAACTGCAGGACGGCGGCATTGCGGTGCTGCCGAGATCATCCGGCGATCTCTGGGTTGCCGACCTGGATGGGAGCTTGATGCAATTGAGACAGCCGGGCGGGTGGGCGCGCCAAACCGCCACGCCCTATCAGGGGCCGGTCCGCGCCGGGCCTGCATTGTCGCCGCTGTCCATGAGCCGCATTGGCCTGCGGAGTGCGGACGTGACGCGCGCGGGTGACTATTACGGCCGGCTGTTCGGTACCGAAATCGCGTCAGCGGGTTCGCGCCGCTCGAGAGCGTTCTCCGTCGGCGACTCCGTCCTCGAATTGATTTCCGCCGGCGCGACCTCCGGCGCCTCCACCGCGCGCGGGATCGACCACATCCGCGTCACCGTCAAGGATTCCGCCGAATCGATCAGGCGCACTTTGCGCGAGCGCGCAATCGCGATGGAGGACGGAACGACCCCCGGGTCGGCACGCATTGCCGATCCGGACGGGATCGGGATCGAACTTTCGGCGGCGTGATGGCTCCACACCCGATTGCGTCGCGCGGCGAAACGTGCCGGCGGGCGAGGCAGGTGGACCCACAAGAAGCATGCGACAAACTCGATCTACCGTGCGCGTCACGCCCCTGCATCGTCGGCGTTCGGATAGAACAACTGCGCGCCGTCGATCTTGTAGTTGGCGATGTCCTTCTGCCCTTCGGGCGAGACCAGGTAATCGATGAACTGCTGGCCAAGCTCCTTCTTGACGTTCGGATGCTTATCCGGGTTCACCAGCATGACGCCATACTGGTTGAACATGCGTTTGTCGCCTTCGACCAGGATTTGCAGATCGCCCTTGTTCTTGAAATGAATCCAGGTGCCGCGGTCGCACAGCACGTAAGCATTGGCGGCGCCGGCGGTGTTGAGCGCGGCGCCCATGCCTTGGCCGATCGATTTGTACCATGGACCCTTGTCCTTATCGATGTCGACGCCGGCCTCGTTCCAGAGCTGCAATTCGGCGATATGCGTGCCGGAGCGATCGCCGCGCGAGATGAAGGACGCCCGCTTGTCTTTGATGGTCTGGAACGCCTTGGCCGCGTCCTTGATGCCCTTGATGCCGGCCGGATCGCTGTTCGGCCCGATCAGGACGAAGTCGTTGTACATCACCGGATAGCGCCTCACGCCCTCGCCTTCCGCGAGGAATTTCAACTCGGCCGATTTGGCATGGACGAACACGACATCGGCATCGCCGCGCCGGCCGGTGTCGAGCGCCTGGCCGGTGCCTTGCGCGACGACTTTGACGACGACGCCGGTCTTCTTTTTGTAGAGCGGCAGCAGGTATTCAAACAGACCGGAATCCTGCGTCGACGTGGTGGAGGCCACCACGATCGATTTGTCCTGCGCCAATGCCGGCATGCGCAGCGAAGGCCGCGGCCACGAGCGTGACGGCGGCGATGAGATTGCGGCGTGAGAGCATGAACGAATCCTCCGCTAGGCCTGTCGTTGCTCAAACCAGCAGTTCGCCGGCGATGAATTTCTTTGCTTCCGGCGTGCGTGGGTTCGGGAAAAATTCCTCCGCCGCGCCGGTCTCGACCACGCGGCCGCGATGCAGCAGCACGATCTCGCCGCCGATGCGCTTGGCCTGGCCGAGATCGTGGGTCGACATCACCACCTTGACGCCGCGCGCGGCGATCGAGCGCACCACGTCCTCGATCGCCTTGGTGGCGTAGGGGTCCAGACTCGCGGTCGGCTCGTCGAGAAACAGCACCGCCGGGTCGCGGGCCAGCGCGCGGGCGAGTGCGAGCCGCTGCTGCTCGCCGCCGGAAAGCCGCCGCGCCGGCCGGCGCTGCAAGCCTTCGAGGCCGACCAAGGCCAGCAGGTCGCAGATGCGCTGTTCGTGTTCGCCGCGCGGCACGCCCGCGGTGCCGAGCGCGTAGCGGACATTGCCCGCGGTGCTGCGCCGGAGCATGACCGGACGCTGCAACAGGATCGCACGCCGGGTCGGCGGGGACACCTCGCGTCCACCCCAGGTGACGCGACCGCGCGAGACCGGGATCAGCCCGATGGCGGCGCGCAGCAGCGTGGTTTTGCCCGCGCCGTTCGGTCCGATCAGGACGGTCGGCGTTCCCGGTCCGATCGACAGGGAGATGTCGTCGAGGATCGCCACCGCTCCGGCGCGGATTCCGGCTTCTGCGAACACGATCGGCAAGTCGGTGGCGGGTGCGCGCATCGTCATCCCGCCCAACGCTCGCCGGCGCGGCGCACGCCCCAGGCCAGCGCGTTGATCGCGATGATGATGAGCATCAGCACCATGCCGAGCCCGATCGCGAGCGGCAGATCGCCCTTGGAGGTTTCCAGCGCGATCGCCGTGGTCATGGTGCGGGTGAAGCCGTCGATGTTGCCGCCGACGATGATGATGGCGCCGACTTCCGCCGCAGCCCGCCCGAACCCGGCAAGCAGCGCCGTGACCAGGGAAAATCGCGCGTCCCAAACCAGCGTCGCGACGCGGCGCGCCGGGCCGACATTCATCGCCGCGAGTTCGTCGCGATATTCAACCCACAGATCTTCGATCGTCTGCCTGGAGAGCGCCGCGATGATCGGCGTGACCAGGATAGTCTGCGCGATCACCATGGCCTGCGGCGTAAACAGGAGGCCCCACGATCCGAGCGGCCCGGAGCGCGACAGCGACAGGAACACCGCCAGCCCCACCACCACCGGCGGCAGGCCCATCAGCGCATTGAGCACGACGATCACAACCTCGCGGCCGCGGAAACGGGTGAGAGCGATCAGCGCGCCGAGCGGCACGCCGATCAGCGCGGCGAACATGACGGCGCTCAGGCTGACGATCAGCGACAGCCGCACGATGGCGAACAGCGCCGGATCGCCGGTGAGCACCAGATGGAGGGCGGAAGCGTCTTCCGGCATTGTGGTTTGGCCCGATTTTTTCAACACAGTGAAATGTAGGGGAAGTTCAATGCCAATTCATCTTCTCTTCCTTGGCCCACCGCCGCCAGTCCGGCCGGCGTGCGGGAGTCTCTTGCTGGCGGGACGGGGGCGGTCATGGGGTAACACCTGTCGCGGCTGTCACGCGGGGAACCCTTTGTTTAGCTCCAGTGCGCGCCTGCTCAGCGAAGCTGCAGCTGCCCCCGGCGGGCCGGGCGGCGGGCCGGGCGGCCTTGCACAGGCCATCCAACGCCTGCATTCTTCCAAGATTCTCAGCATCTTAACGACCCGGCCAGAGGCCAAAAAGATGGCGCAGAAAAATCGGCACCTGCCTGCGGCTGATCACGGGCTTTAGCCAAGAGCAGCGTGCGTCGTGCGC
>CAVVCE010000005.1:0-6163 GCA_963746235.1 uncultured Alphaproteobacteria bacterium
CCGCGGACGAACCGCAGCAGGGCTGGGGGCGCGGCGCGACCGCGCCAGCGAAAGGCGACCGCGGTCAGGCCGGTCCGGAGCACGCCACTGCCGCTCCCGTCTCCGCGCTGTGACCTGATCAGACCGCGCCCGCGTCTCGATGACCGTCATCGCTGCAGCCGAGCGCGGCGATGACGATACAAAAGCCTCAGAACCGCAGCGGCTTCGCCTGCTGCACTTGCGGGAGCGACTGGACCTTCCGCAGCACCTCGGCGGGGACCTCGCCGTCGACCTCGATCAGCGCAATGGCGTTGGCGCCGGGGGCATCGCGGCCGACATGGAAGGTGGCGATATTGATGCCGGCATCGCCGAGCGTCGAGGAGAACCGCCCGATGAAGCCCGGCCTGTCCTGGTTGGTGATGTAGAGCATCGACGGCCCGAACTCCGCATCCATGCGGATGCCTTTGATGTTGACGATCCGCGGCCGGCCATCGGCGAACACCGTGCCCGACACCGAGCGCGACTGCTTCTCCGTCACCACCGTCACGGTGATCAGGCTTTCATAATCGCACTCGCCCTCCCGCGTGGTCTCCTCGACCGCGATGCCGCGCTCCTTGGCGACGCCCGGCGCGGAGACGACGTTGACGTTCTGCAGCATCGGGCGCAGCAGGCCGGCGATCGCCGCCGAGGTCAGCGCGCGCGTGTTCATGCGGGCGACCTCGCCATCATAAGCGATCTGCACCTTGTTGATGCCGGTTTCGGTGAGCTGGCCGGCGAACGAGCCGAGCTTCTCGGCGAGCGTCACGAACGGCCGCAGGCGCGGCGCCTCCTCCGCCGTGATCGAGGGGAAGTTCACCGCATTCGAAATGGCGCCGCGCAGCAGATAGTCCGACATCTGCTCGGCGATCTGCAGCGCGACGTTCTCCTGCGCTTCGGTGGTGGCGGCGCCGAGATGCGGCGTGCACACCACATTGGGGTGGCCGAACAGGGGGTTCGTGACCGCCGGCTCCTCGGTGAAGACATCGAAGGCGGCCCCGGCCACATGGCCGGAATCGAGCGCCGCGCGCAACGCCGCCTCGTCGACCAGGCCGCCGCGGGCGCAATTGACGATGCGCACGCCCTTCTTGGTTGCGGCGATGGCGTCGACGCCGAGGATGTTCCTGGTCTTGTCGGTCAGCGGCGTGTGAAGGGTGATGAAATCGGCGCGCCTGATCAGGTCGGCAAGTTCGACCTTCTCGACGCCGAGCGCGATCGCCCGGTCCAGCGACAGGAACGGGTCGTAGGCGATCACCTTCATCCTCAGGCCGATGGCGCGGTCGGCGACGATCGACCCGATGTTGCCGCAGCCGATCACACCGAGGGTCTTGCCGGTGATCTCGACCCCCATGAAGCGGTTCTTCTCCCATTTCCCGGCCTGGGTCGAACTGTCCGCCTGGGGGATCTGGCGCGCCAGCGCCAGCATCAAGGTGATGGCGTGCTCGGCGGTGGTGATCGAATTGCCGAACGGCGTGTTCATCACGATGATGCCCTTGCCGGTCGCCGCCGGGATATCGACATTGTCGACGCCGATGCCGGCGCGGCCGATCACCTTGAGGCGCGCCGCCCGCTCCAGGATCTTGGTCGTGACCTTGGTCGCCGAACGCACGGCGAGGCCGTCGAACTCGCCGATGATCGCGGCGAGCCGGTCCTTGTCCTTGCCGAGATCGGGCTGGAAATCGACCTCGACCCCGCGATCCCTGAAGATCTGGACCGCGGCGGAAGAGAGCGCATCGGAGATGAGGACGCGAGGAGCCATGGTGTCGCCCGTCAATGCGTTGAAGTGAGAAAATCGCGCGACCGCCGGCGGCGGCGCGGGAGAGGACGTTCAGGCCGCCTTCGGCAGCGCGTCCTTGGTTTTGGCGAATGCCCAGTCGAGCCACCGCGTCAGCGCCTCGACATCGCGGGCCTCCACCGTCGCGCCGCACCAGATGCGCAGGCCCGGCGGCGCGTCGCGGTAGTGGGCGATATCGTAGCCGGCGCCCTCCTTCTCCACGGCGGCCGCGAGGCTCTTGGCGAAGGCGGATTGGGCGTCGACCGCGAGCGCGGTCACGGCGGGATCGACGATGCTGAGACACACCGACGTGTTGGAGCGGGTCGCCGGCACCTTGGCGAGGAACGCGACCCACGGCGTCACCGCCACCCAGTCGGCAATGACTTTGGTGTTGGCGTCTGCGCGCGCGATCAGCGCGTCGAGCCCGCCGATCGATTTTCCCCATTGCAGCGCATCGAGATAATCCTCGACGCACAGCATGGAGGGCGTGTTGATGGTCTCGCCCTCGAAGATCGCCTCGTTGAGCTTGCCGCCCTTGGTCAGGCGGAAAATCTTCGGCAGCGGCCAGGCCGGCTTGTGGCTCTCCAGCCGCGCCACGGCACGCGGCGACAGCACCAGCATTCCGTGCGCCGCTTCACCGCCCAGCGCCTTCTGCCAGGAGAAGGTCGCGACATCGAGCTTGCCCCAATCGAGCCGCTGGGCGAACGCGGCCGACGTGGCGTCGCAAATCGATAGGCCCTGGCGATCTGCCGCGATCCAGTCGCCGTCGGGCACGCGGACGCCCGATGTGGTGCCGTTCCAGGTAAAGACGACATCGCTCGACCAGTCGATCTTGGCGAGGTCGGGCAGCGTGCCGTAGGCGGATTTGAGAACGGTGGTGTCCTTGAGCTCGAGCTCCTTGAGGACGTCGCTCACCCAGCCTTCGCCGAACGATTCCCACGCCAGCATGGTGACCGGACGGGCGCCCAGCAGCGACCACATCGCCATCTCGATCGCGCCGGTATCGGACGCAGGCACGATCCCGATCCGGTAGCCGGCCGGGACTTGCAGCACCTCGCGGGTGAGGTCGATGGCGCGCTTGAGCTTGCCTTTGCCGAGCTTGGCACGGTGCGACCGCGCGAGCGCGGCGTCGGTGAGGGCTTGGAGGCTCCAGCCGGGGCGCTTGGCGCAGGGACCGGACGAGAAGTGCGGAATTGCCGGCCGCACGCCGGGCATCGGGTTCGCCATGGTCTATCCTTCCAGATAGGCGCCCCTCGGTGGGGAGGGGTGTCCCGGGACCGCAAATAAGGAAGGGCAGCGGTGCAGTCAAGCGGGATTGCGAGCAGGATCGCCATTCGCTCAAACACCGACCGCGCGTGCCGGATTGCCCGGTCAGGCGACATCGGCCGAGCGCAATCGCGGCATGCTCAGAATTTCAGTCCGAGCCCGACGCGTGTGCTCACCGTGCTCAGCTTGACTTGGTTGGGCGCACCGAGTTGGAGGTATTCGACTTCGGCGCGCGTGAATATATTTTGCGTCACCATGTAATCCGTGCCGAGCGCGACGTCGAAGCCGGCGACATATTTGCCGTGGCTGACATCGGAAAACGGATAGTCGCCGCCGATCGTTATATTAGGACATGGATTTGGAGGTATCGGAACGCACACGCCGAAGTAATTGATGTCGACTTTGCGCGTGGTGTCGATCTGCGCGAACGAAACGCCGGCGACGAGATAGGGCAGGAAGTTTCCCATCGCCCACCCCGCCCGCCCGCGCAAGGTGCCGTAGGTGGACATGTTCGCCGTAGCGCTGGTGGTGACGTTGACGGTCGTCGGCGCGTAGGTGTAGCCGCCGCTGGTTACGATATAATTGCGGCTCGCGATGTTGTCTGCATGTGCATTGAGCGAGGATCGGTTGGCATTGAGCTCGACCCCGAACACCACGTCGTCGATTTGCCAATTGTAACCGAGGAAGCCGCCATAGCTGGGGCCCTTGGTATTGTAACTGGGCAGCGCTGGCATTCCGGGCAAGGCGTTCCCCAGGCTGTTGAGGATCGAGTCCTGGGAAGCGGCGCTCGCGACCGCATTCGACGCGACGGTGCGAAAGTCGACCCCATGAAAATCTTCGCCGACCTGCCCGCCGCCATAGGCGCCGGCCCAGATTCGATAGAGCCGCGGCGGCGCCGCGACCGCGGGTCCGATCACCTGCGACCCCCGCAGCCAGGAATCGTCATAGTCGCCCGCGAGGGCCGGGCCAGCCATCGCGATCAACAAGCCACAAACCCACCAACGCATGTTTTGCCTCCAGCAAGCGGCGGCCACGCGTGCCTTGCACGAACCGTAGAAAGATTTTCGCGAATTAACCTTAATGGAGCGTTAGCGCGCATTCCGAAAGGCAGCAGAGGCCTCCGGATCATGCATGAGACCGACGGCATCAGGGCGATGGGCCATGCTTACGAAAAAAGCGGCGCAGGATTTCTCCCGCGCCGCATTTGCAGCATCAATTCTATGCCAGTTCGGTCAGCCCTTGCGAATGAGCGGCGGCGCCATCACCGGCGGTTCCGGTTCGCCGAGGTTCCAGCGGAAGCCGAGCATCACGTCCTGCGAGGTGATGGTGCCGAAGTTGAACGGGGTCGCATTGACGACGGTGGTGCCGTCGAAGGAGTTCGTCGGGCCGGTCACCGCCTTGCCGAGATTGACATAGCGGTAAGTGAGTTCGAGCGAGAGGCCCGGAGTGACCTTGTAGGCGAGACCTGCGTAGAGCGCCCAGGCGAGGTTCCACTTCGAGGCATTCTCGGCGTAGGTGGTGCTCAGGATGCTGCCGCCGCCCAGGCCGGCCTGGGTGGCACCGATGTCGACGAAGCTCGAAATGGTGTTGCGCGAGGTGCCGATGCCGGCGCCGAGGAAGGGCGTCACGCACCACCAGGTGCCGAGATCGACATAGGCGTTGGCGAGGAACAGCCACTCCGACTTGCTCGCATTGTAGTCGTCCGGCAGGATGATGGAGCCGAACTGGGCGACTTGCTGGCCGTGGAAATGGGCGTTGCCGCGATATTCGCCGGTGACGTCGGCGCGCAGCCAGTTGTTGAACTGATAACCGCCGCCGAGCGAGTACAACGGCGCGCTGTCGAACTGCAGGAACTTGGTTCCGACCGAGGTGCCGGGAGCGACGACATTGGTCAGTGAATTGACCTGCTGGTTGGTCATTCCGATATCGCCGCGCAGATACCAGCCGGAGAATTCCTGCACGACCGGGATCGGAAGTGGGGCCAAAGGCAGGTCTGCGGCGTTCGCCACGGTTACGGCCAGGCCGGCAGCGGCACTCGCCATCGCGAAGATTTTGAAGCTACTCATGACATCGTCCTTCCGCTCGTTCCGAGATCGCAAATGCGTTGCGCCCGGTTCATTCGCCGATTGGGACAATGCCATCTAATCCTTAAGCGTCACTTAACCTTACTTTTTCACCATGATTATTATCGATCGACATCGCTACTTCGATTTCGCACTTCGATTTCGCAAACGAAAAATTAACGCCCGCGCGGCGCGCGGTTTGCCGGGATGACGGATCGGAGCGTGGCATCCGGCCCGCCGCGACTGTATCGGCGGCCCGTCAGCCGGCCGCGACCTGGGTGACGGCATCGACGATGCCGTCGACGACTTCTTCGACCAGGTGGGGGTCGTCGCCCTCGCCGGTGACGCGAATCACCGGCTCGGTGCCCGACGGCCGCACGATCACCCGGCCCTGGCCGTTGAGGCGTTCGGTCGCGCTCGCGATCGCCGACTGGACCATCGCGTCCTCGTGCGGCTTGCCGTTGCGGTAGCGCACATTCTTGGTGACCTGCGGCAACGGTTCGAAGCGGTGGCACACCACCGAGACCCGCTGCTCCAGCTTTTGCACCACCGCCAGGAGCTGCAGCGCGGCGACGAAGCCGTCGCCGGTGGTATTGTAGTCCGACAGGATGATATGGCCCGACGGCTCGCCGCCGACATTGTAGCCGTGCTCGCGCATCTGCTCGAGCACGTAGCGGTCGCCGACCGGCGCGCGCCGCAGCGCGATGCCGAGCCCCTCGAGATGCCGTTCGAGCCCGAGATTGGCCATGATGGTCGAGACCACCATGGGCTTCGCCAGGCGGCCGTCCTTCTGCCAGCTCTCGGCGATGACCGCGAGCAACTGGTCGCCGTCGACCAGGCGGCCGTGCTCGTCGGCGATCACCACGCGGTCGGCATCGCCGTCGAGCGCGATCCCGATGTCGGCGCGCATCTCGCGCACCTTGCGGCTGAGCGCCTCCGGCTCGGTCGAGCCGCAATCCTTGTTGATGTTGAAGCCGTCGGGGTCGACGCCGATCGGGAACACCTCGGCGCCCAGTTCCCACAACGCGTCGGGAATGACCCGATA
>CAVVCE010000006.1:0-7959 GCA_963746235.1 uncultured Alphaproteobacteria bacterium
ACATCGGCAAGATGATCGCCCAGGCGATGCAGAAGGTCGGCAATGAGGGCGTGATCACGGTCGAGGAAGCGAAGTCGCTCGACACCGAGGTCGAGATCGTCGAGGGCATGCAGTTCGACCGCGGCTATCTCTCGCCCTATTTCATCACCAATGCCGAGAAGATGGTGGTCGAACTCGAAGACGCCTACATCCTCTTGCACGAGAAGAAGCTGTCGGGCCTGCAGGCGATGCTGCCGGTGCTGGAAGCGGTGGTGCAGTCGGGCAAGCCGCTGCTGATCGTCGCCGAGGACGTGGAGGGCGAGGCGCTCGCCACCCTCGTCGTCAACAAGCTGCGCGGCGGCCTCAAGGTCGCGGCGGTGAAGGCGCCGGGCTTCGGCGATCGCCGCAAGGCCATGCTCGAGGACATCGCCGTCCTCACCAGCGGCCAGCTCATTTCCGAGGAACTCGGGATCAAGCTGGAGAGCGTCACCGTCGCCATGCTGGGCCGCGCGAAGAAGGTGGTGATCGACAAGGAGAAGACCACCATCGTCGACGGCGCCGGCAAGAAGAAGGACATCGAGGCCCGCGTCTCCCAGATCAAGTCCCAGATCGAAGAGACCACCTCCGACTATGACCGCGAGAAGCTCCAGGAGCGGCTCGCCAAGCTGGCCGGCGGCGTCGCGGTGATCCGCGTCGGCGGCGCCACCGAGGTCGAGGTGAAGGAGAAGAAGGACCGCGTCGAGGATGCGCTCAACGCCACCCGCGCCGCGGTCGAGGAGGGCATCGTGCCCGGCGGCGGCGTCGCGTTGCTGCGCGCCAAGAAGGCGGTCGGCAAGATCAACCACGACAATCACGACGTCCAGGCCGGCATCAACATCGTGCTCAAGGCCCTGGAATCCCCGATCCGGCAGATCGCCGAGAACTCGGGTGTCGAGGGCTCGATCGTGGTGGGCAAGATCATGGAAAACAAGTCCGAGACCTACGGCTTCGACGCCCAGACCGAAGAGTATGTCGACATGGTCGAGAAGGGGATCATCGATCCGGCCAAGGTGGTGCGCGCCGCGCTCCAGGATGCCGCCTCGATCGCCGGCCTCCTGGTGACCACCGAGGCGATGGTCGCCGAAGTGCCGAAGGACAAGCCGGCGATGCCGGCGATGCCGGGCGGCGGCGGCGGCATGGGTGGCATGGGTGGCATGGACTTCTGAGCCGCGTCACTACGAACGAAACGCAAAGGGCCGCCGCGAGGCGGCTCTTTTTTGCTCAAGTCGCTCGCATTTTGTTGCCGTCATTCCGGGTCCGGCACCTCCATTCCGGGTCTCGACACTTTCGGCCGGCCCGGATGGCAGGCCCCAGCCCCTGCTTCGCATGGCTCCGGATATCCGTGGGGGAACCTCGGAATCCAGAAGTCTTGTCCGCGCCGCACGCTGGATTCCGGGTTCCGTGCTTCGCACGGCCCCGGAATGACGGCCGTCAATTCGACGGCAGGCGGAAGCGCAGGGTGCGGCTGCCGGTGAGCACGAGGGCGGAGCGATCCATCCGCCATTTGGTGATGTCGTTGAGCGCGGCGAGGAGGTCTTCGTCGGCGCGGGCACGGTCGGGCGCGCATTGGCGCGCCGAGGTTTCGCCGGTGATGATGGTGATGGTGTCGCCGGCGACGACGAGCTGCGCCTTCACGTTGTTGCACCACAGATCGATCTCGGCGCTGCCGTTGTCGCCGATGTCGAGGATCGGCACCTTCTTCGATCCGCGCATGGGCGACGCGTCGAGCACAAGCTCGCGCCCGAACGGAAAGGCGTCGGCATGCACCGGCATCGGCGCGGCGAGCATCGCGAGGCCGAGGGCGGACAAGAGCGGACGAATAAACCGCCCGCGCAGCACGTCAGAATTCATGTTGTCTTCTCCGCGTACAATCTCGACACATGCCAAGGCATACAAAAGCATCGGCGACAACGCCATGACGCGCGCGCGGCCGTGCAGCTTGTCGACGACGAGGGTGGATGGCGCCTCACTCCGCGGCAACCGCCTGATCATCCCCGCGCTTTTGACCGCGGCGCCGCGCCGGTTGCGACGCAGCCAATCCTGGAGACGATCGAGATAGAGATAGACGACCGGAGTGGTGTAGAGCGTCAGCAGTTGGCTCAGTGCAAGCCCGCCGACCATGGCGTAGCCGAGCGGCTGGCGCAGCTCCGAACCGGCGCCGGTGCCCAGCGCCAGCGGCACGCCCGCGAGCATCGCCGCCGCCGTCGTCATCAGGATCGGGCGGAAGCGCAACAGGCACGCCTCGCGGATCGCATCTGCCGGCACGGCATGACGGTCGCGCTCGGCGACGATGGCAAAATCGACGAGCATGATGCCGTTCTTTTTGACGATGCCGATCAGCAAGATCATCCCGATGATGCCCATCACCGACAGGTCCATGCCGCCGATGCTCAGGGCCAGCAGCGCGCCGATACCGGCCGAAGGCAAGGTCGAGAGAATGGTCAGGGGATGGATGAAGCTCTCGTAGAGAATCCCGAGGATGATGTAGACGACGATGAGAGCCGCGCCGATCAGGATCGGCGTGCTCGAGAGCGAAGCCTGGAACGCCTGGGCATTGCCCTGGAACGTGCCGATGATCGAGCCGGGCATGCCGATGTCGCGCGCCGCCTGGGTGATGGCATCGACCGCCTGGCCGAGCGCAACGCCCTGGCGAAGATTGAAAGCCAGCGTGACCGCCGGAAACTGCCCCTGGTGGGTAATCGCAAGCGGCCCCACTTTGTATAAATCGACATCCACCAACGCGGTAAGGGGCACGACGCCGCCGGTCACCGGCGACTTGACATAGATGTGTTCGAGCGACGTGAGGTCGCTTTGCAGCTCGGGCGTAATCTCCAGTATGACCGGACTGGTGTTGAGCTGGGTATAGTATTGGGTCACCTGACGCTGACCGTAAGCGTCGTAAAGGGTGTCGTCGATGAGCTGCGCCGAAATGCCGAAACGCGACGCCTGGTCGCGGTTGATGGTCATTTTGAGCTGTGGCGAGTTCGCCAGCAGGTCGCTCGACGCATCCAGGATTTCCGGCAGCGTCCGCATCTTTTCGAGCAGCTTTTGCGACCACTCGGTCAAGTCCGCGACGTTGACGGCCTGAAGCGTGTACTCGAAACCGCCGCGCGACAGACGCACGCCGACATTGATGTCCTGGGCCGCCTGCATGAAGAGGGTCACACCCTGAATCTGCGCCAGCTTCGGCCTCAGCCGGGCGATCACCTGGGGAGCGGTGGCCTTTCGCTGGTCATCCGGCTTGAGCACGATGTTGAAGCGACCAATGTTTGCGGTCGTGGGATTGTCGTTGTTGCCGGTCTGGGAAGCAAAGGCTTGCACGTCGGGATCGGCCAAGAGGATTTCACCAATGTCCCGCTGCAAACGAAACATTTTCTCTGGCGACACGTCCTGCGCGGCCTCCGACACGGCGGTGATCAGGCCGGTATCCTGGATCGGGAAGAAGCCCTTGGGAATTTGAATGGCCATCACCACCGTCAACACGATTGTGGCCAGGAACACGCAGAGCGTGATTGCCTGATGGCGCAGCACCACATCGAGGCTGCGACGATAGCCCGACAACATCGCGTCGAAACCCGCTTCGATGACGCGGTAGGCGCGGCCGTGATGGCCCGTCTCCTCCTTCAGGAAGCGCGAGCACAGCATCGGCGCGAGCGTGAGCGAGACGACGACCGACACGACAATCGACGCCGTGACGGTCACGGCGAATTCGCGAAACAGGCGGCCGATGATCCCGCCCATGAGGAACAGCGGAATGAACACCGCAACGAGAGAAAGACTGATCGACAAAACCGTGAAGCCGATCTCTCGGGACCCTTTGAGCGCCGCCTCGAAAGGCGGTGATCCCTGCTCGATGTGCCGATAGATGTTCTCGACGACCACGACGGCATCGTCGACCACGAACCCGATGGCGATCGTGAGGGCCATCAGCGAAAGATTGTTGAGACTGAAATTGAGAGCATACATCGCGGCGAATGAGCCGAGCAGCGCCAGCGGGATGGTGACGGCCGGGATCAGCGTGGCCCAGAAATTGCGCAGGAACAGCAGGACGACCATCACGACGAGGCCGATGGTGAGCACCATCGTGAATTCGACATCGTGCACCGACGCGCGGATCGTCGTCGTCCGGTCGAGGATGGTTTCGACCGTCATGGCAGGTGGAATGTTGGCGGTCAGCCGCGGCAGCAGCTCCTTGATCTTGTCGACCGTATCGATGACGTTGGCGCCGGCTTGCTTGAAGACATTCAGTATGATTCCGAGCTCGTTGTTCTGGTATCCGGCGAGGTTGCGGTTGGACGCTTCGGCCACCGCCCGCCCGACATCGCGCACGCGAATCGGCGCGCCGTTCCGGTACGCCAGGATGACGTCGTTGAAAAGTTCAGCTTCGATGATCTGGTCGTTGGCGGCGATCGTGAACCCGGTTTCGGCGGTGTTCAGGAAGCCTTTGGGAGAATCCGTCGTGGCGCCGACGATCGCCGGGCGAATGTCCTCCAGGGTGAGGCCCATCGAGGCGAGCTTGGCGGGGTCGACTTGAATCCGGATCGAAGGGCGCCGGTCGCCGCCGATCTGAGCCAGCCCGACGCCTGACACCTGCGATATCTGCTGGGCGAGAAAACTATCGAGGTATTCGTTGATTCGGGTGAGCGGCAGCGTCGCCGAGTGCGCGCCGAGGATGAGAATCGGCGGATCGGCCGGATTGACCTTCCGGTAGGTCGGCGGCAGCGTCATATTCTGCGGCAGCGTTTTCCCGGCCACCGAGATTGCCGCCTGAACGTCTTGCGCCGCCGCATCGATGTTGCGGTTGAGATCGAACTGGATCACGACCTGCGCGGCGCCGAGCGTGCTCAGCGAGGTCATCTGGGTGATGCCGGGAATCTGCGAGAACTGGCGCTCCAGCGGCGTGGCGACGGAGACCGCCATGGTTTCCGCGCTGGCGCCGGCCAGGGTGGCCGTCACTTGAATCGTCGGAAAGTCGATCTGCGGCAACGAGGCGACCGGCAGGAATGGAAAGGCGGCAATTCCAACGAAGGCTATGGCCGCCATGATCAGCGAGGTCGCGACCGGCCGATGAATGAATGGTTCGGAGAGGTTCACCTAATCCGCTCCTCAGTTCGACCGACGGCGGCGACATGGGGTCGTTCGAACGTTTGCGGCGAAGCCTTCACAAGGCGGCAAGTGATGATTGCCAGATCGGCGCCAGTCCGGCAAGCCTTCGAAAACGGCTCGCCATTATGACTGCGGCTCCGAGCGCTGGCATAGAAGCGCGTGCCGCGGGTACCGCTTGCATTCCCGATTATCCATAAATTCCCCACCAGCGTGCCCCTTGAGGCGCAGGCTCGTGCCGCCTGCTCCGGTGCCGACGGCGATATGAGCGATCGCGCACCCAGGATGCCTTGTACATGTCATGGCCGAACCTGCTTGCCCAGGGTGGCTCGGAGGTGCTGTTGTTCCATGTGAATGATTGAGTTTCACAATGTACCAAATCGGCTCCGATTACCTCGAACCAAGATTGTTCGCGAGGTAATCGAGAATCTTTGCCCGCTCTTCCGCGGTTATTCTCATGCCATAACTTACCATCTCATCAATGACGCCGTCCCAACCGTCCCGGCTCAATCCGGCCGAGCCAAGAACCATGCTCAGATCATGGCAGGCTTGGCATTGGCTGGAGACGACCTCCCGATTGGGCGCGGCCGGTAGCTCAAGCCGCTGGGCCTGGGTTGCCCCGAGCATCGCGACGGTCGCGTCGAGTATGCCGATCAACAATCTCACTCTGTTCATGCCGCCCATCTCCGCCGTTTCCGGAATTTTTATTTATAGTCCTCGCACCATTCTTGCTTTTCATCGTAATAGGCGAGGCATTCCTCTCGCGTTATTCGGCCGCGTCCAATGATGCGCGCCTGCAGATATGCGATCACGGCATCACGCTCGTCCGGACTCAGCGGGCGGGGATTTGGCTGCAAATTATCGTCGGCGCCTATTTGTACTCATCGCACCAGTCCGGCTGATCGTCGTAGTAGGCCAGGCATTCCGCTTTCGTTATTGGACCGCGTCCGACGATGCGCGCCTGCAGGTACGCGACCACCGCGTCGATTTCGCCGGGTGCGAGCGTGCGGGGCGCCGGATAAAGATCGCCGCCCGCTTGTCCGCTGCAGGCGCGCGCGGTATTTACACCTTCGTCGAAGGCGGGCATTCCGGTCCCCGGACATCCACAGCTAATCGTAAGTTTGAGCGCTCCTGCGTCGAGCCGAGTGGTGCGCAAATTCGCGCCGGTCGGCAACTCATCCCGCTGCTTTTCACCATCCGCGAAGGCACCATGGCAATCGGCGCATCCGCTTCCCCTCCAAAGCGCCAATCCCGCTTTCGCCTTATCTTCGTTCTGCGCTCGCGCAGCACTCGCGCACGCAACAGCGGTCGCCGCGAGAAAGAGGAGCGCCACGAGGACGCGCCTGCCGTGCTTTTGGTGTGCATCCGATATCGGCTTCACTCTCAACGTCATGACATTCTCCGATCAATGTTCAGTGCATGCGTTAATGGGTTCATAAATCTGGCCAATTCGACGAACGCGCATCCACGCGCCATGGTGCCAATCGCTTTCATTCGACGCATGAGCCATCGAGATCAATTGCGGGCCGCCGGACGCTGCAGGATTCCCTCGAACGTCGCCCCCAAACCCTCCCGCCGGAATTCAACGTTCTTTCCGGCAATCCATACCTGGTAGCAACCGCCATCATCCTTGCCGCGATCGACGCAGAGTTCGTCTCTTTCAACCCGCCACTTGCCGTCCTTCTTCTGGCCCATCGCGTACGTTCTGAGCCCGCCACCGGCGCCAAACACGTCGGCAAAATGAACATTGTCGGTCATTTCCATTCCAGTGAGTTTGGCACGGATTTGCGCTCCCGAAAGTTTCTGGAATTTGTCCGCGGCGTGGCCGCTTACTGCCGAAGCCGGCAAGCCGAGGGTTACAAGGATTACCGCTGCCATGCCGGCTTTGCGCCAGCCCTCGAAGCCGTCCTCCAGCGCGTCCGCCGGAACGCCGGCATTGCGCAACCAGGCCGAAACTCCTTCGCTGAGATTGGCGCCTTTTTGGCAGACCACGATGGCGGAACGGCCGACGAATTCCCCTGCCCACGCCGAAGGGTCGGCATGGGGCCGCCGCATCGAACTCGGGATCAGGCGCGGATTGCTCTTGTAATCATTGTCGGCGCGAACATCGACCAGAGCGGGGCAATGGGGTGTGCCGACGAGGCGTACCAGCTTGTCGATGGAAATGGTCGCTGTCGAGGGCATGCTGCGTCCTTGCTGTGAGCGGGACGCGATTCTCCAGCATGACGCCTCGTGGGGAGATCGCATTCCCCATGTCTCAACGTATTGGGAATTTTGCCGGGCTGTCAAGTTTGAAGCGAAGCACGATCGGAAGCTCGAATTCATCGCTGGGCGGCAACCGCTTTGACCTCTTTGCGCTCCCGCTCCTCGTCCCGAATACGCCGCCTGTCACGGGTGCCGTTTGCATTCCCGATCATCCATAAATTCCCGACCTGCGCTCGTTCCTTTGAAGCTTCGACCCCTTGACAGCGCACGACGTTCTTCTGTTAATGCGGCCCATGGGGATTGCGATCTCCCCATGAGGCGACAGCCGAAGTATCGCGTCCCACAGATATGCACTCGTGTTTTCGTGCAAGGACGCGCCGTGTCGTCGATCACAGCCATTTGCCGACGAAAATCATATGCAGTCACTGGGCGTGGGCCTGTGCGCGGCGTTTCCTGCAGCGTTGCTGGGGCTAGCGATCCATCGGCCGACGGGCGGATGGGCGCGGGCCGTCGACCTTTGAAGAGTGCATCGACTTCTGCGGCAAGCACACGCGGCAATGCGGCCCGGTGAAGAACTAAAGGGGGCGATGGGCGTCAGGGCTCGCCAGTTCCTCCGCGAGTCCTGACGCTTTT
>CAVVCE010000007.1:0-99655 GCA_963746235.1 uncultured Alphaproteobacteria bacterium
GCGCACCGATCGCCGCAAAAGCAAACGTGACGGTGGGCGGCACGAGCCCGCGGCCCGCGGTATCGAGACCACCGACCAGGCCGACAAGCCCCGTCGAAAGCAGAATGGGAAACCTGCGAGATTGAAGCGCTCGATGAGCGGCTCGTACGTACCGTCGATAAAGTTCAGCGCGAGCAGCACACCGAGCACGCCAAACGGTACGTTCAGCAGGAAGATCCAGCGCCACGATGTAATCGTCACGACGAGCCCGCCGAGCAGCGGCCCGGCCAGCCTGCCGATTGCACCGGGCACGGTGAACCAGACCATCGCAGCAACCATCCGCGCGGGCGGCACGCTGCGCAGCAGGATAACGCGCCGGGCTGCGGCTGCAAACTTCCGACTGCCTCATTGCCGGCCACGCTCTGTCCAACAAACTGGCGCTTGTAACCCAAGACCGGGATTTTTCCCGCGTACCGGGATTGACCGTCGTGGACTGGTTGCCGGGCGGATATCGGCGCGGGAAGAAATAGTTGAGCAAACGCTTGGGGTTAGAAATGCATCCGCCCGTCCGCCACGGTTTGCGCAATCACCAACACCCACATCACCAAACAGTTAAGCAGGCTCAGAAAAACCGCCGCGCTGCCCATGTCCTTCGCGCGCTTGGCAAAGGGATGGCGCTGCTGCTGCGACGCCAAATCCACGCACCACTCGACCGCCGAGTTGAGCAATTCCACAATCAGCACCAGCAGCACGCTGCCAATCATCAGCGCCCTGCCCAGAATGCCCACCGGCAGCAACACCGCGACCGGCATCAAAAAAATCGCGAGATATAATTCCTGACGAAACGCCTCCTCGTGCTTGTAGGCCGAGCCGAAGCCCTCCATCGAATAAAAAAACGCGTTGACCAGGCGCCGCATCCCCAGTGCCGTGGCTTTCGTGTCGGACAATGGCGGCCCGGCGTTGACCGCGTTGGCGCGCGCCGCCGAGGCCGTCTCATTTTCGAGGGGAACAGGCATGGGAGTTTGTAACAATTTCGACACATGACACTATCAAACCCCCGCCTCCGAGCAACGCGAAAGAATGGGACAGGGCCGCCGCAAGCGGCGCCCCTACAATTTTTCCAGCAACAAACTGGGTAGCTGTAGGGGCGTCGCTAGCGAGGGCCCCTCTTTCCTGGCTCAAAATTGAATTTGAGATAAGCCCTACTTAATCAACTCTCGCAGAAACGAGAAATGATACGTGCCCGCCACGAGCGGCAGACTCGTGTCGGCGCAGCGGCCGGCGGCAATGGGCTTCCCGGATTCCGTCACGTCTTTCGGCGGAAACGGCAGGTTCGAGCGTCGCCGAGGAATTCGGCGGGACCGTCACGTCGTAAATCATCTGGTCGCCTTCGACGTGCCAGTAGGAGGAAATTTTCCCGTACGGCGAATCGAGCGTGGCCTTGACGTAGGTGAGCCGGTTCGTGAATTGCGGCGCGAGGAAGAAATGCTTGTAGCCCGGGCTGGCGTCGTCGAGCTGGATGCCCGCCGCGCCGGTGTAAAACCAGTAGCCCACCGCGCCGAACGAATAATGGTTGAAGGAATTCATCGAGGAAGCCTGGAAGCCCTTGTCCGGCGTCCAGCGCGTCCCAGCGCTCCCACATCGTCGTCGCGCCGTTCTTCACGGAAAACAGCCACGAGGGATAGGTGTCGGTGAAAACGAGTTGCCACGCGAGGTCGGAGCGGCCGATTTGCGTGAGCATCGGGCACAGCAACCCGGAGCCGACAAAGCCCGTGGTGAGGTGGCCGTTCTGCGCGACATCGTCGGCCAGCGTTGCGCGACGACCGGCGCGCAGGTTTTCCGGCAGCAAATCAAACTTCAGCGCGAGAATGTAGGCGCCTGCGTGTTGCCCGTGCGCGCGGGCACGGCCCTCGGCGCTGCGATCCGAGCCGGCGCCCCGGCCCCGGCGAAACCGGCAACGGCCGCCAGCGGTGATCGAGCCATCCGCGCCGATATAATTGCCTGATACGCCGCCACGATCGCGGTCAGTTGGCGTATTTGCGGCGTCCTCCGGGCTGCCGAGGAGGGCGGCGGCTTGGCGACGATGTGCGCGGAATTGGCGAAAAACGCCGTGTCCACAATGCTGCGCGGGCGTCACCACCGGCGCGAGATGGTCGCCCACGCCGCCGTTGAGGATCAGGCCGGTGTTGTGCCTTCAGTAATCCACCCAGCGCGCCATGTAGGTCGATAGTTGTCCGCGAGAAACTTGTTGTCGCCGTAGGCGGTATACATGGCCCACGGGATGATGACGCCGGCGTCGCCCCACACCGGATAGGCATTGATTCTGGTTGGCGCGCGGGGAAACCGTCGGAGAACGCGCCGCGGGCGTTCTGCGCGTCGTCCACGTCCACCATCCATTTGGCGAAAAAACCGGCGACATCGGCGTTGCGCGCGGCCGTGGGCGCAAAGACCTGCGCGTCGCCCATCCAGCCCAGGCGCTCGTCGCGCTGCGGGCAGTCGGTCGGGATGCTCAGGAAATTGCCGCGCTGGCCCCAGAGGATGTTTGAGAAAAGCTGGTTGAGGTCCGGGTTGGAGCTTTCCCACGCGCCGGTCGCCGGATTGTCCGAGCCGACGACGATGCCGCGGATGTCGTCCGGCCGTGAGCGTCGCCCGGATAGCCGGTGATCTCGACGTAGCGAAAGCCGTGGAACGTGAAATGCGGCTCGAAGGTCTCGCGGCGCGTCGCCGCCTTTCAGCGTGAAGGTGTCGAGCGAAATGGCCGATGCGGAGGTTTTCGTTGTAGAGCGTGCCGTCCGGCGTTGAGCATCTCGCGCATGGGTGACGTGGATGGTGGCGCCGGCCGGCCCGCGCGCGGAGAGGCGGACGTGCCCGACCATGTTCTGCCCGAAGTCCACCAGCCAGCACGTTGCCCACGCGGGTGATTTTCTTCGGGGTCAGTTCCAGCAACTGGCGCACGGGCGGCCCGCGCTGCGGGTCGAGGGCGATGCCCGCGTGGTGCTTCCACCGATCGCGGCGGCCCATGCGGCATCATTGAATGACCGCCTAGTCCCAGCGGCGCGGCCTGGCGGGCGTCGATGACCTCGCCCAGTTGCTCGTCGGAGCCGACGACCTCGCCCGGGCCGCCCTTCCAGGAATTGTCCGTGGCAATCGACGTCGGTGGAGCCGTCGGCGTAGGTGATTTCAAGCTGGGCGTTGAACGAGCGGATGCGTCGCTGACTTGCTTGTATTGGCAGAGGCCCATCCAGCCCGAGCGCGGCCGGCAAACCAGCCGTCGCCCAGCAGCGCGCCGAGGGCATTCGGCGCCGGGCTGGAGCAGCGCGGTGACGTCGGTGGTCTGCACCATCACGCGCTTGCTGTAATCGGTAAAGCCGGGGTCGAGCTGATGGTCGTTGACCCGCCGGCCGTTGAGGCTGGCCTCGTAGACGCCCAGCGCCGTCGAGTAGAGGCGGGCCTTGCGCGACCGGCCCTTTGACGGTGAAAGTTTTCCGCAGGTAGCGGCCCGGCCCGATGGTGCTGCCGGCGCTGGCCGACCGCCGAACTTGCGCGCGTAGGGGCCGAGGACGGTGGCCGCCGCCCAGGCGGAATCGGCGGCATCGGGCGCAAACCAACTCGTCCACGCGATCGAACGCCGCCAAATCCAGCGGTGGCTATCGGCGGATGGCGGTGCTCCAAGAATTGTCGGTGTTGAATTCCAGGTGTGTGCCGTCGGCCAGATCAACCACGCCACGCGGGCGGCGATGGCGTTGCGGCCGCCGCGGGCCGGCAGGCGCACCGCGGAACCGCGCCGAGCGCGATGATGTTTTTGCCGGGGACCAACTGCGCGGCCGAAATCCGCGTGGAACGGCGCGGTGTGGCTGGTGCTGCCCTGCAGCGTCGGCGTGGCCGTTGACGTAGAGCGCGATGAGGCCGTCGGCCGCGGCGTCCACGTCGCGCCGCAGGACCTTCGCGTCCGCCGGCAGTTCCAGGACAAACGCGCCGCCGCCGCCTGGTTGGCCGCGGAACCGGCGTTGATCCAATCCGCCTTCGCCAGCGCGGCCTGCTCGATGTCGTAGCGCGGCAAATCCGCCGTGATCCACTGGCCCTTCCAGTCCGCGGCGGGATTCAGCAAGCCCAGCTCGAACGACGCCGGGTCGCTCCACGCGGAGGGCGCGCCGTCCTTGTCCCACACCCGCACCTGCCAGAAAACCTGCGCGCGCGAGCCGAGCGCCGTCCCGCCCCAGGGCACCAGGACGGATTGATCCGAAATAACTTTTCCGGAACTCCAGAAATCGCCCGAGCCGGCGGCCAGCCCGGCCGGGGTGGACGCCGCACGGATCTCGTAGGCGGTCTGCGCTTCGCCGCGGCGGTCGGAAAGCAATTTCCACGACAAGCCGCGGCTGCGCCGTCGCCGAGGCCGAGGGGATTTTGCTGGTGTTCCGTCGAGAGCGCGCCAAGGCGCACCGGGGAAACACTCTGCGCCGCCAGCGGCGCGACCAGGCCAAAACCAAACAGGAGCAAAAGCGAACGAAGTTTCATGGGGCCTCCAGGCGGGTATGGGAGCAATGGGTTTAAAGCGAGAATTCCGGGCCGAAGGCGAAGGCAAAAACCCGTCTGGAAGCCGGCGTGGATTTATGGTAATACATCTGCAACCCCCAATCAGAAACGCCATGAAACCATTCCTTCGAAATTTTATTGCGTCCGGTGCGGTCGTGCTCGGCCTCGCCGCCTGCACGACCCCGCCCGCCCCCACCGCGGCGGAAACCCTCACCGCCAAATCCCCGCTCGTCTCCGGCGTCTATGATATCGACGCGCTGCCGGTCGAAGCCACCGCCTTTGGCTCGCGGCGCAGCGTCTTCAACGCCCCGACCACGACGCTCACCAATTTCGAATGCCACATCAGCACCATCAAACCCGGGCAGACGGTGCATCCGCCGCACACGCACGGCAACGAAGAAATGCTCATCGTCAAGGACGGCACGCTGGCCGTGTTCATCAAGGGCCGCACCTACACCGCGGGCCCCGGCGCCATCATTTTCTACGCGTCCAACGACCTCCACGGAGCGAGCAACGCCGGGGCGACCTCCGCGACCTATTATGTCTTCTCCTGGGCCACCGACAAAACGCCCGCGACCATCCCCCCGCCCGGCGGCGAACCCAAGACGAAGTAACTCCGGCGCATAATCAACTTCATTGCCATACTCGATTTGACAAGTTCAAGGGGCGGCTGTTAGTAATTGTCCCCGTGTCCGTCCTCACCGCCAAGATGAGCAAGACCAGCCGGGGAAAAGCCCCGACTGGCGGGCGCAAGCATGCCCGCGCGAAAGCGAATTCATCGGCGCGGCCCGTTGACGCAAAAGCGTTCAACAAAGTGCTGGACGAAGTCATTCGCGACTATTCGACCACCCTGCGAAACCTTGCATAAAAACGCCCGACGACTGCGTCCACCTCAACGTGGGCCAAGTCCGGGCGATTCACCAACGCGTGCTGCGCGAATTCGGCGGCAGTGACGGGGTGAGGGAACCCGGACTTTTGGAATCCGCCGCGCTCGCCCCTCAGGCGACCTTTGGCGGACAATCCGTTTACGCCGACCTCCCGGAGGTGGCGTCTGCGTATCTGGTCGGCCTGTGCAAAAACCACCCCTTTGTGGATGGGAACAAGCGCACCGCCCTGGCGGCATGCCTGGCGTTTCTCAAGCTGAATGGCGTGGCGCCTTTTCCAGACCAGGCCACCTGGGAACAACTCACTCTCGATGTCGCCGCGGGGAAAATCGACCGCGACCAGACCGCCGCGCGGCTGCGCGCGCTGGTGTCCTGAGGCGGCAGGCGATGCTTACTCCATCCCCTTGAACACCACGACCGCGTTGTGGCCGCCGAAACCGAGGTTGCTGCTGAGGGCCACGCGCGTCTTGTGCGCGCGCTTGACGTTGGGCACGTAGTCCAAATCGCAATCGGGCACATCCTGCTCCTCCAAATTGATCGTCGGCGGAATTTCGCCGCTCTCGATGGCCTTGAGGCAGATGATGGCCTCGATGCCGCCCGCCGCGCCCAGCAGATGCCCGGTCATCGACTTCGTCGAACTCATCGGGATTTTATACGCCTGCTCGCCGAAACACGCTCTTCACCGCCATGGTCTCAAACTTGTCGTTGTACGGCGTCGAAGTGCCGTGCGCGTTGATGTAGTCGATCGTCTGCGGGCGCCAGCCGCGCGTCCTTGAGCGCCGTGCGCAACGCCTTCGCCAGGCCCGCGCCCGTCGGGATCGGGGCTGGTGATGTGGTAGGCGTCGCAGGTCGCCGCATAGCCCACCAGCTCGCAGTAAATCCGCGCGCCGCGCTTGCGCGCGTGCTCCAGCGTCTCCAGCACCAGCACGCCCGCGCCCTCGCCCATCACAAAGCCGTCGCGCTGCTTGTCAAACGGCCGGCAGGACGCGCGTCTGGCTGGTCGTTGAAATTCGTGCTCATCGCCCGCATCGCGCAAAATCCGCCATAGCCCAGGTTCGTGATGGCCGCCTCGCTGCCGCCGGCGATCATCACGTCGGCCTCGCCAAACTGCAGTGCCAGCAGCGACGCCCCGAGCGCGTGCGTGCCCGTCGAGCAGGCCGAGACCACGCCGAAATTCGGCCCCTTCGCCCCCGTGGCGATGGCGATCACCCCCGCGGCCATGTTCGAAATCAGCGAGGGAATCATGAACGGCGACACCTTGCGCGGCCCGCCGTCAAACAGCGCCTTGGCCTGCTTGCCAATGGTCTCCAGGCCGCCGATGCCCGAGCCAACGATGACCCCCAAGCGGTCGGGGTCCAGTCTGCGCCGCCGTCAAATTCGCGTCCGCCATCGCCTGCAGCGCGGCGACCACCGCAAAATGCGTGTAGCGGTCGTTGCGCCGGACTTCCTTCGGGTCCATGAATTGCGCCGGGTCCCAATCGCGCACCTCCGCCCCGACCTTGCAGGGGTAGTCCGTGATGTCGAACCGCTCGACGCGGTCGATGCCGCTGCGGCCCGCGAGCAGGCCTGCCCAAAAATCGGGCACGTTGTGGCCGAGGGAGGTGACGGCCCCGAGGCCCGTCACCACCACCCGGGGGAATGACGAAGCGGGAATCCATGCGGCAAACCAAACAATAAATCCGGCGCGAAAGCGGCCGGGCGCGGCCGAAGCGGCGCTTATTTCGCGCCCGACTTCGCCTTGATATACTCCATGACCTGGCCGACCGTGGTGAGCTTCTCGGCCTCGGATTCGGGGATCTCGCCCTTGATCTCGTTCTTGAACTCCTCCTCAAAGGCCATGATCAATTCGACGAGGTCGAGGGAATCGGCCCCGAGGTCGTCGAGGAAGGAAGCCTGCGGCGTCACCTGCTCCTCGTTGACGTTGAGCTGGTTGACGATGATGTCTTTCACTCGCTGGTCGATGGTTTTATCCGCCATAGTCGTTGGATGGGAAAGGGTTGATATTGAATGGCGGCAAGCCTTCACATTGCCATGCCGCCGTCAACCGTAAAAACTTGCCCCGTCACATAGGCCGCCTGGTCGCTGGCCAGATAGGCCATCATCGCTGGCCACCTCGTCGGCCTCGCCAAAACGCTTGAGGGGGATCATCTTCTGCACGACTTCGAGCATCTCCGGAGAAAGTTTCGACGTCATGTCCGTGGTGATGAAGCCCGGGGCGACGGCGTTGGCCGTGATGTTGCGCCCGGCCAGCTCGCGCGCCAGCGACTTCGTGAAGCCCAGCATCCCCGCCTTGGCCGCCGCGTAATTCGCCTGCCCGGCGTTGCCCATCAGGCCCACCACCGACGAAATGTTGATGATGCGCCCCCAGCGCGCCCGCGCCATCGGCTGCAGCAGCCCCTTCGTAAAATAAAAACAACTCGACAGATTCGTGTTCAGCACCGAGTGCCAGTCGTCGTCGCTCATGCGCAGCAGCAGCGTGTCGCGCGTGATGCCCGCGTTGTTGATCAAAATATCCACGCGCTCGTGGTCTTTCAAAATTTGCTCGCACGCGGCCTTGACCGCCGCGGAGTCCGCCACGTCCACCGCATACGCCTGCGCCCGGCCCCCGGCGGCCGGCACCGCCGCCGCCACGCGCCCCGCACGAGCTCCGGGTTTTTCGACACGCACAGGACCTTGACGCCCTGCGACGCCAGTTTCTCGGCAATCGCCTTGCCGATGCCCCGCCCCGCGCCCGTGATCAAGCGCCGTGCGGTTGGTGAAGGTGAGAAGACTCATGGGAAAGCAGACAGGAAACAAGAGTCGGCAGTCAGGAGCAAGAAGGAACAATTTGCGACATCCCGCTCGTCGGCCTCCTGATTTCCGCCTCCTGCCTCCTGTCTCCCGTCTCCTTCTTCTTAATATACATCCCGCTGATAGCGTTTTTCTTTCTTCATCAATTTGATGTATTCGGCGGCTTGCGCGGCGCCCATCCCGCCTTGGTGCACGATGATGTCGTGCAGGGCGGAATCCACGTCCTTGGCCATGCGCTTGGCGTCACCGCAGACGTAGAAGGCCGCGCCGTTTTTCAGCCACGTCCACAATTCGGCGGCGTTTTCCTGCATGCGGTCCTGCACGTAGATTTTGTGCTTCTGGTCGCGCGAGAACGCGAGGTCGAGCCGGGCGAGCTGCCCCGCGGCGCGCCAGGCCTCCCATTCCTCCTCGTATAAATAATCAAAGGCGCGGCGCTGCTCGCCGAAAAACACCCACAGGCGCCCGGGCGCGAGTTGCGCGATGCGCTCCTGCGCGAAGGCGCGAAAGGGCGCGATGCCCGTGCCGGGGCCGACCATGATGAGGTCGCGCGCGGGGTCCGCCGGCAGCCCGAAATGCGAGTGCGAAACAAAGACGGGCACCGTGGCCTCGCCCGCCGGCGCGCGGTCGGCCAGATACGTCGAAGCGACGCCGAGGCGCGCGCGCGCGTTCGTCTCGTAGCGCACGATGGCGACGGTGAGGTGGATTTCGTGCGGATACAACAGGGGCGACGACGCGATGGAATACAGCCGCGGCTGCAATTTGCGGAACAGATCCAAAAATGCATTCGGGCCAAAGCGCACGCTGGGGTATTCTTCAATGAGGTCGAGGAATTCGCGCTGATCGAGGTAGGCGTGCAATTCCTCGGGGTTGGTGTTGTTGAGCAGGTTGTGCAGGCGCGCCTGCTCGTCCGCCGCGGTTGCATACGCGTGAAGGGTTTGAAGGGTTTTTTTGGTCGGCTGCGCCAGCGACACACGCGAGAGCAATGCCTGGCGCAGCGGCAGCGTATCGAGATTCTTGAGTGTCACCAGCTCGTCGCCCTGCAAGCCGCCGGCGCTGAGAATGGCGTCCACCAGCGCCGGGTCATTGGTGGGATAGACCCCGAGCGAATCGCCGCATTTGTATTTCAGCCCGCTGCCGGCGATGTCCACGACGAAGTGGCGCGTGTCCTTCTCGCTGCCGGGCTTGGACAGGCGGCGGCGCTCGGTCAGCCGCGCCAAAAACGGATGGTCCTTGTTATAGACGGAGTGGCTGGAATCGGCGGTCATGTTCGAGGCAAAACGTAAAAAATCGCCGCCCGCGCCCCGCTTGGCAACTCCCAAAATAGGCTGGAAACGGCGGAAAAAATGCTTTGTCGTTGGCCAAAAGCACGTTATGCTGCGCGGTTACAGACCTGTAGCCATCTTGCCATGAACCTTCGTTTCCACTTCACTTTGGCGGCCGCGTTCGGCCTGCTCGCCACCCCGTCCCTGCGGGCCGACGGCCCCGGGCCGGCGTCCGACGTCGCCGTTTATCTCTCGCCCGACGCCTCGACGCCCGAGCTCACCGCGCCTCAAGCACGACGACACGCGCCTGGCCGACGGCCAAGCCCGTGCCCGACCCGGCCAAGGCTGCTGCACTGGGCTGGGAAACGTTCGAACTGCCCGGCCCTTCGCCGGCTATGTGCCCACGAACAAATCGCGCAAAGACCTCTCCGTCACGCCCGGCACGCCCGTCCACCTGACCGCCGATGACGCCAGCCCCGTGCTGGGCAACGCGCCGGACAATCCGCCCTTAACCTTGATCAACGCGGAAGTGGTTTGGTCGCAGGTGAATTTCCCCGGCCCGCTGACCGTGTATTTCATCAAGCCCGCGGCGAAGCCTATCGCCAGCACGGCGATGCCGGTGCCAGCTCCTGCGCCAACCCCTGCTCCCGCACCAACGCCCGCTCCGGCTCCCGCTGTCGCGGTCGCGCCGACTCCGCCGCCGGCGAAAGTTGCGCCCATTGCGCCGGTGGCTGCCGTCACGCCGCCCGCGGCGGTCGCGGCTGTGTCCGAACCCAAGCAGGCGAACGATGCGGACCTGCCGCACTTCTACTATGGCACGCTGCAATTGCGCGCGGACTCGAAAATCACCGGCCCGATCAACGCCCAATACGTGTTGTATAGCAGCAAGGGCCAGATAATCGCGCTCGTGGACCTCAACCAAGTGGTGCTGCCCGACTCGGTGGTGACCTTTCTCGGCAAGCCGGTGAAAATCTACGGAACCGCCTACAGCGGCCCGACCGATGTTTACGTCGTCATCCATGCGCTGACTTTGCAGGCCAACTGAGCAGCGGGGCCGCGGCGCATTTTACGGGCGGCCGGATGGTTCGCCGCGCCCGCATTGCGTTCAATAAACGGCCTGCAATGAAAAGCTGGGCCGGATGCTGTGCGATTGAAATTGGTCGGGATTGAGCGGGTAGCCAAAGTCGATCCGGATGGGCTGATGCAGCAGGAAGAAGTGAAAGCCGACGCCGACATCCTGGCGGTATTGCCCGGGACTCATGTCAAATGAGTTCGCATTGACGAAGCCAATGTCGTGGAAAACGGCGAAGCGAAAATCCTTGAAAAGCTCGATGCTGTATTCCGTCTGCACGAGGGCCATGCTATTGCCGCCCAGCGGCTCGCCATAGGAAAGATCGTTCATGTTGGCGTCTTTCGGGCCGACCCAGCGGTTGGCGAAGCCGCGCAAGTCATAATCGCCGCCGAGGAAATAGCGCTCCGCATACGGCACGTCCTTGCCATCATAGCCCGAGACGGTGCCCGCGCGCATCGCGAAGGACAGGACTTGGTTGCTGAATTTGAAGGTCGGAATCCAAAAATTCGCGTGCCCCTCAAAACGATAAAAATTCGTCTGGCCGCCGATCGGGCCGCCGGCCACGCTGGTGAGGAACTCCTCGCGCTGGCCGGTGGTGGGCGCCACCAGGCTGTCGAGACCCTTGGACCGTACCAAGTCGAGGCCGACTTTGGATACCGTGGTGTCCCCCTGCTCGGCGAAAACCGGCGGCGGCGCCTGGGCGGTGAGGTCCTTGAGCAGGATGTCCTCCAGGGTGTAACTCAGCGTGGCGTCAATGTATTCGATGACAGGCTTGCGGATCCAAACCGTGAAGCCAGTGTCCTCCTCATTGTAGGTGTCGCTGCTGTAGCTGTCCTCGCTGTGGAACAGGCTGATGCCGGTATCCAGCCGGCGTTCGAACAGCCAGGGATATTCGTAGTCAACCTGCACGCTGAGGATATTGGTGCCGATGGTGAAGCGCACGTGGGCCTTTTGGCCGCCGCCGCGGAAATAGGTCTTGGAATTAAACAGGTCAAAATTACTTTCCTGGAAATCAATAAAGGCCGCGACGCCCTGCACCGGGTCGAAGCCCGCGCCGACTTCCGCCGTGAGCGTCTTGGCCTCGGTCAGGTTGATGCGCAGGTTGCGCTTGCCCGGGATGTTGGTGTCGCCGGGGGAAAGCGTGACGTCGTTTTCGAAATACCCGGTGTTTCTCAGCCGGTCTTCGCTGGTCTTCATCCGGTCGGTGTCGAACACGTCGCCCGGCGCCAGGGTCAGCTCGCGCACGATGACGGTGCTGCGGGTCTTGGTGTTGCCTTCGATGTCAATGCCCTCGACGTAAAATTTGTCGGATTCGCCCGGGCTCACCCGCTGGTTCCCCGCCTCATCAACTTCCGAGTGCAGGACGACGAAGTCGATGCCGATGTCGCCGGTATCCAGGTCGGGCAGGCGGTCCGCGCGCACAAAGGTGTCGAGGTAGCCGGCTTTGCCGTAGAAGTCGCGGATGGCGTCGCGGTTCTTGTCCACTTCCTCCGGTGAAAAGACGTCTCCCGGCTTGATGGTCAGCAGGGCCTTCAGCGTCGCGGTCTGGAAAATGGTGTTGCCCTCGATGGTGATATTTTTGCCGATGCGGTATTGGCGGCCTTCGTGGACGGCGATAGCTCCACGTTGAATATCGCCAAGCCGGGGTTCGCGCCGCCCCAAGCGGGCGGCCACGCATTCCGGTCAGGCGGGTCAGGCTACATGCGGGATATTACGACAATCTTAACCAGAATCGGTTGCGGCAGATTCGGTCTTCAACCCGTCGGGATGCGGCATGGCGATGACGTTGTAGCCGGAATCGACGAAATGGATTTCGCCGGTGACGCCGGTGGAAAGGTCGGACAGGAGATAGACTCCGGCGCCGCCGAGTTCCTCCAGCGTCACCCCGCGGTGCAGCGGCGAATGGCGCTGCTGGAACGCGAACATGAAACGCGCGTCGGAAATGCCGGCGCCGGCGAGGGTGCGGATCGGTCCCGCCGAAATGGCGTTGACGCGGATGCGGCTGGCGCCGAAATCGACCGCGAGATAGCGCACCGAGGCTTCCAGCGCCGCCTTCGCCACGCCCATCGCGTTGTAGTTCGGCATCGCCCGCAATCCGCCATTATAGGTGAGCGTCACCATGGCGCCGCCGTCAGGCATCAGCGCGGCGGCGCGGCGCGCCACCTCGGTGAAGGAAAAGCACGAGATCACCATGGTGCGGACGAAGTTCGCCCGCGTGGTGTCGGCGTAGCGGCCCTTGAGCTCGTTCTTGTCGGAATAGGCGATGGCATGGACGAGGAAATCGATACTGCCCCAGGCTTGCCGGAGCGCATCGAACACGGCGTCGACCGACGCCGGATCCTCGACATCGCAGGGCAGCACCAGTTGCGAGCCGGCGGCCTCGGCCAGCGGCTTGACGCGCTTGCCGAGCGCGTCGCCCTGATAGGTGAAGGCGAGGCTCGCACCGTGTGCCGCGAGCGCCCGCGCAATTCCCCAGGCGATCGAGTGATCGTTCGCAACCCCCATCACGAGGCCGCGCTTGCCTTTCATCAACATGTGGAATGCCCCTGCCGCTTCGTTCGCGCCCGGTGGGCCGAAACCAACCCGCCGCGGTTGCCGATATCACGCATCCAGCCGCTTGAGCACGATCGATGCGTTGGTGCCGCCGAAGCCGAACGAGTTCGACAGCACGCAGGACAGCGCCATATTGTCGCGCCGCTCGCGCACGATCGGCATGTCCTCGAACGCGGGATCGAGGGTTTCGATGTTGGCGCTCTCGCAGATGAAGCCGTTGTTCATCATCAGCAGCGAGTAGATCGCCTCCTGCACCCCGGCGGCGCCGAGCGAGTGGCCGGTCAGGGACTTGGTCGCCGAGATCGGCGGGCATTTCGCCCCGAACACCTCGCGCAGCGCCTCGATCTCCCTGAGATCGCCGATCGGCGTCGCGGTGGCGTGGGGATTGACGTAGTCGACCGGCGCCTTCACCGTCGACAGCGCCATCCGCATGCAGCGCGCCGCGCCTTCGCCCGAGGGCGCCACCATGTCGTAGCCGTCGGAGGTCGCGCCATACCCGGCGACTTCCGCGTAGATGCGCGCTCCGCGCGCGCGGGCATGCTCGAGCTCTTCGAGCACCAGCACGCCGGCGCCGCCGGCGATGACGAAGCCGTCGCGGCCTATGTCATAGGCGCGCGAGGCCTTGTGCGGCGTGTCGTTGTACTTCGACGACATCGCGCCCATGGCGTCGAACAATACCGACAGGGTCCAGTCGAGCTCTTCGCAGCCGCCGGCGAAGATGATGTCCTGCTTGCCGATCTGGATGATCTCGGCGGCATTGCCGATACAGTGGTTGGAGGTCGCGCAGGCCGACGAGATCGAATAATTGACGCCCTTGATCTTGAACCAGGTGGCGAGCGTCGCCGAGGCGGTGGACGACATCGCCTTCGGCACCGCGAACGGGCCGACGCGCTTGGGGCCTTTGGACCTCGCGATATCGGCGGCCTCCACCACGGTGCGGGTCGAAGGCCCGCCCGAACCCATGATGATCCCGGTGCGCTCGTTGGAGATCTCGCCGGGTTCGAGACCGGAGTCGCGCAGCGCCTGCTCCATGGCGACGTGGTTCCACGCCGCCCCGGCGCCGAGGAAGCGCATGGCGCGGCGGTCCACCAATTCCTGGGGGTCGAGGGTCGGCGCGCCATGGACGCGGCAGCGGAACCCGAGCTCGGCATAGGTGTCGGCCCGCGAAATGCCCGATTTCGCCTCCCGCAAGCTCGCCAGCACTTCCTGCGTGTTGTTGCCGATGGACGAGACGATGCCCATCCCGGTGACGACGACCCGTCTCATGACTTGAACCTTCCCGGCCCCAAACCTTCCCGACCCAGCTTTGCGATCAGGATGCCGGCTGCAGCGCCGCGATGTCGCGGAACAGGCCGACCTTGAGATCGAACGCCCGGTAGATAATCGATCCATCCGCCGACAGCCAGCCGTCAGCTATCCCCAGGACAAACTTGGAGCGCATGACCCGCTTGATGTCGATGCCATAGACCACTTTCTTGACCGAGGGTTGAACCTGGCCGGAAAACTTGACCTCGCCGAGGCCGAGCGCGCGGCCCTTGCCTTCGCCGCCGGACCAGCCGAGGAAGAAGCCCACCAACTGCCACAAGGCATCGAGGCCGAGGCAGCCCGGCATGACCGGATCACCCTTGAAATGACAAGGAAAAAACCACAGGTCCGGCTTCACCTCGAGTTCGGCGCGGGCCAGGCCCCTGCCGTGCCCGCCGCCCTCCCCGGAAATTTCGCTGATCCGCTCGAACATCAGCATCGGCGGCAGCGGCAATTGCGGGCCGCCGGGGAATAATTCACCCCGCCCGCAGGCGAGCAGATCCTCGAATTCAAAGCTTGAACGCCGGTTCTGCATTGCGTCACGGTCCTCAATGCGCAGTGGGGGCCGCTGACCAACATTCAGCGCTGCATGGTGCGAGGTCATATGGGTCTCTCCCTAACATACGCCACCGGAGGGGCAAAGCGGACGCTGTCCGCGGTGGAATCGGTCCAAAGAAATAGCCTTCCGGGCGACGCCGGGGAATTGCGACTGTGCGAGGAAGCGCGCTCGATCGAAGCGCTTGCAACATCGGGCACCGGGCGATATGATTGCAAATGAAACGATCTCGCAGTTCGACGATTTCGCAATTCGATGTGAGTTGAAGACCAGCGTCATGGAGTCACGTCCCGCCATTACCGTCACCCGGGTGTCAGCGGACGCCCAGGCCGGCGATTCGAATTCCGGACGGCCGCAACGGCTGTCCGTGGCACGACGTGCTCGCGCTGTTGCGTCAGGTCAAGCTGCGCCCGACCCGGCAGCGCATGGCGCTCGGCTGGCTGCTGTTCGCCAAGGGTGACCGCCATCTCACCGCCGAAATGCTTTACGAGGAGGCGAACCGGGCCAAGATCGCGGTGTCGCTCGCCACCGTCTACAACACCCTGCACCAATTCACCGATGCCGGGCTGCTGCGCGAAGTCGCGGTCAACGGCTCCAAGACCTATTTCGACACCAACGTGTCGGACCACCATCACTTCTTCATCGAGAGCGAGCACAATCTCGTCGACATCCCCCATGCGGATGCGATCGTCGGCGAACTGCCGCCGGTTCCGGAAGGCTACGAGATCACCCGCGTCGACGTGGTGGTGCGCCTCAAGCCGAAGAAGCGCTGAGCACTCCTTCGTCGAATCGATACTTCGTCGAATCGATACTTCGTCGAATCGATACTTCGTCGAATTGATACTTCGTCGAGTTGATACGTCGTCATCCGCGAATCCGGAGACGGCCGATGCGGTGGGTGGGCGCCGTCACTCCACCTTCTCGTTCGGATAGACCCCCCACAGGCGTTCCTGCTCGATCCAGCCGTCGAAGCCGTTGCCGAGGAAGCGGCACCAGCGGCCGCTGCAGCGTTTGACGACGCCGAGCACGCCGGGCTCCAACATCGCCTTCAAAGGACTTTCCGGGTCGGCGGTTTCGCGCAGCGCGGCCGGCGCGCTCGCGGTCTTCGACTTGGCGACGAAGGCGGTGCGCTTGCCCGACAGCAGGGAATGATAGACCCAGCCCTCGGCACCGTCCCAGTCGCGGATCCGCCGCCAGTTCTCGTACTCCGCGGTGATTTCCACCGGCAGTCCCGGGCGGGTATAGACCCAGGCGACGTCGTGGTCCTTGTTGGGGCCGCCGCGCACATTGACGTGGTCGGATTTCAGGCTGACGAAGCGCGGCACCGGCAGCCCGCTGCCGTCATTGGGGTCGTTTGCGCCCGACGCCGCACCGGCCATCGCGACCAGCGCCAAGGCGGTGAGAGCGGATGTCATCGGCCGCAGGGCCGGTCGCGTTACGCATGCATACATCATGGCTTTATTGGATTCGCACTCTGGTTACTGCCACCGTCCCCGCACGGCCGGGCCACGCTACGAACGCTTTGTCTTGATCCGGCCATCTGATACAGAAGGAGGGGATTCCTGGGATTTCGGATAATAAGAAAAATCGACGCCCGCACCCGCCCGTCGCGATGGCCGCAGTGTCGGCGATGTGGGTTAAGGAGGGCTGAACAGGCGTCATGCGTCGGCTGCGGCCGCAGTGGTCTGATCCGGGTCAGCCCACTCGTGTTGAAATGAGTGGGGCGACTTGTCCAAACAGGTGGGAACGATCTGTTCGGGTCGCACCGCTAGGGGCATATGAATGGCTAATCGTCGCAAGCCGCTGGTCGTCGTCACGCGCAAACTGCCCGACCATGTCGAGACGCGGATGCGCGAATTGTTCGACACCCATCTCAACGAAAACGACAAGGCGATGGACCGCACCGAGCTGATCGAGGCGGTGAAAACCGCCGAGATCCTGGTGCCGACGGTGACCGACCAGATCGATGCCGCCGTGTTGACCCAGGCCGGCGAGCAGCTTCGGCTGATCGCCAATTTCGGCAACGGGGTCGACCACATCGACGTGACCGCGGCCTTGCAGCGCGGCATCACCGTTACCAACACCCCGGCAGTGCTCACCGAGGACACCGCGGACATGACCGTGGCGCTCATCCTCGCGGTGCCGCGCCGCGCTCGCCGAGGGCGCCGCCGTCATGACCGGCGATCGCGAATGGGGCGGCTGGTCGCCGACCTGGATGCTCGGCCGCCGCATCGGCGGCAAGCGGCTCGGAATCATCGGCATGGGGCGGATCGGCCAGGCGGTGGCGCGCCGGGCGCGGGCCTTCGGGCTGCAGATCCATTATCACAACCGGCGCCGGGTCGCCGCCAAGCTCGAGGCGTCGCTCGAAGCGACCTATTGGGAAAGCCTCGATCAGATGCTGGCGCGCATGGACATCATCTCGGTCAATTGCCCGCACACGCCGGCGACCTATCATTTGCTGTCGGCGCGCCGCCTGCGGCTGATGCGGCCCGAGGCCTATGTGGTCAACACCGCGCGCGGCGAGGTGATCGACGAGAATGCGCTCACCCGCCTGATCGAGGCGGGCGAGATCGCCGGTGCCGGCCTCGACGTGTTCGAGCACGAGCCCGCGGTCAATCCGAAGCTGGTGCGCCTCGCGCGTGCCGGCAAGGTCATCTTGCTGCCGCATCTCGGCTCGGCCACCATGGAAGGCCGTGCCGACATGGGGGACAAGGTCATCATCAACATCCAGGCTTTCATGGACGGTCACCGGCCCCCGGACCGGGTGCTGCCGTCGATGCTTTGAGGACTGAGCGTGCATAACATCAGAGCGGCCACGGCGTTGGCCCTGCTGGCGCTGGCCGGCTGCGGTGACGATCGGCGCCGCCGCCGACCGCGACAGCGATGAACGTCGACGATTTCCGCCGCGAACTCGTCAATCTGCCCCTGTGCGGCAAGCCGACCACCGGCCCGCTCGCCGGCAAGGCCATGTGCACCGTGCATGCGTCCGACGGCTCCGCGACCCTCGCCGGCGCCGGGCTGGTGGCGCGCGGGGTGTGGGACACCGATGGCCGCTCGATCTGCCGCCGCGACGTCAGCGAGGCGGCGAGCCAGCGGCGCTGCGTCAGTTATGAGCGCCTGTCCAACGGCCGCTACCGCAACAGCGACGGCGTCGAATTCTGCCTCGGCCCGTGCCCGGAGGCGTCGAAATAACGCGGATTTGCGGAGGCGAGGGAGAACGAGCTGCGAGAAATCCAGTGCTTTTGTGCCGATTTCGCCTATAATCGGCGGTCTCCTCGTTGATTTCGGGTGATTGCGATGCGTGCGCCGATTGCAGGGATCGTCATCTGGGCCGTGCTTCCGTTGGCTGATGTGTCGGCCGCCACCAAGCTGATGCCGGCCGAAATCCAGTCGACCTTCTTCACCGGCGAAGCCTTCACCGCCACGACGCCGTCGGGGGGCGTGAAGTTCAAGATGGTGTTCACGCCCGACGGCAAGGTCACGCGCACGCCGGTCGGCAAGGGCGGTGCCAAGGGCGAAGGCAGTTGGAAGCTCGACAATGACGGCTTCTGCAACACCTGGAAGGGCAAGATGCCCAATTGCTTCGTCGTCATGGCCAGCGGCAGCAACAAGTGGTCGGTGATGAACGGCGCCACGCCCGCCGCGGTGTGGAGCAAATAACTATTCGTGCACCGAAAGGTCACGGATGGTGGGATTTGTGCCTGACAGCGGATTGTCGGCATCGAAGCCGTAGGTCAGCGTCTCAAATCGCATCGCCCTGGCATCGATCATGAGGAGCCGGCCGACCAGGCCGTCGCCGAAGCCGACGATTTCGCGGATCACCTCGAGCGCCATCAGCGAGCCGACCACGCCGGTGAGGGCGCCGAGGATGCCTGCTTCCGCACAGGCCGGCACCGTGCCTGGCGGCGGCGGCTCGGGGAACAGGCAGCGGTAGGTCGGGTTGGGCGTGCCGTCGCGGCTCTTCTCATGGGCACGAATGGTGGTCAGCGTCCCGTCGAAGACGCCGACCGCCGCGGTCACCAGCGGCCTGCTTCGCAATGTAGCAGGCGTCGGCCACGAGATAGCGGGTGGCGAAATTGTCGGAGCCGTCGGCGACCAGATCGTAGCGCGAAACGACATCGAGCGCGTTCGCCGCCGTGAGCCGCACCGCATGGGGCTCGACGTTCACATGGGGATTGAGGCGGCCGAGCGCCGCGACCGCGCTCTCGACTTTGGGCTGGCCGACATCGCCGGTGGCGTGGATGACCTGGCGCTGCAGGTTCGACAGCGACACCGTATCGTCGTCGATCACGCCGAGCGTGCCGACGCCCGCCGCCGCGAGATAAAGCAGCACCGGCGCGCCGAGCCCGCCGGCCCCGATCACCAGCACCCGCGCCCGCTTGAGCGCGGCCTGGCCGGGACCGCCGACCTCGCGCAGGACGAGGTGGCGGGCATAGCGCTCGATCTCATCGGCATCGAGCATGGCACCGTCGGACGCATTCATGGGAAAAGCCCGTTTCATCCTTCGCCCGCGGGATGCCGGCGCGGCCTCGCTGTGGCCGACATAGTGTCCGATCCCTGCGGTTTCCACTACACTGGATGTCTGCAGGTTACCGGGATCTCCGACTGGCTCAGCTTGGGCGGATGACGGTTAATTCTCCATCGTCATGTATGGACGGCCAACCTTGGAGGCGGGCGTGGTCAGTTGGATCGTGAGAGGACTGCTCATCGTCTCCGGCACCGTCACCGGATGGTTCGTGTCCAAGGACGCCCCCAATTTCAGCTTCATCCAGGGGATGGCGTCGCTGGTGGTGATTGCGGTGGTCGTCCTGGTGCTGGCGTACTGGCCGGCGCGGTGGACGCATCTGCTCGACCGCCGCAATAAGCCGGATTAGACTAAAGTTGCGAGCTTTCCGAGGCAGCCCCGGTAAGCGCGCAGGCGCATGATCGCGAAAAGTTGCTGACTTTTCGGAACGATAGCGCTTGTGCCGCAGGCCGCCATCACGTTTCTGCTCCAAAAGCATGGTATCGCTTGATGCATGGGCGGCATTCTCCGTGGCCGCATATTCCCTGGGTTGCGTGCCCTGGGGAGCAATGAGATAATCGCGAAAGGGGGGCGCTGGCAGAAAGCCGGTGCAGCGGGATGACTATGACCTCATCGAACGCTCCTGACCTGGCTGGAGGCGGTTCCTGGGACCTGAAGGGTGTAAACATCCTTCTGGTCGAAGACTCCTGGCATCTCGGCATCGCCCTGAAGAACCTGCTCAAGGCTTGGGGCGCAGATGTGACCGGCCCGGTCGCCACCGCGGCCGAGGCCGATCGCGCGACCTCCGAGCAGACCCCCGCGGTCGCCCTGGTCGATTTGAATCTGCGCGGCGGCGAGCGGGCTTACGACCTGATCGACCGGTTGCATGACCGCGGCATCAGCGTCATCGTGACCTCCGGCTACGAGGTGCTGCCGCGGCCGCCGGCGAAGGCGGTGGCCATCCTTCAGAAGCCGTTCGGCGAGGCGCAGCTCCTCGCGCTCCTGCGCCCGCTGGTCGCACAAAAGGCGGCGCGGTAGACGCGTGCAGCGTGGGCGTGAATGCGTGACCGCATGGCATCAATCTCCCGCGGCTGTCTGCTCGCCCTGGCGATCGGGCTCGGGGTCTGCGGATGTTCGAGCGCCTCCCGGCTCGGCGAACAGCAACAAACCATGGCGCCGACCTCCCTGGCGTTGCAGGCCGGCGACTGGATCAAGGTCACGGTGGCCGGGGAGACTTCACTCAGCGGTGACTTCCAGATCGATCCGACCGGCACCGTCCTGCTCCCGCTGGCCGGCCCGACCAAGGCGGCCGGCATGACCCCGACCGCGCTCGCGGAAGCTTTGACGAAGAAATATCGCACCGAATACGTGAAAGATCCGAAGGTCAGCGTTTCCGGCCCCAGAGGTGGTTAGGTTAGGTCGTCGGGTCGGCGAGGCCGTCGCGTAGCTGCGACCCGGACGGGGCGCGGGCCACACCCCATTCTTGGTCGTTCGCCTTGGGATCGCCGCTCAGGCGCGGTCGAGCGGAATGACGATCGTGCAGCGCACCCCTTCGGGGGCGATCACGAGGTCGACGGTGCCGCCGAGCTCGTGGGGGATGAGATCGCGGATGAGGCTGGTGCCGTAGCCCGATTGCGCCGAAGGCGCGACCGGCGGTCCGCCGGTTTCGCGCCATGCGATCGCCAACGTCGCGCCGGCGGCGTCGGCCGGGCGCTCCCAATGCACGGACACCCGGCCATCGGGGCTCGAGAGCGCGCCGTATTTGGCGGCGTTCGTCACGAGTTCGTGAAGCACCATCGCCACCGCCTGGGTTGCCGCCGCGGTGAGCATCACGTCCGGGCCGCTGACCGTCATGTTCGCGTCCGTCGCATAGGGCGCGAGCTGGTGCCGGACGAGTTCGGTAAGGCCGGCGCCGTTCCACCGGCTCTGGCTGAGCAGCGAATGGGCCGTGGCCATGGATTGGATGCGGCCGTCGAGGGTCTGGATGAACTCGTCCATGGAGCGGCTGCCCTGGCGGGTATACATCGCGACCACGGCGACCCGAGCGAGGATGTTCTTTACGCGGTGGTCGAACTCCGCGATCAGCATGTCCTGGCGCTGTTCCGCGCGCTTGCGCTCGGTGATGTCGCGCGTCAGCCCCTTGAGAAGCACGAAGCGCCCGGCCGCGTCGAACTCGGCGCGCGACGTTTCCTCCAGCCAGACCTCCTGGCCGTCGGCGCGAATGAAGCGGAAGGTGAGCGCCTGGGAGGATTTGTCCGGGCGGACCTCGCGGATATGCGCCTTGAAACGCTCCCGGTCATCCGGATGGACCCGCTCCAGAAATTGGGTTGCGGTAAACGGCTCCTTCGGATCGAATCCCAGGATCTGCCCGGCGTTATTGCTGCGCCGCAGCGCGCCGGTGAGGACATCCCATTCGAATGCGGTCACCGCTCCGGCCGTCAGCGCCTCCTGCAGCCCGGTCTCGCTCTCCGTCAGCACGCGCTCGTGCTGGCGGCGCTCGGCGAACAGGGCGGCCAGCACGAATGCGCAAAGCGACACCGCCAGGATGCCGGCCTGGGCGCCGAGGATGCGGTCGGCAGGCAGCAGGCTCTGCTCGCCGAACAGGCCGATCCCGAAGGTCGTGGTCAAGACGATCGTGAGGGAGACGATGAATCCGGCTGCCGCGGAGAACACCGGCCGGCAACGGGCCGCAAGCCACAGCAGCAGCGGGAACAGCAGGGCGACCGGCACGACGGTCGCCCACGGCTCCTGCGGCAGGGCGATGACGAGCGCGCCCATCACCGCCAGGGCCGCGAGCGCGGTGCCGCCTTCGATGAGCTCGCTGCGCGGCGGCGGCTCGCGCACGGCCGCGGCGAGCCCGATCAGCAGCGGTGCGACGGTGACGATGCCCAGCGCGTCGGACGCGAACCAGTGGTGCCAGGTGGTCAGCAGCGGTGCCGTCGAGTGCTCGAAGAGCTTGAACCCGATCGTCCCGCCGATCCCCGAGGCGGCGCTTCCGACGATCGCCGCCGCCAGCAGGCCCAGCACGTGGCGCAGCCGGTCGAAGCTGAAGTCCGGGCCGAAATAACGCTCGATCAACGCGGCGGTGAGCACCGCTTCCCCGGCATTGCAGAGTGCGAAGACGACGGCCCCCGGAAAGCTCCGGTCGCCCATGAGGTTCGCCACGATGGTGGCGACGACCGCCCCTGCCGCCACCGGCCATCGCGCGGCGGGCCCGAGGGCGATCAGAGTGCCGGCGGAGACACCTGCGGCGGGCCAGAACACCGCCACGCCGTCGGGCTTGGTCAGCAGCAGAAGGCTGAGCTGCGCCGCCAGCAAATAGCCGATGCCGACCGCAGCGGCGAGCCCGGCCGAGCCCACCCACGGCTGCCTTTCAGCGGCGGCGGACCACTTGCCTTGGGCCCGCTTTCGCAAATTCCGCAGCATGTTGCACCCTCACGCGAATTGTAGCACAGGAAATACAACGCAAGTCGAGATGGAGTTTGGTCGCGGAGCGGCTATGCGCCGGTGCCGCCGGCGGCGACGGAATGGGTGGGCTCATGCCCGCCGGGAGGAGAATTTGACTGGGGGGCGGCGGCGAGGGAGGATGAGAATGCCGGTCCTGCTTCTGCGCGAGGATGCCGCGAATTCGACAAGCCGAAACGAATAAACGGCCTAAAGGGCCAAAAGGGGCGCGGGTATCGAGCGCCAGCCGCGCCGCCGACGTGTCCGCATGATTGGTGCAATGATTGGGCAGGGAGACATAGATGGCAAAGAAAACGGTGAAGCGGCGGGAGTGGACGAAAGAGGACGTCCGCACGCTCAAGAGCCTCGCGCGGGAGAAGACCAAGACCCCGGCGATTGCGCGCAAGCTCAAGCGCAGCGTCGGGGCGCTGTATCAGCAGGCCTCCAAGCTCGGCGTCTCGCTGGGAGCGCCGCGCAAGAAGCGGAAGAAATAAGCGCAAGCCGCGACACGGATCGCATCGGCTCCGGCTCGTCCGGGCCGGAGCCCCGCGCCCGCTGTCGGTTGGCGGCCGGCGCAGGTTTCGCGTGTAGCTGACCACGCTGATTTCGGCCCGCGCGATGGCCCATTTTTTGCCCACAATTTTATTCGGCCGGCAGGTCCTACCGGGATCATAAGGGCGGCCGGGCGCCGACGCGGGGCGCGCACCCTACTGTGCCTCGCGGCCTGAAACTGGTTAGGAGAGGCGCATGCGCATTGCCGTCGGTGCAGTCGTCTGATCTGCGGCTTGGTGCCGCCCGGCTTGGTGTCGCCCGGCTTGGCACAACCGAGCCGGGCGATGGCCCGGCACGCGCAAGTCTTCCACGGGCAAGTCTTCCACAGGCAGGTCTTCCACGCGCAAGTCGCCGCGGGGTGCGGATGGATCGGTGTCCAGGTCAGTCCGATGACGCGGGCATTCGCCGACAGCCTCGGCATGGCGGAGCCCTACGGCGCAATTTTTGACCAGCCGGAAGCCGGAAGCCCCGCCGCGGACGGGGGAATCCAGGCAGGCGATGTGATCACCGCCATCAACGGCTCGCCGGTCATGCGTTCCAGCGATTTCGCCGCGATGATCGCCGCGCTGGCACCGAACACGACGGCCTATCTCACCACATCTCGCGATGGCCAGACGATCGAGGTCATGCTGATGACCGGCTCGGGCAAATGCCCGGGCGCGCAGCACGGCGGCGTGCTCATTCCCGCCGGAGCAAACCTCGGCCGGCTGAGCGACGGACTGGGATAAGGCGTCGGCTTTCGGCGGCGGCACGCGCTTGGATCAGTTCGCTCGGATCAATTCTGCGTTCGCTTGAAATATTTCAAATCCGGCGGCGGCTGGTCCTTTTTCATCGGCATGATGGTGGTGCCGTCGGCGCTGCGGAAATAGACCTCGGTGCCGATCGTGATATGGGCCTGACCTTCGTTGCAATTGTCGTTGGCCCACCAGACCTCTGCCCGGCGTTTGAAGGTCTTCACCACCGTCCACGGCCGGGTCAGGGAATTGTCGATCGTCGTCATCTCGACGCGCAGGATGCCTGGATCGCTCTTGTCGCTGGAGATCCGCTCGGTGATGACGCCCTCGTCGTCGGCGGCCATGGGCATGCCGGACTGGTCCCACACGCGCGGTCCGCGCACATGCCGGGTCTCGACCTCGAGCGTGTCGAAGCGGCCGTCGCCGTCGCTATCGAGCCATTTGCCGATCGAGTAGCCGGTGAACCAGGTTTCCTCAGTCTTCGGCCAATCGCGTCCGTCGGTATAGATGCGGCGCGGCGAAAATTCGGTCCGCTCGAACAGCATGTGGGTGACGCCCGGCGAGATCAGAAATTCAAACGGCGACACGCCCGACATCATCCTGGGCATCGCCTGCGGCAGGCAGGTGTAGCCGGTGTCGAGTCCATGACCGCCGGCATCCTGGTCCTTGATGCTGGCCTCGAACTGCGCCTGGTATTCGGGCTTCAGCGGCGCCTCCTGTTTGCGCAGCGGCTTCGACTGGTCGTAGCGCGGATTGCCGCCATAGGTGCGCGTCCACTGGCCCGACCAGTCGGGGAACTTCGATTCGTCGTGCGCCGATGCGGCACTGCACGCCACGCCCAGCGAAACCGCCAGTGCGAACGCACCAATCGAACGTCGATCGAGCATCATCTTCCTCTCCATCGCCAATCCGGCAAGCCTGCGCTGCGCCGCTGTCTGGGGGGCTGCGCCACTCCCCGCTTGGGCAGGCCTTATCATGCGGCCGCAGCGGCCGCCACAGACCATGTACGACATGCCGATCGCTGGAATACCGCGGCTGCCGGCGTTGCGTCGACGCTCTCATGCCGGCGACCGGAGGACGCAGTGCGTTGGGCAGACCCTGCCGTTCCGCTCCCACGACCACAGCTCAGAGCCCGCTGCGGAACGCCTGGTAGGTCTTGCTGTTGCGCAGCGCCACGGCGCCGCCTTCGATCAGCAAGTCGACCTGATCGGCCGGAAGGGTGAGCCGCGTCGCCACCGCCTCCAGGACGGCGGCACGGGCCGGCCCAAGGCGCTCGAAGCTCACGCGTTCGATGAAGGCGTTGAGATCGTCGCATTTCCAACCCGCAGGCACGCCGATCCGGGCGCGGTCGGCCGGCGACAATCCGCAGCGCCAGTGCCGCACTTTCGCGCTCCACTCGGCAAGCAGCGTGGAGAACGCCGCGTAGCTCGAGCGCACGCTCGCATCGATGGCTGTGTCGGCGGCCGCCGCCACCAGCTCGGTACCGCTCGGCCCCTCGAGGCTGTTGGCCCAATTGCCGGACAATCCGCGCCCGGCATCGACCACCAGGACCATTATCCGGCGCACCCGCACCGCCTGCTTTTCAGTCATCGGATCATGCGCCCGCTGCGCCGACAATATCCCGATGCTGAATCCCGACAGGCCGAAATTGTCGACCAGCCCGCCGTCGAGCAGCTTCACGTATTTCATCGAGCCGTCGTGATAGCGCGCGGTCGCTTCGGCAAACGAGCGCAGCAAAGGCTGCGCATCCGGATTGCGCCGCGCGCGCTCGATCCAGTCGGGCAGCCGGGTCGAGCAGCCGCCGGGAAAGGTCTCCAGCACGATGGGCGCGAACGCCAGCGGCACCGCCGCCGAGGCCGCCACCGCATCGGCGATCTTGTAGGAGCGGATGTCGCTGCACAGCGCATCGAACGCGACCGGGCCGAACACGAACGGCGTGCGGTTGTAGATGTCGGATGCGTTGATCCAGACCTGCGGCCGGTGCCCTCGGCCGAGCGCATCGAAGGTCGCGCCGTCGAACAGGTTCTCATCGAGCCAGCGCGGAAACTGGTTGTCGTTGACGCCGCCGTTCAAGGCGCGGCCGATGTTGGCGAGGCTCACCGCGGTCTTGAGGTTTTCCTCCGCGTTGCGCAGCAGGAACCGCTCGCGGAAGTCCGCGAGCGCGGCGCGCTGCTTCAAGCCGAAATAGGCCGCGGTGATCGATCCGCCGGAGACGCCGGAGACGAAGTCGACGCGGTCGAGCAGCGATTTCGCGGACGGGCCCGAACGGGCGCGATCGAGCTCCTGCAACACGCCGAAGGAAAATGCGGCCGCCCGGGTGCCGCCGCCCGAGAACGACAACATCAGGAGGACATCGTCGTCGAAGCTCGGGTCCATCCGCCCGATGTCGTAGACGGGCACCGGGCTGAGCAGCGGCCGATTGGCGGGGAGATTGTAGACCGACGCGCAGCCCGCCACCGCAAGCGCGCCTGTCAGCAGCAACAGCGTGAAGATCCGAAAGCGCAAATTGATGATCCCCCACCTCCTGCTTTGGCTATATCGGCCCTGCGCGCCCCATGCGCAACCCGGCCAAGACACCGGCCAAGCAGATACCTTAGCCGAGCCGCGGCAAAATATCCTACCTCGGGGTTCGCCGTCGTGCGGCGCCTCCGAGATGACACCGTAAAGGCGCGGTGCTGCTCAGCTTTGTTCTTGCTTGGCCCAGAAGGCGATAGCCGTCGTCGGCCGTCGGCGCGCCCATGATGGGTTTCGCAAGAGGCTCAACCCATCCTACGAGCCCTTACGAGGCAGGCCCCTACCGGTTCCTGAACTTCGCCGGGCGCTTCTCCACGAAGGCGGCCATGCCTTCCTTCTGGTCTTCGGTGGCGAACAGGGAATGGAACACCCGCCGCTCGAACTGCACGCCTTCGGCCAGCGGGACCTCGAAGGCGCGGTTCACGGTTTCCTTGGCGACCATCACCGAAGGCAGCGACATTGCCGCGATGGAAGCGGCCGCCTTCATCGCCTCGTCCATGAGGTCGGCGGCGGGCACGATGCGGGCGACGAGGCCTGCAGCGCTCGGCCTCGGCGGCGTCCATCATCCGTCCGGTGAGGAGCATGTCCATGGCCTTGGCCTTGCCGACGGCGCGGGTCAGGCGCTGGGTGCCGCCGATGCCGGGGATGATGCCGAGCTTGATTTCCGGCTGGCCGAACTTGGCGTTGTCGGCGGCAATGATGAAGTCGCATAGCATGGCCAGCTCGCAGCCGCCGCCCAACGCAAAGCCCGCCACCGCCGCGATCACCGGCTTGCGCGCATGGGCGATGCGATCCCAGGTGGCGGCGAAATTGCCCATGAAGGCTTCCATGTAGGTCTTGGTCGCCATCTCCTTGATGTCGGCCCCGGCGGCGAACGCCTTTTCCGATCCGGTGACGACCATGCAGCCGATGTCCGCATCCGCCTCGAAGGCATCGACGGCGGCGGCGATCTCGGCGATCATCGCGGTGTTGAGCGCATTGAGCGCGTTCGGGCGATTGAGGCGGATCAGTCCGACCCGGCCCGTGGTTTCGACGATGATGTGCTGGCTCATGGCGCGGCCCTCGTTGCGTTTCAAACGCGTAGCCGAGCCCGGCAGAGCTGGCAATCGGAGCTGCGAAATGGTTAACGCGGCGTCCTCGCTCTCCCGTTTACGAGGGGCGGAGTCGCGGCCATCGAAAGCTTAAGAAGTCCGTGGTAAGAGCGCGGCCGAACCGATGCCGCCAGACCACGCAAGATGACCAGTGCACCCCCCGATGTCTATTCGCAGGCCGACCTCCTGGTCGGATCGTACGAGCGCGCCGGCTACGCCCGGGTGTCGCCGTCGATCCTGCAGCCTGCCGAGCCGTTCCTCGACCTCGCCGGCGAGGACATGCGGCGGCACATGTACCTCCTCGCCGATTCCGCCGGCCACGAATTGTGCCTGCGGCCCGACCTCACGATCCCGGTCGCCCGCGACTACCTCGCCTCGTCGGCGTCGGCGCGGCCGGCGGGCTTCTGCTACCTCGGCGCGGTGTTCCGCGACCCCGGCTCCCGCTTCCCCCTGGGCTCCGGCTTTCCCTTGGGCTCCGGCGAATTCCTCCAGGCCGGCATCGAATCCTTCGGCCGGGCCGACACCGCGGCCGCCGATGCCGAGGCGCTGTCGCTCGGGCTGGAAGCCACCGCCCATTACGGCATCGCCGATCCCGCGATCCTCACCGGCGATGTCTCGCTGTTCTCCGCGCTGATCGCAGCGCTCAAACTCGCCCCGGCATGGAAGCGGCGCCTGCTCAAGGATTTCAACCGCAAGGCGACGCTCGCCGAGGATCTCCAGCGCCTCGCGCTGGCGCCCGTGAACGGCCGCCCCGAGCACCAGGGCGTGCTCGCCGCGCTGGCCGACGCCAATCCCAAAGCGGCCCACGCGCTCGTCACCGATCTGCTGTCGATCGCCGGAATCAGCGCGGTCGGCGGGCGCTCCATCGGCGAGATCGCCGACCGTTTCGTCGAACAGGCCGAGCTCGGCGCCTCCGATGCGCTGCCGGGCGAGACCCGCGCGCTGATCGAGCGGTTTCTCGCGGTCGCCGGCACGCCCGATGACGCGGTGGCGGCGTTGCGCGCACTCGTGGAGGACGCCGGCATCTCGCTCGACCCCGCACTCGATCTGTTCGAGAGCCGCACCGGCTTTCTCGCCGCCAGCGGCGTCGATGTCACCCGCATCCGGTTCGAGACCGGCTTCGGCCGCGGCGTCGACTACTACACCGGCTTCGTGTTCGAGCTGCACGACAGGCAGGGCCGTGCCGACGGCCAATTGGTCGCGGGCGGCCGCTATGACGCCCTGCTGACCCGGCTCGGCAGCACCCGGCCGGTCCCCGCCGTCGGCCTCGCGGTGTGGATCGAGCGGCTCGCCGCGCTGGGAGCCGGCGTCGCAGGTAGTGCGTCGCGGGGCCGGTCATGAGCGCCCTCGTTCTCGCGGTGCCGGCCAAGGGCCGGCTGCAGGAAAACGCCGAGCGGTTCTTCGCCCGCGCCGGGCTCGAACTGGTCAAGCCGCGCGGCGTGCGCGACTACCGCGGCGCCATTGCGCGGCTCGACGGCGTCGAGGTCGCGTTCCTGTCGGCGTCCGAGATCACCCAGCAGCTCGCCGCCGGCGCCGTGCATTTCGGCATCACCGGCGAAGACCTGGTGCGGGAGATGATCCCGGCGGCGGATGCCAAGGTGGTGCTCATCGACGGCCTCGGCTTCGGCCATGCCAATGTGGTGGTCGCGGTGCCCGAGGCCTGGATCGACGTGCGCAACATGGCCGATCTCGACGACGTCGCGACCTCGTTTCGCCTGACGCATGACCGCCGGCTGCGGGTCGCGACCAAGTACATCAATCTCACCCGCGGCTTCTTCTCCGGCCACGGCATCGTCGACTACCGCATCGTCGAGAGCGCCGGCGCCACCGAAGGCGCCCCCGCCGCCGGCACTGCCGAGCTGATCGTCGACATCACGACCACCGGCACCACGCTCGCCGCCAACGGCCTCAAGATCGTCGAGGACGGCACGATACTGCGGTCCCAGGCCAACCTCGTCGCCTCGCGCGCGGCGTCCTGGGGCGAGGGCGAACTCAGCCTCGCCGCGCTGATCCTCGACCGCATCGAGGCGCAGGCGCGCGCGCGCCGCTACAAGGAGGTGCGCACCCGCTTCGCCGGCTGCAACGACACGCTGCTCGATCTCGCCAAGTCGAAATTCGGCGTCGCGACCCCGTTCGGCGGCCCGACCTCGTCGGGCATGCTGACGCTGCACTGCCCGCCCGACGCCATCCATCGCCTCGCGATGTTCCTGCGCGAGCACGGCGCCGAGAGCGTCATCGTGGCGGACATCGAATACGTCTTCACCCGCGACAATCCGCTGTTCGCCAAGCTCGCAGCTTCTGTCGGGGCGTGAGGCTTACTTCTGCGTCGGCTTGAAGTACCGCAGATCGGGCGGCGGCTGGTCCTTGCGGGCCGGCATCAGCATGCCGTCGCCGCTCATGTAATAATTGTCCTTGCCGATGGCGATGTAGGCGCTGCTCTCGGTGCAGTAGGATTCGTCCCATTCGAGACGCGAGGTCTGCTCGAGCACATATTTCTTGTCCACCGTCCAAGGCCGCGTCAAGGCATGGTCGATCACCGTGATCTCGTCGTGCAGGACTTTCGGATCGGCTTTGTCGCGGTGGATACGCTCCTTGAAGATGGACTCGTTGTCGAAGGCCAGCGGCAGGCCGGTCGCGTCATAGGCACGCGGGCCTTTGAACGGGCCGCGCGTTTCGACTTCGAGCAGGTCGTAGCGGCCGTCGCCGTCCTGGTCGATCCATTTGCCGATCGAGTAGCCCGCGAAGGTGGCCTCCGCGTCCTTGGGCCAGTCGCGTCCGTCGGTGAAGATGCGGCGGAAGTGGTCCGAGCCGCCGATCAAGACATAAGTGGCCTCCGGCGTGACGACGAATTCCAGCGGCCGGAATGCGATCATCATCAGCGGCATGCCGGCGGGGAGGCACAAAGCGTGGCCGGCAAAATTGCCCTGGCCGCCCTTGGCCTGGTCCGCGAGGCTCGCCTCCAGGACCTTCCGATACTCCTCCGTCAGCGGGGCTTCCTGACCAAATCCCCATGGCTTGGTCTGGTCGAATGACGGCTGTCCGCCGAGCCCACGGACGACGAACCGCGCCCACGCGCCCTTCCAGTCCGGATATTTCGCATCATCGGCCGCCTGAGCGCCGATGGGTGTCATCAGCGCCGCCACCACGATTGCACCGATCAAACTGCGACCACGCATTCCAACCTCCCTGTAGTCGTGTCTCAACGCCGCATGCGCGTACGGCGGACTTGTAGATCATGACTTGCAAGATCATGACTTGTAAGCCCTGACTTGCAGATCATGATTTGCAGATGCCGTCACGGCTCTTTTCGCCGGCTGATTTTAACCCATTTTTTTCGACGATGCACGTTTCAGTTGTTCAGAACCGGGCATGTTCCAACGGGCATGATCAGCCATGTTCCACGGGGGCCGCTACCTGCGGTCGCTCGACGAACCCGCGCAAGGGCGGCCGGGGGCCGGGGAGGCCCTATCAAAGTACGCGTTCGAGCAGATACGATGCTTCGTCCGGAGCATTGGGGCGGTAAGCACGCGATGACGAATGACCGTCCAGCAGCCACAGCAGCGGCTGTCTCCGTCGCTCCCACGATCTTATCGCGCGCGGCGCGGCAGAGGATTTTCCTCTACCTCGGCGTCCTGATCGTTCTGCTGGCGTTCGGCGCCCCCTACGGAGGCCTGATCGACATTCCGATCAGCTTCTTTCTCAAGAACAAGCTGCATTTGGAGGCCCACGAGGTGGCCGAATTCCGGCTCGTGTCCGCCATCCCGCTCTACCTGTCCTGCGTCTTCGGATTCATCCGCGACACCTGGAATCCGTTCGCGATGAGAGACCGCGGATTCGTGCTGCTGTTCGGTGCCATCAGCGCCGGCCTCTACGCCGCCTTTGCTTTCACCCCCATTACCTATGCGACGCTCCTCGTTGCGGTCGTGCTGTTGACGGCTTCATTCCTTTTCGTCGCAAGCGCCCAGAACGGACTGACTGCGATGATCGGCCAGCAGCATGCGATGTCCGGTCAGGTCAGCGCGGTGTGGAATATCTTCGGTTCGCTCCCCACCGTCGCGGCCCTCCTCCTCGGCGGCACTCTCAGCGGCTTTCTCGAAGACAGGAACGCCGACCAGGCCGCCCGCATCCTGTTTCTGGTCGGCGCGGCGATCATGGCATCGGTGGCCGCTTACGCCGTGTGGAAGCCGAGAAGCGTGTTCGACAACGTCCGCGACGAACAGGGGACCGTCGCGCATCCGCTGAAGGATCTCGAAAGACTGGTGCGGCATTGGCCGGTCTACCCGGCTTTGCTGATCTGGGTGTTATGGAACTTCGCGCCCGGCTCGGTCACGCCGCTTCAGTATTACCTCCAGAACACTCTCCACGCCGAGGACGCCCAGTGGGGTCAGTGGAACGCGATTTTCGCCGCCTCCTTCATTCCGACCTTCATGGTGTTCGGCATCCTCTGCCGAAGGTTTCCCTTGAAGACCCTGCTGGTGTGGGGGACCGTCGTCGCGATTCCGCAGTTGGTTCCGTTGCTCTTCATTCATTCGGTGACGGGAGCTTTGATTGCGGCGGCGCCCATTGGCCTGATGGGCGGCGTTGCCACCGCGGCCTATATGGACCTGATCATCCGCTCCTGCCCGCCGGGCCTGCAGGGAACGACGCTGATGATGTCTGGCGGCCTTTACTGGATCGCCTCACGATTTGGCGATGTCCTGGGGACGAAGCTTTATGACCACTTTGGCGGCTTTGCCGCTTGCGTGATCGCGATCACCGTCGTCTACGCCCTGATCCTCCCGGCCCTCCTGCTGGTGCCCAAACGCCTGATTGCCACCGCCGACGGGCAAGCACCCGCTGGCGTGTGAGCGCCCGCTGGCTTGTGAGCAAAGGGGATGCCGCCGAGCCGGCGCCCGGCGTCGGAGCCCGCCGTCAGGTCAGGTCTTCCCGCGCCGGCCGGCGGGTGCGGAACACGACGAAATGCGACATGGTGAAGTTGACCACGAAGCTGGCCAGGATGGCGGCACCCTTCGCGGCGAGCAGCGGCATGAACTCGGCGGCGATGACCAGGGTCGTGGTGTTGGCAATGTCGCCGAGCACGCCCGAGGCCAGGAAGGTTCCGTACGACTTCCAGCGCAACTGCCGTCCCGATTCCGCCGCGAAGGTGATGTGCGAATTCATGACATAGGAGCACGACACCGCCACCAGCCAGGAAATGGTGTTGGCGGCGACGAGCACGATGCTTTCGTGGCTGGTGCACTGGCAGCCGTCGGCGAATGCGTCGAGCGGCCGCAGCGCCGCCGGCGTGGCGTTGAGATAGGAATAGGCAGGCAGGAAAACAGTCGTATCTATCAAGGCGTTGACGACGCCGATCAGCGCGAAGCTCACGGCCTTGCGGAGCATCACGAGATGCGGCTCGACCAGGGCGGCGGCGCGAGGAAAGACGGCGCGGAAGCACTCGATCGGAATCTCGATTGGAATCATGCGCCCTCGCTTAGCACGTCCGGTGCTGCACTGCGATGCGGCACAGCGATGCTGCGTTCTACTAAATGGACCCCGTCTTCGGGCTATGATGTTTCCGACACGGCACGCGGATGCGACGGAAAGACGATGAGCCCTGACCAACGAGACGGCGCCAGCACCATGGTCCGCCGCCATCCCGCCCCGGGTGGTGTCGGCCTGTCGATCGTCATTCCCGTCTATAACGAGGCGGCGGGCCTTGCCCGCCCTGCATGCGCGCATCTGCAAGATCGCCGCCGGGCTCGCCGCCGAGCGCGGGCTCGCCTGCGAGATCATCTATGTGGACGACGGCAGCCGCGATACGTCGCTCGCGGCGGCGCTGGCGTTGCCGGCGCAGGCGGTCGACGTCCAGGTGGTCTCGCTGTCGCGCAATTTCGGCAAGGAGGCCGCGCTGCTCGCCGGCCTCGATCATGCCCGCCTCGGCGCCGTGCTGTTCATGGATGCCGACGGCCAGCATCCGCCGGCGCTGATCGAAACCCTGGTCGGCCATTGGCTCGATGGCGGCTACGACGTCGTCTACACCGCCAAGGCCCATCGCGACAACAAGTCGATGATGATCCGGCTCGGCGTGAGAGCATTCTATTCCCTGATCAACTGGGGCGCGCGCCAGCCGATCCCCGAGGATGCCGGCGACTTCCGCCTGCTGTCGCCGCGCGCCGCGGCGGCGCTGCGCCAGATGCCCGAGCGCAATCGCTTCTTCAAGGGCCTGGCAAGCTGGATCGGCTTTCGCCAGCTCCGGGTCGATTACGATCCGGCCGAGCGCACCCATGGGCGCACCAGCTGGAGCCTCGGCTCGCTGATCGGGCTCTCGGTCGAGGGGCTGACCTCGTTCTCGGTGGCGCCGCTGCGGATCGCGAGCCTGCTCGGCATCCTGCTGGCGGCCGGCGCGCTGGTGTTCAGCGTCTGGATCCTGATCGAAACCTTCGTCTATGAGCAGACGGTGCCCGGCTATCCTTCGCTCATCATCGGCATCATGGTGATCGGCGGCGTGCAACTCCTGATGATCGGCGTGATGGGCGAATACATCGGCAAGGTGCTGTCCGAGCTCAAGCGCCGCCCGGTCTATTTCGTCGCCGAGCACAGCGTGAAGCGGGCAGCGGCCGGACGAACGGCCGGACGCCGCGGAGGCGGCGCGGAACGCGGCCGAATGAAGCCCCGCCGGTTCTGGCTGTGCGCCGACGATTACGGCATCTCCCCGGCGGTGAACCGCGCCATCCGCGACCTCATCGCGCGCGGCCGCATCAATGCGACCTCGGTCATGGTCGGCGCGCCGAGCTTCGATGCGGGGGAGGCGCGCGCACTCGATCGCCGCCGCCGAAACCGCCGGGACGCGCGCCGCGCTCGGCCTGCATTTCACTCTCACGGCGCCGTTCCGGCCGCTGAGCGCTTATCGTCCGGTTGCGGCGGACGGGGCGTTCCTGCCGCTGCGGCAGATGCTCGTGCGCGGGCTCGCGCGCGCGCTCGACGGCCGCGCCGCCGGTGTGGAAGCGGAGCGCCAGATCGAGGCGTTCCACTTGGCATTCGGGCGGCCGCCGGACTTCATCGACGGCCATCAGCACGTTCACCTGTTGCCGCAGATCGGCGACGCGCTGCTGGCGGTGATGAAGCAGCGCACGCCGGCCGCGTGGGTCAGGCAATGCGGGCGCGCCATGCCGCTCGCCAAACGGTGGGGCGACCGCAAGGGACTGCTGCTCGACGTGCTCAGCCTGCGCATGCGCAAGCGCAGCCGCCGCCTCGGTGTCGCCACCAATCCCGCCTTTGCCGGCACCTATGATTTCAACCGCGCCACCGGCTACGACGCCGCGTTCGCGTCATTCCTGGACGGCTTGCCCGAAGGCGGTCTGGTGATGTGCCATCCGGGCATCGTCGATGCCGAGTTGGCGCGCCTCGACGGCTTCACCGCCATGCGCGAGCAGGAGTATGCGTTCTTCGCCGGGGAGCGCTTTCCGCAGTTGCTGGCGCAACGCGGCTTCGTCCTGGCGTGACGCAAGCGCGTGCTACGGCGGCACGTGCGACGAAGCCGAATGAACGATCGTTCATCGATGATGTTGTACAACGATGATGTTGTTCGTTGATATTAATGCCAGCACCGTCCCACTTCCGGCGCCGGCAAGTCACCCCATATGAAAGCCGCGCCGGGCCTACCGGCCAGAGGAGAGCATTCATGACCCCGCAGGAACAACAGCTCGTCGCAGACCTGTTCGACCGCCTTGCGTCGCTGGAGGGCGAGCGCCGCGATCCCGATGCCGAGCGCGTGATCCGCGAAGGGCTCGCCCGTGCGCCGAACGCGATCTACGCGCTGGTGCAATCGGTGCTGGTCCAGGACGAGGCGCTCAAGCGCGCCAACGCCCATATCGAGGAGCTCGAGCATGCGCGGGCCAGCGAGCCGGCCCCGGGCGGCGGCTTCCTCGACAGCATGCGCAATGTGCTCACCGGGCGCGATCCGCGCGGCTCGGTGCCCTCGGTGCGGCCGGGCGGCCAGGGCACGAGCGGCGCTTGGGGCCCGCGGCCGGATGCCGCGCCGGCCTATCCGCCGGGCTATCCGCCACAGCAGGGTTATCCCCCTCAACCGGGTTATCCGCCCCAGCCCGGCTATCCGCCGGGCCGCGGCATGATGGGAGGCGGTTCGTTTCTCGGCACCGCTGCGGCGACGGTCGCAGGCGTGGTCGGCGGCTCGATGCTGCTCAGCGGCATCCGCTCCGCGTTCGGCAGCGGCGGCGGCAATCAGACATTCGGCAGCGGGTTGCCTTGGAACAGTTCGGGCGGCGGCGAACTCTCCCGTGACGCCGGCGTCGGCGATGTCGGCGGTCACCGCGGCGGTTGGGGCAATGCAGACGCCCGACAGGACGCCCAGCAGGATGCCGACGACGATCGAGATCAAAACGACGATGCCCAGCAGGACGCCGCCGACGATCAAGATATGATCGACGATGCCAGCGATGACTCCGCTGATTTCGATAGCGACGTGGCGTAGCGCGTGATCCCGAGAAGGCTTCTCGGGCGGACAATGCGCAGCCCCAAGGGCATATCGATTGCGATCCGATCGAAGCTCGAGCGGATCGGGCCCTTTGGCGCGGCTTTTTCAACAGGCCGTGGGCGGGCTCGGCCCGCCCCATTGTCGTACTGGGGCGGGTTCCGCCCCATTGTCATGTCGACGCCTCACATCACGATCACCCGGGCGCCGACGGGGACGCGGCCGTAGAGATCGATCACGTCTTCATTGCGCATGCGGATGCAACCGGAAGACACCTGGGTGCCGATCGTCCAGGGCTCGTTGGAGCCGTGGATGCGGTAGAGCGTATCGCCCAGATAGAGCGCGCGGGCGCCGAGCGGGTTGTCCGGTCCACCGGCCATGTAGTGCGGCAGATCGGGCCGGCGGCGCAGCATCTCGTCCGGCGGGCGCCACTCCGGCCATTCCTTCTTCATGGTGACGCTCTTGACGCCGGCCCAGGTGAAACCCGGGCGGCCGACGCCGATGCCGTAGCGCACCGCCTTGTTGCCCGGCTCGACCAAGTAAAGCATGCGCTCGGGGGTGTTGATGATGACGGTGCCCGGCTTCTCCTCGCCGTTATAGTCGACGACCTGCCTGACGTAGCGCGGATCGGCGGCGTACCGCATGGCATCGGCATCGGGTGCGTAGGCTTGGCGTTGGGGCGCGGCGGACTGTGAGCCGCCGGAGAACAGGAACTCGATCAGGCCGCCGCCTAGGCCCGCCGCGGCGGCATCGGCAGAGGCCGCGATGACCGCGGGGCCCGCCATGAGGGCGAGAACCCAGGTGCGAAAATGCGGACGCGAAGAAACGCGAGGGTCGAGACCGGAAGAGGCGAGACCGGGAGGATCGAGACTGGGGAGATCGGGACATGACATGGGGGCGTACTCGCTACATTTCGCCGCGTGGAGCGGACAATGCGCTCCAGAACTGGCCACCCGCGCATTATGAAAAGAAACCACCACCGATCGGTAAATAAAAATTGCCGAAAAAGTAAGTATATCCACACACGATCTGTTCATCACGACATGGTTTATTCCAGGTAAATCCGCAGTCTCATGGTTAATATGCTGCTTATGTTCATGGTTAAAAGGCTGTTAAATCTGTCGAATATTATCGATGGCCGAGGTTGAATAGACTGTTCTCACCTCCGCCCTCACCTCCGCGATGCTTCAGAACAAGATGGCTCATCATGCCCGTCACGCGCGAGCCTTCCCCGGCGGCGCCCGAGATCACGAAGAACGACGCCAGCGCAACCGCGGCAAAGCAGGCGGTGACGCCGAGGGCCGCCGCGTCCGACACGCGTTCGACTACGAAGGCGAGCACCAGCGGCGCCGCCGACTGCATGGCGAGCCATGGCGCGGCGAGCCGTCCCATTAGCCGGCCATAGCCGGCGGCGCCGAACATGGTCAGCGGGACGGTTCCGCGGGCGATGGTGATGAGGCCATTGCTGACGCCGAACATGATCGCGAACAGCGCCGCCGGCACCGCGGAAATGCCGGCCAATGCGAGCAAGACGAATGCGCACAGCACCAGCGTCACCGCCGACCGCGCGATGGCGAGCGGATGGGTGTTGCCGCCGAAGGCGAATTCGAACAGTCGCGACGCCACCTGGGACGGGCCGAACAGCGCTCCGATCGTCACCACCGTGCCGGCGTCGATGCCGGCACGGCCGAAGATCGCGAGCAGGTGCGCCGACATTCCCGACGGAACGAACGAATAGGCGGCAAAGCCGGTCGCCACCAGGACGAACGGCAATCCCCTGGCCGGCAGCACCGCGGCGGGCAGCGGCGCGCCCGCGCGCGCCGGCGTCTGCAGCTCCGGCCGCTGGCGCGGCAGTGCGAACCAGTGCAGCGGCGCGGCGACAAAGGCGAGCAGGCCGGCATAGAGAAGATAGGTGGTGCGCCAGCCATAGGCATCGAGCAGGACATGGGTCGCGGGCCAACTCACCGTCGAGGCGAAGCCGCCGGCAAAGGTGAGCAAGGTGATCGGCCGCCGCGCGCCGGCCCCGAAAATCCGGCCCAGCGTGGCGAACGCCGCATCATAGAGCGAGGCCGAAAGCGCGATGCCCAGCACCACCCAGACGCCCAAATAGACCGCGCGATTGTCGCTGCGGGCGAGCGCGAACAGTCCGGCCGCACCGACCAGCGATCCCGCCGTCATCACGATCCCGCCGCCGTAGCGGTCGATCAGCCGGCCGACGGTCGGCGAGGCGAGGCCTCCGCTCAACAGCCCGATCGAGAGCCCGCTCATGCAGAACGCGATCGACCAGCCGAGATCGGCGGCGATCAGCGGCATCGTCAGGACCGGTGGATAGAACAGCGTGCCCCAGGCCAGGATCTGCGTCACGCCGAGCACGGCGACGGCGCGCCAGGGACCGCGCAGGAACTCGCGCAGGCGTGACATCGGCGCATGATAGGCGGCGGGGGCGCCGTGGCGCCAGGGGCGGATCAAAATGACAGGTCCATGACGAGATCGCCGACGAAATCGCCGTCGCCGCCCTCTTGCGCGCCGGCTGCTGCAGTGCGAAGCAGCGCGGTGTGGAAGTTCCCGACTTGGTGAGACGGCGGAGCGCGAAACAATGGCTGGGACACTTCCGATCTCGGTCGCCGAACGCAGGCTGACGGTCACCCGCTGGGACCTGCTCGCGGTGCTGCTGGTGCTCGGGGTCATGGTGTTCCTGGCCGAAGCGAGCCGCCACCTGCTGGCGCCGCTCACCGACCTGCAGATGACGCCGATCTCGCTCGACCCCGCGAACCTGCCCGAATATGCGGCGCGCACCACGCTGCGCATGCTGGCGGCGTTGGTGCTGTCGCTGGTCTTCACCTTCACCTATGCGACGCTCGCCGCCAAGAACAAGCATGCCGAGCTGCTGCTGGTGCCGCTGCTGGACATCCTCCAGTCGGTGCCGATCCTCGGCTTCATCTCGGTCACGGTGGTGTTCTTCATGTCGCTCGTCCCGGGACGGGTGCTGGGCGCGGAATTCGCCGCGGTGTTTGCAATCTTCACCAGCCAGGCCTGGAACATGGCGTTCAGCTTCTACCAGTCGCTGCGCACCGTGCCGACGGAGCTGGTGGAGGCGTCGCACGTGTTCCGGCTGTCGCCCTGGATGCGGTTCTGGCGCCTCGATGTGCCGTTCGCGATGCCCCAGCTCATCTTCAACATGATGCTGTCGATGTCGGGGAGCTGGTTCTTCGTCGTCGCTTCCGAGGCGATCAGCGTCGGCAACACCACGATCACGTTGCCCGGCGTCGGATCCTACATCGCGCTCGCCATCGAGCAGCGCAGCCTGGTTGCGGTCGCCTGGGCGATCGGCACCATGCTGGTGGTCATCCTCCTGTATGACCAATTGCTGTTCCGGCCGCTGGTGGCGTGGTCGGACCGGTTCCGCTTCGAGCAGGAGGCCGGCGCCCTGCCGCCGCGATCCTGGGTGCTCGACGTGCTGCGCCGGTCGGGCGTGGTCGCGCGCCTCGGCGATCAGCTTTCGCTGGTGTGGCGGCGCTCGCTCCCCCGCCGTCTGCTGCATTCCAACGCCAAGCCGACCAACGCCAAGCCCACCAACGCCAAGCCGATGGTCGCGCGGCCCGATCGGGACGACCGCTGGATCGCCCCGCTGTGGACCGCCGCCGTCGCCGCCCTGGCACTGCTCGCGATCTGGCAGATCGGCCGCTTCATCGCCGACGGCGTCAACCTCGCCGAGGTCGGCAAGGCGCTGCTTCTCGGCGTCGCGACCCTGGTGCGGGTCGTCGTGCTCATTGCGATCGCGAGCGTCATCTGGGTGCCGATCGGCGTCGCGATCGGCATCCGTCCCCACCTCTCCAATCTCATCCAGCCGGTGGCGCAGTTTCTCGCGGCGTTTCCGGCGAACCTGCTGTTTCCGATCGCGGTCTCGGCGATCGTCGCGTTCCGGCTCAATCCCGATATCTGGCTCAGCCCGCTGATGATCCTGGGGACCCAGTGGTACATCCTCTTCAACGTCATCGCCGGCGCGGCTGCGATCCCGGCGGAGCTGCGCGACGCCGGCACCAATCTGCAGGTCCATGGCTGGCTGTGGTGGCGCAAGATCGGGCTGCCCGCGGTGTTTCCCTACTATGTGACCGGCGCCATCACCGCCTCCGGCGGCTCGTGGAATGCCAGCATCGTCGCCGAAGTCGCGACCTGGGGAGACGTGCGCCTGCAGGCCAACGGCCTCGGCGCCTATATTGCGGTGGCGACCGAGGCGGGCGATTTCCACCGCATCGTCCTCGGGATCGTCATCATGAGCAGCTTCGTGGTGGTCATCAACCGGGCGTTCTGGCGCCCGCTCTACTGGTACGCCGAACGCAAGTTCCGGCTGGGATGACGAGGGCGATCGCAATGAGCGCAACAGCCGGCCTGCTCGAAATCGATTCCGTCCGCCAGGCGTTCCCGCGGCCCGACGGCGGCCAGCTCCTGGTTCTCGACGACATCAACCTCAAGCTCGCCGAGGGCGAGATCGTCGCGCTGCTGGGACGGTCGGGCTCGGGCAAGTCGACCTTGCTCCGGCTGGTTGCCGGGCTGGCGCGCCCGACCGCCGGCTCGCTCAGCTATCTGGGCGAGCCGATCACCGGCCCGGCGCCGGGCATCTCCATGGTGTTCCAGTCGTTCGCCCTGTTCCCCTGGCTCACGGTGCTGGAGAACGTCGAACTCGGCCTGGAGGCGCTGCATGTGCCCGACGCCGAGATCAGGCAGCGCGCGCTCGCCGCCATCGACCTGATCGGGCTCGATGGCTACGAATCCGCCTATCCGCGCGAATTGTCGGGCGGCATGCGCCAGCGCGTCGGGTTTGCCCGCGCACTCGTGGTGCATCCCAACATCCTCCTGATGGACGAGCCGTTCTCGGCGCTCGACGTGCTGACCGCCGAAAACCTGCGCACCGACTTCCTGGAGCTGTGGAGCGACCGCCGTCTCCCCATCAAGGGCGTGATCCTGGTCACCCACAACATCGAGGAGGCGGTGCTGATGAGCGACCGCATCCTCCTGTTCTCGCGCAATCCCGGCCACATCATCGAGGAGATCAAGGTCGACCTGCCGCAGCCGCGCAACCGGCTGGAGACGCGGTTCCGCGAACTGGTCGAGCGCATCTATGTGGCGATGACGGCGCGGCCGGCCGCAGCGCCGCGCACCGCGCCGCCTCCGGAGCGCGGCATCGACGCCGTGCTGCCGCGGGTGTCCGCCAACCTCGTCTCCGGGCTGATCGAGGCCGTGGCGGGTCCGCCCTATAACGGCAAGGCCGACCTGCCGCTGATTGCGAGCTCCCTGCACATGGAGGTCGACGACCTGTTTCCGGTCGCCGAGACGCTGCAGATGCTGCGTTTCGCCGAGATCGAGCGGCGGCGACATCCGCCTCACCGATGCCGGCAAGCAGTTCGCCGACGCCGCGATCGACGACCGCAAGCGGCTGTTCCAGCGCCAGTTGCTCACCTATGTGCCGCTCGCCGCCCATATCCGCCGGGTCCTGCAGGATCGCGCCAATCACATGGCGCCCAAGAGCCGGTTCCTCGACGAACTCGAAGACCACATGATCACCGAATCCGCGGAGCACACCCTGCGGGCGGTGGTGGCGTGGGCACGCTATGCGGAAGCGTTCGCCTATGACGATGAATCCGGCACCTTCAGCCTGGAGAATCCGAGCTAGCCTGCGAGACCAGGATCGCGACCTACCCCGTGCTCAAGCTGGTCGGCGGCAACATCGGGCTGGTCGACGAACCGGCGCTGACCGCGCTCAACATGCGCTACGCGACGATTACTCCACCGACTGCGCCAAGGGCATCGAGCGCTGGAACAAGATCATCGCGCGCAGCGGCGTCGATTTTCGACTGGCACTTCCCATGTGGCATTGGGGCGGGCGAGGGGCGACCGTCAAGCCTGATCCGGACGTTGCTGCGCGGAAGCCAACACTGAGGACAATTGATTTCAATAGATGAAATTGGGTTCGTTCTGCCAAAAGCAGCCCTTTGAGGTCGGCGAGCCCGCTGATTTCTGGCGTGTGCGGTCATCCGCCAACGCATCGCGCAGACGCTGCGCCATCGGCGCGTTGAGTGTGGCTTCAATCCGCGAGCCAGCCAGGGGTGGGGTCCCTCGCCAAGTTGCCTCTTCAACGAAGTCGGGAACTCCGGGTGTCTGTCCCCCGCCTATATGGGTGGGGCTGTCGTCCGCGCTCACAAGCTAGTTCCACACCAGGCCCAAGCCGTTCCAAGAGGGTTGTTTTGGATGAATTTGCCCAGATTTCGTGGCAAAAAGCTCGATCCCGTGGCCCCGGGAAAGCGTCCAATTCTCGGCCGGAATCCGTTTAAGTAATTAAAATCACTTATTTAAATCAAGGTTGAAGCCGCCTGTGTAGTGTCAACATGAGGCCTGTAGACAAAAAATACATCCGATATGCTTCCTTTGCGTCGGAACTGCCGTTTTTATTATGCTAAAACAATGGCTTAGTCAACCATGAAAACGTTGCACGAGTGTGGGAGCACAACATCAAGCGAATGGCGTATGGGTCATCACCCTCCTGTGACACGTCCACGCCCATAATTCAACGATAAGCCAGTGTAATCAAGGGGATGGTCAGGCTTGATTCGGCCTATCACATCACGGGGCGATATGTAGGGGCCTGCGTCCCGCGTCTACATATCTTTTTGCGCGATTATCGAATGATATGATCGTTTTTAGACGCTTCATTATTTTACCGGTTATTCATATGACCGCGCAGACCGCCCCAGGATACCTCCTCAACCCTATTGTGATACCGGCGGAATTCACCACCTTGCCCCACCCACTTCTCGGTTTTCGGGGCCGAACTCCAGACTTCAGCCGGCGGACTGACAAACATCTCGGCGCCCAGATGGGCCATTCCCACTCGGGCCGTCGTGTCAAGATCAGGGCCGACCAGCCCTTGGGATCTCGCACTCCATTCTGATGCGGCCTTGGCAGCACCGACGGGCCCCGCAGGAGCGCCTCAGCGGGCCAACGCCGCTCAACGTCTTCCGGGCGATACCGACCTTGCCGTCCTCGATCGTAACCCAGGACTGGCCTTCCGCGTGGAGCGTTACTCGGCGCGGTCAAGCCGCATGATCGTCTTGCAGCAGCGCGACCAGTTTTCTTCCTCAATGCGTGTTGTCCTCGCGAACCACCCCGACCTGGTTTCGACCCGCAAGGCCCCGTCGGGTCTAACCGCTTGACTGAATGCGATGAAATCCGGCAGCTCTCCGGGAGCCGTGTATTGCTCGAGCTTGCAGGATTTCTTGACGATGGCTTCGCGACGCATGTAGTCGGTCCGGCTTAAGCCCCTCAATTATTTACTGCACCGGCAACCCGCAAAAGTCCCAGCCTCCTAATCTCACTGCGCCACGGGATCCGGTGCCTCCAAAATCGTAAGGACCCTCTCGCAAAACAGCTCGATCAAGCGAGAGTTGTGTAAGATATCTGGGCCAAAGGGGCTACAGCGAAGGCCAAGCCTGCCGCCCGCTTGATTGCCTGGGCTAATGGTTTAGGTGCCGGCGTCGCTTCCGCCGAGAGGCACGAGGTGGGTTCTGAACGGCCTGCAAAGGTGCCGGCGAAGGAGATTGGGCGGATACTGATTCTTCCTCAGGCGAGACGGCTGTTGGAGCGGCGTGAAAGCCTGGGCCGTCCGGCATTGGATCGTCGTTGCGGCGGCCGGTTGCAGAACCTTCTGATATCCACGCGATCCTCTCCTGATTTTCAGCGTGCATCAGATAACGCTGCGAAAGGCGGTCGTAATAGTCGCGAAAGAAGGGGTTCACCGCATCTCTGGATAGTTCGGAAAATTTGGCCGCATTGCTTCGATAACGTACAGCTGCGCTCAATGGATCGGGCATAACACGCTCCCATACGCTTCTACATGCCCCTACCCGTGCATCGGTAGTTGCGGAATTCCACAGAGCAAGGGAACTAACCGTGGCGATTTGACGGCCGCGTCGGGCGGCCGCTGCTTCGCGGCAGCGCTGGCGGGCGCGGCAGTGCAGCGGGCCGGAATCACCGGCCAGCTCCAGCCTGCAAAGCTCAGGCTTCGAGGATTGCCACGATTTCCATCGAACGCGGATCCACGATTACGATTTGGTCGCCGATCATGAAATAGTCGTATCGCGCCATGCCGGTTGGATGGCGAAGATCGCCTGGGGAACCGGAACGAAGTGAACCGAACGCGGCAACGGCCTTCCAACTGCCACGTCAAAATCGACCTCATTGACCCGCGGTGTGTTCCGCTCTCCTGCAAAGACCGCATGGAGGCGAGTCCGCTGCTCGGGCGAAATGTCGAACCGCACCCCTGGCGGGGGCCGCCCCTTGACCGGTCGTATTGCGGCCATTCCCGCGATCTTCCGTCGGCCGGGCTTCTATTGGACCTGACCCGTATGATTCGGGCCCGATTCGCCTCGCTGTTCCGCGGAATTTCTGCGGCTGTCCTCGCCCGCCCCATTTTGCGCCGGCGCGCTCCCATTGTGGGTAGCCGCGCCACCCGGAACCGCGCCTGCGCCCTGGTGCACGCCGGGCGCCCCATTGGTAGCCGCTCCCCAGCCCAGCAGACCTCTTGCGGCGAATATCACTTGGCTGAGCTGAAGGTCGCCGTCCACGGGAACGGGCGGAGGCTATGTTATGCCGGGGAGTGTCATCTTCGGCCCGGAGCGGGGCGCGGCACAGTTCTCAGTCCGATGGCGGCGCCTTGATGTTCAGGTAGACCGTCTCCGCAGATCTATTCTGGAAGATCTTGCAGCGACACGGCTTCCAAAAACGCCATATCGAACGCCGTTGCCGCCGACCGGCGGCGCGACAGCGCGCGACGTTCATACCGATCGAGGCTTTTGAGCTGACGCACCTGTTCGCAGACGAGCAGTTCGGCCTGCACCGCCCCCGGTTCGCTCCCGGTTTCCTCGTCCAGCGCGAGCAAACAGGCGTGGTATCGGGCCTTGCGTATACGATCAAGATCGATCTGCGCCTCGGCGAACCTGCGGGCCATTTCGAGCACTCCGGGGCTCGCGGTCTCTCCCACGATGTGGCGCGCGAGTTCCTCGACCTGCTCGGACAGTCGGGGATCGGAGACGACCGAGACGCTGAAACCGTGGCGGCGCGCGTTGCGGGAGGCGCGCGCCTTGCCCCACCGCGTCCGCGGGCCGGTACTCAATCGCGCGTTGTTCCAGTTCGCCTCGATCTGCCGCAACGTGCTCATGCGACCTCGCGGCGCGTCGGATCATTGTCTGCGCCCGGATCCGGATCATTTTCTGCTTTTTTGACCTGCCCCTCTCCATTCGCTCCCGAGGCCGGATCTCCGGTGATGCCTGAGACTGGATCTCCGGCGATTTCTGAGGCCGGCCCACCAGTGGGGCCGGCGGCTCCGCAGACCGGCGCATGTTCGCTAAAATCCCCTTCGATGATATCGTCTGACGCCTTGCGGAGGCGTGCGGCCAGGATTTTCCGATAGCTTTCGATTTCATTCAACATTGCCGTCCGGCGGCCTTCTGCCACCTCGAGCAACTTATTGATGCTCTCAAAGGTCTCCAGGCGTTCGAGGAACAATTCTGCCTTGCCCAGAGCCGTTGCATAATACAGCTCGTTATGGGCTCGAACGCTCGGGTTGATTTGGTGGCGCTCTTCCTCCTTAACAGGGATGACCTGCGCTTGGTATTTCCGCAGCTCCCGTATATTCCAGGTATAATCGGCGACATCCTTGAGATAGATCCACTCAATCGCATTCGCCGGCTCGACAGCTTGGGCCATCGCCACGGCGAGCTTCCAATAGTCTTCCTGGCTTTCAGACGGATGGACCGGCGGCGGTCCCCACAGCTTCTTGATGGCGGCGGGCATCTGCGTCGTCCCTCTGATGATCAACTGCTTTTTGGCCATACGACAACTCCACGGCGTTGCGCCCGAACCCTACCGAACCACAGACCGCGACCCCACCAAAACGAGGCGCCACGGATTCACATTTCTGCGCCGCGCCGATTTTGTCTGGGTCGCCGGTTTAGGCGAAATCCATCCAGGGCAATCCTCTTCTTCCACACCGTTTTCCGGGCGGGACGTCCTGTGGCTGTGCCTCGACCCGATCCATCGACACGTCGACTTTTTGAACTTTGATTTGACGTTTTGTCTTGGATGCCGCATATTAGACCAATCAATATGACTAGTCAAACGGAGAGTCGCTTATGCGCGAATTCCAGGCCTCCGAAGCCAAGGCGCATCTGGCCAGCCTGCTCGATGCGGTTGAGCGCGGCGAGACCATTGTCATCACCCGACATGGCAAGCCGATCGCACGCATCGTGCCGGAGGCCGATCTTCGTCAGGCCGAAATCAATCGCGTGATTGCTGAGATCGAGGAATTTCGTAGGACCATGCCGTCCATTCCCCTGAAGGAACTCGTCTCGGCGCGTCACGAAGGACACGAATACTGATGCCGTTCGTCATTGACGCGTCGGTGGCGGTCTGTTGGTTCATCCCCAACGAGCGCCATCCCATCGCCGACGCTGGATTTCAAAGGATCAGGCTTGATCCGGCGGTCACCTCGGTCCTGTGGTGGTATGAGATTCGCAATGTGCTGATGGTCAACGAGCGGCGCGGGCGCCTGGACAATGAAAAGACTGCTCGCGTACTTCGCTTGCTCCGGGGGCTTCCGGTCGCGATGGACACAGACGTCGAGGAAGAAGCGCTGATGCAACTGGCCCGGCGGCACCGCCTCACGGTGTACGACGCTGCCTACCTGGAACTCGCGCTGCGCAAAGGGTACCCGTTGGCGACGCTCGGCGCCGCGCTCGCGAACGCTGCGCGGGCCGAGGGGGTTCCCTTGCTCGGGTGACGGCGGACCTGAGCAAAATCTGCCAGATAACCGTCGGGCGCGAGGCTGTCAGTAGCGCGAGGCGGTGCGCAGTGTGCGCGCGAGGCGGTCGAGGAGGCCATCGCGCAGACGCGTATCAGGGATCGACGGGCGCTGACCGGTCACGATTATCAACTCGCGGCCGTGGCCATCATCGACGGTCGGAGCCACTGTCCGCGATCGACCAAATTCTGCACGATTTCGGCGAAAACTGTCGGCCAATCGTTGAGCAGTTCTTCGCCGAGATCGCCCGAAATCGCATTCGCCGCGGAGCCCTTTGTCTGGGCCAAGTCTGCCGGTGAAATCCTCGAAGGTCGCCAAAACGAAACAAGTGTTAGAGTCAGTACACAGTCGTCTCATGTCTTTGGTTGAGCACTCATCCCACGCTCGCTATCTGCTCGGTGAGGGGTACACTTTCGGCGAGCCAAGCTTCGCGAGGCGTCAGCGAATGGTCTAGCCCGCAGTAGGGACAATGAGCGATGATCGTCGCTTCCGAAACGAGCCCCAACGTCTCGGTATCCGTGTCTACGCCCGCGGGGAAATTGCGATCCGTCATCGGACATCGCAACATCAATCGTCCCATAGAGAGCCCTCCCATTCGTCTGGCGCGCGACGCTTGCATCAGGAGCGCGCCGACGAACAAACTCGCCGGCGGAGGATTGGTTCCAATATTGCCGTGTCTGAACTGCAGGGGCTATGCCCCGAGCCCCGTGCGCGACGGTCGCTTACTCCCGTTCGTGTTCGCGCGGCTTCCTATCGGCCGCAAAGACCATCGCCGCGACGCACTCATCGAACTCGGCGTATAGCCTGGCCTCCGTAGTTTGACGAACATTTATGCCGGTATCCAATTGGGCCAACAATTCGAGGAGCCCCGGCGAAAGCGGCTCCATCAGGTCGTACTTTTCCCGGAGCGCCTCTCCGAGTTTGGATCGGACAGCTACAAAATACGGGCGCTCTTCAAAATCGCCTTCCATGACATCACCGCTGCGAGAGACAGGTCGTAAAGCGGCAACGCGATCTCTCTTCCAATAGTTCCTGGAACAACCTCGCCGGATCTCCCCGGTGTCGTTAAGAGATCAGGCCGTCGAGGTCATTTCGCCCCAATCACGTCCGGCTTAAGTCCGGCGAGGCCTTTGGGCACCGTGCTGGATCACCTCGTCAGCAGTGCCACAAAGCGTTTCCGGGAAGGCCGAGCGCTTGGCGGTCTTGACGGTGCCTCGTCATCGCGTTTAGGCGCTCCCTGATGCGTCGGGGCGCCACAGTTCACCCAGCGGAAACCCAACTCGCCCCTTAGCCGGAGGTTGCTCGCCGAAGGCATTGACATTGCGATAGGCAGACAAATTATCCGCGTGTCGCACTCGACGATCACCGAACCTTGCCCGGATTTTGACGAGAATGTCGTGGACGCCTCTTTCTTCACCCCCATCATGCCTGAGCATTGCGGCCGCATGGACCGGTGCCGCCATCGATGGTTGGCGAGGCCTATCGTGGTCTTGAATGAAGAGGCGGGTTGGCTGGCCAATATTCTCCGGCATCCTTTTTTACAACGGTCCGGAATGAAGGGAGTGGTGGGGGCACGCTTGCGGCGAGGGCGTCGCCTCTGGCGCCTTGTTTATGTTGGTGACGGCGACGACGTTTCATCCCTTTCGCCGCCTCTTGACCAGCCCTATAAGCGCGCGCCGCGCCAAACCATCGGCGTCCGCCTTGCCCGGCACGAGACCACCAAGATTTGCTCAGTCGTAAAGCACGGGAGCGATCTTCCACCTCAAGCAAGCCCACTCGCATGCGCAGCCCTTCGCCTCGGATAATCGTTTGTTAAGTGAGACGCCAATATAACTGCCACGGGATCTCCTACAGCGTTTCTACAATTTTGCTGAGGAGCTTGGGGGACCATCTCAAGATGAAGCACCTTGCGACGGTGGATAAAGCGGTTATCGCCGCATCGATTGCTGGGGTGGGACTTGCGATCGCTATCACGGGCTGTGGCTTCTTGCTCGGCAGATGGGTTTACTCCACGCCAAACTTCGCGCTGGAATCGGCGTCGGGGGACGTTGTGGCAAGGTCTGCCTCGGCCGCAGTCGGCACCCTGGCAGCCGCGCCCACGGCAGATGAAACAACGGGCACCCTTCGGCTGATTGCGCCAGTCGCGGTTTCCGCAATTGCGCAGGCACCCAAGGCGGAAGCCCTCCCAAATCTTGTAACCCCCGTTTGCCTCAATCCGAACGCCATGGGCGTCGCCAGGGTGGTTGAGATCGACACGACCGGCGGACCAGGTTTCGGATTCCAGCACTTCAAGTCCTACGATTTTCTGAACGATCGAGAAGTGGTGCTGACCTTCGACGACGGTCCCTGGCTCGGCCACACGCCGGCGGTGCTCAAGGCGCTCGCCGACCAATGTGTGCGTGCGACGTTCTTTTCAATCGGCAAGCATGCGACCTATTATCCTGAAATCCTCAAGAGGGTTGTCGCCGCCGGCCATACCATCGGCAGCCACACCTGGTCCCATGCCGATCTGCAGGCAACCGTAAGAAATGAGGGTCTTGAGGCCGCCAAGGAGCAATTCGAAAAGGGCGCCAGCGCGGTGCGGATGATGGCCGGAGTGCCGATCGCGCCGTTCTTCCGCTTCCCCGACCTGCGCCACCCGCCGGAAATGCTCACTTATCTCGGCGAGCGCAACGTCGCGAGCTTCTCCACCGACGTCGATTCCTGGGACTTCAAGATCAAGAAGCCTGAAGAGCTCACGAAGGCCCTGATGGGAAAGCTGCGTAAAGCAGGGAAGGGCATCGTTCTGATGCACGACTTTCAGAAGGTGACGTCAATCGCGCTTCCGCAAATCCTCGAGCAGCTTCACCAGGAAGGCTTCAAGGTCGTGCACATCGTGCCGAAAGAGATGCTCAATACACTGCCACAATACGACGAGGCGGTGCTCAAGGAGAACAAGCTTCCGACTTTGATGAGCCGGCGGTCGGCCAGCGTGGTGCGAACCATCCCTCAGTGATTCTCCCGCATGCTCGCCGGCCGCTCGTCGACAGCCTTTTGAGATGGGTGGCTGACCAAAAGCCTGAGGCCAGCCGATGGGCACGCCGCTTCAAGTTCTCGCGTTCTTCCTGCTGGGGGCGCTCGCAGTCGTCGCCGCAAAGGAGGGTGGCGGGCCGCGTCGCCCCTCGTGGCGCCTAACTGCGACAGGCTCGCTTCGCCATACCGACGTTCCTGGCACGTCATCAACAGTCGATGCCGACGCTGGCCCGCTGAGCATTCCGAATGCTGCGCTGGAGCCGGTTGGGTGGGGCGACCTCGACGGCTGGACGAGCGACGATCACGCTGTTGCGTTTGCGACGTTCAATGCAAGTTGTCGTGCGATCGTGCGCGCGGTCGCTTTCCGCGCAGAATCCGCGACCGATCACGCAGCAGATCCCCGACCGGTACGCGCCGCACTCGAGCAGGTCTGTAGCCGTGCGGTCAAGGCTGGCGGACTCGGTTCCGAGGCGGCGCGGCAGTTCTTCGAGACCAATTTCGTGCCGGTGCGAATCCGCAAGCTCGGAGATCCCGCGGGCTTCGTCACTGGTTATTACGATCCGATCGTCGATGGCTCGCGATTCCCGACCAGGGAATTCACGGTGCCTTTATACCGTCGTCCTCGCGACCTCGTGGCGCAGGGAGTCCCCGAAGGCGGGCCGTCACCCAACACCGGACGCGTCTTCCGACGCACGCCGACCGGCAAGCTCGTGCCGTATTACGATCGCGCGGAGATCGAGGATGGGGCACTCGACGGTCGACACCTCGAAATCTGTTGGTTGCGCACCGCGGCGGAGGCGCTGTCGATCGAGATGGAGGGATCAGGACGTGTCCGCCTCGAGGACGGCTCGATGCTGCGCATCAGCTATGACGCCCACAATGGTTATTCCTACGTCCCGGCCGGTCGGGTGCTGATCGAGCGCCACTTGATGCCGCGAGAGGATGCGTCGGCGCAACGCATCCACCAATGGATGCACGACCATCCCGAAGGGGCCAAGGAGGTCCGTCGGCAGAATCGTCAGACCGTGTTCTTCCGCATCGTCGGCTTGGACGACGACACAGAGACGATTGGCGGACAAGGCATTCCGCTGTCGCCTGGCCGTTCGATCGCGGTTGACCAGGCCTTGCACAGATATGGCACGCCGTTCTTCATCGAGGCCGATCTGCCGCTCGCGAGCCCAGTCAACCGGTCGTCGTTTCGTCGTATCATGATCGCACAGGACACCGGTTCTGCGATCGTCGGGCCGGCACGGGCAGACCTCTATTTTGGCGCCGGGAACGAAGCGGGCCGGGTGGCCGAGCGCATTCGGCAGAACGGGCGTTTTACCATCTTGCTGCCGCGCGAAATTGATCCGACTGCGGCCGGCGCGCGTATGCCGCTGCCGCCGGTGAAGGCTCTGCGATCGGAGCCCGCAATCCAACCTGCCACGAATCTCGCTGGGTCAGGTGAGCGCGGCGGTGGCATAGCCGCTGCTGCGAAGCACGAAAACGCCCGACGGGAACTGGTCACATCGACGCGCGACCGGCGGGCGGATCTCCCGCAAAACCCGTAGGCGGCAATGTGATCCTGCTTGTGGTCGTCCCCGTACGCTCAATCGTCCCTATGAGCCGTGCTGATCTTCGAAGCGGCGACTCTCTTGTTCGCGACGAACAGCACCGCACCAATTATCAGCGCGAGCGCGCCGCCGAACAGTTGTCGGAAGGTAGCGCTGGCCAGCATCAGCAACGACACCGCTATCTCGAGTACCGGTCCCAGCGTGCCCATCGGGACTACGAGCAGAGCCGGTCCTACCGCGCCACCGAACGTCTGTGACGCAATCGGATCGCCGCTGTGCTGACGCTGATGTAAGTCACGAGCCGCGCGATTGCGCTCGCGACGGCCAAGATGGAGAACGATCCCGATAATGCGAGCCCCAGTGCCAATATCGCCGTCAAGATAACCGCGTTTGATGGTTATAGTAGCCCATGTAGAGCTCCGAAGAACCAGCTCTCCGTTTTCTGCCAACGCGAAGAGCACGCGGGACCCCGTCAGCACCGTGCCCATGTTATTGCCGGTCATCGCGATTACCGTGCCTCCGCTGATCAGGAGCGCCCCGGCGGCCCCCATGAATAGCAAAGACGCGTCTGCGAACGGTGTTGCCGATGTCGACACATTAGGCAGCGTCCCCATCGCGACGATCTGCGCCAAAGTCGTGACGACCGTGCCGTCCTCAATACTGGCCCGCGAGACTGACCTGCGTTCCGCCACCAGCACCTGTCAGATCCCACTTCAGGAAGCTATTGTCGGTGGTGGTGTGAAGGGAGACCCAGTGACCAGGCAGAACGATTCCCTGCCAATGCTGAATCCAATAGCAGGTCGGTCCGCCAATGCAGAACGGAGTGGTGCAGGCGCAATACCAGTAGTATCCCGTCATCGTCGCGTTGACGGTCCCTTCCGATCCCACCATGGCGATTCCGGTTCCTTGATTCACTTTGTGGTCCGTACTGCCAACGGCCCAATCCCAACCTTGAGCACAGAACTGGGAGCCGTTGCAGAAAGTCTCTCGGAACCAGGCCTGTTCAGAGGCATCGCGGACCTGAATGCCGGCCCCAGCACCGCCATCCCCCGAACCGCTGGCCCCGGCATCGAGCGGGGCAATCGTCGATTGGGCCATTCGCACCTGGGGGCGTCCGTGAGCGTCAAGGATCGTCTGCGGAACCGCCGACGAACTTCCAGCCACATGGCGATAGCAATCCAGGCAACCCAGGCTCCGTACCTCGGGACCCACGGCCGGAACATGCACTCTGTTTCGCCCGACCTCGACCGTGCCGGTCCACCCCGGCTTGAACTCGACAAATTGCAGCGAATGCCCCTCCGCCAAGGAGAGTGAGGCTAAGACGACCGGCGGACTGGCCGAACCTATGCTACCATGCGGTCGGCCGTGCTGGGTCTGACCACCCATCCCGCCGCGCCAGGCGTGCTTTCCTGCTGCCTGGCCGGCTTGTCCCTCAACGGGTAGTGCAGCCATCCCGTGTTGGAAATGAGAACCCCGCTCGGAAATGCCGGCCAAAAGCGACGCCAGGACTATGGCCTCGGGACTCGTGCTCTGTTTTAGGGTAAGGCGTACGTACTCATGCGTGTGTTCCTGACACGGCGCCTTTCCCAACCAATCCACTTTCTCGATCATTTTGGCCGGAACTGGAATCCAATGCGCGCAGGACGCTCCCGGCGCAAACAGGATGACGTGCGGATCCTCGCCCTTTTTGGCCATCCCGGTTAGCACGATTGGCAATGTCGAAGACGCGAGTGCTTGGGCAAACTCTTCGCCGGTAAAAGACATGGCAACCCTCCTTGAAAATCCTCGCGACGTGTCCAGGGCGGAAGCCCAGCCACGAGCCGATGAACGATGTAGTACCGTTGCGGAACGATCAGCGCGTCGGACAGGCTACGGCCAGATCGAATCGAGCAATTGAGCCAACCGGGCGCCCGCTTTGGCAAGCTGTTTTTCCTTCAGTCGATTCTCGCCCTTCGTGTAGGTGTCGGGATCGTCGAATTCGACAGACCACTTGTGGGCGCCGGTACCCGCGAAACCGAGCCCGGTGAAAGCGGATTGCGCTGCGATGACCGTGTCACTGGCCCACACAGCGGCCCAGCTTTCCAGCTGCCCGGAAGTGCGCGGTACCGCTTTGGCCTCGGCGACCAGGGCTTCTTCGGCGCTATTGCCGAATCTATTTGGAATAGCGTCCCAGTCGGCATGCAAATTTCCGTGTTGCGTCTCGCTGATGCGATTGCCGCCGGCCGTTTCAGAGTTCTTATCGAATGTGCCTACATCTGGATTTACCGGACTACCCGCCGCGTCCAAATAAATGGCGCCCACGTGCAGCGGCTGGTGCAGATCCCCCACAAAGTGCGCCAACAAGAACAATGCTTCTTTTTTGTCTTTGATCGAAAAAGGCAGCGGCGCCGAATTGTTCTGGAGTACCAGGATGATCGCATTGATAGCGCTCACCACGTCGTGGTCGCTCGTTCCAACATCCTTGCGATCATAGGTGTTGTGCTGAATTGCTACGTCCGCGAAGTGAAATGCCTTGTGGCAATCGGTTGGCTTGTCCTCGTAGGTGCAATTGCTCCAGTTGCGGGAGACGTAGTCGACCATCCGCTGGGAGTCTGCTGCAAATGCCCGGCACGACGCTTCGAAATGTGGATCGGGCTTATACTCGAATGACCCATCGTGGCGACGCACCACATCTTTCGCGCAATCAGGCCATGTCGACGCAACCCGCAGCTCAAATCCCAGAATGTTTGCGACTTCTTGTTTCGCATGATCGTTCAAAAGCTGATCAGCAATGGACCCAACGACCTGGTGGCCTTCGGGGCCCCAGGCGAGCGCCGCTTGCGGTTGCGCGAAGATCAGGGCGAGAGCGATTCCGAGGAACGCCAAACCAGCATGCTGGCGTCCGAGACTGATGCAAGATCGTGGCTTGGCCATGATTTTCCCCTTTGGACGTCGGACGGTCGAACGCCCCATTGTCTGCGACAGACGACGAATCGAATGTGAACTACCGCACACAATTAGAGGGCAGCGGGCCATCGGGTTCGCTTGGCAGCGAACCCCGTCGGTCCCGGTTCTCAACCGTTCCCTACCTGCAGCCTGGTCGGGCGGCGCCATGAAAAGCTGTACGGCCCGGCCGGGCGGCGTGCCGTACCGGCGCCGAGTTACCGAAGACGGCAACCGCCGGTCGCCGCCTCCACGCAAGTTCGCCGCGACATCTCGGCGCCGTTGACGCTCTCAGCTCTCAGCGAGGAAGGCTTGGTTCTCTGCCCCCGGGGCTCAAATTTTTCGTCGTGACGTCGCTTCATGGCGGGCGGCTTGATTTGGATCGACGGGAAACCCGTTTTGGCGGATGCCCTCGAGCGGCCACGCGGCGGCCGAGGCGGTGGCGGGATAGCGAACGGCCCAGTAATAGCCGCGGCGAGTGAACAGGCACACGGCCGCGCCATCCCGGCGCACAATCAGCCGGTAGCCGTCTGCTTGACCTCGTGAGGTGGCGCGGCATTCATTTGGAACTTTTCGCGGCAGCCGGGAGTTCTTTGCTGCGATCAGTGTCCTCGATCGGTTTCTCAGGAGCAAAAAGATGAATAAGATTTTTGGGTGCGCCGCGATTGCGATCGCGTGTCTCGCCATAATAGCACCAGCCGAGGCCAAAGGATGCATCAAGGGCGCATTGGTGGGAGGCGCCGCGGGGCATTTTGCCGGACATCATGGTCTTATCGGCGCTGCCGCCGGTTGCGCGATCGGCCACCACGAGGCAAACAAGCCCCAGCGCACTCAACCGACAACGACCGGCAGCGCCCCACAGCCTAAGTGACCGTCATGGGTCCGTTTCCGTCAAACTACCGTGCCTGTCGCGACGCGCTTAGATAGAGAGCATCAGCGACAGTCACGTGGAATACGCCGACGCCGCTGGCGTTCCGAGGCGGTTAAGATCGAGCGACTACTGGAAGTGCATGGCGTCCGCCACCGCCTCCCCTTAGTCTGTGATCCTCCACTGCAACAAGAGCATCGCAATATCTCTGGGGCCTCGAACGATTTGATTCCGACCTTCAACACCGACAACTTGCTTCCCTTACGGAGAACAAGGGAGGTGACCCGTAGCGTCGCCATGGCGGCTGATGGTTCTGTTTGCTCGACTGTAGCCGTGCCCCCAATTGCGCTTAATGCCCAATAGCCACCCTTCGAGCCGAGGATCGGAGCCGCCGCAGAGCGTACCTAGGCCGCGATCGATGACGATCGCCTGGGCGCTTCCCATGAAACTGCGCAGAAAGTCGTGTGGCTGCAGCCAATCGGCTGGCGGGGCTTCGCCGGGGATGATCTCGTGGCCAAATGAAGGGAGACGCGCGATGACATCGGCGGAAACGTCGATTCGATCGAGATGCGGTTGCCCCTGAGAACGCGCACGCGAGAGGCATCGATCGCCTGCTGCGGGCTCATGCCGGTCGATCATATTAACCAGTATCTGCACTTGGCCTTGTGGTTGCATAGGCGCCCATGCGGCCGAAAGTCGTGCGAAGGTCGTCCCGCGGGAAGAATGCTATGTCGAGGCCGCTTGCCTGGCGCGATCGCGTTGGGATGTCCAGGTTCCGGTAGAACTCGGCCGCCCGATTATGAAGGATGATGCCGGTGTCACCGGCCACTATGCCCGCGCCGAAAATGTCCGAAATGCTGGTGATGAAGGAGACGGCATTGCGGTCTTTGTCGACCACGGTGAAGTAAGTCGTATTGCCGCGAAGCGCGCCCGCAGTCGGCGCCGGGCCCGGTCTATGCGGATCAGGCCCCGCCGCGATGTGATGAATGCATCGGAGAGCAATTGGTCGACATCGACGTGTCCAAAACGCGGGTCGCCAATGTGGCGGCGGGCATCAAGTTGTAGTCGGGGCGCCGATTCGAACTCATTGTCTGCGACTGAATTGGTCATCGTCTGCCGCAGAGCTTCGTGGCCGGCGTCGGCAGAGAGGCCCAGCCGCTCGGAACGAGTTCGGGTTCGTGCGGCGAATTTGCAGATTCGACGCTACGGCTTGACCCGCTTCCCGCGAAGGCAGCGGTGTGGCCGTTTGTTGCATCCGTTCGGAAGCAATCGGTAGTGAATTTGAGAGTATTGATTTGGACTGATCGACCCACGGGAAACGCGCAGCCCCCCGCCTCCACCGACCGGGTGGTGTTCTAATTCGAGGACACCTTCACTGAGCGACGATACTTGATAATCAGCGCTGGCTGATACAGGATGCTTTTGGGTGGTCCGGCGAAGAGGTCAAGTCAGGCCGTAAACGACGGTATCGTGGGGAGCTTCCCGCAGTTGCTGGCAGCCAACGCTAGGATAATCCGTGGAGATCACGAGGCGTAGCATGCTTGTCGGTGCTGCCGTTGCGGGGGGCGTCGCTACCTCCGCGCTTGCGGAGTGGGCACCGAACCCGATCTATCCTGATCCAGCCTTCAAGGTGCTCGATCCGAGCTTTCTCAAATACCGCCCTACCGTCGTCGGCGTCGAGCGGCTCGCCACTGGTCTGTCCTGGAGCGAGGGACCAGTCTGGTTTGGCGACGGACGATATCTGATCTGGAGCGACATTCCCAACAACCGGCTAATGCGCTGGGAAGAGGCAACAGGCGCCGTCGGGGAATTCCGAAACCCTTCAAACCAAGCGAACGGCAACACGCGCGACCGCCAGGGCCGCCTGATTTCTTGCGAGCACCGCACCCGCCGTGTCACCCGTACCGAATACAACGGCGAGATTACGGTGCTGGCCGACCGGTTCGAGGGCAAACGGCTCAATTCGCCAAACGACGTGGTGGTAAAATCAGACGATTCGATCTGGTTCACCGATCCGCCTTACGGCATTCTCAACAACTTCCTTGGGAGTGTTGAAGATCAAGAGCTACCGATGAACGTCTATCGCCTCGACAAGACTGGGCGTCTCGCCGTGGTAGCCGAGGGCATCAAAATGCCCGACGGGCTCGCCTTCTCGCCCGACGAAAAGACGCTCTACATCATCGAGGATGGTTCGATGCCGCCTGCGATCCGGGCCTATGACGTGGTGGGGGACGGCGCGCGCCTCGCCAACGGCCGCGTGTTCATCGGTATCGAAAAGGGCCGTGGAGACGGCTTGCGCGTCGACGTCGATGGAAATCTGTGGTGCGGATGGGCTCTCGATGGCCTCGATGGCGTCATGATCTTCAATAAGGCCGGGGCACCTATCGGCCACATCGAGCTGCCAGAGCGTTGCGCCAATGTTTGCTTCGGTGGTTATCGCAGGAGCCGCCTGTTTATGGCGGCCAGCCGATCTCTCTATGCGGTGTGGGTCGGTACATCCGGGGCGCCCGGAGGATGAGGGCCCGCCGCGCTCGACTTTGCTAAGCCGCAGTCGCGCCGACGAGGTGACCGAGTAAGTCGCAACTTCGCCTTTGGGTCAGTGGAAACGCACACAGCCTCGGTCAACAACAGCGACCCAAAAGCGCTCGGGAGGTGTCGCGTGTGCCGCAATCGCTTCACACCTTTGTGCGCTGCACCGTGGACCAACCGTACGACAAAGTCATCAAGGCGGTGTAAGATTTAGGACGTCGGCGATGGCGCAACGCATCCGTCGTCCGCGGGCGCATCTACTGATGACTGACCAGCCGTAATGGAGTGCGGAGCATGGTCACCGCAATCATCAGCGTCCTCCTGCTGTTAGTCCCAACCGATGCTGTTGGCAGGTCGTCTCCCTGAAAGCCGAGGACGCTCGGTAAGGGGGTGGCGTGGCTGGCCTTCGCAATTGGGCCATTTGCGACGTTGGCTGTTTGGCTGCTTCCCCACCAACATCCCGGTGCCTGCTAGACGATCCTGTGAACGAATAAAACCTCGCCATCTCGTGCCTTGGCCGCGATCGTCACCATCCCGCCTAGTCCCGTGTCGGCGGCGACGCCAAGCGCATATTACGGCAGTCCGTCAATCCTTCCACTTAATCGAACAACCCATCGACGGCATCTGCTCTACCGGGCCGCGGCCCTTTTCTGCTACCTGCTTCATCGCCTCGAAGAGGTCGCGACGGACGTTTGGGATGGGTGTCGTTCGAGAGGCATCGAGCCTTCCGCGATACTGCAACTCGTCCCGTGCGTTGAAGCCAAAGAAATCGGGCGTGCATTGGGCGCCGTAAGCGCGCGCCACCTCCTGCGTCTCGTCGATTACGTAGGGGAAGGTGAAGCCATGGCTGGCGGCAAATGCCTTCATGTTGTCGAAGGAGTCCTCCCTGTAGGTCGCGGTATCGTTCGGCATGATGGCGATGGTGCCGACACCAAACTCGCTCAGTGCCCCTGCCTCCTGCACAATCCGGCCAATGCTGGATTTCACATAAGGACAGTGATTGCAGATGAAAATGACGAGCGTACCCTTCGCCCCACGCACATCGGAGAGCGAATAGGCCTTTCCGTCGACACCCTTGAGCGCGAACTCGCGCGCCCTCCAGCCGAAAGCGCAGATGCTGTTCTGCGTTGGTGCCATTACAAGTCCTCCACGACTGGCGACTTCCGGTCACTTCGTCACCCGATGAGAGCGCCAACCCCCTGCGCCCCACTCTGGCTGCACGGCGCAATCTGTTTTCGATCCACAGGCGCGCGGGTGAATGACGGTCGCCCGCCGCCCGCCAGTCAACCACCTGCCGGGCCACATCGCGGACTCATGGAGACGCCCACGAGGCGCATCTTGGACGATCGAGCCTTGCAGACAAGCGACTTATCACAGCAAGTCTAGACAGAACATTCTTCTTTGTTCCTCCCGGCAACGTGCACACGGCTCCGCGGTTCAACGTGGCATGTGGCCTCTGAAACGGGGATACGGCCATTCGGGGCGCCGCGAGGCTGTGTTAAGCCCAGAATGCCTTCACGCGATCGGATTCCTTTGCCGCACGGTCGTATCCCGCCCTGAGGGCGGGGCCGATCTCGGCCGGCGAGACCAAATTCACCTGACCCGGATTGGCGGCGATCAGAAGCGTCCTGGTCCCGGCGGCTTCCAAATCCTTGATCTCCTGTTGAATGCCGTTCGGGATATTCGAAAAGCGCGGACCGCTGCCACGGCTCCCGTCGGTGAGGGAAACCACCAAGGCACGTTTGGCGCCGGCCAACAGATCGGAATGCGTGCTGGACGAACTCATTCCGCCGTCCATGCAGATACGGTCGCCGATCCATGTCGGGCCGAAAATACCCGGCAGGGACATGCTGGCCGATACCGCGTGGGAAATCGGAATCTGGTTTTCCTCTGAAACGACGAGCCGTTCTCCGGTGTAGCAGTCCATTGTCGTCGCGTGGAACTTCGGGCTGGGCCACGACCGGTTACCGGTCATGAGTTCGATCATGTCCTGTAGCTTGGACACTGGAGGGTTCCTTGCCGCCATGGCGCAGCGGCCGATCGACTGGATGGTAGAGAGGCTGCCGTCGTTGACGGCTCTGCAGATATCGACGGCGCGCGTCTGGCCCGGATTGGGCTTGGGCGTCGGCACCAGGGCCGCAAGGATCCGCGGAAAGTCGCCGAAGAAGTCGAATTCGCGGGTCAGCCGTTCGAGATGGCCGCCCGCGATCGTGCTGCCCACGACCGATCCGGCCGACGTACCGACGATGACATCGGGCACTTCATATGGCAGGCCTTGAGCACGGAGCCCGTAGGCGAAGCCGAGCATCCAGGCCACGAAATATTCGCCGCCGCCGCCGAGTGCCAGTGCGCGATCCTTGCCCTTTCCGAGCGAGCGGGCGGCCGGAACCGGCAAGGGCACCGCCAAATTATCGCGGAAGGTGATGTCTGGTGCGGTGGCCGGCGCGCCCGACGGGGCTTGCGCGGACGCCGTTCGCGATGAGAACGCGAAAGCGGCGACTGTTCCCAAGACCAATTCACGCCTACAAACAGGCAAGAGCCCGGGCACTTCGGTTTTTAACATTGTGCTTCTCCGTTGGTCGCAACCAACAACGGTTGCGCCGGCCCGAATTCCGACCGACGATACAGGACGGCTGCCGTTCTTCCTGCCTCACGCAGCAACCACATTGGTAGGTGCCGTAGTGCCGGTCCACCTGTCCCACAATCCGATTACGGCGCGGCCCTTCTCGTCGACGGCACTCCCAATTCCTGCTCTCGCCACTGTTCCGGCCGGCGAGGACCCGGCGCCAAAACACGCCTTTCCAATATTGAGAGGTGCCACCTATTGTTTGCATATACGCGTAAGCCGTGCGAACTGGCCGAAGAGAGATGGGCCCGGCGTCATTTGCCGACAGACGCGAGCTGCGAGGCGATTGCGCTGAATGTCGCTTTCAACTGCGATCCAAGCGTGTTCACGACGTGAATGATCGCAACTGCAATACCGGCCGCGATCAAGCCGTATTCGATGGCCGTTGCGCCGGATTGATCTTTCGCAAATTGCTTCGCAAGCTCGACCATGCGAGTCCTCTGTTGGCAATGCGATACCGGCACCAAACCTAAAGGCGGCCTCGTTTCCAAAGCGCTAATCCGACTGGAGAAGCCGCCCCGTCGCAGGATCGTCCTGAACGAAACGTTGATCTCGTCAAGTACCAACGGGTCGCCAGCCGGAACGGCGAGTTGCAGCCGGCTTGCGCTCGATCTGGGTGTCATCCTCAACGGGGCATAAGGTGCGCGGTCGAAGCGTCCAGCGAAGCCGACTTCCGAAGGACGAGCCGGCCTCTAAAGGAAGTCGAGCCCAAGCATAACAGCTTCGCGGGAGTGGGGCACGCCACAAACTCGGGGCCTTTTGAAAATACGTAGGCCTGCCTGGCCGCAACTCGGCATCCCCCAGTCGCATGACCGTCCCGCGGCTGGGCGACCAAACGACCATCCCCACAAACGACCATCCCCTCTTCGCGTGACGCGCCGGCTGATGTAAATTCATACACGAGCTGTCAGCTGGACGTGCCGAAGTCCTGCAAATCAACGACAGCGTTGGTGCCTTCGGCAGGCGCTGTTTGCAAGAAATTGAACAATCTTGCGGGTGCCGTCAGCACCGCTTTTGAGAGGACGCCCATGAGAACGTCGCAGGCTGTTTTCGCAATCATCGTTGCTGGCACTTTATGCTTTTCATTCGCGGCGCGGGCTGCGGACGCTCTGCCGCGCGCCAAGCCGGAAGAGGTCGGCATGTCCTCCGGGCGCCTTTCGCTGATCGACAAGGCGATCAATGGCGAGGTCGCGGCGGGGCAGCTCCCCGGTGCGGTGCTCGCCATCGCGCGGCGCGGGAGGCTCGTGTACCTTGAGGCATTTGGCTATCGCGACAGGGCGACCGGCGCGCCGATGACGACCGACGCTATCTTCAGCATCGCGTCGATGACCAAGCCGATGGTGGCCGTCGCCGCCTTGCAGCTTTACGAACAGGGCAAGCTGCTGATGGACGATCCGCTTTCGAAGTATTTCCCGAAATTCGCCGATATGCAGGTCGCCGTGCTGGACGCGGGCAAGGAAAGCATCATCCAAAAAATGCCGGCGGTGCGGAAGATCACCATTCAGGATCTCTTCCGGCATACGTCCGGCCTCAGTTACGGGAACAGCGGCACAACCGTTCTACACAAGATGTACCCGGTATCGAGCGGCACGGCATCCCAAACCCTGAGTGGTGTTGAATTCCTCGACCGGCTCAGTTCGCTGCCTCTCGTGTATCAGCCCGGCACGGTTTGGGAATATGGGTTCGGTCTTGATGTTCTCGGACTTGTCATCGAATCGATAACCGAACAACCGCTGGGCCAATATATGCAGGAGAATTTGTGGAAACCTCTGGGGATGTCCGACACTGGCTTCGTCGTCCCCGCCGACCAGGCATCGCGATATGCTCACCCGCTGCCCAACGATCCCGTGACCGGACAGCCGCAAGCGGTGCCCATGCGGCTGCAAAAGCCGAAATTCGAGTGCGGCGGCGGGTGCGCCGCTTCCACGGCGGGAGACTACTTGCGCTTTGTCTCCATGCTGGTCAACAAGGGCCAATATGGCGATACGCGCATCCTTGGCCGCAAGACGGTCGAATACATGCTGTCGAACCAACTCGGGCCGGACGTCAGAAGAGTCAGTTGCGAAACAGCGGCTCGATCCATGCCGATTATGGTTTCGGACTATCGGTTGCGGTCCGCGTCACTCCGGGGATCGCGTCCAGCACCGGTTCTGTCGGCGATTTCTCGTGGCCCGGGGCATTCGGCACTTACTGGTGGGGCGACCCGCGCGAGGAACTGGCGGTGGTGTGGATGACACAAACGCCGGGATCGGCGCGGGGGAAATATCAGCGAATGATCAGAGCGATGGTCAATAATGCCATCACCGATTGACCGTTCTCGCCTCGACTTATGCGGATGAGGTCCAACGGGCCCGGATGAAACCGGGCTACTTTCATTCCTCCAACGCTGCACGATTTTGGCTATTGATCGGGCATCCAGACGGAGTAATAGCTCCAATGCTCACCCTGGTAAGCTCCGAAAACCCTTGCCGGAGAGCGCGAGCGCATGGCGTGGCTGATCGCGAGCGGGTCTCCCTAAATAGTCATGCAAACGAGCCGTATAGACTGGCGGTCCAGGATGATTTCATTGATGCGTGCGCTGCTTTGTGGACTGCCGAGCGCGTCTACGGGCGAAGCAAAACGCATTCCGCCGATCGTTGACGCTCGCGGCCTCCACATCGCAATTTGAATTTAAGGAGCGAGGGGGCGGTTGCATCACGGCGGCGGTGATCGCGACAACGCATCGCCTAGAGGCGAATTGAAGTCGGTACAGAGCGACGCAGCCGGCGAAGTGTCGGCTGGCCCCGCCTCAATCGCTGGCCGCGTGACAGCGAGGCACGTGAAGGTCGTCTTCGGCGGTAAATCCGACAACGGTCATTCCACGAAGGGTCAGATTTTTCGGCTATCGTAGGCCCAATGCAGGAGAGCCTGGCGCTGGCGCGGACGGCAGAAAAGGTCACCTGGCTCGCAGTGCCGCTCGATCTGCCGCACGTGCCGCCGCATCGCTTTCCATCGCTTGATCTGCCGTCGGTCTTCATCGGGCATCCGACGGCCGATGTAGTAACGGCAATACCATTGGAACCAACCGCGCGGGTCGTCCGGATGAAGCCATCCTTTGTGGCGCCAGACAGATAGTGGTTGGCTGGCGTCAACGCCGTAAAAATTGAGCGAGCAGTCGCGATGAGTTGGGGAAAGCCTGGCACCAACGAACCAAACTTCCGGAAACTCTTCTCGCGTATCCGTCATGTACTTGCCGCAAAAGACGCCGAGCCGGAGCATCTGTCGCGGCGTGAGATCGGGCTTGAACTCCGGATCGAAATTGCGGCCGATGGGGGCGATTCGCGCGTAACGGTAGTCTTTCTGCATTCTGTCATTCACGACGACGGTGCGTTTGCGCATTCTGCGTCCTTTTTTCGGGCGAAGTTCCGCTTCGCTCGAACGCTTTTGCGTTTGGAGGAGCCAATTCTACCGCGACGACGTCTGGGACCGCCAGACCCGCTTCAGCCCCGATCCGAAAGGGAGCCAACCTTCGGAGCCGATCATGCGGCGCGCAGCACGACCCCGAATGGCCGCGCCGGCCGCATGAGGCAAGATCGGAAGCGCTCCCGTCGTCTCCGATGTTGTCGCGCTCTATGCTGTGCTACGGCATTTGGGTCCAAAATTGGGTCCATCCCCTATGATTGAGGTGCCGATAAGCCGGCCGATACCCGCAGACCTGCGCGCGAGTTTTCTTGAAGCGGTAGAAGGCCTCCTTCCCTATTGGCGAGGCGCTCCGCCGGAGCCGGAGGTGACATGGGACCGGAAGCCGTATCCGATCAGCGCAATCTGCAATTTCGTGAACAATCCGAATTTTGTTCCGGAGCAAATGCCGCCCGTGCTCATCGTCTTGATCTGCGACCTGACAGACGCAACCCTTCCGCCGCTCGCCGACCACACCTATCAGGGAGGGGCGCGCTACGTCGCCGAAATCATCGAACGGCGCCGACGGCAATTTCGATCCAGACTCGGGGGACCATTGCTCTAGGAGCAACCGAAAGGGATGATGCTTGGCCGCCGAGAACTGCCTCGATCCGAAAGACAGAGTCGCTGATGCTGGATGCACGATCGCGTCAGGTCCCGGATTTGCTTATTTTCTGATGTGATCCTGCAGCGGGCCGGCGATCGAGGCCACCCACCGCAGCTGGGCCGCGAAGCAAAAACGCCCGCCAAATCCAGACGTTGCTATGTCGCGACGATGAGCGGTTTGGCGCATGGCGTTCGCAGGAACCTTCGAGAACGAAAATAGGAATATAATTCAAGATAGAGTGCGGCTATTTTCTCGCCAGAGAGCGGCGAGAAACTCAAGAAGGGCCATCTTTCCCGCCGCTCTTGCGGTCCCTTCCGATCTGAAATCGCCTTTCCGCAGACGAGCCGGAAGAGGCGCGCCATTGCGATAAACTTCCCATTCCCATGGCGAATGTGGATTGGGCTGGGCCACCACAATCGTATAGTTTTCTTCGCTCATGTCCGCAGGCTCGGTATCGGAATCGGTCGCCAAGGTACGATAGACCGACGCTCGGCCGACCTCCAACGCTTTCGCGATCTCCGACGCTCCCCGCGGCCCTCGGCCTTCACGCACCCTGACCGCAGCTTGGGCGTTGGCTACGGGCCGTCCAAAGCGGTCTCGCGGACGTTGACGCCGCGGTCGCCGCCCGGGTTCGGGGTGCGGTCATGCTTGCAGCCGCGCGAGCAAGCGTCGCACCTGAGCCGCCTCCCATACCCCTGCCGCCCGCGGTCCGAACGCCGCGTCGATTTGATTCTTCAGCGATACCGCTCAAAGTCGATTGCCCGCGCGTCTCGGTGTCCTTGATGGTGGGCGCAAGGTCGACCGCAAACCGGCGCGCGTGTGACGCACCGACCTCCGAGCCGGCCCTGTGGCTGCGAAAAGGACCGCTTCGATTGCTCCAATCCGTGAACGACAGGATGATCGGCGACCAACGGGGCTGAGCGCGTTAACGACGATCCCTTCTGCACACTATTTCCGCTTGACCCAAAATAACGGTCAGATATCTTGTTTATACAAAAGTAATGCAACTGTATTTTGATTGAATCAACCTTTGGTGGAGCTACATGACAGTCATAGCAATGCCGAGAAAGCGCCAGGAAGCCGATGCGGAATATCGTCAGCGAATGATCGTCAACGCCGTCGCGGCTTCCTTCATCGCCTTGTTGATAATCAGCGGGTATTGGGTGGTGAGCGCGCTGGCGGGAGCCTTCTAAATCGATGTCCAGGCGGCCCGCCAAATGGCGGCACGAACGGCAACGGTGGCGCGTCACTCTTGGATCTCGCACCAGTGTGATAATTCGGCAACCAACGCGCCCTCCAATTGGCCTACGCTCCTCTTGCCCTCATGGGCATTTCCTCTTTGAAGCATTTCCTCTTTGAAGCATTTCCTCTTTGAAGCATTAGCTTGCCCCGCTTTTTGCGGGGCTTTTTCTTGTATGCCGAGCATGATCGACAGCTTGGGGGTGTAAGTCCTTTACCCAGCCTGATGGCGGCGAAGGGTTAGCGAAGCGCAAGGGCGTCGTCGCGAGGCGAGGTCTGAAAGAAGCGTGGAGCAAAGCCGCGACCCGATGGATAAGAACCGGATAACGAGGCCTCCCCGGCCGGACGAGCGAGCGAGTGATCGCGAAGTCCACTGCCATCCCCCCAACGCCGCCCTCGCGGCGCTCGGCTTGCCTTTCCTCGTGCCCACCAAACCGAGTAATTTACCGAACCGCCGTGTACGGACCCGTACGCACGGTGGTGTGGGAGGGGTGGGTCGTGAGGCTCCCCCCTATCCCGATTTACGGTTGCACTATGGGCTCAACCGAGCCCTGCGCATCGTCGGGCCGTACGGTTCTCGACTTTGAACAAGTCTCGCGAAGGACCGCACCAGTAGGCCGCGCCGAGCCTCTTTGATAGCGGCTTCCAGACCCATGGCATAGGCCTGCCGAAACACGGTCATGCCGTCTGCCTCGGTCTGTTCGTTGAGGGCTTGGCGCGTTGGCGTCGCCGTTGCACCGGATCAGTTGCCGCTGGCGGTCATCACCGCCTGACAGGGCTTGCTGATGCGCGGCTTCTGCTGCCTGAGGCAGGAGATAATGCGATCGAGACTCCCGATCGCGGAGACGCAGTAGCGAAACACATCCCCGGTGCAGGCGGCGCGCGCCTCGGCTTCGCCGACCGCAAAGCTCGGGGTCGAGGAGGCGGCGAGCACCAGCGAGAGGACAATAGAAGCCGAGGTCAGTTTCCGAAATTTGTTTCATGAGAGCCCTCCAAGGTTGACCTGTTCCCAACCCCATAACGCTCGCACGCGAGATCCTGGAGTACCGTGATCGCCCTCACACAACGCATCTGGCCGGTGGGTACCGATCCTGACGATCGAGCACACGAGACAGTGCCCAGGGAAACGGTTCAGGTTCAACCGTTGAGGTCCAGAAGGGGGCGCAGCGGGTGACCGGACACGGCAACTGGAAGCCAAGTATCACACTAACCTACATGTAAGCCATTGAAATATATCACTTATGTCATGCAGGCGACAGTCTCAGCCGAATAGATGCTTCCTGTGATGTGAAACAATGATCGTGAGTTCCTCAAGATGGAACCGCTCGCGGGCACGAAGGTTGTTTCGGGAGGCCGGTGCGCAGGATGAGCGTAGCCAGCCATGCGAATTCCGCTGAAGGCGCCGGCCCTCGACCACCGGCAGGGTGCGGCCTGACGCTGTGCGAGCATCGTCGGCACTTGGAGTCACCGGCTAGCGCGCTAACACCGGTTGTCATGAGGCACCCGCCGGCGAAACGGCGTCTCCTCGCGGCGTAGGCAGAAGCAGGGGGACGATGCAAGAAGCACTATCCGACCCGGCAGACCGCTCAATTCCGTCGCAAGAGCCACTGGAACAGGGGAAACGCAGTCTTCTGATAAGGCGGTTCTGGTCGACGGCCATCGGCTTCTGGGGTCGTCACGGGAGGCCCACCGCATGGATGTTATCTGCCGCGGTTCTAGCCATCATCCTATTCAACCTCGCAATGCTCTACGCCATAAATTTGTGGAACCGGAAAATTTTCGACGGTCTGCAGGCTCACGACGCTGCGGCCGTCCTCTTCCTCTCGCTGATTTATTTTCCGCTCCTCATAGCAAGCGTGGGCTCGACCGTCGTCCAAGTCTATGTGCGCATGACGCTGCAGCGGCGATGGCGGGCGTGGCTCAACGGTCGGCTCGTCGACCGCTGGCTGGCCAATGGCCGATACTATCTGCTCAATCTGGTGAGCGGCGACCACAAGAATCCAGAATTCCGCATCGCCGAAGACGTGCGGATAGCCACAGAGGCGCCGGTCGAATTCGTCGCCGGAGTGACGACTGCATTCCTCTCCGCGGCGACCTTCGTGGCGGTACTGTGGGCGCTTGGCGGCACTCTCGATGTCCACGCGGGCACGGTCCATATCGTCATACCGGGGTTCCTCGTGGTCGCCGCGGTGCTCTACGCGCTGTTGGCCAGCGGCTCCATGGTGCTGATCGGACGCCGTTTCGTCCCGGCATCGGAAGCTAAGAACCAGACCGAGGCGGAATATCGTTATGTTCTGACCCGGTTGCGTGAGAACGGCGAGAGCATAGCGCTGCTCGGCGGCGAGGAAGAGGAGCGCGCCGGCGTCGACCGCTCGCTCGGCAATGTTTTGCGGGCGTGGCGCGACCTCTGCTTTCAAAACATGAAAACCACAATGGTGTCGCAGACCAGCGGCTACATCGCACCGGTGCTGCCGATCATTCTGTGCGCCCCCAAGTTTCTCGCCGGTGAATTGACGCTGGGCCAGGTCATGCAGGCGGCTTCGGCGTTTACGATCGTGCAGACCGCATTCAACTGGCTGGTGGACAACTATCCACGGCTTGCCGATTGGGCCGCATCGGCGCGCCGCGTTGCCTCCTTGATGGTATCAATAGACGCGCTGGAGCAGGCGGAAACCGGCGAAGAGCTCGGCCGGATCGAGCGGACCGAGGGCGAGGGGCCGGCTGAGCTGCGATTGCACGATCTCTCGGTTACGCTGGATGATGGCACTGCGGTCGTCGACGAAGCCGAAGTCGCCATCATGCGCGGAGAGCGGGTGCTGATCGCGGGCGAATCCGGCACCGGAAAAAGTACGCTGGTCCGCGCCATTGCGGGGCTGTGGCCGTGGGGCGGCGGCCGAATCGAGTTGCGCCGTGGCGCTCGCATCTTCTTTTTGCCGCAGCGCTCATACGTGCCAACCGGCACGCTGCGTCGCGCCGCAAACTATCCGGACGCCGCCGAAAGCCGCAGCCGTGAAGACATCGAGGCGGCGTTCCGGCATGTCGGGCTCGATCATCTGATCGATCGCCTCGACGAGGAGGCGCCTTGGGACCACACGCTCTCCGGCGGCGAGAAGCAACGCCTTGCCTTTGCCCGCGTTTTTCTCCACAACCCCGACATTATTGTGCTCGACGAGGCGACCGCTGCTCTCGATACGGAAAGCCAGGACCGGCTCATGCAACTGATCTCCAAGCAGCCGTCCGAGACGACGCTGATAAGCGTGGGACATCGTCCCGAACTTGAGTCCTATCATAGCCGGAAGGTCGTCCTGGAGCGCCGGCGCGGCGAGACCCGACTTGTGAGCGACATCCGTCTGGCACCGAAATTCGGCCTGCGGGAATCGCTTTTACGCTGGTTGCCATGGTCGACATCAAGAAGGCCCGTAAAGAAAACAGAGGTCGCGGCGCCATCCGACGCGCCTTGACGCCATGCCAAATGGTTTCTGTTGCGGCAAGGCGCGTAGGGGTCGCTTCGCGATAGATCGGGCAGCGGGTGCAAGCGGCTTCAGCCTCATCCGCCTTGAGAGATGTGGGTGCTTTGATCATGGCGGAGAATGACTTCGAAACGGTCCGGTTTCCGCGCTGGAAGCACGGAACCATTCGTGATCGTTCTTGTTTCTCACCCGGCGCCCGCATCATGGAGAGTGGTCATGCTGAACCTTGTTATTACGCTTCTCGTCATCGCCCTGATTGCCGGCCTTCTGGGCTTCGGTGGAATTGCCGGCGCTGCCGTCGGCATCGCGAAAATCATATTTTTTGTCGCGCTCGTTCTCTTTATCGTCTCGCTTGTGTTCGGTGGATTACGTGGCAGCTTCAACCGTCGCCTCTGAGGGGTCTTAGACCCATCGGGCGAAACTATCCTCGCGATCCAGCCCGACGAATACGACGGAAGAGTTAGGCGCGGCCACACAGTTGATGGGACGCCCGACACGCGGCGAATTCGAAGTGGCTTATTCAAACGGTCAAATTCCACCGCTGCCTCTCAGGACGTCTCGTCCCGAACCATCACACGCCGGTGGTCCTTGAACGTGATCCGCCTGCCACACGCTGCGAGGCGAGTCCCTATATCGCTCCTCGCTTCCGGCAAGAACTTGCCCGTGGCACGACGCAACTTTGGAACGGGCGAAGTGGATTTCCTGAAGCTGTTCTGCAAGGGATTGAGTCAGCGACTGACCGAAGTCCGTGTTCTGTCGAACTCCGGGCAGCAGCGGCGCAGCAATCAGCTAAAATAACCATCATAGATCGCAGTAAAAAGTCCAATTACAAGAAGCGTGCTTACGAGCAAAACGACCAACGCCGGCCGCCCAAGAAATCCACCGCGGGCTTCTACCGGTGTCCTGGTGATACGAACATCTGAGTTGTCCATAAAGGCGTCTCCGTTTTGAATCGCGGGAAACGAACGGGGACGAGAACGGTTCCAACCCTGGGGTCGCCGCCACATCGTCGAGCGAAGTATTGGCTGAGGCAGCCCGGGCGCTCAAAAGCCGAATAGAATCTTCAGCGCAATTTTCTGGACGAGGATTGCCGAACGCGGGCCAGATCGGCAGTTGACGCGCGACGACAACGTCGAGGCCGCCGCTCATGCGCGACGGATCCCGGGTCGGGTCGTCCAGTTCCGCCGGGAGCAGATTGTAGAAATAATCGAAGCCCTGAGGAAGACACGAAGCTGCTCGCCCTTCCAGCGGATTTTTTGGCGATGAGTGTCGTTAGATACAATCCGGACGTTACCGGCCGACGTAATTCTCATCCTGCAAGTAAATCCAGTAGCTTCGAGAACTTTGCGCTAACAGTGTTTCGACCACAATTCTTTGCCGTGTACAATGCTGCATCAGCTTGCTCGAGAAGTATCCTCGGATCACCATCGGCATCCGCGGAAAGCGAGGCGACGCCAACACTGATGGTAACTCGACCCAACCCTCCCTGATTGTTAGGAATATTGAGCTCCACAACCGCCTCTCTCAGCCGTTCCGCAATCTTCAGGGAACTTTCTGCGTTCTCTGACGGAAGCACCACAGCAAACTCTTCTCCGCCGTAACGAGCGATGAAATCACCTGGACGCAACGCGTCTCGTGCAAGGCATGCGGCCACTTTTTTTAAGCAGGCATCGCCCTCAATATGACCGAAGCAATCGTTGAAGCGTTTAAAGTAATCCACATCGATCATAAGCAATGAAAGCGGCTCCCCGGACGAAGCACTCGCGGCCCATTCCCGCTCCAGCCTTGCGTCGAACTGACGCCTGTTGGGAAGGCTCGTCAAGCTGTCGACCTGAGCAAGGTGGTCGAGACGCTGATTTTTCGCCATGAGATCGTTTTCACGGTTCGCGAGCTCGGCTGCCATTCGACTGAGCGCGCGCTCGAGGGGAGCAAATTCTGGCGGCACGTTCAACGAAGAATCGGTTGCCTCATAGTCCCCCCGTCCATACCGAGCTGCCATTTCGACGAGCTTACGCAGAGGACGCACAATGAAATAGTCGCCCCCAAACCAGGCACCCACCAAAGCGATGAATAGAGCGGCCAAAACGGCCACATAGGCGAGCCGCATCTGCCGGTTGACAGTTTTGAGCACTTGCTCTTCGTCGATTCCGACTGCGAGATAGGCGTTTGTATCGCCCAGCCTCACCGATCCAAAGATCCGGCGCACACCGTCGAGCCCGATTCCGTCAAAACTTGCCGATTGATCGCTGAGAATTTGTTTGACAAGCGGATAATCGTGAATGTCTTCTCCGGTCGGTCGTTCGATCGCCGGAAACCGCGTTACCAGTGCTCCGGCTTCGGTCACTATAAGTGCGGTCGCCCCGGGGCGCTCCTTCAGCTCCGCGGCGAGACTCTCTATAGAGGCGAAATTCAGCGATGCAATCACCACAAATTCTGCACCGCCGTCCGCTTGGCGCTTCGGAAGCGCGGCTAGTAAGACCGGTTTGCGCAGTCTTGCACTCACTATGACATCGCTAACAGCAAGCTTCATCGAGGCGATCGCCGTTTGAAAATATCGCCTCTCGGCCAGGTCAACACCGACCAAAGCCGGTGCGGTCGAGCAGAATATGATACCCGCCGGCGAAGCAAGTGATAATGCATTGATGGATTCGTCGGCACGAATAAGTTCCTTCATCACGTTCGCGCAAACGCTCGCATCTTTGCCAAATCTCGGCTGAGCGACAATGGCGGCGGTCATCACAATTCTCGCGGCGTCGAGAATCTGCGCCTGCATCTCTGATTCGTGACGAGCCAAATCGAGCAACGAGGTTCCGGTTATTTTAAACCGATCAGAACGCGCGATTTCCAGCCCTCTGACTCGCTCGCCAACAATTGGGGCGGTTACCAGGAGCACAAGGATCAATATTCGCAGGCGGAGGCTCACCATGGAGCCACATCAAAAACTCTGCGTGAAAAGAAACCAGCCAGCATTGATTCATTCCCTCGCGAGCACCTTGTTTGACGCCGAACAATTACTCGGCGCCGATACTCATCCACAGCATAACAAGTACAGAAATCCGGCGTTGTAAGTATTGTAAGACATAATAGCATGGTGTACGCGCAGACTACTATCGCAGCGATCTTGGGAACGTCCTAGATACCGAAGGCTTCGCGTCCCCGGAACCGCCGTTTCTCCCGGATCTCGTCGATTTATTTGCCGGCAATCGCGAGCCGCGGGCTGATATTCCAAGACGAGACCCTCGACTGAGTGCCAAGGATGTTCACAACCATGATCGCGACGGAGATGGTGGCTGCGATCAAGCCGATGGCGGCGGCACTAAATCAAACGCTTGATGAGTCTCGTTACATGTTGTTCCTGGTGTTTAGGCTGACTACGGCCGATTGAGTTCCGTGTGGCTGCCGCTGTTGGCTGGCTAATTTGACGCCAACCCAACGCTAATGACCAACTGTTGTGGCGCGGTTAATTGGGACATCAGAGGCGGCTGTTCCGATTTGCTTATAAAGAGTCCACTTCCTAATTGCGTACATATGGACTCAATTGGACCGCGCGGCACGATATGCCGAGATGGGCTCAAGGTGCGAACCGGCGCGCACGTCGCTACAGGATCTGTTACATGAGTTTCGGTCAGGCTTGCAGGCCACAGCCGGGACGGACTGTGACTGAGGATACCGGGTTAGCTTTCCCTAAAGTCCCATCCTTCTTGGAACCGTCGAGCTAGACCAGGATGCCCAGCGTCTTAGGCCATGGCTTTGACCGAACAGGCCACCGTGAGTTCGCCAATCTGGCCCCACGGCTTCGCGAACGCTGGTATCCCTCCCAGCCGCTAGTGCATTCATCGGGATCGCCCGCCCATTCGCGCTCGTCTGTTGGATCGCCCCGCGACGCAAAGTATGGCGAAATGCCGCCAACGCTACAAAGTTCCCTCATGCCGCGCTATGAACGCGAATATTTCCGTGTGGACCAATTGATGCTCTGTATCTAAAACTGGCGCCGGCGCCGCCACGTGGCCGCATGGCGCATGTACATCCGGGGAGCCGTTGTCTTGTTCGACCCATTCCGTCAGCCCTCGTTGGGGGAAGGGCCGGAAGGCCCAGCCAATCCAACTCTTGAGGGATCTCCGAACGGAATGCCCAATTCAGCCGCAGGGACAGCGGTCGCACCGGACTTCCTGGTTGGCGGCGGCGAAATGGGCGCGCTCATGCGCGCGAAGAACTGGGCCGATACGCCACTCGGGCCGGCGGAGGTTTGGCCGCAAAGCCTCAAGACCGTCGTCCGTATCCTGCTGACCTCGCGCTACCAGATGTGGATGGGCTGGGGCGCCGAACTGACGTTCTTCTACAATGACGCCTATCGTCCGACGCTGGGCGTCAAGCACGCGTGGGCCCTGGGTTCGTCGGCCCGCGACGTCTGGCGTGAGATTTGGCCCGACATCGGCCCGCGGATCGAGCATGTGCTCAAGAACGGCGAGGCGACTTGGGACGAGGGGCTTCTGCTTTTCCTCGAGCGCAGCGGCTATGCGGAAGAGACCTATCACACCTTTTCGTATTCGCCGTTGGCCGACGATAACGGCGCCGTCGTCGGCATGCTCTGCGTCGTCATGGAGGAGACCGAACGGATTATCGGGGAGCGGCGCCTTTTCACCCTGCGGGAGGTCGCGGCGGACATTGCGGGAAAGCAAAGCCCGACCGAAGTGCTTGCTGCGGTCGGACGTCAGCTTGGTGCCAACCTCAAGGACCTGCCGTTCACGCTTACGTATTTGTTCGACAGCGGCGGCATTGCGCGCCTCGCGTGCGCCACCGGGGTCCCGTCAAGCCATCCGATTGCACCGCCTGCGATCGATCCGGCAAGCGCCGATCCCAAGTGGCCCGTCAATGATGTTCTGACACGGCGGACGAGCTTGACCCTCGGCGTCGAGCCGCTCTTCGGCGGGGTGCCCCGCGGAGATTGGGATAAGCCGCCCCGTGAAGTGGTCATCGCGCCGATCGCGCGACAGGGACAGGACGCTCCAGCCGGTTTCGTTGTGGCCGGTGCCAATCCGTACCGCCCCCTCGACGCAACCTATCTCGGGTTCATCGATCTCGTCGCCGGCCAGATCGCCTCTGGTCTCGCTAACGCCAACGCATACGAGGCGGAGCGCCGCCGCGCCGAGGCGCTTGCCGAGATCGATCGCGCCAAAACTACGTTCTTTTCCAACGTGAGTCACGAATTCCGGACGCCGCTGACCTTGATGCTCGGCCCCCTCGAGGACGTTCTAGCCAAATCCGATACCAGTTTGCTCGTCTGATCACCGGTCGCTGGTGGCCGTCGCCCACCGCAACGGCATCCGGCTACTCAAGCTCGTCAATACCCTCCTCGATTTCTCCCGCATCGAGGCCGGACGTGTCCAGGCCAACTTTGAGCCGGTCGATTTCGCCGCCTTGACGGCGGAACTCGCCTCCAACTTCCATTCCGCGGTTGAAAAGGCCGGGCTTCGCCTGGTCGTCGATGGCTCGATGCTGCCCCAACCGATCTACGTCGACCGCGACATGTGGGAGAGGGTCGTTCTCAATCTGGTTTCGAACGCGTTCAAGTTCACGTTCGAAGGCGAGATCACGGTCGAGACCAAGCCGTCTTCCGACGGCACCTGCGCCGAAGTCACAGTTCGCGATACCGGAACCGGCATTCCGGCCGAAGAGCTGCCCCATCTGTTCGAGCGCTTCCGCCGCGTCGAGAGCGCCCGTGGCCGCTCGATTGAAGGGAGCGGCATCGGCCTCGCCCTGGTCCAGGAACTGGTCAAGCTTCATGGGGGCACCATTCGGGTGGCCAGCCAGGTCGGCCAAGGCACCGCCTTCACGGTGGCGATCCCGTTCGGCAGGGCCCACCTGCCGGCTGAACGGGTCGGCCGGTCGCAGACGCCAGCCGCCACCACCAATGCGCGCGCCCAGGCCTATATCGACGAGGCCCTGGGTTGGCTGTCTGGTGACGCGGGCGAACCCGACGCGTTGCCGCCGCCGACTTCGCAAGATGTCGAAGACGTTACCGCCGTTGCCGGGGCTGAAAATCGGCTGATCCTGCTGGCCGACGACAACGCCGACATGCGGAACTACGTGCAGAGACTTCTGCGGACAGCGGGCTTCAGGGTTGAAGCCGTAACAGACGGCGAAGAGGCTCTGGCCGCGGCGCGGCGGGTGAAGCCGGATCTGGTCCTTTCCGACGTAATGATGCCGAAGCTCGACGGTTTCGGCCTGCTCTCCGCCTTGCGGACGGATTCCAGGTTGCGCGACACGCCGGTACTTCTTCTATCGGCAAGGGCCGGTGAAGAGGCCAAGATCGAAGGACTGTCGGCCGGGGCGGACGACTATCTGACCAAGCCGTTCAGTGCGCGCGAGTTGCTCGCCCGGGTGCGCGCCAATCTCGACATGGCAGTGCTGAGGCGCGAGGCCGTACGGGTCGAGAACGAACTGCGGGTCCAAGCGCAAGTAGCCAAGGACCGCGCCGAAAGCATACTGGCCAGCATCAACGACGGGTTCATGGCGTTGGACCAGCATTGGGGCTTCACCTACATCAACGCTGCCGCCGAGCGCATGATAGAGCGGGCCGGCGCGGAGTTGATTGGCAAGAATTATTGGCAGGAATATCCCGCAAGCGTCGGCACCACGCTTGAGACCAATTATCGGCGCGCCATGGTGGATCGGACGAGCGTCGCATTCGAGCACTTCAATGCCTTGTGGCGCCGTTGGTTCGATATCCGCGCCTATCCGGCGCGCGACGGCGGCCTGTCGATCTATTTCCAGGACATTACCGAAAGAAAGCGCGCCGACGACGCGCTCCGCCGCATCAACGAGACGCTGGAGCTTCAGGTCGCCGAACGCACGGCCGAATTGCGGGCCAAGGAAGCGCGACTGCGGACCATCTTTGAAACCAGCTTCATCTATCAGGGCTTGATGTCCCTTGACGGCACGCTGCTCGACGCCAATGCGACGTCGCTTGCAGGGATCGCGGCAGCGCACGAGGACGTGGTCGGCAAGCCGTTTTGGGATACCCCCTGGTTCACCGGCACTCCGGACATGCCGGACAGGGTGCGAGCCGCCATCCCGATCGTGGCCGGCGGCGAAATCGTTCGCCAGGAGATACGAGTGAACCTTCCGGTGGGGGGCTGGCGATGGTTCGACTTCCAGATCCGGCCCGTCCGCGACGCGGGCGGCGCGATCGTCGGCATCGTGCCCGAGGCGGTCGAGGTCACCCAACGCCGGCAGGCCGAGGAGACACTGCGACAGGCCCAGAAAATGGAAGGCATCGGTCAGCTCACCGGTGGCGTCGCGCACGATTTCAATAATCTCCTGACTATCATCGTCGGCAACCTGGAGACGCTGCAGCGACAGCTGAAGGCGCAAACTCCGGATGTCGCAAATCTGGAACGCCCCGTCGACAACGCCATGCGTGGAGCGCAGCGGGCCGTGTCGCTGACCCAGCGCCTCCTCGCCTTTTCCCGCCAGCAGCCGCTCGATCCCAAGCCGGTGGAGGTCAGCCGGTTGGTTACCGGCATGTCGGATCTGCTGCGGCGGACCATCGGAGAGCAGATCGCCGTCGAAACCGTGCTCGCCGGCGGCTTGTGGCGAGCGAATATCGATGCCAATCAGCTGGAAATCGCGATCATCAATCTGGCAGTCAACGCCCGGGATGCGATGCCCAACGGCGGCAGACTGACCATCGAGACGTCGAACGCACTGCTCGATGAGAGCTATTCTGCCGATCAAGCCGAGGTGGTGCCCGGGCAATACGTCATGCTGGCCGTGACCGATAGCGGAACCGGAATGACCCGCGAGACGCTCGTCAGGGCGTTCGAGCCGTTCTTTACCACGAAGGACGTCGGACACGGCACGGGCCTCGGCCTTTCCCAGGTATACGGCTTCGTCAAGCAGTCCGGCGGCCATGTCAAAATCTACAGCGAGGTGGGTGAAGGAACGACGGTGAAGATCTATCTGCCTCGCCTGTACTCGGACGAGGCGACGGCGACGGAAGAAACCATCGAGAAGATAGCGCGCGGGCATTCCGGCGAGACCGTCCTCATGGTGGAAGACGACGATGACGTTCGCGCCTACACGCGCGGGATCTTGCGCGAGCTTGGATACGACGTTCTGGACGCACCGAACGGAAAAGTAGCGCTCCAGGTCCTCGACCAGCACCCCGAAATCCAACTTCTATTTACCGACGTCGGATTGCCCGGCGGCATGAACGGGGGGCAGCTTGCGGAGGCGGCGCGCCAGCGGCGGCGCGGGCTCAAGGTCCTGTTCACTACCGGATATGCGCGTAACGCGATTGTGCATGAAGGGCGCCTCGATCCGGGGGTGCAGCTGATCACCAAACCCTTCACCTACGCGGCGCTGGCCGGGAAAATAAGGGACATGCTTGATGCACGTGCCGGTGCGTCGCGCATTCTCGTCGTGGAAGACGAGCTTTTGATCCAAATGCTGGCAGTTCAGAATCTTGAAGAGCTCGGTTTCAAAACCGAGGTCGCCGGCTCGGCGGCCGAAGCCAAGAGCAAGCTGCGATTGATCAATGGTGAGGTCGACGCCGCAATTATCGATATTGGCCTACCGGATGCCAAAGGCGACGTCCTCGTGAACGAGTTGCGCGCTATCTATCCCACGCTTCCAATCGTGATTGCGAGCGGACACCACGAAGCCTCGCTCCGCGAGCGATTCAAGAACCAGCAATTCATAAGCTTTCTGACCAAGCCGTACACGGTCGAGCAGTTGTGCTCGGCGCTTCGCTTCATCGGCATTTTCTCTCAGGCGCCCTAATTCAACGCTGACTTAGTCTGGTACGAACGCGACGCTGTTTTTGTCGGTGTTATGCTCGGACTTTTTTAACGCTTGGGTTGCCCGTTCTCTGCTACTACCGTACCACGGTGGTGGAGGGCCGAAAGCCTGAGTCAAATAGACAAGACGGAAGCCAAGCGACTTCATCTCGAAAAACTAGCCGACATACGGAAAGCCAAACAAAACAAAGCCACGGCGCCTGTGGGAGAGCAGTTCGATTCTGAGCGCCTGAGGAAGGCGATCCTATATCTCAAGAAACACCCGAAGCGCTAGTCCGCATGCTCGGCGCAGGCGCGTCGGCTGCCGCCCAAGCGCTGAAGAGGGCCGGGCCGCGCCTACCCACCGCCAAATCTAGGGAGCAAACGGGCAAGGAGGCACCATGCGACCGGTACACCCGGGCAGCGACCGGCGTCGCCGAACGCCGGTTTATCCAAAGCGCCATGGGTGCATGGTCGAGGCTTGAATCGGGCAGCGCTACACTTTCGCGAGGCCCTTGTCCGTCAACTCCGCCGCGGAGAACGGCGCCTTCTTCTTCTGGCTTCGGTGAGTTCGTCCGTCGTGCGGCGGCGTGGTCTGAAAGTCGCAAATCGGGCAAACCTCGGCTTGGGCGCGTTTAGCTTTTACGGTCGCACCATTGGCTTTTTTGCGGCTGTTCGCCTTCGATGCTGCCGAACCTGTAATAAGAAAATCCTCGACTTTCTTGCCGGACTTGATCGCCGCGGTCAGCCACCGCGGCTTCAATCCGCGTCCGGCCCAGGTCTCAGCGGGATTGTCGGGATTGCGGTATTTGGGCGCGACGGCGCCGTATCCGCGAGTGCTCTTCGAGGATTTTCCGCCCTGAAAGCGCCCTAGCTTTGACAGCGAAGATTCGAGCGCTTTGCGCTGTTCGAAGACTTTGGAAGAGAGGGCTGCTTCGACCTGTTCTTTCAGCGCAACGAGCTTTTCAATGGACATCGACTTCAACGCCATGCGTATTCCTCCGACTACGGATATCTGAAAATGTAGTCCAAATATCGCATCTAAATTATTTCTTCACAAAAGAAAAGCCCAAACACAAAGTGATACAAATTGATAGGGCTAAGTTGTCGGTTAGGAGATTGCAACCGAGCGCTGATATGCTGCAGCGAGATCACGGCCGACGACGTCGCCTCAGTCGCCTCGCGGACGCCACCCGAGAGCCATGACTCGGACTCCCTCGGATTTGTAAATGCCGGCGTTGTTGCCGTAACGGGCAAGCGGGTTCGGCGACAGGGGACCGAGATCGGCCTCCACTCAAACTCGCAACGGCGGAGCCAGCGTGGGTCGACTGTCAAAAATGTCACGTGACCTCGGACTGTTTTCTGCCCATAAATAAGAACGGAAGTTGGGAGCCGAGTTGAACCGGTTACCCCGCATTCACGGGCCGAGGGTATTTGCGCAGCCCATTTGCTCCCAGCCACACAAGAACGATAAGAGACCGGGAGGAGCGTCGTGAATGACGCCCAACGTCTGCGCTCTCAGGCGGAGCTGTGTCTGCAGATCGCGCGATTGATGACCGACCGCACCGCGGCGAATCAATTGCACACCAAGGCGGCTGACTATCTCACTCAAGCCGTCGAACTGGAAATCAAACCAGCCGCGCCACCGCGCAACACTACGCCATTGGGGGGGCGGTGATGATCTCCTTCGTGGCGTTGGCATTCGTGCGTATGGAAGGTGGCCTGGTGCCCGGCGAGGAGGTCGAGTGTCCGCTTCCGGGCGTTGCGATCCGGCGCGCCCAAGCGATGTCGAGCAATGCGGCGAATGCCGGCGCGGTCGCCTTCGTGCGGCAAAGCCCCGACCTCGACGCGTTCGGGGACGCGGTGGTCCTAAAAGCGTTTGGTGAAGTGCCCGAAGATTTCGATATTGCCTGACGGCTCCTTCGCCGCAAACCGGAAGCCCTATCACCGGCAAAGCAGGCTCTCGTGCCCGAGAAGTCAGCCGCTTCGCGCGACCAACTGCTCCGCGAACTCACCCGCCTTGGCTCTCGGCGCTGCGGCCTGGGCGCAACGCGCACTCGTCGAGAAAAACACCCTTACAACCTTGGATTCCGGTCTGGTGGAGGCTGCATTCGCGGCGAAATTGGCCGCCCGCTTTTCCTTTGTGGCTTTGCTTTGGTCGCCCCGCTCGTGAGCTGATAGTTGTGTCGCAGTCCATCCAACAGGCCACCGCCTCCTTAGCCTCAAGTGCTTCCGTTTAGTCCTTCCCGTTGAAGTCGACGATAGTGCGTCCGAATGGCGGAGTTGTCGCCTGAGGATGCCGTCGCGAACTGTCGTCCACTCATATGCGTTTGATTAATCGTTGGCGCAGATCTTGATCGGCGGCTCCCGTCTATCGCCGCACACAGCGCCAGAGAAATGAGGTGGGTCTCCATTCGAGGTTGCCGAACTCGGCAGAGAGGCGGCACGGAACAGCGCCTTGCGCGCACGGCTGACGACAAAAGGGCGCCGCCGGTGACGAGGATGGTCTTCATTTGCTTCGCGCTCGCTGTCATGCCGCAGCCGTCATCGCGATCGCTTGTTCTTTGTCGGTGAATAAAATCCCAGCGTGCTCGAAGGCTTCCTGGATCCGGACCAATGCCGAAATGTAGCCAGCGATTGGGTGTTGGCTTTTTCGATACGTTGGATCGTGGCCGTCCCGACCCAGGCAGCGTTCGATAGATCCTCCTGTCGCCAGCGTTGGCGTCGCTGCTGCACCCGATCAGCGGCCGCTAGTGTCGGATTTCTGCAGCAGTGTTCCTCACGACGCGGCCGGCCTTCATCGCGCGCGAAAAGGCCGAGGCCGAGGGGCTGATGCCCGAGGCCGCAGTCCGGCACCCGTCATGAATGAGGCACGACCAACGGCGTCGGGGCCACCGAACCCGACGCCGTCGGATCGGTGATCATGGCGCCGCAATGGCCATCGGAGCCGGCGCTGAAATTGGCCGCATACTGCCCGAGCAAGGTGAGGTTGAAGATGTGCCCTCCCCCATCGACGCTCGCCGGACCGCCGCCATCGGCGCCGGAGGTCTGTTGCATCCAGGGCATGGCGCCGGATGACGAACCGAATCCCAGGCTCCGCAAGTCGACCCCGTCCCCGAGATCGAAGCCGGAAATGACGCCGGCAAACTGCGACAGCAGCGAATCGAGCTGCACCATGCCGCCGCCGGAGAAGAAGACCCCCCGGTCGGTGTCACCGCCGCTATTCGTACCGGTGCCCCCGCTGATGCCGAGTTCGTAGCCGCCGGAAATCACGGTGGCGGCGCTGCCCGGCGCGGTGTCGGCAAGGCTGCTGCCGGAGTTGGTCCCCGCGCTGGCGGCCACAGTTCCGCCGCTGGTGATCGGCGGATCGGTGATCAGCGTGCCGCCATGGCCATCGGAGGTCACGCTGAAGTTCCCCGACGTGTACGAACCGACCAAGGTGAGGGTCATGGAACTCTTCCCCTCCTTGACGGTCAGCGTGCCGCTGGCATTGGCCCCGGAGGTCTTTTGCGTCCAGGACAGGGTGCTGCTGGATGCATTGAAGGCGAGCCCTCCGAGGTCGATCGCGTCGCCGAGATGGAAGCCCGAAATGGTGCCGACGATGTGCGCCCCTGAATCGAGGTGCAGCATGCCGCCGCTGGAGAAGACGACACCGCTGGCGGAGCCGCCCGACGCCACCTCCAGCGTGCCGCCGCTGATCTTGGTGGCCACCGCGGTGCCGCCGCTGCTGACGAGCTCGTAGCCGCCGCTCGTGATGATCGTGCCGCTGGCGCGGCCGGCGCGCAGCACCGTCTCCTGGCCGCTGGCGAGGAGGGTGCCGGAAGTCGTGCCGCCGGACACGATTTCCGTTCCGCCACCCGACACTGTCGTGCCGATGGCCGTGCCGGCGCTGCGAACCAACTGCGACCCGGCAAAGATCACCGCGCCGCTGGCGAACCCGGAGTCGATCTGAAGCCCGCCGGAGACGAGCGTTCCGCGGTCGGTGCCGCCCTTGCTGATGGTCTCCGAGCCGCCGGCGTAGACGGTCGTCGCGCTGGCAAGCCCATGGCTCAGCACCGTCAGCGAGGCGCCGCTGGAGACGACGGTGCTGCTGGCGGTGCCGGCGGAGGAGACGACTTCGACACCGCTGACCAGCGTGGTCGAGATGGTCACGCCGAGATCGGTCTGCGAGCCACCGCTGAGGACGGTGGTGCCGCTGGCAGTCCCGGTGCGGCTGACCGTCTCCAGCCCGCCATTGAGCGTCACCCCGATATCCCTGCCGGACACGCGGGCAGTGCCGCCTTTGTTGACGGTCGTGCCGATGGCGGTGCCGCCGGACAGGACGTTGATGATGCCGCCGCTCTTGACGAGGACGCCGCCGCTGGTGTGGCCGGACGAGACCGTCAGGGTCTGGCCGCTGCTGACGATGACCGAGTTGATCGTGACGTCGGTGCCGCCGTTGCCGTCGGAGGACACGATGACCTGGGCGCCGCCGAAATTCTGCGTCGGATCGAGTTGCAATTGAATGGTCTGGCTGCCCTCCACGACCTGCAGCACGTTGCCGGAGAGGATCTGGCCGGTGCCGCCGGAGACAAAAGCCACCGACGCCAGATCGATCGTGTCACTGCCGGTGAAGCCGCTGATCGTCGCCGACGGCATCGCCGAGCCGAAAATCTCCAGCGTGCCGGTGCCCGAAAAGGCGATCGCGCCGCTGACCACGGCACCGGACTCGAGCACCACCATGCCGCCGCTGACGACGGTGTTGCTGGCCGTGCCGCCGGACGAAATCACCTGCGAGCCCGTGAAGACGGTGTCGCCGGTCGCGACTCCGCCCGACAATACGGTCTCGATGCCGCCGCTGATCCGGGCGCCGACATCGCTGCCGCCGGTATCGACGATCTCGGTGCCGCCGCTGCTCACCACGGTGCCGCTCGCGGTGCCGGAGGTCACGTATTGCGTGCCGCCGCTCTGCACCACCGTCCCGCTCGCCGTGCCGCCGCTGACCTGCTGGACGCCGCTGGCGCTGACCACCATGCCCACGGCAACGCCGCCGACCACCGCGGTGCCGCCGCTGGAGACGACGTCGCCCGTCGCCGTGCCGCCCGAGAACACCTCCTCGACGCCGCCGCTCCTCACCACCGCGCTGACGCCGGTGCCGCCGCTGCTGATGACCTCGGTGCCGCCACTGCTGAGCACCGTCGCGCTCGCGGTGCCGCCGGACTCCACGCTCTGTTGCGCGCCAGAAACCGTGGCCCCGCTCGCCAGGCCGAACACGTCCTGGAAGCCGCCGCTGATCCGGGCGCCGCTGTCGGCACCGCCGACACTGACGGTTTCAGAACCGCCGGCTCAATATGATTTCGCCGACCGCGCGCCCGCCGGACGACACCACCAGATCGCCGCCGCTGGATACGGTGTCGCCGCTGGCGACGCCGCCGAAGGCGACGTATTCGGTGCCGCTGCCGATCTGGGCGCCGAAATCCTTGCCGCCGCTGCCGACGATCTCGACGCCGCCGCTGAGCAGCGTGCCGCTCGCGGTGCCGCCGAGAACGCTCTGCGTGCCGCCGGAATAGATCGACGTGGCGCTGGCGAGGCCGGCCACGGTCTGCGAGCCGCCGCTGAGCGCAGCGCCGATCGCCGTGCCGCCGGACGACACGGTCTGGGTGCCTCCCGACAGCACGCTGTCGCTGGTGGCGACGCCGCCCGAGCCGATGGTCTCCTGGCCGCTGGCGACCGTTGCGCTCAGGTCGGTGCCGAACACGGTCTCGGTGCCGCCGCTGACCAGCGTGCCGACCGCGGTGCCGCCGGACAGCACGGTCTCGGTTCCGCCATTGACGGCGGTGCCGCTCGCGGTGCCGCCGCTCTCGACCACCTGCGCGCCGGAGACGATGGTGCCGCCGGAGGCGACGCCGTAATCGAGTTGGGTGCCCCCGGAGATGGCCGCGCCGCTGTCGCTGCCATCGGCGCTGACGATCTCGGTGCCGCCCGACAGGATCGTGGTCGCGGTCGCCGCCCCGCCGGACTCGATCACCAGGGTGACGCCGGCGCTGACGACGAAGCCGCTCACGCTGCCATAGATGTCGATCTCGCTGCCGCTGCTCAGCGTCGTGCCGAGCGCAGTGCCCCCCGACAGCACGATCTCCTTGCCGCCGCTGTCCACCACAGTGCCGCTCGCGGTGCCGCCGGACTCGACGACCTGCGATCCCGTGACCACCGTCACGCCACTGGCGAAACCGTAGACGAACTGCGTGCCGCCCGAGATCAGGGCGCCGAGGTCGGTGCCGCCGGCGCTGACGGTCTCCGAGCCGCCGCTGGAGATGACGACGGGATCGGCAAGGCCGCCGGACAGCACGAACAGCCCGCCGCCGCTGACGACGGTGCTGCTCGCGGTGCCGCCCGACGACACCACCTGCGAGCCTGCAAAGATCGTATCGCCGGTCGCGACCCCGCCCGACGATATGGTCTCGGTCCCGCCGCTGATGCGGGCGCCGATATCGCTGCCGCCGGAGACGATGGTCTCGCTGCCGCCGCTCCGCAGGATGGCGCCGCTCGCAAAGCCGCCGGACGAGACCGCCAGGATGCCGCCGCTGGATACGGTGGTGCTTCCGGCAAGACCGCCGGACACGATCGCGGTGCCGCCGCTGCTCACGGTATCGCCGAGTGCGGTTCCGCCCGAGATCACGTTGAGCTGGCCGCCGAGGACGATGGCGCCGAGGTCAAGCCCGCCGACGGTCTCGATGCCGCCGGCACTGATGGTCGTCGCGGTGGCCGTGCCGCCGGACTCCACGATCTGCCGGCCGCCGGAAAGGACCGCGCCGCTGGCGACGCCGAACACATCCTGGGTGCCGCCGCTGACATGCGCGCCGCTGTCGATGCCGCCGCCGAGAACCGTTTCGGAGCCGCCGCTTTGCAGCGTTGCGCCGCTCGCGAGGCCGCCCGACGAGATCACCAGTGCCCCGCTGCCGAGCACGACGCCGTTCAGCGCGATGCCGGCGACATACTCCGTGCCGCCGCCGCTGATGCGGGCCGCGATGTCCCTGCCCCCGGAGCTGACGGTCTCGGTGCCGCCGCTGTTGACCAGGCTGGCGCTCGCCGTGCCGCCCGACAGCACGACTTCCGAGCCGCTCAGGTTGATGACGGTGGCGCTCGCGAAGCCCGCGACATTCTGCTGGCCGCCGGCGAGCGTCGCCGCGCTCGCGGTGCCTCCGGAAGCAATGCTTTGCAGGCCGCCGCTGCCGACGGTGGCGCTGACATCGATGCCGGACACCACCTCGGTGCCGCCCGCGACGATGCTGGCGCTGGCCTTGCCGCCGACCTCCACCAGCGCGGTGCCGCCGCTGATGGCGGCGCCGATGGCGGTGCCGGCCGACTTGATATCCAGCAGACCGCCGCTGACCACGGTCGCGGTGGCGGTGCCGCCGGAGGACACGACCTGCGAGCCGGCGAAGATGGTGACGCCGCTGGCAAGGCCGAGATCGAGCTGGGTGCCGCCCGAGATCAGGGCGCCGAGGTCGGTGCCGCCCGCGGAGATGGTCTCCGAGCCGCCGGCGTAAATGACCGTCGGATCGGCAACGCCACCCGAAGCAACCACCAGCGATCCGGAGGAGACGACGGTATTGCTAGCCGTGCCGCCGGAGGACACGATCTCGGTGCCGCCGTTCAGCACCGTCGCGATGGTCACGCCGAGATCGGTCTGCGAGGCGCCGCTGCGAACGGTGGTGTTGCTCGCGGTGCCGCCATGGCTGACAGTCTCGACGCCGCCGCTGAGGACAGCGCCGATGTCGATGCCGGACACCCGGTCGGTGCCGCCGCTCCTGACGGTGGCGCCAATCGCGGTGCCGCCGGACAGGATGTTGAGGGTGCCGCCGCTCAGGACCAGCACGCCGCCGCTGACGTGGCCGGACGAAACCGTCAGGGTCTGGCCGCTGGTCACCGAAACAGGATTGACGACCGTGACATCGACGCCGCCGCTGCCGTCCGCCGACAGGACGAATTGCACGCCCGCGTAATTCTGCGTCGGATCGAGATTTAACAGATAGGTCGAGCCGCCTTCCGTCACGTTCAGGACGTTGCCGAGAGGTCACAAAGGCGGTGCCGCCGCCGCTCGAGACGATCGACGCCAGATCAATCGTGTCGCCGACGGTGAAGCCGCTGATGGTGGCCGACGGCATCGCCGAGCCGAAGATCTCCAGCGTGCCGGCGCCCGAAAAGGCGATCGCGCCGCTGACTACGGCCCCGGTCTGGAGCACCACCTCGCCGCCGTTGACGACGGTGCTGCTGGCGGTGCCGCCGGACGACACCACCTGCGAGCCCGCAAAGACGGTGTCGCCGGTCGCGACCCCGCCCGACAATACGGTCTCGATGCCGCCGCTGATGCGGCCGCCGACATCGCTGCCGCCGGCTTCGACGATCTCGGTGCCGCCGCTGCCAGGATGGTGCCGCTCGCGGTGCCGGAGACCACGTATTGGGTGCCGCCGCTCTACACCACAGTGCCGCTCGCCATCGCCGCCGCTGACCTGTTGGACGCCGCCGGCGCTGACCGCCGTGCCCACGGCATGACGCCGCCGACGACCGCGGTGCCGCCGCTGGAGACGATGTCGCCCCTGGCCGTGCCGCCCGAGAACACCGCCTCGACGCCGCCGCTCCTCACCACCGCGCTGATGCCGGTGCCGCCGCTGCTGATGCCCTCGTTGCCGCCGCAGCTGAGCACCGTGGCGCTGGCGGTGCCGCCGGAGTCCACGATCTGTTGCGCGCCAGAAACCGTGGCCCCGCTCGCCAGGCCGAACACGTCCTGGAAACCGCCGCTGACCGGGCGCCGCTGTCGGTGCCGCCGACACTGACAGTTTCGGAACCGCCGGCCAAAAGCGTTTCGCCGACCGCGCGCCCGCCCGACGACACCACCAGATCGCCGCCGCTGGATACGGTATCGCCACTGGCGACGCCGCCGAAGGCAACGTATTCGGTGCCGCCGCCGATCTGGGCGCCGAAATCCTTGCCGCCGCTGCCGACGATCTCGACGCCGCCATTGACCAGCGTGCCGCTCGCGGTGCCGCCGAGAACGCTCTGCGTGCCGCCGGAATAGATCGACGTGGCGCTGGCGAGGCCGGCGACGGTCTGCGAGCCGCCGCTGAGCGAGCGCCGATCGCCGTGCCGCCGGACGACACGGTCTCGGTGCCTCCCGACAGCACGCTGTCGCTGGTGGCGACGCCGCCCGAGCCGATGGTCTCCTGGCCGCTGGCGACCGTTGCGCTCAGGTCGGTGCCGAACACGGTCTCGGTGCCGCCGCTGACCAGCGCGCCGACCGCGGTGCCGCCGGACAGCACGGTCTCGGTTCCGCCATTGACGGCGGTGCCGCTCGCGGTGGCGCCGCTCTCGACCACCTGCGCGCCGGAGACGATGGTGCCGCCGGAGGCGACGCCGTAATCGAGTTGGGTGCCCCCGGAGATGGCCGCGCCGCTGTCGCTGCCATGGGCGCTGACGATCTCGGTGCCGCCCGACAGGATCGTGGTCGCGGTCGCCGCCCCGCCGGACTCGATCACCAGGGTGATGCCGGCGCTGACGACGAAGCCGCTCACGCTGCCATAGATGTCGATCTCGCTGCCGCTGCTCAGCGTGGTGCCGAGCGCAGTGCCCCCCGACAGCACGATCTCCTTGCCGCCGCTATCCACCACCGTGCCGCTCGCGGTGCCGCCGGACTCGACGACCTGCGATCCCGTGACCACCGTCACGCCACTGGCGAAACCGTAGACGAACTGCGTGCCGCCCGAGATCAGGGCGCCGAGGTCGGTGCCGCCGGCACTGACGGTCTCCGAGCCGCCGCTGGAGATGACGACCGGATCGGCAAGGCCGCCGGACAGCACGAACAGCCCGCCGCCGCTGACGACGGTGCTGCTCGCGGTGCCGCCCGACGACACCACCTGCGAGCCCGCGAAAAGATGTATCGCTGGTCGCGACCCCGCCCGACGATATGGTCTCGGTCCCGCCGCTGATCCGGGCGCCGACATCGCTGCCGCCGGAGGCGACGGTCTCGCTGCCGCCGACGTTGACGACGGTGCCGCTCGCAGTGCCCTGGGCTTCGACCACCTGCGAGCCGGCGAAGATGATTGCGCCGCTGGCGAGGCCGAAGTCGAGTTGGGCGCCGCCCGAGATCAGGGCGCCGAGGTCGGTGCCGCCCGCGGAGATGGTCTCCGAGCCGCCGGCGTAGATGGTCGTCGGATCGGCAACGCCACCGGACCCAACCACGAGCGAACCGCCGGCGGAGACGACGGTATTGCTGGCAGTGCCGCCGGAAGACACGGTCTCGGTGCCGCCGTTCAGCACCGTCGCCACAGTCACACCGAGATCGGTCTGCGAGCCGCCGCTCAGCACCGTGGTACCGCTCGCGGTGCCGCCACTGCTGACGACCTCGAGCCCGCCGCTGAGCGTGGCGCCGATGTCTTTGCCGGACACAAATTCGGTGCCCCCGCTCCTGATGGCGGCCCCGATCGCAGTGCCGCCGGACTGGACGATGAGGGTGCCGCCGCTCAAGACCAGCACGCCGCCGCTGGTTTGGCCGGACGAAACGATCAGGGTGTTGCCGCTGGTCACCGAAACAGGATTGACGACCGTAACATCGACGCCGCCGCTGCCGTCCGCCGACAGGACGAATTGCGCACCCGTGTAATTCTGCGTCGGATCGAGATGCAACAGATAGGTCGAGCTGCCTTCCGTCACGTTCAGGACGTTGCCGGAGGTCACAAAGGCGGTGCCGCCGCCGCTCGAGACGATCGACGCCAGATCGATGGTGTCGCCGACGGTGAAGCCGCTGATGGTGGCGGACGGCATCGCCGAGCCGAAGATCTCCAGCATGCCGGCGCCCGAAAAGGCGATCGCGCCGCCGACTACGGCCCCGGTCTGGAGCACCACCTCGCCGCCGTTGACGACGGTATTGCTGGCGGTGCCGCCGGACGACACCACCTGCGAGCCCGCAAGGATGGTGTCGCCGGTCGCGACCCCGCCCGACAATACGGTCTCGATGCCGCCGGAAACGAGGGTGCCGCTGTCGCTGCCATGGGCGCTGACGATCTCGGTGCCGCCGGCCAAGATCGTGGTCGAGGTCGCTGAGCCGCCGGACTCGACCACCAGACCGACGCCGGTGCTGACGACGAATCCATTCACGCTGCCATAGATGTCGATTTCGCTGCCGCTGCTCAGCGTCGCGCCCACGGCGGTGCCGCCGGACAGCACGATCTCTTTGCCGCCGCTGTTCACGACCGTCGTACCGCTCGCGGTGCCGCCGGATTCGACGACCTGCGATCCCGCAAACACCTGCACGCCGCTGGCCAGGCCGAAGACGAACTGGGTGCCGCCCGAGATCAGGGCGCCGAGGTCGGTGCCGCCGGACGACACGGTCTCCGAGCCGCCCGCGTAGATGACCGTGGGATCGGCAACGCCGCCGGACCCGACCACCAGGGAGCCGCCGGTGGAGACGACCGTATTGCTCGCAGTGCCGCCGGAGGACACGATCTCGGTGCCGCCGCTGCGCACTACCGTCGCGACAGTCGTGCCGAGATCGGTCTGCGAGCCGCCGCTGAGGACGGTGGTGCCGCTGGCCACGCCACCGTGGCTGACGATCTCGGTGCCGCCGCTGAGGATGGCGCCGACTGTCGGTGCCGGACACGCGGTCGGTGCCGCCTTTGTCGATAACGGCGCTAATTGCGGTGCCGCCGGACAGGATGTTGAGGGTGCCGCCGGAGAGGACGAGGACATTGTTGCTGGTTTGACCGGACGAAACGGTCAAGGTCTGGCCGCTGCTGACGATGACCGGACCGACGACCGTGACGTCGGTGCCGCTGAGGCCGTCCGACGACAGTATGAATTGGGCGCCGCTGAGATTCTGCGTCGGATTGAGTTGCAGCTTGTAGGTCGAGCCGCCTTCGATCACTTCAAGCACGTTGCCGGAGCTGAGAAAGGCGGAGCCGCCTCCGCTCGAGGCGACCGACGCGAGGTCGATCACATCGCCGCCGGCGATGCCGCTGATCGTGGCCGACGGCATCGCCGAGCCGAAGATCTCCAGCGTGCCGGCGCCCGAAAAGACGATCCCGCCGCTGACCACGGCGCTGGTCTCGAGCACCATCGTGCCGCCGTTGATGACGGTGTTGCTCGCGATGCCGCCACTGCCGACGACCTCGGTGCCACCGCTGCTGACCGTCGTGCTGCTGGCTGTGCCGCCGGATGAGACGAACTGGGTGCCGCCACTGATCTGGGCTCCCAAATCCTTGCTGCCCGAAGAGATGGTCTCGACACCGCCGCCCATGATCACGGTGGAGGTTGCGGTGCCCACGAGGAAGGAGGCGGTACCGTTAACGGTGCCCGAGCCGCCGACGCCAAACTGGCCACCGGAACTCACGGTGGTGCCCGTCATCGTGGCCCCGTCAACCGCGAGACCACCATTCAAGATCGTCGTGCCGGTTGCAGTGCCCGAGAAAACCATCGATGAGATGCTGGTCGAGCCGACGATAAACGCGCCGCCAGAACTCACGATCGTGTTGATCGCGGTCTTTCCGTCGAACATAAGGCCGCCGGAACTTATCATCGCGCCGCTGACAAACCCGCCGTCGAACAGAACGCCGCCATTAGAGATGGTTGGATTCAGTGAGCTTCCCGTCCCCCCGAGCCTAAAAACGATTTCGGTCCCGCCGCTCAGAATGATATCGCCGCTGTTGGTCCCTGTGGCCGATAGCGTCTGGCCGCTGCTGACGATTATCATGGAACCCCTCGAAAAAAGTCGCTCGGAAAACGGGAAGTTGTGCTGACCTTATTGCAGGCAGGACGGAGGGTGATGACCAAATGAACGGCACAAATACTGGAACACCGTTCAGAAAGCACACTTAAAAAGTGAACACTTAACAAACCCTATAGTACTCAAAACGATGCCGGACCCGCAGTCCAGCCGACATCGGATCCTCACGGAATAATTCCATGACGGATGCAAAAGTGCAACAGCGCACGCTCTAAGTCGCGCGACATTCGCCCGGTCACCCGCGGCTCCCTGACGCCGTTGACGCTCTCGGCCAGGAAGGCTCGGTTTTCTGCCCCGGCTCGAATTTTCCTCGTGCCGCTGTTTCACAGAGCGCCGCGTTAATTTGGATCGACGGCGTACCCGCTTGGCGGGCCGCATGTTCATAGGACAGCGCGCTGTGCCGGCTGGCATTGGCGTGGATTTTCGTGCCGTCCAGTCCCACCGTGCCCATCCTGAGCAGGCTCATCTCGCGCGCCAGCTCCAGCACCCGCACGATGAACTTCCAGATCAAACGCCAAACCATCCAACGTGCGATGAAGCCGAACAGCTCAGCTTTGCCGGCTCGCTATCAGCCCGCGAGCTGACTTACTGCTTCCTCAGGCTCGGAAATCTCGACAGCGGCGCGTTCGAAAGACTCGGACGCTACAATGCCGCGCTAGGGAAGCAAACGGCTCAGACGCTGTTGTTACTTGGCCCAAGCCGGTGCCGATAGATCTGCCCAAGGAGATTTCTCGTAACATCCCTTCCGGCCGCCAACTCGGGAAGCAAACTTTCAACATCACGCAACCCCGCCTATCGGACGAAAGTTGATCGGACCGCGGATTTTTGCGAAACGAACCCGATCGTTCCCAGGTCTGCAAATAAGGCCGCCGCAGTTCCCAGGGCCGACGAGGCGTCGTGGGCAACTGGTCTCGAAGCCGGGCGCATCAAACGCGCCATTTGCAAATTGCTGCGTCAGAAATTGCCGCCGCTATCAAAAGCGCGCGCCAATTCAAAGTCGGGAAGGACTGAGGATGCCGGGTTGGCCGCCGCGGTGCAGCATGCAGGCGAGACGATGGCTCCAGTCCTGATTGTTTGCGTCGCGTAAGCGGGCGTAGCGTGTGCCGCCGATGTTTTTGGCGGAGCGATCGTGACCCGATGGGCCGAGACCGTTTGCGGGTTCGGTCGAGCGGTCGCTTGGCCGCCAGATAGAGCGCGACCCCGCCGCACGCGGGGGCCGCCCAAATATTTTTGGTCTGCTTCGATCAGAAGCCGCCAGCGCAGAAGGCCACGAACGACGAGGTGGGCCACAGCTGGTCATAAGCGCCGAAGAGCCCTACCATCTCAGCAGCTTCCTGCCCACCAGATAGCCGGTCGTGGTGACGATCAGAGTCGCGATCGGATACCAAGTCATCACGAACAGCGCGCTATCATCGGTGCAGTTTGCCGCATAGAAGGTCGCGGCGATGCCGCTCGCCGCCAAGCCGGCGACCGCACCGGCAAGACCGGGGCTCGACGGCGCGCCCGCACGCAGCGCGGCCAGTAGGCAGGCGAGCGGGCCGATCGAAAGCAGGGGGATCAGCGTCAGGCACAGGCGCGCGTTGTGGCCGATCAGTTGAGGCATCCATTGGCTCTGGGGCAGGACCAGGAGCTCGATCACCACCGCGCAGGCCAGTAGCGCCGGCGCAATCGACAGCGCGAGACCTCTGTGGGCGAGGCTGCCATCCGGGCGGCCGGCACTGAGCGTCACCCAGATCGCGGCGACAGCCAGCGAGACCGTCACGATGAACTTGAACAGGAAACGATTGCTCTTCACCGCTTCAGAAATGTCGGGCCGGACGCCAATTCCCACAAAGAACACCATCGCCGCGATGATGATCCCGCCTGCGACGGCTCCCGCCAACACCGACCGGAAACGCCACGGAGACGGGTCCTTTACAAGCAGTTCGATGAGATCGTCAGTCTTCACGGGCGCCACTCCGATAGAAAACGGCCAACGCTTTGAGCGCACGATGCAGCGTGACGCGGACGGTACCCTCAGTGATGTGGAGTCGGTCGGCGGTCTCGCGGATACTGCTGCCGTTGAGCGATATGGATTGCACGATTTCCCTCTGTTGCGGCTTCAGGCGCCCCAGCAGCGATTCGGCGTCGCGCGTGGACAGCGCCGGCGTCGGATCTTCTGCCCGCAGGCTGTCCTCGAAATCCTCGATCGGAATGGTGATGTGCCGCCCACGCCGCCGCAGAACGTCGATGAGCTTGTTGCGCGTAATCGCGGCGATCCAGGGCCCGAGGGGCTTCGATTGATCCCAAGTTCCCCGTTTGAGGTGGATGGTGAGTAGAACCTCCTGCACAAGGTCCTCGACTTCGTCCTCGGGGGCGCCCAAGCTCCGACACCTGGAGCGGGCCACGGCCCGTATATGTGGGACCAGCGTCACCAGGAGCTGTCGGTAGGCGCCCGCGTCGCCGGCCATGGCTGCTCGCATCCGCACGGCCCAATCGTTCTCTCGGGACGACGTGGTCATCCACCCTCTCTTACGAGGCGGACGCGGAAATTGTTACAGCGCTTTCGGTTCGTGATCGCCCACCCTGATCTCACCTGAGCGAAGAACTCCTTCAAGTTGCGCGCAGATTCCCGAACAGGTGTTACATAAAATTCCCGCGCTTTTCCAGGCGGCGCCGGCCTCGGATTGGCGCGATGACATGGTCGAAGAGCTTCCCGCCCGTGGAAAACACGGTCTCGTGAACCGGAGCGCTGTAACAATGGTCGCTCGCGATCCGTAATAGCGTTCGTGTCCAATCCGGGCACGAGAGATGCATCGATCGGAGACACCCCATGTCCGTGAAAACTATGAGTTCGGCCCTTCTGGCCAGTGCTGTAGCGACCGCGATCGCATCGATGGCGACCGCCGCGCCGCTGACGAAAGCGGAAGGAGACGCGGCGACGGCTGCTGGAAAGCAAAAGTGCTACGGGGTCGCCCTCAAGGGGCAGAACGATTGCGCCGCCGGCCCGGGCACGACCTGCCAGGGCACCTCGACCGCTGATTTCCAAGGCAATGCCTGGAAGTTCGTTGTTGGCGGCACTTGCACAAGCATCGTGGTTCCGGGTGGCAAGCACGGCTCGCTGACCCCGGCCTAAAGCCAGCGACTGGCCGAGAGCGGAGACGATCATGAGCGCCATCTCGCGCAGAAGGGACGTACGCGTAGATCGTCTCCGCTTTCCGGCCTTGCCCGTCGCGGACTCGGCCGGAACCAGCTTCAAGCACGAGCACCTGAATGCCATCTTGGCGGAAGGCCCGCAGGCCGGTTTCTTCGAGGTGCACGCCGAGAACTACATGGGCGCCGGCGGACCGCCGCATCAGGCGCTCGAGCGCATCCGGCGCAACCATCCGGTTTCGCTGCACGGGGTATGCATGTCGATCGGGGGTCCGCAGCCGCTCGACCGGGCACATCTTTCCCGCTTCCGCGCTCTTGTCGAGCGTTACGAGCCAGCGCTGGTTTCGGAGCATCTCGCTTGGTCGACGCATGAGACAACCTATTTCAACGATCTGCTGCCGTTGCCGTACACGCAGGCCACACTCGCGCAAGTCTGCGAGCATATCGACGAGGTGCAGGACGCGATCGGACGTCGGATCCTGCTCGAGAATCCCTCGACCTACGTGGCGTTCGCCTCCTCGACGATGAGCGAGACCGACTTCATCCGGGCGATCACGTGTCGCACCGGCTGTGGGCTATTGCTCGACGTCAACAACGTCTTCGTCTCGGCGACGAACCACGGCTATGCGGCGCTCGATTATCTGTCGGATTTCCCGCTCGCGGAGGTGGGCGAGATCCACTTGGCCGGCCATGCCGAGCAGAGCGACGACGAAGGTGAGCGTCTTCTGATCGACAGCCATGATGGGCCGGTCGCCGACGCGGTCTGGAGGCTATACGAGATCGTGATCTCCCGCTGCGGCGCCATCCCGACCTTGATTGAATGGGACAGCAAGATTCCCGAATGGCCAATTCTGCAGGCGGAAGCGGCTGCGGCCCAGGCCATTCTCGACCGGTTGACTTCGGCGCGTGCTGTGGGTGGCGGCCATGCTGCGTGATTATCCCACCGAGGAGAAGCTGCAGCCGAGCTTCGCGGCCGTTTTCGCGCAGGGTCTGACGGACCCGGCGCGCGCGACACCGGCAGATGTCGTGGGCCCTCGCGGTAAGGCAGCAATCAAGCGCTACAATGTCTACCGTAACAACGTCACCGTCAGCCTGATCAATGCGCTCGCCGCTACCTATCCTGCCGTCCAGCGGATCGTCGGTCTTGAGTTCTTTCGCGCCATGGCTCGCTTTCACGTCCGCGCCACGCCGCCGACATCACCTCTGCTATTCGAGTACGGCAGGGACTTCCCCGCCTTTATCGAAGGATATGAACATGCGCAGGACATGCCTTGGCTCGCCGACACAGCGCGGATCGAGCGGGCCTGGCTTGATGCCTATCACGCGGCGGATGTGCCGCCGCTGTCCCCGGATGTCCTCGCGGCCGTTGCATCGGACAGGGTCGGTGATCTTGTGTTCACGGCGCATCCGGCGGCTTGCATCGTGCGATCCGTGTATCCGGCCGTGGCGATCTTCGCGATCAACCGTGTCGAAGGCCCGATCACCCCGCTCCGGTCGAGTACGGCCGAGGATGCACTGATCGCTCGGCCGGGGATGGAGGTAGCGGTACGGCTCCTCCCGCCCGGAGGGGCCGCCTTCCTGATGACCCTGATCGACGGCGGAACGTTGGCAGCGGCAGCCGCCACGGCCTTTGCCGAAACGCCCTCGTTCGATCTTGCGGCCAACATCGCGGGAATGATCGAGGCGGGCGTCTTCGCCACAATTCACCTCGGAGATCGACCATGAAACCCGGCAACCGAGAAGAGCGCAACGGGGTTGTTCGCCGGTTTGCGACGATGATCGACCAAGCCGTGGGGATCGTTCGACTGGATCGCGCCGCCAACCCTAACTCAGCTCATGCTCCGTCTGGCCCTGTCGGTGCCGTTCTGGAAGTCGGGCATCCTGAAATGGAATGGCTTCCTTCAGCTGAACGATACGGCGGTCTACCTTTTTTCCGACGAGTTCAAGCTCCATCTTCCTGGCGGCCCCTACGACTTCCCGGCTCCGGCAGCCATGGCCTTCCTCTCCGGCTGCGGTGAGATCATCTTTCCGGTGCTCCTCGTGCTCGGCCTCGGAACGCGCTTTGCCGCATTGGGTCTCCTGTTCATGACCTGCATCGTCGAGCTTACCGTGCCGGACGGCTGGCCGATCCATATCACCTGGGCGGCTATGGCGCTCGCCATCATGGCTTGGGGTCCCGGTCGGCTGTCGATCGATCATGCGCTCTCTGGGATTAAGAGTCAACGAGACGGCAAGCGCCTGACGCCAGGTTCTGCGAAATCCGCCTTGGTTGGCGAGCGGAAGGTAGTTGAGGGGTTTCGACGAATGAACTTTCGGTGGATGTCGAGATTTAGGTCGGCTTGCGGGCCGATGACGGGTTTCCTTGCGCCCCCATGATTGGGGCGTACGATTCCTGGGTCCAGATGGCCGCGACCCTCCCGACAGGTGCGGCAATTGAATGGGAAGAAGGCTAGCCGAAGTTGTCGATAATCTTTGAACTTGGTCGACGAGCGGCCTTTTTCCTAAGCGTCCTTTGCATCGGAATCGGAGGTTCAGATCTGGTGATAAAGCACTTCGGCCTGCATTCATGGTATAAGATCGAATTGTGGGAAATTGTTTTCGGGATTACCGCAGGCCTGCTACTCCTCGAATTTTTCATCCGCACGCCCCGCTGTTCGCGACGACACGGCGCTAAAAGAAATAAAAGCGACCGCTATGAGCAAGGGACGCGCGCCAGGCTGCCCGAGCCGATCCGAAGCCGGGAAAAATGAACCGGGAAAAAGGCAATTGAAAGCGCTGTGCGGGTGACGCGAGGGCGGCCAAAGGGAAACCCCGGCCCGCCGGTAGGTTGGGATGGGGTCCCGGTTACCTGGCCCTTCAGTGGAGAAGGTGACAAAAGAACCGATCAAAATCCACGTCAAATAACGATTTGGCTTAGGATCAAAAAATTGGCACGCCGATCATTTGTGCTGGTCGTTGCCGGTTAGGCACTCATCAAGCTAGGCCAGATCGCGCAGCCCGGACAAGGATACGGATCCGGCCAGATTCCCGTTTTGCAAAACGAACCCAATTCCGGGCGTATTTCCGAGCTGTCCGCCGGTGCTCTAGAACGGGGCGGGATGGTCGCGGCTGTCAAAAGATGCCTCATCTGGCAGTACTGCCAGGCCCCGGGCAAGGAGCATGTCCGCGGAGCTTTGGAGGCCCTCGGGGGCGAGTTCATCGACAAGCATGGAGGCGGCCTTGGCGTCGGCTTCGCGAGTTACTCCGCGCCGATTTCTTGCGCTGAACACCTAACTGAGGCCCGGTGGCGGGCGCCCGAACGTCCGCAGGCTCAAATCGGCCGCTGGCGGGCGCGCTGCCCGTCGCAAACGGGCGAGGTATGGACATGCTCGCACCTGTCTGGTGCTTCGCAAGAGTTTCGAAAAGTCGCCGCGAGGGCGAAGACGCCCACCCTATTCTGTTCGACATGCTGGCGGGGCCATCATGGGCCTGCGGACGGGCGAGTTGCTGCTCTGGCGGCGCAAGCGCTCGGAGCGTTCATGAAGGAGAGGGGCTACTCGCCATTGACCGGCCGCGGACCCCACCCAGCCTTGCGCGCCGGCCATGATAGCGCCATGGCGCTCTGCTGGCGTGCCTGTCACAGGATGGGAAACCACCATGAGGGTATGCCTGCTGCTGCTATGTGGCGCTCTGTGGTTGCGCCACGAGGCTGTCAACGGCGCCGCAGTCGCGTGACGCGCGAGCGCTGTGCCAACGACTGGCTCAGGCGAGCGTGCAGTTCATCGGACCAGAGAAGCGACGCATATTTTAATCAGTGCATGATCGCGAACGGTCAGCCCTCCCAATCGCGTTAGTGACCTCGGCGCGAGAAGTTTTGGAAGCCTGCAACTTCCGCTCGTCCCCCGGACAAAAAGATTGCGTCGGCCGTCGTTTGGCGGCGCCCTCCTGAGGGTCGGAATCACTGTCGCGACGTGCCTCGTTGTTTGATTTCAACCCGCGAGTGGCCTACTACATACCACTCCCTCCCTCGATCCTCATCAGTGCCGTTTATTTTGGCTTTGGGTCGAGCCTGTTCACGCTAATTGCCAGCATCGCGGCGGCGGATTTCTTCTTCGCCGCTCCCGTGTTCGACTTTGCGATTATGGAATGGGAAGATGTCGCTACCTTCGCCATACCCCTCGATCACTCGCACCATCGCCGGGCCGTCCGGGTTCGTGACCCTGATCCATTCCCGCGATGGTCCCGATCGGTGGAAGATCATCGCGGCGCCATGATATACTAAAGGTCAGAAATCCGGTGGCGAGGCGCTGATGTTTTTCATCATCCCTGGCGTCTGCATATTCTGGACGACGTGATGGGGATGCCTGCGCTCGGCGTCGGCGATGTCGTCGATCGCGATTGCAAGATGTACGCGGTCCTCAACGACATGGCGCTCACGCGGCCCGATCCGCGGCACCCGTTCCACGTCCAGGCCCAAATCGCCAGCAATCCGTCGTGTTCATTGAGCACACGCTCTACACGATCCATGCGGCCGGATAATCCGTGCGGTTCGAAATGCCCGGAGCATTTTGACAACTGCTCGCCGCGGCCTTCTTTGCGCCCAGGTTAGGCTTCGGTCGTTGAGGCGTCGGCCGCAGAAACTAAAAACGGAGCCCCGACGACGACTGTTCTTGTGGTGGTGGAGGATGGCAATTCGCGGCGTCGAATGTGCGGCCGTCGGGGTGCGATTAGCCGTCGTCTCAATGTTGGGATCGGCAGCGCCCGCTTGGTCTTTGCAGGTGAAACTTTGTCTGGTTGGTGCGCTGGTCGAATGTTTTTGGTGATGTCAATCTCGCTGGCTTCTCCGTCGCGCAGTGAGGCTCGCGTTGCGCCGCCAGCGTCGCCGCCACATCGAGACGCGGTGGCGCATCGGGGCCCACCCCTAGGGGGGCGGTGTGTTTACCACTCAGATTTGATTGCTCCGATCAAGTGCGCACACGGTTCGTGCGGCCTGCATTGGGGGCCGGGTAGTCCCATGTCGCTCGGTTTCGCAGGTCCTCAAAGATCCGAGCCAGATTGATCACGATCGAAAGTACAGCGTCCGGATCACACTCCACCGCGTCTTCATGATAGCAATCACAGATGGGCGCCTGCCGCTTATGCGAGATTTCGAGAACAGCTTCGCCCCGCTTCCGGCCCGGTCCCACCTGTGCCGTACATCACGGGCCATGGACAAGGCGTCGAGCAAGTACTGTAGATGACGTGAGGCCAGCACCGGCGACCGCGTTCAAGATCGCCGCATCGTACACGACATTGCTCACGTCGTTCTGCAGCGCTTCCCGGTTCAGGAGTAGTGGCTGGCGATCGAGCCGAGCAGCCCTTCACGGGTCCAGTGCCGAATTCGTTCGCGGGTCGCGGACTGGTCAGGGGCGACCGGGCCCAGTTGCTCGGCGATCTGGCCGATGGTCAGGGTCGGAATCCCCGATAAAGGGGCGGACCTCGTCGGCGTTTCGGGTCCAACGCGTCGTGCCCCTTTTTCGCCTGATCCGGCCGACCGGTGCGTCGTGGCATTCTGGAATCCCCAGTTCGATTACCGTGCAATTTGCCGTTCGCGCGTAATTCTCGCCATCCCTGTAGTCGCTTCGACTGGCACGGTCACCTGC
>CAVVCE010000008.1:0-26040 GCA_963746235.1 uncultured Alphaproteobacteria bacterium
CTGCCGCCGCGGAAGATGTGATGGGCGGCGTTGCCAACGTCGCCCGCATTGGGCGGCAGCGAAATGCGGGGTCCTGAGCGATGCTGTACGGCATCGGCGCCCAGGTTTCAGTGACCAACTCCCCCACTCCGCCGCGGGCCGCGGCAAGTAGTCCGCATGAGCGACGCGACATGCGCGGCAAGCGGCGCGGGTCGGGCACGATCGAGATTTCTCCAACGGATGAGGTTTTGAGAAAGCACAGGCTTAACCACGGCTTTCAAAAATTCACCGCAGCGGCAATTCAAGCATTTCGAGCGGCGGTCCTACATAGCGGGCGCGCGGGCGGATCAGGCTGCCGATTGCACGCTGCTCCAAAGCATGAGCGACCCAGCCAACACTTCGGGCCATAGCAAACAGCATGAGCGGTGTGTCGACTGGCAGATCGTAAGCGGCGGTGAGTGCCCCGAGCGCGAAGTCAATATTGGGCTGCTCTCCCGTGATGCGCTCTGCCGCGGCGCGGAGGCGGGTGTACAACGAAGGCGAACTCGAATCGCTTGAGGAGGGCGACCGCCCTGATATCTCCGTCGGCATAGAGTCGATGACCGAAGGCGGGAACGAGCCGTCCTTGGGCCAGCCAAATCCGAATGGCCTCGTCCGCGCCCACTTTCTTCGCCGACGCTGCGAGTGCCTGCATTTCTGCGGGGGCTCTTCCATGAAGCGGTCCGGCGAATGTCGCAAGGCCGGAAAGTATACTCGCCGCCAGCGATGCGCCGGTCGAAGCTGTCACCCGCGTCGCGAACGTGGACGCGTTGAGCTCATGATCGGCCAGCAGCACGAGCGTCCTGCGAATGATATCTTCCGCTTGTGGACGCCGCCACGCCGCGGCAAGGCGTTGGTGGATTGGGCGGCCTTGGCTCCGCGAGCCGAGCATCGCCTCGAAAAGCGATGCGAGCACGTCCGTCGCCTCTTGACGAAGAATCGATGGTGAGCGACCCAGCGAGGGTAGATCGACATCCGCACGCGTCGCGAGTGCGAGGAAGGCGGGCTGCAGCGGCGAGCCCAAGACCTTGGCTCGCAATGCGGGCGTTCGATTAACGGTGGGTCGTTCGAAGACGACACGCTTCGCTTCCCACAGCAGGCTCGCGATCTCTTCGAGTGTCGCTGTTTCCGCGAGCGTCACCGCATCCTGTCCGCAGTACCACAGACGTCCTTGAGCAACGGTCGAGATGGCCGACGGTAGGATCGGGTCGCCCCACGCAATCGTTTCGGCGGCTATCGCCGTCACCTTTCGAGGACCCGTACGTCGGCGCGCTTGGCGTTGCACGTCCTCGCCATTGTAGAGGCTTCGTCGGGGATCCTTGGGATCCGGCTTTGCCCGGATGCGTCCGCGACTCACATTGGCGTAGAGAGTCTGCTGCTGGACGCCGAGTGTCGCGAGAGCTTCCGCCGTCGTTATCCAGGTCATGATGCCTCATGTTGATCGTTAACATCAATCTTGACGTCAATATTATAGCGGCCGATAACATCGTCGCAAGCTGCGGTGCAGGAATAAGGAGAAACACCATGCTTCGTGATCGCTGTGGCGACGGTCGCGGTCTTCACGCTCTCAACCGCTGATTTCGCGCAACATTGGGTAAGTTGACATTACGTACAGCGGAATTTTGCACCCTGGACCGCGACCATGATTTACTTGCGCGGCGGCCGCGAATTGCCGGAGCAGGCCTGCGCCGAAAACACGTTCGGATTCCCTTACGATAAGGAAGGAGGCATCCCGTATGCGGACAAGCCGGAATTCTGAACGGACGTGAAGCATAACAGCGGCCAAACGTCGTCGCCACGTGCATGGTGGCAAGGGTCACAAGCACCTACGCCGATTGAGCGCGAAGTCTTTATGTTCTAACGAACCGATGGGAGACGTTGACATGGTTGCAGTGGCGCTCAATTCCGTGCGGCAAAAGGCAGGCTATTTCTACGTTTGGATGGCGGCGGTCTGCGCCTTGATTGCGTTTGGCGCATTTGCGCCGACTTACTGGCTGCAACTGCCCGCGGGCACCTTCGTGGGCTCGCCGCTCCTTCACCTACATGGCGCACTGTTCTTTGCCTGGGTCCTGTTCCTGCTGTCGCAAACGGCGCTCGCCGCCAACGGGCAGCTCGGCCATCACCGCGCGTGGGGCTTGGCGGGCATCTCACTCGCCACCGCCATGGTATTCATCGGGTTGGCGGCGGCGCTGAACACTCTGTCGACAGCGCTGGCGGCCGGTTACGGGGATTCCGCGCTTGCCTTCTTTATCGTCCCGGTCAGCGCAATCGGCCTGTTCGCTGGGTTCGTTATCGCCGCGATCGCCAACATCCGACGGCCGCAGGCGCACAAACGGTTCATGATGTTGGCGACTATCTCGCTGCTACAGGCGGCCATGGCCCGCGTTTTCTTCGTGCTGGCGACCGGCGGCGGACCGGGCCTACGACCGGGACTGGGGCACCCACCGCTCGTATTCAACACCATAGTCCCGAGTCTGATCCTCGAACTCATGATCGTCGCTGGCATAGTCTACGACTGGCGCACCCGCGGCCGGCCACATCCCGTTTGGCTGATCGGCGCGGCCGTGATGACCACGGTGATCCTGCTGCGCGGGCCGCTCAGCGGCGCGCCGGCTTGGCTGGCTTTCGCCGACGCCATGGCGCACATCGCTAAGGCTACCGGGGCGGCGGTTTAAGTTGCGCGTGAGCCGTGATGTCGGAAATGGGTCAAAGCGGCGGATCATTGACATTGGATTGCCATTAGAATTGTGCGGCGCGGTGAACGACGCAATTAGAATTTCAAACTGAAGACACCCGGATATGCGGCGTCTGCAGACGCCGCACGTCTCGGTCTTCACCCCTCACTCCGCCGCGGCGCGACCCAACGGGGCGGGATCGTAGTTGAGGATCGGCGCGAGCCATTTCTCCGCCTGTTCCGCGCTCCAGCCTTTGCGCGCCGCATAGTCCTCGACCTGGTCGCGCTCGATCTTGCCGACGCCGAAATAGTGGCTCTGCGGGTGGCTGAAATAGAGGCCGCAGACCGAGGCGCCGGGCCACATGGCGAAGCTCTCGGTCAGCTTCACGCCCGTCGCGGCCTCGCCGCCGAGCAGGTCGAACAGCGCCGCCTTCTCGGTGTGGTCGGGCTGGGCCGGATAGCCGGGCGCCGGGCGGATGCCGCGGTATTTCTCCCCGATCAGCTCGTGCGGAGGCAGCGTCTCGTCCGCCGCATAGGCCCACAGCTCGCGGCGCGCCCGGGCGTGCAGGAATTCGGCGAAGGCCTCGGCCAGGCGGTCGGCCAGCGCCTTGACCATGATCGAGGAATAGTCGTCGTTGGCGCCCTTGAAGCGGTTGGCGATGTCGTCCTCGCCGATGCCGGCGGTGACGATGAAGGCGCCGATATAGTCGGCGATGCCGCTCGCGCGCGGCGCGATGAAATCGGACAGCGCCACATTGGCGCGGCCTTCGCGCCGGGCGAGCTGCTGGCGCAGCGTATGCAGCACCGCGATCGGCTGTTTCGCGCGTCTCGTCGGCATAGACGAGGATGTCGTCGCCCGCCGCATTGGCCGGCCAGAAGCCGGCGACCGCGCGGGCATCGAACCAGTTCTCGCCGACGATCCGTCCGAGCATCGCCTGGGCGTCTTCGAACAGCGCGCGCGCGGCGGAACCGTATTTGTCGTCGTCGAGGATGGCGGGATACTTTCCCGTCAATTCCCAGGTCGAGAAGAACGGCGACCAGTCGATGAACGGCACCAGCTCGGCGAGCGGAACGTCCCGCAGCACGGTGACGCCGAGCGCCTGCGGCCGTGCCGGAAGATAGCTCCCGGTCCAGTCGAGCTTGAGGGCGTTGGCGCGGGCGGCGGCGAGCTTGACGCGGCGCTTCTGCTCTTCGCCGCGGGCATGGGTGTCGGCGATGCGCGCGTATTCGACCGCACATTGGCGATGTAGCCGTCGCGCTGCTCGCCGGAGAGCAGCGCCGAGGTGACGCCGACCGCGCGGCTCGCGTCGTTCACGTAGATGGCCTGGCCGCGCCGGTAGTTCGGGTGGATCTTCACCGCGGTGTGCACCCGGCTGGTGGTGGCGCCGCCGATCAGCAGCGGCGTCGTGAAACCGAGCCGCTCCATCTCGGCGGCGACATGGCACATCTCGTCGAGCGACGGCGTGATCAGCCCGGACAGCCCGATGATGTCGGCGTCCTCGGCCTTGGCGACCTCGAGGATCTTCGCCGCCGGCACCATGACGCCGAGGTCGATCACCTCGTAATTGTTGCACTGAAGCACGACGCCGACGATGTTCTTGCCGATGTCGTGGACGTCGCCCTTGACGGTGGCGAGCACGATGCGGCCGGCGCCGCGGCCGCGCCCGCTGCCGGCCTTCTCCTGCTCCATGTAGGGCATGAGATAGGCGACCGCCTGCTTCATCACCCGCGCCGACTTGACGACCTGGGGCAGGAACATCTTGCCGGAGCCGAACAGGTCGCCGACCACGTTCATGCCCGCCATCAGCGGGCCTTCGATCACGTCGAGCGGCCGCTTGGCGCTCTGCCGGGCGCTCTCCACGTCGTCTTCGATGAAGTCGGCGATGCCGTGGACCAGCGCATGGGCGAGGCGCTTGTCGACCGGCCAGTCGCGCCACGCGAGGTCGGCGGTTTTGACGTCGCGGTTGTGGCCGCGATAACGGTCGGCGATGGCGAGCAGGCGGTCGGCGGCGTCGGCGCGGCGGTCGAGCACGACATCCTCGCAGGCGGCACGCAGCTCCGGCTCGATATCGTCATAGACCGCCATCTGGCCGGCATTGACGATGCCCATGTCCATCCCGGCCTTGATGGCATGATAGAGGAACACCGAATGCATCGCCTCGCGGACCTCCTCATTGCCGCGAAAGGCGAAGGAGAGATTGGAGACGCCGCCGGAGACATGGGCGCCCGGGAGGTTCTGCCTGATCCACCGCGCCGCCTCGATGAAGGCGACGCCATAGCCATTGTGCTCCTCGATGCCGGTGGCGATCGCGAAGATGTTGGGATCGAAGATGATGTCGTGCGGAGAAAAGCCGACCGCTATCGACCAGGATGTCGTAGGCGCGCTTGCAGATGGCGGTCTTGCGCGCCAGCGTGTCGGCCTGGCCCTGCTCGTCGAACGCCATCACCACCACGGCGGCGCCATGGCGGCGAACGATCTGCGCCTGGCGGATGAATTCGGCCTCGCCTTCCTTCATCGAGATCGAATTGACGATCGACTTGCCCTGGATGCACTTGAGCCCGGCTTCGATCACCTTGAACTTGGAGGAATCGACCATCACCGGAACCCGCGCGATATCGGGCTCGGCGGCGACGAGGTTGAGGAAGGTCGTCATGGCGTGCTCGGAATCGAGCAGGCCCTCGTCCATGTTGATGTCGATGACCTGGGCGCCGTTCTCCACCTGGTCGCGCGCGACGGACAGCGCGGCCGGATAGTCGCCGGCGGTGATCAGCTTGCGGAACCGGGCCGAACCCGTGACGTTGGTGCGCTCGCCGACATTGACGAACGGGATGGCCGGCGTGAGCACGAACGGCTCGAGCCCGGAAAGCCGCAGGCCGTGCGGCGGATCGGGCGGCCGGCGCGGCGGCTTGCCGCGCACCGCCTCGCGCGATGGCGCGGATATGGTCGGGCGTCGTGCCGCAGCAGCCGCCGACGATGTTGACGAGGCCGGCCTCGGCGAATTCGGCGAGCAGTCCCGCCATGTATTCGGGGCTCTCGTCATAGAGGCCGAATTCGTTGGGCAGGCCGGCATTGGGATAGGCGCAGATCAGCGTGTCGGCGATGCGTGCGAGATCGGCGATATGGGCGCGCATCTCCTTGGCGCCGAGCGCGCAATTGAGCCCGATCGAGAACGGCGCGGCGTGGCGCACCGAGATCCAGAACGCCTCCGGCGTCTGTCCCGACAGCATGCGGCCCGACAGGTCGGTGATGGTGCCGGACACCATCACCGGGACCGACGCCGCCGCGCGCCTCGAACAAATCGGCGATCGCGTAGAGCGCAGCCCGCGCGTTGAGGGTGTCGAACACCGTTTCCAGCAGCAGGAGGTCGGCGCCGCCTTCGAGCAGCCCCTTCGCCTGCTCGCCATAGGCCTCGCGCAATTCGTCGAAGCTGATGGCGCGGAAGCCGGGATTGCTCACGTCGGGTGAGATCGAGGCGGTGCGGTTGGTCGGGCCGATGGCACCGGCGACGAAGCGCGGCCGGCCGTCCTCGTGCGCCGCAACCGCGGCGGCCTCCTTGGCGAGGCGCGCGCCGGTGACATTGAGTTCGGCGACGAGGTCCTGGGCGCCGTAATCGGCCTGGGCGATCCGGGTCGAGGAGAACGTGTTGGTGGAGACGATGTCGGCGCCGGCACGAAAATAGTTGAGATGCAGTTGGCGCACTGCATCGGGCTGCGACAGGATCAGGATATCGTTGTTGCCGCGCAGGTCGCTCGGCCAGTCGGCAAAGCGCGTCCCCCGATAGCCCGCTTCGCCGAGCTTGAGATCCTGGATCTCGGTGCCCATGGCGCCGTCGAGCACCAGGATCGCCTCCGCGGCGCGGCGGCGCAGCTCGGTCTCGACCGGAGAGGACGCTTGGGCGATTTCTCTGCGGTCACATCGATCCCCGGTCAAATCACGGATGTTTTGCAAGCCATTTGCAAGCCATGCCGATCGGCCTCATGCCGCCTGCTCCACCGGCACGGCGCGTACGCCGAGCAGATGGCAGATGGCGTAGACGAGGTCGGCGCGGTTCATGGTGTAGAAATGGAAGTCGGTGACGCCGCGGTCGACGAGGTCGAGCACCTGCTCGGCGGCGACCGCGGCGGCGATCAGCTTTCGCGTCGCCGCGTCGGCGTCGAGGCCGGCGAAGCGGTCGGCGAGCCACGCCGGCACGGTGGTGCCGCAGCGCTCGGCGAACACCCGCATCTGCTTGAAATTCTGCACCGGCAGGATGCCGGGCACGATGGGGATGGCGATGCCGCGGGCGCGGACGCGGTCGAGGTAGCGGAAATAGTGATCGCTCTCGAAGAAGAACTGGGTGATGGCACGGCTCGCCCCGGCATCGACCTTGGCGGCCAGCATGTCGATGTCGGCTTCCACCGACGGACTGTCCGGATGCATTTCCGGATAGGCCGACACCGACACCTCGATATCGGTGCAACGCTTGATTCCGGCGACGAGATCGGCGGCGTTGCCATAGCCCATGGGATGCGGCGCGTAGCGCTCGCCGACGCCACCCACGGGATCGCCGCGCAGCGCGACGATGTGGCGGACGCCCGCCGCCACATAGGATTGGACCACCCCATCGACCTCGGCGCGGGTGGCGGCGACGCAGGTGAGATGGGCGGCGGGTGCCAGCGCCGTCTCGGCGATGATCCGTTTCACCGTCGCGTGGGTGCGCTCGCGGGTCGAGCCGCCGGCCCCGTAGGTGACCGACACGAAGGACGGCGCCAGCGGCGCCAGCCGTGCGACCGCCTCCCACAGGGTCTTCTCCATCTCCTCGGTCTTCGGCGGGAAGAACTCGAAGGAGACGCGGATGCGCCGTTCGGGATGCTGGAACCGGCTGGCGCGCGGCTGCGGGGCAAGCTCCATCACGCGACCTCGCGCCGGCCGGCGATGACCAGACGGGGGTCATGGGCGAGCCACAGCGACACCGCGATCTTGCCGTCCGAGCCCGGCTCCGGCGCCAGGCTGCGATGGACCACGCCTTCGAGCCCGGCCTGCTCCAGCCACTGCGTCACCGTCTCCGGCGTAAAGCCGAGCCGGCGATGGGCATGCTCGTCGCGCAGGAATTCGAGGCCGTGGGGGGCGAAGTCGACCACCAGCAGCCTGCCGTTCGGGCGCAGCACCCGGGCCGCCTCGCGGATCGCGCGGCCGCCGTCATCGAGGAAGTGCAGGACCTGGTGGATGATGACCACGTCGAAGGAATCACGCGGCACCGACAGGTCGAAAATGTCGCCCTGCCTGACGCTGCAGTTCTTGATCCCGGCATGATCGAGCCGGCTGCGGGCGAAGGCCAGCATGTCGTGGGACAGGTCGATGCCGAGGCCGCGCTCGATTTCCGGCCCGAACAGTTCGAGGATGCGCCCGGTCCCGGTGCCGAGGTCGAGCAGGGAACGGAACGGACGGTCGAGCAGCAGGGCGCGGATTTCCGCTTCGACGGCGTCATCGGCGGCGTGAAGGCGGCGGATGCGGTCCCACTCGGCCGCATGGCCGCGGAAATAATCCTGCGCCGCCGCGACCCGGGCCGCCCGCACGCCGGCGAGCCGCTCGTGGTCGCGGGCGATGATCGGATCGGCGGGGTCGAGCCGCTCCACCAGCCGGCGCACCAATTCAGCCTCGGCGCCGTGCTCGGTGCCGCGGAAGAACGCCCAGGAGCCCTCGCGGAAGCGCTCCACCAGCCGCGCCTCGGCGAGCAGCTTGAGGTGGCGGGAAATCCGCGGCTGCGACTGCCGCAGGATTTCGGTGAGTTCCGAGACCGTCAGCTCGGCCCCGGCGAGGAGCGCGAGGATGCGCAGCCGCGTCTCTTCCCCCGCCGCCTTGAGGGTGGTGTTCATGTCGTCGAAGGCAATCTGTGGCGTCGTCATGGTGGGATGGTTCCCAATCAGCGTGGTGTCAGCATAGCGAGGAACGGGACATAAAGATATCTTTATGTAATTTCAAGACCCGGCGTATTGGGAACTGTTCCGGCCCGTAGCCCGGGCGAGCGCAGCGACCCCGGGGGCGGCAGTGCGGATGGGTGAGGCCGGCAGTGTTGGTGGGCGAGGCCGCCCCCGGGTCGCTGCGCTCGCCCGGGCTACGAAAACGCATTAGGTTGCCGCGTTCGCAGCGTGAGGAGCAGGGCATGAGCGATGATTTCGGCATCCGGGAAAGCGAGGTCGCGGTCGCGCTGCCGGACCGGTTCGACGCCCATCTCTATTTCATCGGCCGGGTGCGGACGCCGTGGACGAGGCGCGAGCAATGCCCCAAGAACGCGCGTGAATCCGACGCCGTATGCACGCTGGAGATCGACCCGCGCTTCGCGGCAGCGCTGACCGGTGTCGAGACCTGCACGCACCTCATCGTCCTTTATTGGATGGACAAGTCGCAGCGCGATCTCGTGATGCAGAAGCCGCGGAACGGCGAGCTGCGCGGCACCTTCGCGCTGCGTTCGCCGGCGCGGCCCAATCCGATCGCGGCGAGCGTGGCGCGCCTCGTCGAGGTCGACGGCACCCGGCTGTCCGTGGTCGGCATCGACTGCCTCGACGGCACGCCGCTCATCGACATCAAGCCGTATTTTGCTTCGACCGATTCCGTGCCCGACGCCGTGGTCGGGTGGCACAAGGCGCGCCGGAACTGACCTGGAACTGGCAGGACTTGAGCGCAAAACCAGCCGATTTTGCATCAAGGTTGATAAAAGCTTGCGATTCGCCGCGTCCGCGGCAGGTCCGAGGAATCCCCGCAAGGCATTGATAAAGAAATGGATTCTTCGCCGGTCGCGAGTCGCCTCAGGGAGACTGCGCGGCGGCACCGCCAGCTTCCTTAAACTTTAATTAAAATTCGACCTCCTGCGTTCGAACCCTTTCCATTCCTGAGAAGACAAATAGGCATGAACCCAAGGGGGGTCGTCATGTCGCGTACAACTTCCATCCGCTGCTTTGGTCTCGTTTCTGCGCTCGCCGCCGCATTCATCGCAACCGCGGCTTCCGCCAATCCGCTGTTTCCGTTCGGCCAGCAGCAGATGTCGTACCCGCCTTTCGCGTCCGCGCCGCGGGACTCCTACGAAAGCGCCGAGCAGTCCGACCGCTTCCGCCGCCAGGTCGTCGAATACCCGACCCGCGAGGCCGCCGGCACGGTGATCGTCGACACGCCCCACACCTACCTCTATTACGTCCTCGGCAACGGCAAGGCGATCCGCTACGGCATCGGCGTCGGCCGCGAAGGCTTCACCTGGTCGGGCACCGAGACGGTCTCGCGCAAGGCCGAATGGCCGGATTGGACCCCGCCCACCGAAATGGTGCAGCGCCAGCCCTATCTGCCGCGCTTCATGGCCGGCGGCCCGCAAAACCCGCTTGGCGCCCGCGCCATGTATCTCGGCGGCACCATTTACCGCATCCACGGGACCAACGCTCCCACCACCATCGGCGGGCAGGTGTCTTCGGGCTGCATCCGCCTGGTCAACGAGGATGTGATCGACCTCTACGGCCGCGTCAATGTCGGCACCAAGGTGATCGTGCTGCCGATGGAGCATCGCGTCGATACCGGCCGCGGCGCCCACGGCTGAGGATCGGCCAAAAAGCAATCTCCTGTATGAGTGCAACTGCCGGCCTCCCCCAGGGCCGGCTTTTTCTTGTGGCGCGGTTTGCAAGCCGGCGGCGCGGAGGGCATGATTGACCGGTTCGCGGCGTTCGCCGCCGAACCGAATGATGCGAGGGTGCTAAATGCAACGCCGTTTGATCCTCGGGGCCCTCATCGCTTGTGCGATTGCCGGCGCCGCCCACGGGCAGGCGTGGCCGACCAAGCAGACGATCCGCCTGATCTCGCCGTTCCCGCCCGGCAGCGCGGTCGACGCGGTGGCGCGCCCGGTGTTCGACCAGGTGTCGCGGCAGATCGGGCAGACGATCGTGTTCGAGAGCCGGCCCGGTGCCGGCGGCACCATCGGCATGGCCGCGGTCGCCAAGGCGGAACCGGACGGCTACACGCTGCTGATCAATTCCTCCGTGCACACGATCACGCCTTCGACCTATTCCAAGCTGCCCTACGACACCGTGCGCGATTTCGCCGGCATCATTCCGCTGGCTCAGTTTCCCAACGTCCTGGTGGTGCCGCCATCGCGCTTCAAGACGATCCAGGAACTGGTCGCCGCCGGCAAGGCAAAGCCGGATGCGCTGACCTATGGCTCGGGCGGCGTCGGCGCCGCGACCCATCTCAACGCCGAGCGGTTCCGCCTGAGCGCGGGCTTTACGGCCGTGCACGTCCCCTTCAAGGGCGCGCCGGAGGCGTTGCGGGAGATTCTCGGCAACCGCATCGACTTCTATTTCGCGCCGATCCTCTCCGCAGTGCCGCTGATCGAAAGCCACGAGCTGCGCGGCCTCGCGGTGTCGAGCCTCACGCGCAGCGACGTGCTGCCGGATATCCCGACCACGCTGGAAGCCGGCTATCCCGATTCCGACTATGTGTTCTGGATCGGCCTGTTCGCGCCGGCGGCGACGCCGCGCGACATCGTCCAGCGGCTCCACGACGCCGCCGCCAAGGCGCTCGACGACAAGACGGTCGGCGACAATCTGCGCAAGCTCGGCGCCGCCCCCATGACGATGACGCCGCCGGCGTTCGATGCCTACGTCAAAGCCGAGATCGCAACCATCGCCACCGTCGTCAAGGCGGCGGGGATCGCACCGAATTGACCATATCGCAGGTCGAGCCGGGCGATGATGGCGAAGTGGAGCCGACCCAAACCGCCGTAGAATCGGGCGCGACATCGATACTCGCCCTTGCTATCTTGATTCAGATAATCGGTGGCACGGTTTAGCGCCGACCAGCCACCGTCGCAGCCGCGGCGCTTCGGACGCACGCCATGATCGCCATCACAGTGAATGGGACGCCCCATCAGCTCGACGTCGAAAACGAGATGCCGTTGCTGTGGGTTCTGCGCGACGAAATCGGCCTCACGGGAACGAAATTCGGCTGCGGGATCGCCGCCTGCGGCGCCTGCACGGTCCATGTGGACGGCAAACCCGTGCGCTCCTGCTCGGTTCCGATCGGCAGCGTCGCCGGAGCCCAGGTGACGACGATCGAGGGCTTGTCGCCGGACAGCAAGCATCCGGTCCAGCAGGCCTGGCTCGCCGAGGAAGTGCCGCAATGCGGTTACTGCCAGTCGGGCCAGATCATGGCGGTCGCGGCCTATCTCAGGGAAAATCCCAACCCGACCGACGCCGACATCGACACCAATCTCACCAACATATGCCGCTGCGGTACCTACGAGCGGCTCCGTCGCGCGGTGCATCGCGCCGCCGCATCGATGAAGCTTTGAGATCGGGGATGACGATCATGACCGCAACCAATCCCAACACAGGCTATGGCCTTTCGCGACGCCAGTTCATCGTAACCTCGCTCACCGCGACCGGCGGCTTTGCGCTGGGCATCGCGGCGCCCGGTCTCGGACAGGCCGCGACGCTCGACGTCCGGCCGTGGGGCGACGAGGCCGCGCATGCAGGCGAGATCAACGCCTGGATCGTGGTCGAGCCGGACGATACCGTCATCATCCGCTACAGCCGCGCCGAAATGGGCCAGGGCAGCTTCACGGCGCTGCCGATGATCATCACCGAGGAACTCGAGTGCGACTGGGCGAAGGTCAAGGCGGAATACGCCTCGGCAAACCGGAATTTCCGCGAGAACAAGGTCTATGGAAACCTGAGCACCGGCGGCAGCCGCGCGGTGCGGGAAAATCGCGTCATGCTGCAGCAGGCCGGCGCCAGCGCGCGCGAACGGCTGATTGCCGCCGCCGCCAAGCGTTGGGGCGTGGCGCCCGGCGAATGCTCCGCCGCGATGAGCAAGGTGACGCACCAGGCCTCCGGCCGCACGCTGCGCTACGGCGAACTCGCGACCGAGGCCGCGCAGATCAAGCTCGACAAGGAACCCGACATCAAGACGCCCGATCAATACAAATTGATGGGCAAGCCGATGGCGCGCATCGACATCCCGCTCAAGATCAACGGCACCGCGATGTATGGCATCGACATCAAGGTGCCGAATGCGGTGCAGGCGGCGATCATGGCCTGCCCGGTGTTCGGCGGCACGCTCAAGAGCGTCGACGAATCCGCGATCGCGGGCCGGCGCGGGGTGATGCAGGTGGTCAAGCTGCCGGATGCGGTCGCCGTCGTCGCGGATCGTTATTGGCGCGCGAAGGCGGCGCTCGAAGACCTTGCGATCGAATGGGACGCCGGTGCCGCCGCAACCGCCGACAGCGCCAGTTCCGCAAGACGTACCTGGATGCCCTCGACAAGCGCGGCGCGGTGGCGCGCCATGACGGCGATGTCGACGCCGCGATGCCCAAGGCGGCGAAGGTGTTCGAGGCGGTTTACGAGGCGCCGATCATCGCGCACGCCGCCATGGAGCCGCTCAATTGCACGGCGCAGGTGCAAGCCGACCGCGTCGACGTGTGGGTCGGTACCCAGAACGCGGATCTCGCGCTCCAATTCGCCGCCCAGGCGGCGAATGTGAAGCCGGAAAACGTGTACATCCACAATACGTTTTCCGGTGGCGGCTTCGGTCGCCGCTTGCGGCCCGACGAGGTGGCGCAGGCGGTGGCGATCAGCAAGGCGATCGGCAAGCCGGTCAAGCTGGTGTGGTCGCGCGAGGAGGACATGCGCCACGGCCGCTATCGCACCCAGGCCGCGATCCGGTTCCGGGCGGGCTTTGCGGCAGACGGCGCGCCGCTCGCGTTCGATTGCCGCACCGCCGCCGGCTCCGCCAATCCGGCCGCCGTCAAGGACGGCCTCGAACCGCAAACGATCCAGGGCCTCACCTCGACCAGCTACAACTTCCCGAACCTCAGGGTCGAATCGGTGATGACCAATACCCACGTTCCGCTCGGGCCGTGGCGCGCGCCGGGACATTGCCAGAATGCCTTCTTCATGGAGAGCTTCATCGACGAGCTCGCGCACGAGACCGGACAGGACGCCTACAAGTTCCGCCGGGCGCTGGTCGCGCACCGCCCCGATTTCCTGCACGTCCTCGACACGCTCGCGGACAAGGGCGATTGGGGCAAGCCGATGCCGGCGGGCAGGGGCCGCGGCCTCGCGATCCACGAATGCTACAATTCGATCGTCGGCATGATCGCCGAAGTCAGCATCAATGCCAGGGGCGAGTTGAAGGTCGAGCGGGTGGTCATCGCCGCCGATTGCGGTCATACGGTCAATCCGCGCAGCGTGGAGATGCAGCTCGAAGGCGGCATGATCTACGGACTGAGCGCCGTGCTGTTCGGTGAAATCACCGTCAAGAACGGCAGCGTCGAGCAGGGCAACTTCGACACCTACCCGGTCGTGCACCTGAAAGAGGCGCCCAAGACCGAGGTGCACCTCGCGCTCACGGGAGGCAAAAAATGGGGCGGCATCGGCGAGCCGGGCGCGGCGATCATTCCGGCCGCGGTCACCAACGCCATCTTCGCGGCGACCGGCAAGCGCATCCGCAGTTTGCCGATCAAGAACCAAAATCTGTCAGGGGCTGCCTAACCCTTCGTTTCCGAAGTTTGAATCATATCGATATCACCGTTCGACCTCGTCCTGAGGAGCGCGCTCTTGCGCGCGTCTCGAAGGGCGGCCACAGGCGAGATCGTGCTGACGGCCATCCTTCGAGACGCCGTGCTGCGCACGGCTCCTCAGGATGAGGTATGTGGGATTAAATGCCATCCCCTTCCGATATGATTGATTGGTTTCGCGGAATCAATCCACTAGCCGAGATCGCGGCCGCCGCCGCCATCGTCAATGGCGGCGCCGGCCCCACGTCACTCGAGACCCCTGTAGCGCCGGTCATCATAGAGGGCGCCCATCATGGGTCCGAGCTTTTCGCGGAACTCCCGCGTGGCGGCGGCGACGTCATGGGCGTCGAGTGCCGGCTGGTCTTTCCAGATCTCGACGACGGTGAAGTGATTCAGCCGGTTGCTCTGCTGCAACACTTCGTAACGCTCGGAGCCGGGTTCGCGGCGGCTGACGGCGGCGAGTTTCTTCATCATGACGATGGTGTCGTCCTTGAACGGACCGGTCACATCGACATGCGTGACTACATAGATCGCGTCCTTGCTCGCCGGCGACAGGCCTGCGCCGGCGTCGATGTCGATGATGGGCCGCTGGTCATAAAAGGCGGTGCGCAGCGGATCGAGGTGGCCGCGAAACTCCTTCATGGCGGGCCCGCCGCCATGGGCTTCGAACGCCTTCGCATCGCTCCAGGTTTCCAGGATGGCGAACTGATTGCGCCGATCGATCTGCTGGAGCACCTCATAGCGCAGGTTGCCCGCTTCCTTGCGGCTCGCCGCGGCCACGCGCCGGAGCAGACCAGCCGTCTGCGCCTCGGCGGACGGCGCGACCTCGATATAGGTGACCACATCGGCGCCTTGATTGCCGGGAGCTTGCGCCCGCGCGGCCGGACCCGCGACCAGGATCGCGGCGGCGATCAGCGCCCCATGACAGATTTTCATTGAACCTCTCCCAAACGTCGAGCCGTCGATACCGTCGCCTTGCAAAAGAGTTGTACACGTCGCGCCGCGACCGATCCACCGCAAGCCGTCGCTGCAGATGGGCCTGCGCCGTCAACGACCGGCGGTCGCGCGCTCGTAATACGACAGGTCGAGATACTTTTCCGGCGCCGGCGGGATGCCGCCCCAGGTGCCGAGCATGTCGGCGCGCAGCTTGAGCACGTTGCGAAAGCCTTCCATGTCGAACTTCGCGTCGGTGGCGAAGGCCTTCTGGTCGACGGCCAACTGCAAAGTCCGCGCGACGACGTCCTGCGGCAGCTTGAGCCGCTCCGCGACGATACCCGTCATCACCGCCCGGTTGGCCGGATCGAGCGCAAAGCGAATGCCCTCGATGTTCGCCTGGATATAGCGCACCAGCGTGTCGGCATTGGCCTCGCCCCACGAGCGCAATACCCATCCGGCGTCCGATTGATAGGGGCCGACCACGTCGACCGCGGCGCCCAGATCTTTCAAACCGGAGCTCTGCGCCTGGATCGTGAAGGGCGGGCTCAATATGGCCGCGGCATAGGTCTTGTCCTTGGTCATGGCTTGAAAGCGCTGCGGCGTCCCGCCCACCGCCTTGACCTCGTAGTCGCCGCGCTTGAGACCCTTCACCTCGAGCATCTTGTACATCAGGAGCGCAAAGGCCGTCACCGGCAAGTCGACCGCCAAAGTCTTGCCGCGCAGGTCTTCATAGGACCGGATATCCGCCTGGGCGATAAGGCTGTTGAGCCCGCTATTGCCGCCCATGAAAACGAACAGATCGACCTTGTCGGTCTCGACCTGGGCGACCGCATTGTCGACGCCGCCATGGGCGATGTGATAGCGGCCCTGGGCCAGGCCGTCTCTCAGCTCGTCGGAATTGGGCGTGTAGATCAGCTCGACCGCGAGGCCGCGCTTGCTGTAGTAGCCCTGCGACTGCGCCGCGAACTGCGCCAGGTTGGACAAGGTCGGAAACACGATGACCTTGAGCGGCGTCTGCGCCGGCGCCGCGCAGCTCATGGCGATCACCGCTGCGCCGGCAACCGCACCGATGATGGTCCTGCGTGTCGTGTCGCCGATCATGAGTTCCTCCTGGCCCGGAACGCGTCTTGACGGGTGCCAGTGTAGCACCGGCACGGCGAACGACACGCCCGAAGTTATGAAGTTCGGCGGACCCCGGCGGGCCGGATCCGGAAGCCAGCGATCCCCGCGCATGACCGGGGCTTGCACGGTCGCGGGTGGGGTTCCCGCGTGGTCCTCGGGCGCCCGTGTTCGTAGCGCCGTATCCTTCGGCGCCGTTCCATGGGCCGCGCATTCGATGTATCCTTCGATATTCGTGAATGTCGCATCCATGGCGACAGATCAAAATACCGACAGTGCAGGAAGGATAGCCATGTTGCACCGAAGCTCGACTGGGGCGTTTGCGGTGGTCGCCGCGCTGGTGGCGACGATTGGCGTCGCGCAGGCGGACGACGCGAAATTCCCCAACTGGAAAGGCCAGTGGGTCACCTTCAACCCGCGTCTGGGAGGCCAGGCCATAAAGTTCGATCCGACCAAGCCCTTTGGACCACCGCAGGGCGCTCCGCTGACGCCGGAATATCAGAAGGTTCTGCAAGACAGCATGGCCGATCAGGCCAAGGGTGGCCTAGGCAATTACCCCAGCGCCCGGTGTCTCCCCGGCGGCATGCCGCGCATGATGGCATCGCCGGTGCAGGAATACATCGTCACGCCGGAGACCACCTATATCGTGGCCGGCATCGAGCTTCGTCGCATCTTTACCGACGGACGCGACTGGCCGACGGACGCCGAGCCGTCCTATCAGGGGTATTCGATGGGCAAGTGGATCGACGAGGACGGCGACGGCCGTTACGACGTGCTCGAGGTCGACACCCGCGGCCCGTTCAAAGGGCCCCGTGCCTACGATGCATCCGGGCTGCCGCTGCACTTCGACAATCAGTCGACCTTCAAGGAGCGGTTCCATCTCGACAAGACCGATCCGAACATCCTTCATGACGAGATCACCGTGTTCGACCACGCCCTGACGCGGCCGTGGAGCGTCGACAAGACCTTCCGGCGCGACCCGAACCCGCATCCAAACTGGGCCCAGGCGTTTTGCACCGAGGGCAACAACCAGATCGTCATCGGCGAGGAAAACTATTTCCTGAGCGGAGAAGGCCTCTTGATGCCCGCCAAGAAGGATCAGGCGCCCCCTGATTTGAGATATTTCAAGCAGACGCGGAAGTAATGGACGAGGCGGAAAAACACGCGGGGCAAACCACGCGGGGAGACACACGACATGAAGCGACGGTATCTGCGACAGCGCCCGATCCCGGCGCTGGGATACATCCTGATCGGTGCGTCCATGGCCGGTTTTGGCGGACAGGCGAGCCTTGCGGCCGGCCCGACGGATCCCGCGACGGCATGCGCGAACCTGGCGACGCTCACCAAGTTCCCGGTGACGCCGACGCAGATCACGCTGGCGAAGTTCAACCCCGCCGGCACCACATCGTCGAACGGTGTAGCGCTGCCTGATCATTGCCAGGTGCAGGGCATCATCAACAAGCGCATCGGCACCGACGGCTTTGCGTATGGCGACAGCTTCGAGGTGCGCCTGCCGACGCCGGCGCAATGGAACGGGCGCTTCATGTTCCAGGGCGGCGGCGGCACGGAAGGTTCGGTGCCGCCGGCGACCGGCGCCGCGGGGACGCTTTCTCCGACGCTCGCCCACGGCTGGGCGGTCGCGAGCCAGGACGGCGGGCACGAGAACAAGGACTTGCCCGCCCCCAACCAGTTCTTCCTCGATCCGCAGGCGGTGACCGACCACGCCTATGGCTCGATCGACGTGACCGCACAGACCGCTAAATTTCTGATCGACGCCTATTACGGCCAGGCTCCGGACCGCTCCTACTTCGTCGGCTGCTCCACCGGCGGTCGGCAGGGCATGGTGTTCTCGCAGAACTTTCCCGATTACTTCGACGGCATCGTTGCCGGAGACCCGGTCTATGATCTGGAGGCGATCGCGCTCACCGAGGATTGGGGCGTGCAGGCGATCGCGGCCATCACGCCGGCGCCGATACAGAAACTTCCCGACGGCAGCCCGGTCCTCTACCCGGCGCTTCCCGTGGCCGATCAGAACCTCGTCACCAGCGCCATTCTCGCGGCCTGCGACGGGCTTGACGGGACCGTCGACGGCGTCGTCGACAACCTCCCGGCATGCTGGGAAAAATTCGATCCCGCGACCTTTGTATTCCCGCAAACCGGGCAACCCCTGCAATGCACCGGGGCGAAGACGGCCGCCTGTCTCAGCGCGGCGCAGATCGATGCCGTCGCGAAGATCAATCGCGGTCCGCGCAATTCGCTCGGACAATCCATCAAGGCGCCGGCCAGCTCGGCGGCGCGCGACCATGCCGACAATACCGTCTTCGGTTATCCCTATGACGGCGGCTTCATGGCGGCGACCGGCATCCCGTCGCGGAAAATCGGTACATCGACCGCGGGCCCCGGGGACTTCGCCCTCGGCCTCGGTCAAATTCCATATGTCTGGATGACGCCGGCCAATCCGGGCTTCGACCCGCTGCGCTTCGACTTCGACAAGGACATCGCCAATCTCAACAAGAGCACGCCGCTGGTCACGTATTCGGCATCCACCGACATTTCGAAATTCAAGCAGCGGCGCGGCAAGATCATCTGGTATCACGGCGTGAGCGATCCCGGGCCGCCGGTGCACGGCACCATCGAATATTACAAGCAACTGACGGCACGGAATGGAGGCCTGCGGGAGACCCAGGCGTTCGCCCGGCTGTTCCTCGTCCCCAACATGGGCCACTGCAGGGGAGGGCCGGCGACCGATCAGTTCGACATGCTGACACCCCTGGTCGCGTGGGTCGAACAGGGCAACGCACCGGACCAGATCATCGCGTCGGGGACACGTTTCACCTCGCCGCCGACAACGCGCAGCCGGCCGCTTTGTCCCTATCCGCAGGAAGCGCGCTACGTCGGTGCGGCCGGCGGCGATCTCGGTGCCGCGACCAATTATGCCTGCATGATGCCGAAGTAACCGCCGCCCGGGACCACTACGCCCGCTCCGTCAGGACGGGCGCATGTTCCGACAGCGCCGCTCGGTCGGCGCCATTTTGGCTGTCGCTGTCACTATCGCCCCTCTACATTGTCAAAAATGCCATCTGTATGGTAGGCGTGAGAAAGGTCATCTGTGCTCCGTCAACACACGGAGAGAGAACCATGAAACGCTATGTGATCGAACGCGACCTGCCGGGTGTCGGTGGCCTCACCGCGAGCAACTCAAGGAGGTTGCCACGACATCGAACAATGCGCTGGCGAAGCTTGCCGGGAAGGTGCAGTGGGTGCAGTCGTTCGTCGTGGACGACAAGAGCTTCTGCATCTACCTCGCCGACGCGGAGGCCGCGGTTCGCGAGCACGCCCGCTTGAGCGGCATCCCCGCGAGCAAGGTCACCGAAGTGCGCAACGTCATCGATCCGATGACCGCGATTTCCTGACCAGGCGGCGCCGCCGTGCCGCAACGGCCGGCGGCACCTCAATCCACTTGCAAGAGCGTGCACATGGCTAAAAGCGCCAATTCGGCGGGTCGAGCCGACCTCGGCACCGAGGACGAAGTGATCCGCGCCGCGCGGCAATGCCGTGCTGGACGTAACGGTGGTGTTGCTGGAAGCCGGCTACGCGTCGACGGCGATCGGGCCGATCGAAGTCTTCCACTCTGCGGGGCTGCTGTGGAACTGGCTCCATGGCGCCGCCATGGAGCCGCGTTTCCGGGTGCGGACCGCCTCGATCGATGGTGGCAGCGTGAGCAGCCTCTGCGCCCTGGGCCTGACGCCGGAGTGCTCGATCCAAGACATCGAGCGGACCGACATCATCATTCTCCCCGCTTCGGGCTGGGACGTGATGGATCGAATTGCGCAGAACACCTCCCTGTTGCCCTGGTTGCGCAAATGGCATTCCCGGGGCGCCTACATTGCCGGCATCTGCACGGGCGTTGCGTTCCTTGCGGAATGCGGACTTCTCGACGGCCGACAGGCGACCACCCATTGGGCCGTGGCCGACATCATGCGCCAGCGCTATCCCGAGGTCCTCTGGCGCCCTGAACAGTTCGTGACGCAAGACGGCCGGCTGTTCTGCAGCGGCGGCGTCTATGCCTCGATCGATCTCAGCCTGTATCTGGTGGAGAAGTTCTGCGGCCACGAAATCGCCTTGCAGTGCGCCAAGTCCCTGCTCGTCAGCATGCCGCGCAGCCGGCAGTCCGGGTATTCGGTGTTGCCGCTGTCCCCGCCCCATTCCGACGACAAGATCAGGCAGGCCGAGGAATATTTGCAGGAGGATTTCGGTCGCGACGTGTCGATCGAAATGCTCGCCGACCGCGTCGGGATGAGTCCGCGCAATTTCATCCGCCGCTTCAAGGCCGCGACCGGCCGCTTGCCGGGCGCCTACATTCAAATGCTGCGGGTATCGGTGGCCAAGGAATTGCTGGAGCACGGCGCGGTGTCGATTCGGAACGTCTCGTCGAAGATCGGCTATGAGGATGTCGCGTTCTTCAGGAGCCTGTTCAAGCGCCACACCGGCATGACACCCGCCGAATATCGAAAGCGCTTCATGCAAATGAGCTTCGATCGCGGCGAGTTGGTCGGCGGAAGGTCGGTTGCGTAGCCGTCTGCGCCGTTCCCTACGCCCGCTTCGTCAGCGTCCACAGCGGCGTCAATGACGGCTCCTGCTCGAACCGGTTCATGAAGGCGAAGATCTTCGTCGCCGCCGGCGGTTCGACGGCGTGGGCGGCGCAATCGAAGAATTTCTCCTCGACCTGGGCCGCGGTCAGCGGCATCTGCGGGGTGCCGCTGGCGTAATAGCGCATGCGCTGCACGGTGCGGCCGTCATTGAGGGTGACGGTGACCCGCGACGGGCTGTCGAGGAGGAGGTCGGCGAATTCCGGATCGATCGCGATCGACACCTTGCGCGCCATCTCCTTGATCTTCTCGTCGCGGATCGCCTCCTCGGTGAAGGCCTTGAGCATGGGCGGCCCGTAGAGAACCGTATAAGCCGCGACATAGGGCATGCTGAATTTCGCGCTCTCGATCGAGGTCGGATATTTGTCGCCGATGCGCGACGCGGCGTACTTGGTGATGCCCGTCTTGATCGCGGCGATATCGCTCGCGCGCACCTCGTTGCGCAATTCGAGCGTCGCGTCGATCGAGGTGTGGCCGAGGCCGCCGCAGGGATAGCGCTTCGGCTTGAAGCCGAGCTCGACGATGTCGTAGCGGTGGCCGAGTTCGGCGAAGGGCTCGAAGGAGACCTTCATGCCGCGGTCGAAGGCGCGGAAATAGCCGGCGGGGTTTTCGAGCGCCGCGGCGTTCGCGGTGAAGCCGCTGTTGCCGAGCAGCGCGGCGGCGATGGCGTTGCGCGCGCTCATGCCGGAATGCAGCGGCTTGGTCATGGTACCGAAATTGACGGACAGGCCGCCCGAGAGCGAGGCGGCAATGCCGAGAATATCCGGAATGGTCTCGCGCGGCGCTTTCAGGAGGCGGGCGCAGGCCATGGCGGCGCCCATGGTCCCGATCGAGGAGACTGCGTGCCAGCCGGCGATCGAGGCCTGCTCCGGCGCGGCGCGGCACAGGCGCATGCACACCTCGAAGCCGACGATGAACGCCGCCATGACGTCGGCCGGGCTCGCGCCGTTGCTCTCCGCCAGCGGCAGCAGCGCCGGGATGATCGGCGAGGTCGGCTGTCCCAGCAGCGACGAGAGATCGTAATCCATGATGTGGGCGGCGACGCCATTGGCGAGCGCCGCAAGCTGGGGCGAGGTGCGGAACGACTGGCCGATCACCGACACCTTGGGCGCCGCAGCCTCCTGCCTGACCATCTCGCAGACGAGGTCGGAGCCCTGCTCGCGGCTGCCGGCGAGCATCACCGCCATGGTGTCGATGAAGGCGAGGCGCGCGCGCTCGATGCCGAGCGGCGGCATTTGCCTGAGGTCGAAGCCGACGACGAAGTCCGCGATGGTGTCGCTGAGCTGCTTCGCGGCTTCGGCCGGCTTTGCCTGCGGTTTGGCCTCCGGCTTTGCCTCCTGCGCCAGCGCCGAGGTGCCGACGAGGCCGAGCGCCCCGGCCGCGCCGAGCAACAGCCGCCGATCGATCTCTGGCTGCGATGTCATGCGATCCTCCCTCGCTGACGGCTCACGTCCGGGTGCTCCCGGGCTCCCGCTTGGCGCCGGGATCGGCCGTCGATGCCTCGATAATATGCCGCATCGGGCCGGAAACAGGAAGGCGCAAGACGGACAGGCGTAAGGCGGCTGCCGTGCTTGACCGGCAGAATCCGCGAGCTTACGCTTTTGGCGAGCGCCCATTGCGACGACGTCCGCGGCGCCACTTCATCGACAGGGGAAAACGCCATGCGCCTGAAACGTTACGCGGCCATGCTCGCGGCTGGAATTGCGGTCGTCTCCTGTCAGGGCAAATCCTGGGCGCAGAACGAGCCGGCGCTCGCAGGCGAGGTGCGCTCCCAGGAAGAAGGCGCGATGGCCGGCGTGCCGGTGACGGCGGCCAGGGCGAATGCGACGATCACGGTGACGGCGATCACCGACGATCAGGGGCGCTACAGCTTCCCGGCGGACCGGCTCGGCCCCGGCGCGTACACGTTGACGATCCGGGCGACCGGGTACGACCTCGACGGCAAGCCGACGGCGACCGTCGCGGCCGAGCAGACTGCGACCGCCGACATCAAGCTCAAGAAAACGCGAAACCTCGTAGCGCAGATGACCAGCGCCGAATGGCTCGCGAGCTGGCCCGGCACCGACACCGAGAAGCGCCTCGTCGCCGACTGCATGAGCTGCCACACGCTCGAGCGCATCGCGCGCTCCAATCACCCGGCCGAGGAGTGGGTGCAGATCATCCCGCGCATGCTGCGCTATGCCCAGAACACCACGCCGCTGGCGCCGCAACTGCGGTCCGGCGAGTCCACCGGCCTGCTGGTGCAGCAGCCCGAGCGCCTGCAGCGGCTCGCGGAATATCTCGCGACCGTCAACCTGAGCGCGTCCGACACGTTCTCCTACGACCTCAAGACGCTCAAGCGCGTCAGCGGCAAAGGAACCCGTGCCGTCATCACGACCTACAAGCTGCCGAAGCCGACCGACCAGCCCCACGACGTAATGGTCGATCCGGACGGCGGCGTCTATTTCACCTATTTCGGCGATCCGCTGCTCGGCCGTCTCGATCCGAAGACCGGCGCGGTGGCGTCGTTTCCGGTCCCGATCCTCAAGCAGAATGCCGCCAAGGGAGCGCTCAGCCTGGCGCGGGACAATGACGACAACTACTGGATCTCGCTGATGTACCAGGCGGGCGCGGCGAAGTTCGACAGGAAGACCAAGTCATTCACGATGTTGCCGGTGGCGCCGGAATTCAATCGCGACAGCTCCCAGCAGGCGTTCGTCGCGCCGCAGTCCTCCCATGTGGACGGCAAGCTGTGGATCCAGGACGTCGCCTCGACATCGGTATACCGGGTCGACCTCGAGAGCGGCAAGTTCGAGAATTTCGCGCCGTTCAAGGACATCAAGCCGGATTCCCCGCTGGCCGGCCGGCCGCATTCGATCTACGAAATCTTCCCCGATGCGCAGAACAATCTCTACATCGCCGACTTCAGCGACCGCGCCATCGGCCGCATCGACGCCAAGACCGGCGAATACTCGTTCGTCCAGACCTTCACCGATCGCTCGCGGCCACGCCGGGGCGAGATGGACAAGGACGGGCGGCTATGGTTCGCCGAATACGCGGTCGACGTCGTCGCCATGCTCGACACCAGGACCAACAAGCTGCAGGAATGGGTCTCTGCCGACCAAGTGGTCGTTCCCCTACCAGGCCAAGGTCGACAAGAACGGCGACATCTGGTCCGGCGGAATGGCGGCCGACCGTATCGTGCGGATCAATTCGAAGACCGGCGATATGGTCGAATATCCGCTGCCGGCGAACACCAATATCCGCAACCTCTATGTCGACAATTCCACCACCCCGGTCAGCATCTGGTTCGGCAACAATCACGGCGCCGCCATCGTAAAACTGCAGCCGCTGGATTAGAGCTGTCGTAGCCCGGGTAGAGCGCCAATCCGTCGTAGCCCGGGTAGAGCGCTAGAGACTGGGCAAGAATTCATAGGCTGTCCTGCGGTCTGGTGTACGATTCGTTTTATGACGAATTACGCCTTTAAGACCGGCGTTTGCCGGGAGCAGCCGAGCTTTCTTCCGCCGCGGGTTGAAGATTATGTGGATCGCAGCAATCCGGTGCGGGCGATCGAGGCCTATGTCGACGCGCTCGATCTTGAGAAGCTCGGATTTCGCCTCCCCGGGTCCGGCGGCGGGGCCGGCCAGCCGGCTTACGATCCGGCCGACCTGTTGAAGCTTTATGTTTACGGCTACCTCAACCGGGTCCGCTCGTCGCGTCGTCTCGAGTGCGAGGCCTGCCGCAATCTGGAGCTGATCTGGCTGCTCAAGGGGCTTACGCCCGGCTATCGCACGATCGCCGATTTCCGCAAGGACAACTGGGCCGCGCTCAAGGCGGCGAACCGGGATTTTGTGCTTTTGGTTCGCGAACTCGGCCTGGTGGGCGGCGAGTTGGTGGCGATCGACGGCGCGTTTTTCGATGGCGACGCCAGCAAGGGGAGCATCAAGACGCGCAAGAGGCTCGCCGCACAGCTCGCGGCGCTCGACCGGGATATCGAAGCCTATGGTGCCGCGCTCACCGCGAACGACGCCGCGGAAGCTGCTCAAGCTGCCGCGGGCCAAGCTGCTGCGGGCGGGACGGCCGGCGGCGAGGACGTTGCGGGGAAAGTCGCGGCGCTGATGGACAAGCGCGCGCAAGTGCAAGCCGACCTGACGCAACTCGACGAGAGCGGGGAGACGCAACTGTCGCGGACCGACGCCGATGCCCGGCTGTTATCGAAGCGCGGCCAGACGGTTGCGGGCTACAACGTCCAGATCGCGGTCGACGACAAGCACAAGCTCATCGTGGCGAGCGAGGTCGTCAATGACGGCAACGACACCGGCCAGCTTCACACGATGGCCACAGCCGCGAAGCAGGAACTCGGCGCTGAGACGCTGACGGTGCTCGCCGACACCGGCTATTACAACGGCAACGCGCTCAAGGCCTGCGAGGAAGACGGTATCACCGCTTATATTCCGCAAGCCAAGCGGACCGCGCGGCTCGAAGCGCAAGGCCGCATGAGCCATGAAGAGTTCGTCTACGACGCCGATCAGGATGTTTATCGCTGTCCAGCAGGTCTGCTCCTCACACCGAGCGATGGCCGCAAGACCAACACCGGCGGCCGGATCGAGATCAGGTATACGAGCCGCAAGGCCGACTGCGACGCGTGTCGCGTTGCGCTCGCGCTGTCTGTCCGCCAAGACGCCGACGCGCACCGTCTGCCGCTGGGAGCATGAAGCCGTCCTCGAACGGCATCGCGCGCGGATGAAGGACGCCGCGGCCCTGATGCGCCGCCGTGCCGAACTCGCCGAGCACCCCTTCGGCACCCTCAAATGCCGCGCCGGCTACCGCCACTTCCTCGTCCGCGGCTTCAACAAGGTGCGCGGCGAATGGAGCCTGATGGCGCTGTGCTACAACTTCTCCCGCGTGCTCACCATCGTCGGGATCGATCGCCTCATCGCCTACCTCGCCAAACGCGCCGGCAAATCGTCGTTGTTGCGTCTTCACAGCGCTCTCGCAGCCGCCATGCGCCGCCCAACAACGCTCCTGGCGCGCATGTGGGCCCAAATCAGCCCAAAATCCGCCACCGGCCGCCTCTGGTTCAACCTCGCAGCCTAAAGCAATATTTCTTGCCCAGTCTCGCGAGCGAAA
>CAVVCE010000009.1:0-11782 GCA_963746235.1 uncultured Alphaproteobacteria bacterium
GGGGGCCACGGCGTTCGTGTTCCGGACGTAAGTCGAGCTGGAGTGACAGATGCCTTATCGCACCGACACCTTTCGCATCGCCATGTCGGGACCTGCGGACCTCTCCAGGCTCACCGCGCTGATCGAGGAGGGTGCGCTCGATCCCGCCGAGATCGTGGCGATCCTGGTCAAGACCGAGGGCAATGGCGGGGTCAACGACTTCACCCGCGAATACACCTGCCGACCCTCGCGGCGACGCTTGCGCCCTATCTGCGCGCCACCTGCCGAGGTGGAGCGCGGATCGCCATGGTGGTGTCGGGCGGCACCGAGGGCGTCCTGAGCCCGCACGCCACGGTGTTCGCGCGGGTCCCGACACCGGTGACGCCGGTCCGCCCTGACGCGGGGCAGGCAAGCGCCTCGCCATCGGCATCGCCGCGACGCGGGACTTCCTGCCCCACGAGATCGGCCGCGCGCCGCAGATCGAGGCGACCGCCGCAGGCCGTCAAGGCGGCGATGCGGGATGCCGGCATCACGAAGCCGCGGACGTGCACTGGGTGCAGGTCAAATGCCCGCTGCTCACCGCCGAGCGGGTGCAGGCGGCGCGCCGCGCCGGCCACGAGCCGGTGACGGAAAACGCCTACAAGTCGATGGCCTATTCGCGCGGCGCCTCGGCGCTCGGCGTCGCGCGTGGCGCTGGGCGAGATCGCCGGCGCCGGTCGACGAGGCGGCGGTGCTGACCGACTGGTCGCTGTGCTCCGGCGTGGCCTCGGCCTCGGCCGGCATCGAACTGATGAACAACATCGTCATCGTGCTCGGCAATGCGCGCGAGGCCGACCGGCGAATGCGTCATCGCCCATGCGGTGATGCAGGACGCGATCGACGCCGGCTGCGCGTGATGGCGGCGCTCCGCTGCCGGGATTCCGCACGCCGACGGACGGCCATCGAGCCGTCGCGCATCGTCAACGTGCTGGCCAAGGCCGATCCGTCGCCGGACGGCACTGGTGCGCGGCTGGCGCCACACCATGCTGGACGACACCGACATCTCCGCGACCCGCCACGCCCGCGCCGCGGTCGGCGGCCTGATCGCGGGGCTGACCGGCTGCCCGGCGGTGTTCGTCTCCGGCGGCGCCGAGCACCAGGGCCCGCCCGGCGGCGGCCCGGTCGCGGTGATCGCCAGAGTTTAGATAAACTGTCATTCCGGGGCGCGCCCTTGCGCGAACCCGGAATGCAGAGGGTGGTTGTCGCGAACTCCTCTGGAGCCCGTTGGATTCCGGGTTCGGCCGGTGGCCGCCCCGGAATGACTGGTGAGGAGACGAACGCCGCAAGCACAAAAAAGCGGGCGCCCGGAAGGCGCCCGCAAGGTAGGATCGGCTGCTCGATCCCGGGAGGAATGCGCCCTCAGCCCGAGTAATACATTTCGTATTCGACGGGGTGCGGGGTGTGCTCGAACTGGATGACTTCGGTCATCTTGAGGTCGATGTAGGAGTCGATGAAGTCGTCATCGAACACGCCGCCGGCCTTGAGGAAGGCGCGGTCGGCGTCGAGGCACGAGAGCGCTTCGCGCAGCGAGCCGCAGACGGTCGGGATCTGCTTCAGTTCGGCGGGCGGCAGGTCGTAGAGGTCCTTGTCCATGGCGGGGCCGGGATCGAGCTTGTTCTTGATGCCGTCGAGGCCGGCCATCAGCATGGCGGCGAAGCCGAGATAGGGATTGGCGAGCGGATCGGGGAAACGCACCTCGACGCGCTTGGCCTTGGGGTTGTTGGTCCACGGGATGCGGCACGAGGCGGAGCGGTTGCGGGCGGAATAGGCGAGCAACACCGGCGCTTCGTAGCCCGGCACCAGGCGCTTGTAGGAGTTGGTGGTGGGGTTGGTGAAGGCGTTGATCGCCTTGGCGTGCTTGATGATGCCGGCGATGTAGGACAGGCAGGTCTCGGAGAGGTCGGCATACTTGTTGCCGGCGAACACCGGCTTGCCGTCCTTCCAGATCGACTGGTGGCAATGCATGCCGGAGCCGTTGTCGCCGTAGATCGGCTTGGGCATGAAGGTCGCGGTCTTGCCGTAGATGTTGGCGACCTGGTGGATGCAGTATTTGTAGATCTGCAACTGGTCGGCCATCGACACCATGGGGCCGAACTTCATGCCGAGCTCGTGCTGGGCGGAGGCGACCTCGTGGTGGTGCTTCTCGACCTTGACGCCCATCTTGGCCATGGCGGCGAGCATCTCGGTGCGCATGTCCTGCACCAAGTCCTGGGGCGGCACCGGGAAGTAGCCGGCCTTGGTGCGGATGCGGTGGCCGAGATTGCCGCCCTCGTATTCGGTCCACGAATTGATCGGCAGCTCGATCTGGTCGAGCCGGAAGCCGGTGTTGTAGGGCTCGGCCGCGTAGCGCACGTCGTCGAACACGAAGAACTCGGCCTCGGGGCCGAAGAAGATGGTGTCGCCGACCCCCATCGACTTCACCATGCCCTCGGCCTTGCGGGCGATGCCGCGGGGGTCGCGGTTGTAGGGCTCCCCGGTGGTGGGCTCGAGCACGTCGCAGACCAGCACCAGGGTGGTCTCGGCGAAGAACGGATCGATGCAGGCCGAGCTCGGGTCCGGCATCAGGCACATGTCGAACTCGTTGATCGCCTTCCAGCCGGCGATCGAGGAGCCGTCGAACATCTGGCCTTCCGAGAACGTCTCCTCCTCGATCATGCCGATGTCGAACGTCACGTGCTGCCACTTGCCGCGCGGATCGGTGAACCGGAAATCCGCGTACTTAACGTCATTGTCCTTGATCAGCTTCAAGACTTCTTGCGCCGTCGTCATTGGGTCGGGTTCCTCGTTTCAACATTGGCCGGCGCGACAGGCCGGCTCTCGCTTTATATTTCAGATTGCGTATTCAGATTGCGTCCAGGCCGGATTCCCCGGTTCGGATTCGGATTGCCTCCTCGATCTTGGAAACGAATATCTTGCCGTCGCCGATCCGGCCGGTCTGGGCGGCGCGGCGGATCGCATCGACGGCCTTGTCCACCATCTCGTCGCCGAGCACGATCTCGATTTTCACCTTGGGCAGGAAATCGACGACATATTCGGCGCCGCGATAGAGTTCGGTGTGGCCCTTCTGACGCCCGAATCCCTTCGCTTCCGTGACCGTGATGCCTTGAAGCCCCACTTCCTGAAGAGCTTCCTTAACTTCGTCGAGCTTGAAAGGCTTGATGATGGCCTCGATTTTTTTCATTGCAGTTCGTCCTTCGCCCGCGCAATGCGAGCAATCCCTGGCGGCGCGCCGCAGGTTAGCAGGGTCCATGCCAACCTCCGCCGAGGCAGGAAAGACCTTTGGTGTCAGCCACCTAATGTCCAGTTGCTGAAAGCATCCCCGATTGCCCCGAGCGGGGCTGATCAAAATCGCGCCACCTTGCCCAATAGACATACAAAAACTGGACGGGCAAGGGAGCAGCGGGGATAACTTGATGACGATTTAGGCGGTATCTTGCCGCCAGCAGCACCTTTGCAATTCATTTGCAATTCATTGGCCCGGCACGAGTGCGACGCAGTAGCCTGCCGCGATGATCGAACTCCTCACCAATGACGAGATGGCGGGAGGCGGACCGTCGGACCATCGCTTCCGGCGTTCCCGGCGCCGACCTCATGGAGAACGCGGGCGCCGCGGTCGCCAGGGCCGTCACCAGGCGTCATCCGCCCGGCAGCAAGGTGGCCGTGGTGGCCGGGCCCGGCAACAATGGCGGCGACGGCTTCGTCGCGGCGCGCCATTTGGCGGCGGCCGGATATCGCGTCCGGCTGTGCCTGATCGGGGCGCTGGACAAGCTCAAGGGCGATGCGGCCTGGGCGGCCGGCCAATGGGGCGGACCGGTCGCGCCGGCGCCTGATCTCTCCGGCGTGGCGGTCATCGTCGATGCCTTGTTCGGCGCCGGGCTCGATCGTCCCGTGACCGGGGACGCCCGTGCGGCGGTCGAGGCCATGAACGCCGCCGGATGCCCGGTCATTGCCGTCGATCTCGCCAGCGGGATCAACGGCACCACCGGGGCGGTGATGGGGGTCGCGGTCAGGGCGACCGAAAGCATAACCTTCTTTCGCAGGAAGCCCGGCCATCTCCTTCTGCCAGGACGCATTTATTGCGGGTCGGTCGGCGTGGTGGAGATCGGGATCGCGGCCGAGACCCTGGCCGCGATCAAGCCGGCGACGTTCGAGAATGCCCCGCCGCTGTGGTGCGACCGCTTTCCGGTGCCGCGGCTGGAAGGGCACAAATACAGCCGCGGGCATGCCGTTGTCGTATCCGGCGGCGCGTCCCACACCGGCGCGGCCCGCCTTGCGGCGATGGCGGCACTGCGCGGCGGCGCCGGGCTGGTCACCATCGCCTCGCCGCGGACGGCGCTCGGCGTCAATGCGGCCGCCAATCTGGCGGTCATGGTGCGGCCCGTCGATGGCGCAGCGGAACTGGAGATGCTGCTGTCCGACCAGCGTTTCAACGCCGTCGCGATCGGACCGGGGGCGGGGGTCGGCGCCGCCACTCGCGAACTGGTGATGGCATCGCTGCGCGGCGAGCGCGCCGTCGTCATCGACGCCGACGGCCTGACGAGCTTTGCCCAACCGGACGGCACGCCGGAACTGTTCGCCGCGCTGGCGGCCAACGGGAAAGCGGTCTTGACCCCGCATGCCGGAGAGTTCCATCGGCTGTTCGGCAACGCCCAAACTGCGAAAATTGGGCTTGCGTCGGGCGACGGCGCCAAGACGGGCCTCGCCCGCGCCGCCGCACGCCGGTCCGGCGCGGTGGTCGTCTTCAAAGGCGCCGATACCGTGATCGCCGCGCCCGACGGCCGCGCCGCAATCAATGCCAATGCCCCGCCCTGGCTCGCCACCGCGGGCACCGGCGACGTGCTGGCCGGGCTCGCCGCCGGCCTCCTCGCCCAGGGCATGCCGCCCTTCGAGGCCGCATGCGCTGCCGTATGGGTGCATGGCGAGGCCGCCGCCGCCGCCGGTCCCGGCATGATCTCGGAAGATCTCGCGCCGCGAATTCCGCAGGTCTACGCGCGCCGCCCGGGTTTCGCCGCAGCGCGTAGGGCGGAATAATGCAGTGTTTTGCGACGGCCACAGCCCGCTGGCGGCGCAATACGCTTGCGCTCCTACAGGAACCCGATCGACAGCCACGGCACCAGCGCCACCACGATGAGCGCGAGCAGCACGGCGCCGAGATACGGCCACACCCGGCCCATCGCCTCGTCGGGCGAAACCCGCCCGATCGCGCAGGCGGCGTAGAAGCCGACCCCGAACGGCGGCGCGAACAGGCCGATGCCCATGGCGAGGATGACCACCATCGCGTAATGCACCTCGTGGACGCCGAGCGCGCGGGCGGCCGGAAACAGCAGCGGGCCGAACAGCACGATCGCGGGAATGCCCTCCAGCACGCTGCCGAGGATGGCGAACACCACGATGGTCACGCGCGAGGAAGCCGATCTGCCCGCCCGGCACCTGCTCCATCATCGCCACGAGCTGGCGCGAGAAGCCGGACTGGGTCAGCGCCCAGGCCATGGCGGTCGCGGTGCCGATGATCAGCAGGATCGCGCCCGACAGCGACGCGGTCTCGATCAGCATCGGATAGAGCCGCCGCCAGTCGAACTGGCGGTAGATGAAGAGGCCGGCCGCGATGGTGTAGACGACGCCGACGGTCGAGACCTCGGTCGCGGTGGCGATGCCCTCGATCACCGCGGTGCGGATGAGGAACGGCAGCGCCAGGGCGGGCAGGGCGACGACGAAGCGTGCGCATCACCTCGCGCGGCGCCGCGCGTTCGACGCCGGCGAGGTCTCTCGCCGCGGGACCGGTAGCGGCACACGACGACGAGGGCGATGGCCGCGACCAGCGCCGGCAGCAGCCCGCCGGTGAACAGCCCCGCGATCGAGACCCCCGTCACCGAGCCGATGGTGATCAGCACCAGGCTCGGCGGAATGGTCTCCGACATCGCGCCCGAGGCGGCGAGCAGCGCGACCAGCTCGCCCGGGTTTCGCGCCGCGCCGCCGCATCTCCGGAAACAGCACCGGCGCGACCGCGGCCATGTCGGCGGCCTTCGAGCCGGAGATGCCGGAGACGAGGTACATCGCGCCGAGCAGCACATAGGAAAGGCCGCCGCGGACATGGCCGATCAGCGCCGCCATGAAGTCGACCAGCACGCGCGCGAGGCCCGTCATCTCGATCAGCAGGCCGAGGAAGACGAACAGCGGCACCGACAGCAGGATCAGGTTGGACGTGCCCTCGTCGATCCGGCTCGCCATGATGGTGAGCGGCACCCGGGTCGTCAGGGCAAGATAGGAAAGCGTCGAGATGCCGAACGCGAAGGCGATCGGCACGCCGAGGGCGACGCATGAGCCCGACCATGCCGACGAAGAAGATCAGCAGGTTGAAGTTGCCGATTTCCGCCAGCAACGGCCGCGCCAGCCACAATCGCGCAGGCGATCGCGAGCACCGCCGCCAGCGCGGCGGCGGCATCGACGAGGCTCGCGCGCTCGATCAGGCGCGCCACCGCGATCACCAGCATGAGCGCGGCGCCGACTTCGATCGCCGCGACCCGGTAGCCGTCGCGGATTTCCAGCGCCGGCGTGGTGATGAACCACTGGATCTCGACGTAGTCGCGCGCCGGCGCGATCATGCGCGACCAGGAAGGCGGCGACCACCATGGTGGCAAAGGTCTCGAGCAAATGCCGCCAGCGCGGCGGCGCCAGCCCGACCAGGAAGGCGAGCCGCATGTGCTCGGCACGGCGCAGCGCGATGACCGCGCCGAGCATGGCGAGCCACAGGAACAGCGTGGAGGCGAGCTCGTCCGACCAGGTCAGCGGCGCATTGAAGACGTAGCGCGAGATCACGCCGATCAGCAGCACCAGGATCTCGACGGCCACCAGCGCCGCCGCCGGGATCTCCGTCGCCCAGCGCGAGCGCCCGCTCCAGGCGCGCGAATCGCGCGGGCGGGCCGGGACGCCCGGCCACGGCCGCGCGATCGCCTGCTCGGAGGCGGAAACGTGCCCGGCGCCGTCGCCGCGTTCGGCCATGGCTTCAGCTCAAGGTGCCGACCTGCTTCTCCAGCGCGGCCCACGCCTGCGGCCCGTATTTCTGCTTCCAGTCGGCGTAGAACCCGGCGCTGCGCAGCGTCGCGCGGAATTTCTCGGTATCGGTCGGGTTGAAGACCATGCCCCTGCGGGCCAGCTCGCCCTGCATGGAATCGTTGAGCTGGCGCACGTCCTCGCGCTCCTTGAGCGCGGCGCCGTTGATGTTGCGCGCCACGATCTCCTGCAGGTCCTTCGGCAGCTCCGCCCAGGCCCGGGTATTGGCCAGCGTCCAGAAGCCGTCCCACATGTGGTTGGTGAGCGAGACGTATTTCTGCACCTCGTAGAACTTGAAGAGGTCGATGAGCGACAGCGGGTTCTCCTGGCCCTCGACGATCTTGGTCTGGAGCGCCGAATAGACCTCGTTGATGTTGATGCTGGTCGGCGACGCGCCGAGCGACTTGAACATCGAGGTCCACAGCGGGCTGACCGGCACCCGGATCTTGAAGCCCTTGAGGTCTCGGGCGCGTTGATCGGGTGCGTGCTGCTGGTGATCTGGCGATAGCCGTTGTCCCACATGTTGTCGAAGGCGTAGAGCCCGGCTTTCGCGATCGCGCCGCGCACATAGGCGCCGAGCGGGCCGTCCATCGCGGCCCACACCTGGTCGTAGTCCTTGAAGGCGAAGCCGATGCCGTTGATCGCGGCGACCGGCACATAGGTCGCGAGGATGAGGCCGGACAGGTTGAACATCTGGATCGCGCCGGTGCGCAACTGCGACAGCATGTCGGTGTCGCCGCCGAGCTGGCTGTTGGGAAACAGCTCGATCTCCATGCGCCCGCCGGATTCCTGCTTGATCTGCTCGACGGCTTCCCGCAGCCGGACATTCATGGGATGGGCCGCGACATTGTTGTTGGCGTAGCGGAACACGAATTCGGCGGCATCGCCGCGCCGGGTGAGGATTCCGGATGCGGCAATGCCGGCCGCGGCGCCGGTCGTCTGCAGCACGGTGCGGCGTGTCATTCTGCGCATTGGCGCATCCTCGTCGGGTTTTCTGGTCGAACGGGGTCGAACGGCGGCCAGACTAGTTTAGCTCCGGCGTTTGTGCCAGCACGGCACGTCGTCCCGCGCATTGGAATACGCGGGGACAAGCATGTGTAGCAACCATTAGGTATCGGTCCCGAGATCACGGCATGGTGACACCGTGCTCGCCGCCGTCAAGGCGTGGCCTGTCGAGGGCGGAGCTTGTGGGTTGGGCGGAGCAACGGCCATCCTTGACGGCGGCTGCGCGCGGTGTCACGTGGCCTGGGCAGGTCGGGACGAAGAAACGGTCCTTCGATCGAACCAAGAAACCGACCGGAAGGAAGGGCTTGGCCAATACATCGCTGTCGCCTTTTCGCCATCGCGATCGGCGTCACAGTTTTGCACGTTGTCCGCTTCGCTCGCTCCACGAAGCGCCGCGAAAACTTGCGTTACGCTGCGGCGGCGTTTTTGACCCACGGTGTTCCGCGCTGGACAACCGTATTGGCGTAGATGAGGAGCTTTCTGGCGCAGGCAACAAGCGCAAGCTTGTGCGACTTTCCGGCCGCCGTCAGCCGTTTGTAGAGTGCGATCAGGGCGACGTTCCAATGGAACGCCGCCGGGAAGGCGGCCGTGTAGAGGCCTTTGCGCAGGCGCTCACGGCCGCCCGCGATGTGCCGCTCGCCGACCCGTTGGCCGCTGTCGTCATCATAGGGCGCGAGCCCCGCAAGCGCGGCCGCTTGCTCGCGCGTGACGCACCCGATCTCGGGCATGCGGACCAGGATGATGATCGCAGTTTTCAAACCAATCCCGTCGATGCTGGCGATCAGGCCGAGCCGCTGGGCGAGATCGTGGTGCTGGCGGATCGCCGCCGCCAATCGCTTGATCTCGCTCCTCTCCATCTTCTCCAAGCGGGTCGTTTCCTCCTTCCACATCTGCCGAATACGCGGATCGCGACAGGACTCGCGGCGGGTCTTGAGGCGGGTAATATCCTCGCTGATCTGCTCGATCATCGTCAAATGCCCGGCAAATGGTGCCAACCGAGGATCCGGCGGAGCATGGATCTCCTTGGTCGCGGCCGTGCAGGCGGCGATCAAGGCCGCGTCGATCTTGTCGTTCTTCGCTCGTTGCAGATGAAACCTGGCGTAGGCCCGTACCTGCGCGGGCTGGAACACGATGACCACGAAGCCATCGCGGCCAGCCGGATAACGACCTCCTGCTCGTAGCCGCCGCTCGCCTCGATGCCGACCCGCTTGATCCAGCGCTGCCGCAGCCAAGCCGATAATCTCCCATGGCCTTCCGCGGTGTTTTCGAACTGCAGCCATTCCGGACTTCCATCGAGCGCCACATCCAACTTGTGTTTGCCAGTGTCGATGCCGGCGCAGGTTATGATACGCTTGCTCATCTTCGTCGTCCCTTCCTTGTGATGCGAACCCTGGGTTCGTTCAACCATCCGGGCCTGATGAAGAGCCGATCGCGATCTTGCTACGGAGAGCAGTTCTCACACTTCGATGGGTTGCGATCCGACGATCGGCGGTCCGGCCCGGGCGGCCACCCGGGTCGGACCATTCCTCACGGAACGAAACCAATTGTAATGATTCGCGCTCAGACAAGGATGGGTAGAGCCTCTTGCGAAACCCGTCAGGGGCGCCGATGGGTATCGTTTTGCTCAACCCGTCCTCCAAAGCGGTTCTGAGAAATCGACGAACCATGAAACAGCCGCATCCGCAGAAAACGCCGGCTCCGCCCGCGAAATCCAGGCAATTCGGCAAGTTCAGCCGCGCCGGCGCGGCGATGCAGCCGCGTCCCGCCGGGGAATTCAAGCGGGACGAGCCATACGAGGCCTCGCCGGGCGTCACCGAGGCGCTCGCGGCGGTCGACGCCGGCGCGCCCGCCCTGCTCATCGTCGGGCGGGCCGGAACCGGCAAGACGCGACTCGTCCAATACCTCAAGGCGAGGCCCGGTGGCGAGTTGCAGGCGACGGTGGCGCCGACCGGCATCGCCGCGCTGAACGCCCAGGCGCAGACCATCCATTCCTTCTTCCGGTTCGAGCCGACCGTGCTCGACGCCGCAAACCTCTCCGACGGCGGCAAGTTCGGCAATGTCTATCGCCGGATGAAGCGGCTGATCATCGATGAGATTTCCATGGTCCGGGCCGATCTCATCGACGCCATGGATGCGAGGCTGCGAAAGGTTCGCGCCGACCAGCGCCGGTTCGGCGGCGTGCAGGTCATCATGGTCGGCGATTTCCTGCAGCTTCCCCCGGTCATCCAGCAGAACGACTGGCCGGTGCTGGAGGCGCTCGGATATCGCGGCCCGTTCGCCTTCAACGCCCACGCGCTCGCCGACCTGCCGGTGAAGACGGTGACGCTCGACCGGGTGTGGCGCCAGGACGAGCAGGACTTCATCGAAATCCTCGGGCACATCAGATCGGGCATCGCCATCGAGGCGGCGCTGGAACAATTGAACCGGCGCTGCGCCGGACCGCACCGGGACGGCGTCGCGCCGCTGTTGCTCACCGCCACCCGCGCCGCGGCCGACGGCTACAACAAGCGCGGGCTGAAAGCCCTGGGCGGCGCGCGGCCGGCTTCCAAGCGCAAGATCGACCGCGAGTTCACGCTGGCGCCGGCGAGCCTGCCGGTCCCCGAATACATCGAGCTTGCGGTCGGCGCGCGGGTGATGGCGGTCAAGAATGACGCCGGCGGCCGGTGGGTCAACGGCTCGCTCGGAACGGTGACCGGCGTGAGCGAAGAGGGCGCGACCGTGGCCTTCGACCGCGGCCGCGGCGAGCACCTGGTGTCGCCGGTCGCCTGGGAGAAGGTGCGCCAGCAGTGGAACGAGACGGCAAAGCGGATCGAGACCGAGGTCGTCGGTGCCTACCGGCAATTCCGCTCATCCACGCCTGGGCGGTGACGATCCACAAGGCGCAGGGCCTGACCCTGGACGACGTGCGCATCGATCTCGGCTCCGGCGCCTTCGCGCCCGGCCAGGTCTATGTGGCGATCTCGCGGGTGCGGAGCATGTCTGGACTGTCGTTCGCACGGCCGTTGCGAACCGCCGACATCCGGGTCGATCCGATGCTCGTGGAGTTCATGCGATGGGTGCAGCTCGAGATGTCGCCGGGCCGCAGCCGATCGCGCTGGAGTAGGAACTCACCCGAATCCGGCGATCCTCTCGCTCTCCTGCCACAGGCGTTGCGCGGCCTTGTCGTCCTGCGCCGCGCGGCTCCGCCAGGTCCTGCCGGCGTCCGAAGAAATAACGGCCGCTGACATCGGCGACCTCGGGCGATCCGGCGAGATAGGCAATGGTGTCGGCCGCCTTGTCGGGACCGCCGAGGAACAACATCCCCGTGCGTATCAAAAGCCCGAACGGGCCGCCGTCGCGCTGTCCCAGATTGGTGGCGACAACTCCGGGATGCATGCAGTTTGCGGTGACGCCGGTGCCGGCGAGGCGGCGTGCAAGCTCGCCCGTGAACAGGATATTGCACAGCTTGGAGCGGCCATAGGCGCGCAACAGGCGGTAACTGTTGAAGGTCTGCAGGTCGTCGAAATCGGGCACCTGGGGGAGATGCAGCACCGAGGCGGTGCTGACGACCCGGGCCGGCGCCGCAGCGCGCAGGCGCTCCTGCAGGCAATGGGTCAGGACGAAATAGGCCATGTGGTTCAGCGCGAAGGTGTTCTCAAGGCCCTCCGAGGTGATCTTCCTGGTCGGGAAAAAGCTGCCGGCATTGTTGACCAGGACGTCGATCGCGGGG
>CAVVCE010000010.1:0-24950 GCA_963746235.1 uncultured Alphaproteobacteria bacterium
GGCCAATCCGATGCGCGGCGCGGTGCGCCCGGGCGCCGAGCCGGGGCTGGAATCGACCAAGTATTTCGGCCCGCCCGCGGGCGCGACGGCGAGCGGCGTCCATGCCATGATCATCGAGGTCGATCCGGAGACGCTGGCGGTCGAAATCCGCAAATATGTCGTGGTGCATGACTGCGGCACCGTGATCAATCCGCTCATCCTCGCCGGGCAGATCCATGGCGGGGTGGCGCAGGGCATCGGCAACGCGTTCTTCGAGAAGCTGGTGTTCGACGACGACGGACAGCTTCTCAACGCTTCCCTCGCCGACTATCTCCTGCCGTCCGCGACCGACGTGCCGCACATGGACCTCGCCCACACCGTGACGAAATCCCCGCTCAATCCGCTCGGCATCAAGGGCGCCGGAGAAGCGGGCGCGATTCCCGTCGGCCCGCTGTTCGCCCAGGCGATCGAGGATGCGCTCGGCCTCGGCGGCAGCGGCTTCGAAATCCTGGAAATCCCGCTCGACCCGGCCAAGCTCTGGCAGTTGGTGACGAAGCCGCGATGATCCTCGTCACCGGCGCCGCGGGCAAGACCGGCAACGCTGTCATCCGGGCTGTGGCGGCGCGGGGCGGTGAGGTGCGCGCGCTGGTGCGCCGCGCGGCGCAGGCTGCCGGTGTGGTCGCGGGGGGCGCCTGCGCCAACTCGATCTGGGTCAAGGGCGCGGTGCCGACCAATGCACTGGTGGCGCCGGCGCCCGACGACGCTTGCGGAGTTCGCGGCGGACGTGGTTCGTTCGATGGAAGAAGGTGCCTGAGCCGAGGAGGCGGGCTTTTCGGCGTCCGCGGAGGGCGCGCTCGGGCTATTGTCGAGATCCTGAATTAGCCAAGGGAGGCGCACAAATGCCGACACATTTCGACCATCTGACCATCGTCGTTCGCGACACCGACCGCGCCAAGCGGTTCTTCGCGATCCTGGAATTCAAGGAAGCGATGTCCGTCGTCATCGCCGGCGAGCCGTTCGCGAGCTACATGGGCGTTCCCGGCATCGAAGCCGAGCATGTCACGCTGGTGCTGGAGAATGCCGTGCCGCGAACCGAAATCCAGCTTTTGCGCTACCGTCATCCGGACCCGCTGCCCGATCCGCACATCCGCGACCTCTACAAGCTCGGCATGAACCACGTCTGTTTTGCGGTCGATGATATCGAGGCTGAAGTCGCAAAATTCAGGGCCGCGGGGTTCGAGACGCGCAACGAGATCATGGATTTCCATTCCCGCAAGCTGGTGTTCCTCGACGGCCCCGAAGGCGTCACCGTCGAACTCTCGCAGTGGCACTGAACGAGGCCGAGGCAGTGCGCCGCGAACTCCTCCGCGAACCGCGCGTAGGGTGGGCAAAGCGAAGCGTGCCCACGTTGTTCTGTGCCTCGCGGCGACCGCGTGGGCACGGCGCAAAGAGCGCGCCTTTGCCCACCCTACCGCGTTGCGGCGAGCCGCTCGGCGAATAGTGCGATGGTCTTGGCGTAAACGCGCGCCTTGTTCCATTCCAGTATGACGTTGAAGTTCGCGGTGCCTTCGCCCCACGGCTCGCCGCGGCGCCAGCCCTTGCTCTTGAGATAGTTCGCCGTCGAAGCCAGCGCATCGGGGGCGCTGTGGATGAGATCGCGTTTGCCGTTGCCGTCGAAGTCCACCGCGAATTGCACATAGGACGACGGCAGGAACTGGGTCTGCCCGATCTCGCCCGCCCAGTCGCCGCGCAACTCGGCCGGGGTCATGTCGCCGCGGTCGACGATGCGCAGCACGTCGAGAAGTTCGGCGCGAAACTTATCCGCGCGGCGGCAATCATGGGCGAGGGTGGCGACCGAGCGGACGATGGAGAACTTGCCCTGATTGACGCCGAAGTCGGTTTCCAGGCCCCAGATTGCGGTGAGCACCGGCCCAGGGACGCCGAACTGCCGTTCGATGCGGGCGAAGGTCGCGGCGTGCTGCGCCAGCAGCGCCGGACCTTTGCGCAAGCGGTCGGGCGAGATCATCCGCCCGGAAAACTGCTCGAAGGTCTGGGTGAAAACACGCTGGCTGCGGTCGCGGGTGAGGGTAACAGGGTCGTCGGTTACGCCATCGAGGGCCGCGGCGATGGCGCGCTGGGAAATGCCCTGGGCCGCCGCCTCGCCCTTGAAGTCCGCGAGCCATGCGTTGAAGTCGCCGCCGCAGGAAGCGGCGCGCGACGGACCGCAAAACGCGATTGAGATCAGCGCGAGTGCGATCAGCGCGAGCGCGATCGACGGGAAACCGGTTCGGATGGATTGCATGATTGGCCCTCCGATCAAGCGTCCAGCGTCGGCCCGCAAGCGCGCCAGGGAGTCTGCTGGGAGTCCGCTCGGTGTCAGGTTTTGCTTCCGACCACCGTTGTTCTGCTGCGAGGCGTAGTGTAGCAGCATTCCGCGGCCCGGTCCGCGGATTTCATTTCCGTAGCAGTTCAAATCGGAGGCCGAGCCATGGCTCGCACAATTCGTAAATCCGGAGTGAAGGAAGTTCCGCTGTCCGAGATCAAGGACGATCTGTCGCGTTATCTCCGCGAGGCGGAGACGCAGGAGATCGTTATTACGCGCCACGGCAAGCCGGCCGGGCTGCTGATCGGATTCGAGTTCGGAGGAAGATTGGTTCGAATATCGGCTGGAGAACGATCCGCGCTTTCTCCGGCGAATTGAGCAGGCCCGTAAAAGCCTGCACGCGGGACGCGGAGTGAGGCTCGAAGATATCGAACAGGAATGATAATGCGCGCACTTGGTGCTCGCACGCGATCGCTGCGGCCTCACGCGGAGGGCGGCCAGCCGATCGGATTGGCCTGCTGCACCAGCTTCGCCACCGAAAGGATCAGCGGCTCCTCGAACCGCGGCGCGACGATCTGGAGGCCGACCGGGAGGCCGTCGCCGGTCTTGCCGGCGGGGACGCTGCCGGCGGGCAGGCTCACCAGCGTGACCAGGAAGGCGGGCGCGATCCAGTCGATATAGTTCTCGAAGCTGCGGCCGTTGATCTCGGTGGGGAAGTTCATCTCGACGGGGTATGGCTTCACCGGCGCCGCCGGCGTCAGCAGCAGGTCGAAGCGCTCGAACAGCATGCGGAAGCGGTGGAACACCTCGATCCGCGTCGCCTCCGCCGCGCCGAGGTCGAGGGCGGTGACGGTCAGGCCGCGCTCGACATTGCCCCGGAGGTTTTCGCCGAACTCGTCGAGCCGCGCCAGGTTGGCGAATTGCGAGCCGACCATCCAGGCGCCGCGCCAAGCGTGGTAGGGGTCGCGGCCGTCGGAGGCGTCGAAGGCGATTTCCTCGACGCTGGCGCCGGCGTCGCGCAGCCGCCGCGCGGCGTCGCGGCAGATCGTGTCGATCTCGCGCGTCGACGCCAATGCCGGCGATGTCGGGCGCATAGGCGATCCGTAGGCCGCGCGCGTCCTCCGTGCCGGCGACGGCCTCGCGGGCGCTCCGCCATGGCGGCGCCACCGAGATGGGCGAGAGCCGGCTGAACCCGACCATGGCGTCGAGCATCAGCGCCGCATCCTCGGCGCTGCGCGCGAGCGGACCATGGACCTGGCCGGGGTCCCATGCGAGCGGCATCGGGTGGTTGGGCGTGAGCCCCGGCGTCGGCCGGATCCCGACGATGCCGCAGAAGGCGGCGGGGATGCGGATCGAGCAGCCGAAATCGGTGCCCTGGGCGAGCGGCAGCATGCCGGTCGCGACCGCAACCGCGGAGCCGCCCGACGAGCCCGCCGGGCTGAGCGCGCAATTCCAGGGATTGCGGGTGGCGCCGAACACCGGATTGACGGTGTTGGCGCCGGTCGCAAATTCCGGCGTATTGGTCTTGGCAAGCAAGATGGCGCCGGCCGCCTTGAGGCGACGCACCACCTCGGCGTCCTCGTCGGGAACGAAATCTTTGAACAGTGGCGACCCGAAGGTGGTTCGGATGCCGGCGGTGTGCGTCACGTCCTTGACGCCGAAGGGCAGGCCGTGAAGCGGCCCGAGCGGCTCGCCGTCCATGATCGCGGCCTCGGCCCGCCGCGCCGCGGCTCGCGCGGATTGCGCGGCGAGGGTCACGATCGCATTGAGCTTGGGGTTGATCCGCGCGATCGCCGCGAGATGGGCGTCGAGCACCTCGACCGGGCTGACCGCGCGTGACCTCATCATCGCCGCCAGTTCGACGGCCGATTTTCTGGTGAGGGCGTCGTCAGGCGTCTTGTCGTCAGGCGTGTTGGCGTCCATGCGCCTTGCTTTCCATCATTCCCCGACATCGACGATGGCAATAACGGGACCGCCGCCTTGCGGGCCCTGATGCATGGCGTCGACCGACACGAACACAGCCGGATCGCCGATCGCGGCGGCCGCCACGCCGCCGACGGCGGCCTTTGCATGGCGGTGATGGTGGACGTCGGAATCGTCGAGCATGATCTGGCGGCGGCCCCGTAGCGTGCCGCGGTGGTCGGCCTCGCATTTCATGAAGCAGTTGACGACGCGGCCGCCGAGGTCGTCCGAGCGCGGGCGCGCGGGCAGCTCGAGGCCGGCGTTGCGGATGGAGTCGTAGATGCCGTCGATGTCGAGGGCATCGCGCATGACCGCATGGCCGATCCGGTAGCGTCCGCCGGCGCCGGCCTTGTTGCCGAGCAGCACGATCTGCGCCTGGGTCAACTCGACGCCCGACGAGCACGAAGCCACCGAGGAATAAAGATCGAGATCCCGGCAGATCTGCTCGGCGCGGGGCATGCCGATCTCGCCGAGCGCGACGGCGATGCCCAGCGCGGTGGTCCCGTTGGAGACGCCCATGGAATCGTGGACCTCGCAGGCCACGCGCTTGCCGCGGCTTTCGGCGTCGCGCACGGTCTCGATGGTCAATAGCGGCGTCTTGGTCTGGACGTAGTGCACGTCCTCGGCATCGAAAATGCCGGCGTCTTTCATCGCCGCCGCCACGGCGGCCGCGACCTTCTCGACCATGGCGGGCCGGCCGATGTCCTCCGCAAGCAGGTCCTCGCTCAAGGCGGTGCCGATGGCGAGCCGGTCCGCCGAGGCCGGTCCGGTCTTGGCGTTCCTCGCGAACACCGTCGCATGGGGGGTGATGATGCCGTCGCAGCCGCCCGACCACACCATCGGTATGTTCGCGATCTCGGCCTCGCTGCGCTTGCCGAGCTTGATCAGGACGCGCCGGTACGCCTGGTCGGCGAGAATGCGGGTGAAGTCGTTGACCCCGCCATTGCCTTCGGTCTTGCCGACCACGGCAATGACCTCGTCGGCGGTGAACTGCCCGGCCGCGATCCGCTGCGCGAGCCCGCTCGCGTCCTGGACGTTCTTCAGCTCGATCTTCGCGACTTCGATCGCCATTCCCGGTTCTCCCTGATGATCGCTCAACGCATGCGCGGCGCAAATTCGCCGCGCAGCATTTTTTCGAAACCTGCGCCGCGGTCGATCATCGGGGGCGGCACCGTGCGCTTCGCTTTCAACGCCGCGCGCAATTGCGCGGTGCCCGGTTCGTCCACGGCGAGGCCATCGGTATTCCCGGCGTCCGCCAGCACCACGCCGTAATCGTCACGCGCGCGTGCGGCCGACACCCGGCCTTCGACCACGTCGGCGAGCACCAGCGCCGGTTCGCGTTCCAGCGGATCGCCCCAGCCGCCGCCGCCGGTGGTGACGACGCGCACGATCTGGCCCGCGAGGACAGGCTCGCCATCGACGAGGCCGCCGAGTTCGATGCGCCTCGCCGTCGAGATCGACGGTGACGCAGAACGGCTCGCCCGCCTTGCCGCCATTGAGGCCGTAGCAGCCGAGCCGCACCCGGTCGGCGGTGACGATGGTGCGGCAATCGACCAAAGCGCGATAGTGCTTCTCATAGCCGAGACCGCCGCGCCGCTTGCCGGCGCCGCCGGAATCCGTGCGCAGCGCGAGCTTCTCCACCAGCAGCGGGAACCGCGTCTCGGTGAATTCCGCCGGCTGGTTGCGGGAATCCGGCACGATGTGGATGGCGTCGTTGCCGTCGGCGTAGTAGCGCCCGCCGGAGCCGCCGCCGAGCACCTCGCGCGACAGGAACGGCTTGCCCGCGGCATCGGTGCCGAAGAAGCCGGTGTAGCGGATGGTTTCCTGGTCGGCCGGCATGCGTCCATCGACCGCCTGCGCGACCACGCCTGCCAGCAGGCCGAGGCAGCGCAGCAGCACGAAGGAGCGCGCATTGGTCGCCGCCGGCCATTCCGGCGTGATCAGCGTGCCCTTGGGCGGGAACTTGACCGCGAACACCTCGCAGACGCCTTCGTTGACGTGGATTTCGGCGGCCCGCGCCGGCGTGTCGGCGAGATTGCGCAGGATCGGCGCGATCCACTTGATGAGGAAGGCGCCGTCGGCATAGTCGGCCGGCCAGTTGATCGGCCCGGTCGATTGCGGATCGGTGCCGGTGAAATCGAGCGTGATGCGGCCGCCGGCCTTGGTCATGGCGAGCACGATCTTGTGCAGCTTGGGGTCGGTGACGCCGTCATGCTCCACATAGTCTTCCCAGCGGTATTCGCCGTCGGCGATCCGCGGCAGCAACTCGTCGCGGAAAATGTCGGTGCATTTGTCGAGAATGGCCTGGAAGCAGGCCTCGACCTGGGCGCGGCCGAAACGCTCGAACAGGCCGGCCATGCGCTGGGCTCCCATCAGGCAGGCCTGCACCTCGCTGTCGAGGTCGGCGGCGAGCATGTCGGGGACGCGGGTGTTGCGCTTGACGATGGTGAAGACGGCCTCGTTGCGCACGCCCTCGGCGTAGAGCTTGACCGGCGGGATCGCGAGGCCTTCCTCGAATACCGTCACGGCGGTTCCCGGCATCGAGCCCGGCACCCGGCCGCCGATATCGTCGTGATGGCCGAACGCCTGGATATAGGCGACGACCTCGCCGCCGTGGAACACCGGCACCGTGCTGCAGAGATCGGGCAGGTGGCCGATGCTGCCTTCGGTGAGATAGGTGTCGTTCATCAGGAACACGTCGCCGGGACGCATGGTCTGCGGCGGGAAGTCGCGCACCACGGCGTTGGGCATCGCCGAATAGGAACGCCCGGTGAGCTTGCGGCAATAGCGGTCGAACAGGCCGACGCGGTAATCATGGGCTTCGCGGATCATCGGGCTGCGCGCGGTGCGCTCGATGGCATATTCGATCTCCGCCTCGATCGAATTGAGCGTGCCTTCGACGATCTGCAGGATGATCGGGTCGACCGGCGTGTCGTTGCGCTCTCCCGGCGTCGGCCACGGCTTTGCCGCGGCGGGCTTCCGGATGCACGTTCATCATCGGCGCTCCTGCGATGCCGCCGCCGATCGCACGATCAGGATGCCGTGCGGGTCGACTTCCACCTGCTGGCCCGGAAACACCACCGTGGTCGATCCGAACTCCTCGATCACGGCGGGGCCGTCGAGCCGATGGCCCGGCGGGCAGCGTCGCGCGATCATGGATCGGCGTGTCGCGGAACGCGCCATCGAAATATACCTTGCGGTGCGATTTCGGTGCGGCGGTGCCGCCCGGCTCGCGCCGCCAGCTTGGGCAGGCTCGGCCGCTCGATCAGCCCGAAGCCGGAGACGGAGAAATTCACGAGTTCGACCTTCTGCTGCCCCGCGTAATCATAGCCGAAGGTGCGGCGATGCATGGCATGGAAGGCATCGATCAGCGCCGCGAGGAACGCGGCGTCGACCGCGCCGGCCGGCGCCGGCACCCGCACTTCCATGGACTGGCCGGCATAGCGCAGGTCGGCCTCGCGCATCATGCGGATCGCGTTCGGGCGCGATGCCGTCGCGCGCCAGCGTCGCCGCCGCCTCCCGCTCCATCTCCGCGTAGGCGCCGGCGATGGCGTCGAGATCGGCGGCGTCCTCGTGCATGACCTTGGTGCGGATATGATCGGTGCGCCAGTCGACCGCGAGCAGCCCGAAGGCGCTGAGAGATTGCCGGGATCGAGCGGCACGATGCAGGCCTTCATGCCGAGCAATTCCATCACCGCCGGCGATTGCGCCGGGCCGGCGCCGCCGAACGAGAGCAGCGCGAAGCCGCGGGGATCGATGCCGCGCTGGATCGTCATCTGGCGGATCGCATTGGCCTGGCTCCAGTTGGCGATCTCGATGATGCCATGGGCGAGTTCCTCCGCGCTCATGGCACCGGGAAGCCGCTTCGCCAGCGCCGCGAGCCCGTCCCTCGCGCGGGCGACGTCGAGGCGATGCCGCCGCCGATGAGCGCCGGCGGTATGCGTCCGAGCACGAGATTGGCGTCGGTGATGGTGGGCTCGCTGCCGCCGTTCGGATAGCACATCGGGCCCGGCTCGGCGCCGGCGCTGCGCGGCCCGACCTTGAGATGGCCCTCGCGGCTGATCCAGGCGATCGAGCCGCCGCCGGTCCCGATCGTCTCGATGTCGATCATCGGGAATCCGGATCGGAAACGGCCCGACCGAGCCCGCATTCGTCACCTGGGGCTTGCCGCCTTCGATCAGGCAGAGATCGGTCGATGTGCCGCCGGCATCGAGCGTCACGATGTCGGGAAATCCGGCGATGCCGGCAATGACTGCGCTGCCGAGCGCGCCGGCGGCCGGGCCCGACAAAGCCGTGGTGATCGGCTTGCGCACGACCTCGCCGGCGCTGGCGACGCCGCCGCTCGACTGCATCACCAGGAACGGCACGCTCCTGAGGTCTGGCCCGAGCTCGTCATGCACGCGGCGCAGATAGCGCTCCATGTGCGGCTTGACGAAGGCGTCGACCAGCGTGGTCACCGTGCGCTCGTATTCGCGGTATTCCGGCAGCACGGTGCAGGACGAGCGACAGCGTCGGCCTCCGGATATTCCTGCGCGACGATCTCGGCGACGCGCCGCTCGTGGCGGGATTGGCATAGGAATGGATCAGCGAGATGCCGATGGCGCGGACGCCGTGGCGGCGGAAGAACTGCGCCGCGGCGCGCACGCTCGCCTCGTCCAGCGGCCGCAGCACCTCGCCCTTGTAGTTCAGGCGGCCGCCGACCTCGCGCACGAAGCGCAGCGGCACGATGCGCGTCGGGCTTCACCCAGAAATAGGAATTGCCGTAGCCCTCCGGCACCGACTGGCGGGCGATCTCGAGAATGTGCCGGAAGCCGGCGGTCACGATCAGTCCCAGCGAATCGATCTGCGCCCTGCAGCAGCGCATTGGTGGCGACAGTGGTGCCGTGGGCGAGGCTGACGACCTCGTGGGCGGTCGCGCCGGCCGACGCGAGGATCGCAGCGACGCCGCGCACCAGGCCGACGGCGGGGTTCGACGGCGTGCTCGCCACCTTGGTGACGCGCATCGCGCCGGAGCCGGTATCGACGGCGACGATGTCGGTGAAGGTGCCGCCGGTGTCGATGCCGATGCGAAAGCGGGATTTTGCTGCCTGCGCCATCCGGTTCTACTCTTCTCCCTCAATTGGCGCGTCAGCGTGTGGCGGAAGCCGGCGTGGCAGCCGCAGGGCAGGCGGACCGGAGCGCGCGAGGCCGGCACGTCGGTGACGGCCGCGCGCATGTGGGCGGCGCGGTAATACGGGAGGAACCGGGCCGCCATGCGTTCCATATCGGGCATGTGGTCGCGCACGAAGGCGGTGGCGGTCTCGATCATCTCGGCCTTGATCGCAGCCTCGTCGATCTTGATCAGGACCCGTTCCTCCATGACGACCTCGCCGTCGACCAGCACGGTGCGGACGGCCTCGGAATTGACGGCATAGGCGAGCTGCTGGATCGGCTCGTACAGCGGGATGAAGCCGTAGTCCTCGCGATCGAGCAGCACGAGATCGGCCTTCCTGCCGACCTCGATGATGCCGATCTCATCGGCAAGCCCGCACGAGCGGGCGGAGCCGATGGTGGCCATCTCGAAGGCCTCCTCCGCGGTCACCCAGGTCTCGTAGTCCATGTCGCCGACGCGGTGGATGAGGGCGGCCATGCCGAGCGAGCGCAGCATGTCGGCGCGGTCGGAGGTCGAGGTGCCGTCGGTGCCGAGCGCGACGTTGACGCCGGCATTGCGCAGGTCGCGCACCCGCGCGATGCCCGACCCGAGCTTGAGGTTCGACAAGGGATTGTGGCTGATCGAGCAACCGCGGGCGCCGAGCCGCTCGATTTCGCCGTCGGTCAGCCAGATCGCGTGGTTCAACGTAAAGTGCGGGGTGAGCACGCCGAGATCGTCGAGATGCTCGACCAGCGGCCGGCCATACATCAGCTCCGCCTGCACCGCCTGCAGCTTCAATTCCAGCGTATGGGTGTGCACGGGAAGCCCGCGCGCCAGCGATATCTCGGTCGCCGCCTGGAGCAGGTCGTTCGAGCACCATTGCGGGCCGACCGGGCCGAGGATGGCGCGGATGCGTCCGTCGCCGGCCTCGTGCCAGGCGGCGAAGTTGCGCTCGAACATCGCCATCTGGGCTTTCCAGGTGGAGGTCGGCAAGGTCGCAAGCTCGGCCTTGATGGCGGGGTCCATGAGTTCGTCGAGCCACGGCAACGGCTCCAGGAACGGACGGTCGGACATCGACGTGGTGATGGCGGCGCGCAGGCCGATGTCGCGATAGGCCGCGGCCGAGCCGTCGAACGCCGCGGTTTCCCCCAGGCGGTTGATGAGGTCGTCCTGCACCGTGGTGATGCCCGAACGCAGGCACTCGATGGCGAGCAGCATGGTGCGCAGATAATGGGTGCGCTCCGGCAGCGGCTCGAGTGCGAACGGCGGATACTTGTGAAGGATCCAGACCTCGAGCGGCAGGGCGTCCCAGAAGCCCTGGCAGAAGCTCTCGTTGGAATGGGTGTGGGCGTTGATGAAGCCGGGGATGACGATGCGCCTGGCGGCGTCGATCACCCGGAGATTGCGGCGGGCGACGGCTTCTTGCGAAGCGAGATCGGGGCCGATCGCGGCGATCCCGTTGCCTTCGACCAGGATATCGGCGCGTTCGAGATGGGGCCGATGCGCCCCCGGCACCACATAGGCGTTGCGGATGAGGATGGCGGCGGGTTCACGGCTCGCGGCAACAGACATTGCGTATCGGTTCCAAGGCTTGTCGGTTCCAGGAAATGCTCCGGGCTGTGAGCCATACGACAATCGGGCGCCGGATGCATGCAAGACGCGTTCCGCGCCGACGCGCAGCATGAGCGCGAGACGGAAGTGTTGATTTGCGCTCAGCTTTGCTTTGCGGGCTTGCCCTTCGCCTTCGCCAGCAGATCGTAGTCCTGCTGCGTGCGGGCGGCATAGGCCATCGCAAAAGACGCCAGCGCATCGTCGAAGGCGCCGCTTTTTCCGATGTATCCCGCAATCATCGCCGGATCGGCCGCGCGCGCATGGGCGCGGGCGAGGGTGCGGCCGCACAGCCGCGCGTAACTGACGAGGGCATTCTCCTCGACCAATTCGCCGAACGACCCGAGCAGCCGGTTCTTCAACTGGCGCACGTAGAAATGCCGGCCGGACACCGCGTCTTCCGTCCAGCCCAGGAAGATGTCGCTCGCCGCCTGCATGGTGCGCTGTCCCTCCACGACGCGCCGCCCGGGATGTCCGTCGAATTTCGGCCCGAGGCATTCGAGCACGGATTTCTGGGCTTCCTTGAACTGAAGGAACAGAGGCGCACCGTCGCCGCTGGTGAACAGGCTGACGGCGCAGAAGGTGCCCACGCTTCCGACTCCGACCGCCTTGAAGGCGGTGTCCTTGAGCGTGTATCGCTCGAGCAGGCACAGCCGCTCCGGCGGCAGGCGCTTGCGGTAGGATGCAAACACGTCGTCGGCATCGACGCGGTGCCGCGCGTCAGCCTTGGGCTTGAAATGATAAATCGTCGGCGGCTTGTCGGCGATCTTGGTGCCCCTGACCAGATGCGGGAAATTGTCGTCTTGCCCGATGGTCCTACCCGCCTTGGCGATGATGGCCCGGAGCCGGCGCTTGAGGTTTTGATCCTCGATATGCTTGATTTCTTGCGCCAGCTCGATCCGGCTGTGCCAAATTTCCAGTGGCGACAGCTTGGCGAGCACGCGCATGCGGGTACGGTACGCCGCGACCGTAGTGGCCGCGGCGGCGCGGGCGCGCTTGCTGGAGAACTTGGCGTTCAGCGCGGCCACCGCGACGCTTGCGGCCAGCCGCTTGAGGTCGACCGTGAAGTCGACGCCGGGCAGCGTTTCGTCGAAATCATTGATGTCGAAAAGTATGATTTCCTCCGGCGTGGCGAAGGCACCGAAGTTCATGAGGTGGCAGTCGCCGCAGGCCTGCACCGGAATCCCCGCGCTCGGTTCGTGCTTGAGGTCCTGTGCCATCACCGCGGCGGCGCCGCGCAGGAACGTGAAGGGGCTCACCAGCATCCGCTTATAGCGCTCCGGAACGAGCTCGGGGACGCGGGTTCGGTCGCCGGCCGCAAGGATTTTCACCGGGTCGCGACCGGCGGGTGCGAGATCGGCGTGTTTTTCACGGGGGATCTTCCGCCGCAAACGGATGCCCTGTTCGTAACGCGCAGCAAACGTCCCGGATGCCTGAGTCATCGCGATTTCCTCCCGACCAACAACTCGCGGAAATGGCGCGCGCTCGCCGGCGAAAAATAGCCGCAGGGCCCGCCGGCCATCAGGGGCTTCTCGCCACCGCGACCATCATAGTCGGAACGCCACCCTGCACAACTTTGTCCGCGCTATGTCGGGCCGACCCTATGGGTGTATTGCCCGGCTTGACCGGGCAAATGCAGTACGCCCGCACTGTGTTCCCTGGATCGCCCGAGCCGGACCATGACAGCGAAGTGTCTTTCTAAGGTCCGTGAAATTGCGTAATTCTACCGGGTCGCCCCGGGACCCAACGAGAGGTCGACCACAGGAGGCCGCATTGCCGAAATCGCCCAGAGAAACCGGCCCGGAGACGAGCGCCGACGAGCGTTCCAATGCGGCGCTCGACCGGCGCAGCTTTCTGACCAGCGGCGCCGCGGTCGGCGCCGTGGCGGCGATGTCCACGCAGCCGGCCCTGGCGGCCGATGCGATCGAGTGGGACCGCGAGGTCGATGTCGTCGTCATCGGCGCCGGCGCCGGCGGGCTCGTCGCCGCCATCGCGGCGCGCGAGAAGGGCGCATCGGTGCTGATCGTCGAGAAGAATTTCGACATCGGCGGGCGCGCGATGATGAGCCAGGGCGGGCTCTATATCGGCGGCGGCAACCGGCTCCAGAAGGCGAGAGGGGTGAAGGACACGCCCGATCTCGTGTTCGCGGACTGGTCGCGTCCGGAAAAGCCGATGGGCCGGTTCAGCGACCGCGAACTGGTGCGCACCTACGCCGACGGCAATCTCGACCTGTTCGATTGGCTGGAGAAGCACGGCGTCAAATGGGAGGGTTACCGCGGGCTTCCCGATCGCCTCGATCGCAGCCGCACGCGGTTGAACGTGGTGCGGTGGCCCGACGAGCCCACCACGCCGGCGCGGGGGTCCGGTTTCGTCCGGCCGCTGGAGAAGACCGCGCGGCAAATGGGCATCGAGATCCTGCTGCAGCAACAGATGACGAAAATCCACCGCGAGAGCCCGCTCGCCGGGCGGGTGACCGGTGTAGCGGTCATCGAAGTCGATGACTGGTACAAGCCCAAGACCCGCACCATGAACATACGGGCGCGCAAGGGCATCATCATCGCCACCGGCGGCTGCGCCGGAAATCCGCTGTTCCGCACCATGTTCGACGTGAGGCTGACGGACGAGTACCAGGCGGAGAACAGCGAGTGGACGGCGCGCACCGGCGACGGCGAGATCGCCGCCATGGAAATCGGGGCGGCGCTCGGGGCGACCGCCTGCCAGACCACGCAGGACGACAATCTCATCACCAAGGGGCGGATGGGCAAGAAGAGCAACGGCACCACCACCGAACTCTACCCGACCAGCCCGCACTTCTTTCGCGCCCGCGCGCTCGGCCTCGTGGTCAAGGACTACCAGAACGTGATCCTGGTGAAGGAGAACGGCGTTCGCTTTCTATGACGAGACCGTTCCCACCCGCGACTACGAATACTATGCCGCGGCCCTGGCATGGACCGGCGATCCCAAGAAATTCAACGGCGGCGGCCCGATCTGGGCGGTGTTCGATGCCGATGCCGTGGCCCGCGAAAAATGGGAGGTCAAGCCGCCCCATATCGATCCCGACGGCTACTTCTTCAGCGCCGATACGATCGAGGAATTGGCCGCGGGGATCGTCAACGAATACCAGTGGCGGCCGATGCCGAAGGACGCCCTGCGGAAATCGGTGGAACGCTACAATTCCTTCGTCGATTCCGGCGTCGACGCCGATTTCAAGAAGCCGCGGCCGCTTTACAAGATCACCACGCCGCCGTTCTACGCGGCCTGGCACACGCCGGCGATCCACGACTCCTACACCGGCATCAGGATGAGCCCCAGCGCGGAAGTCATCGACCTCCGCGGCAAGGCAATTCCCGCGCCTATATGTGTGCGGGGACTCCTCAGGCGGATTTGGCCAGCACGGCATCTGCAGGGCGGCCACGTTCGGCCGCATCGCCGGCTTCCACGCCGCGGCGCAGGAAGGGTAGGGAGCGAGCCGACGGGCAGGGGTCCGGACGGGGTCCGGACCGGTCTGCTCGCTCCTTGACGGTGCCCGCTCCTTATGGCGCCTTCGTGCGGTCCACGGCCGCGCCGCGCAGGTACACCGCCGAGATGCGCCGCGTGTTGGTGATGTCGTCCAGCGGGTTGGCGTCGAGCACGAGGAAGTCGGCGCTCTTGCCCGGGTCCAGCGTGCCGGCGTCGGTCATGCGCAGGAACTCGGCCGCGTTCTTGGTCGATGCCACGATGACTTGCGCCGGCGTCATCCCGGCGGCCACCATGTCGGCCATCTCCACATGGGGCGCCCAGGGCGTATTGCCGTCGGTGCCGAGCACGATGTGCACGCCCGCCGCGCTGAGCTTGGCGAGGTTGCGCGCCTGTATGCCGTAGAACTCCTGCGCCTTCGGCCGGTCGGTGTTCGCCTGCTCGAGCTTCTGCATCTCGGCGGCGGGGAGGCTCGCGCGCAGCCATGAGATATCCGTCTTGACGCCGCGATCCGGCAGGTTCGGATTGACCACGAGGTTCGGGTGCTGCTTGACCAGGGCCATGAACTCATCGTCGACGTCGCGGTCGCGAACGCTGTGGGCGAACGCATCGATGCCGGCACGCAGCACCCCCTTGGCGTCTTCGAGCGTGAAGATGTGCGCGGTGGTGCGGAATCCGTTCTTGTGGGCCTCATCGATCACCGCGCTGTACAGGGCCGGCGTCAGCTTCGGGAATTTGCCGTCGCGGTCGTCGACCCAGATCTTGATGATGTCGACCTTGTGCGCGACGAGATCCTGGACCGCCTTGCGGCCGTCCGCCTCGGTGTCGATCCAGATCGGCCCCATGGTGCGTCCGGGCTCGGGCCGGGTGATCCCGCGCCATGCGGTGAACAACCGCGCCATGCCCGGCGCGGTCTGGCCCCGCATCTCGAGCTCGGCCGTGGTCTCGGCCGTGCCCATGCTCATGGCGGCGCTCACGCCGTAATACGCGCGCTGTTTGAGGTCCTGCGGTGAGCCCTTCGCGGGTCTGGCTGAGATGGGTGTGGGTGTCGATGATGGCCGGCATCACGGTCTTGCCCGCCAGGTTCACGCGTGCGGCACCGGGGGGCACCCGCACGTCGGCGGCTGCACCGGCCTGGATGATGTGCGCGCCGTCGACGACCAGCGTCGCGTTCTCGATCGGGGCGCGCCCGTCGCCCATAATGAGCCGCGCACCTTCGTACGCCGTGGCCGTCGGCGCCTGTGCGAGCGCGGGAACAGCTCCATCAAAAGCGGCAACGCCAAATGCTACCAAAGCGACGAGATTCACTGCACGCATCGGACCCTCCTCGGCGAAACGGGACGCCCCCATCGTAGCTCCTGCTGCCGGGGAGGCGGAATATACCTCACGCAGCGCCCTGGCGACTACCCGTGCCGACCACCATGCCGCAGGCGATCCGATGCCGATGCCGAGCGCCGGCGTCGCCTCAGTGCTGCGGCTTTCCGCAGTGCATGCAACGAGTGCCCGCCGGTGACAGGTCGCGGCGCAACCCGTGCATCATGTCGTCGTCGGCGAGGCCGCGGCAGAAGTTCGACACGATGGGCGCGATGCGTTCGGCGAAGCGCCGCGCTTCCGCATTGAGTGCGGCGAGGCGCTCGGCGGCGGCATCGGCCTGCGCCGCGAGCGCGGCACGGTCGATGCCGATCGCGCGGCCGCCGGCGACGACGAGCTTGCCGCCGATCAGCACCTTGTCGACCGCGCCGCCGTTTTCGGTGAACACGATTTGGTTGGTGGCATTGTTGAGCGGGATGAAATTGACGTTGTCGAGATCGAGCAGCACGAGGTCGGCCTTGTAACCCTTGGTGATCTTGCCGACGAAATCCTGCATGCCCAGCACCCGCGCGGAGCCTTCGGTCGCCATGGTGAAGGCCTCCGCGGTGGATATCCAATCCGCCGGCGGCAGGCCGCGGACGCGGGAGACGAATGCGGCGTGGCGCATCGCCTCGAACATGTTCTGGTTGTCGGAGGAGGCCGAGCCGTCGGTGCCGATGCCCACGGTGACGCCGTGGCGGATATATTCGCGCACCGCCGCGATGCCCGATCCCAGCCGCAGATTGGCGCCGGCATTGTGCGATACCTGGGCGCCCTTGCGTCCCAGCAGGTCCATGTCGGTTTCGCTGATCCATATGGCGTGGGCGGCCGAGAGCCACGGTCCCACCAGTCCGCAGGCGTCCATGACCTCGACAGTCGACATGCCGAACACCTTGAACGTCGAGACCCCCTGGTATTTCGCCTCGCTCACATGGGTCTGCATGGCGAGGCCGTGCTCGCGGGCGACATCGCGGCACGCCATCATGAATTCGCGGGTGCAATGGTGCGGGATGGTGGGGGCGATGCCGAGCCGCATCCGGTCGCTCGGGTGCGACCACCGGCCGGCAAGGCTGCGCAGCGCCGCGATGGTTGCGCCGGCGCCGCCCATCTGCATCTTGCCGGCATGGTCGCGGGCGTCGTCGGGGAGCGCGTCGATCAGGCCGGGTACTGCCTGATAGAAGGTGAGATCGGCGACCATGGGCGCGATCACCGCGCGCAGGCCGACCTTGGCATAGGCGCTCGCCACCGCTTCCATGCCTTCGATGGAAGGTGCGGGAAATTCGAAGAACAGGTCGTAGCAGGCGGTCGAGCCCTTCTCGACCTGCTCCACCGCATTGATGAGCGCCGCAAGGTGCTTGTCCTCGTTGCGCCGGCCGCCGCCGATCCATGGCGCGGCATTGAGCAGGAGATCGAGGCTCCACAGATCGCCGGCGCCTTTGGAAAGGCCGCCATGGCTGTGGGTATGGGCATTGACCAGGCCGGGAATGACGAGCCGCCGGGTGGCGTCGAGCACCTCGGCATTGGCATTCCTCACCGTGCCCGGCGCGACGATGTCGGCGATGACATCGCCTTCGATGACGATGTCGCGAGGTTCGCCGCGCGCGGCGGCCACGGAATGCACCAATCCGCCTGATATCACGAGCATGGCGCGCCCTGTGTTGATGAGTGCGCTCAGGCGGTTTCAGTACCTCTCCCGCTTGCGGAGGAGGGTCAGGCGAGGGGGCGATATCAAACGCTGGCGGAACTCATGCCGTTGCTGACGGAGCGCCCGCGGTGCGCAACCCGCGAAGCGATGAGTCCTACCGCTTCACCCGGTCCATCATGTGGCAGGTGGCGACGATCGATACGCCCGGGCTGATGCCGTTCTGGGTGTAGCACTTCTCCATGCGATCGGGAGCACACCAGCGTGATGCGGAAATAGCCGTCCATGTCGGCGCCGACGATGGTCTTGTTGTCGCTCGCCATCGCCCACGCGAACGGCTCCATGGTATTGGCGACCGCGGATGCGGAACGGCCCCAGGCGAGCCGGCCATCCTGTCCGTCGACGATATACGTCGCCTCGATGTCGCGCACGCGCGGCGGGTCGGCGGTGGTTTGCGAACCGGGATGGTGGGGATTGGTGCCGAAGACGATCGACTTGCCCTTTCCGGTCCACGTCCCCTTGAGGTCGGGAATGGCGTCCTGTGCGCGCGCGACCGTAGCGGCGGTGCCGAGGAGCACCAATGCGAAGACGAACCATCTCATCGCTTTCCTCCAGCCCTGATGCGGAACGATCAGCCAGTGTGACTTCAAATCGTGACGGCAGCAACTCCGTCTCGGAGCGTTGTCCCGGAGCTCGGCGTCCCGGCGGCGATGCGGCGCTACACCCCCCGCACCTTCGGCATGTGGATGAACTCCCATGGCGAGGGCATCGGGCCGACCGGCACTTCGATCAGCGTCGGGCCGTCGCGGCGGGCGAAGCCGCGCCGCAGCGCCGCGCGCAGCGCAGCGGGGTCCTCGGCGCGCTCGGCAGCGGCGCCGAAGCTTTCGGCGAAGCGCACGAAATCGGGATTGGCGAGGTCGCAGGCGATCAGGCGGTTGCCGTAATGCTCGGCCTGGATGCGGCGGACATTCCCGAACGCGCCGTCGGCGAACACCACCGTCACCAGCGGAATGCGGTGGCGCATGGCGGTGGCAAGCTCGTTCGCGGTGAACATGAAGCCGCCGTCGCCGCTGATGGCGACCACCGGCACGTCGGGCCGCCCATGCTGGGCGCCGAGCGCGGTGGCAAAGCCCCAGCCCAGATTGTCCTGATAGCCCGGCGACAGGAACGTGCGGGGCTTGTAGACCGGAAAGGCGATGCGGGCGACGAAGCCCATCTGGGTGACTTCGTCGACCAGTATGCCGTCCTCCGGCAACTCGGCGCGGATCGCATCGAGGAAGGCGCGCTGCGGCGCGAGTTTGCCGAGCTTTTCGTCCCAGCGCGCCTGCCGCTCCTGCATCTCGGCGGTGCGCGACGGCCGCCTGGCATTGCGGGTCGCGAGCGCATCGATCAGGCGCCGCAGGATCGGCGCCGCGTCGCCGATCAGGGCCACTGCCGGGTCGTGGAGCCGCGCCGGCTCCTCCGCATCGGAATCGATGCGGATCACGGCGACCTCATCGTCGATCCCCCATTGGCGATGCTGGATCAAGAGCCTGGTGCCGACCGCGAGCACGACATCGGCCTCGCGCCCACAGCTCGCGGCCGAGCGGCAGGGTGACGCTGAGGGGATCGCGGCTGTCGAGCACGCCGCGGCCGCGCCGATATCCCAGCACCGGCGCTTGCAGCATGTGCGCGAGCGCGGTCACCTCGGCGGCGGCTCCCTGGGCGCCGCCGCCGCAGATGATCAGGGGACGCTTGGCCGCGCCCAGCGCCTTGGCGGCCGCAGCGATCGCGTCGTCATCGATGGCGGGCTCCTCCGTGCGGCAAGGGCGCCTGGAGGGGTGCCGGGCCGCTGCGGCCCCAGACATCGATGGCGCATTCGAGCACCGCCGGCCCGCGCCGCCGCGATGCCATCGCCGCGACCGCCTTCGCCACCAGCGCGGAGGCGTCTTGCGGCCCCCCGATGCGCGCGGAAAAGTCGACGAGCCGGCTGATGATCCCGGCCTGGTCGCGGATCTCGTGCAACTGGCCGAGGCCGCGCCCGATATCGGCATCGCGGGATTTGCCCGATCAGGCCGAGCACGGGGGCGTTCATGGCATAGGCGGTAAGCAGCGCCGCGCCGGTATTGAGGAGGCCCGGCCCCGGCACGACGGCATAGGCTTGCGGCCTGGCGGTGGCGAGCGCTGCGCCCAGCGCCATATAGGCGGTGGCCTGCTCATGGCGGGGATGGACGACCTTGATGCGGGCGGACGCCTCGTACAGGGCATCGAACAGATGATCGTTGTGCACGCCGGGCAAGGCGTAGAGCGTCTCGATCCCGTGGGCGAGGAGCGAAGCGACCGTGGCTTGCGCCGCCGTCATCGTCTTCGTCATCGTCTGTGTCATTGCGCCGTGCACTCCGTTTCGCTGGGCGAGGCGATTGTGCAGATCGGGACTTGTGCAGATCAGGCTCGGGCTGTCGAGGGTGTTCCCATTGCGCGCTGCGTCGGCTAAACCCTGGCCCGCCGCTTCACTCGTTGCGCGGAAACGGGCCGGCACTCTTCAAAGGCAGCCCTTCAAAGGGGAGTGCGGCACGGACATGGATTCAACGCCCGCCGGGGAACCGGCGCGCCCTCGAGGCCCTGATGCATCGGTATCGTACCCATGACTGCGGCGCGCTGCGCGCCGACCAAATCGGCTCCACCGTCAGGCTTTCGGGCTGGTGCCACCGCATCCGCGACCATGGCGGCTTGCTGTTCATCGATCTGCGCGACCATTACGGCCTCACCCAGGTGGTGGCCGATCCGGATTCGCCGGCGTTCAAGACCGCGGAAAAGCTGCGCTCGGAATGGGTCGTCAGGGTCGACGGCCGGGTGCGCGCGCGTCCTGCCGGCACCGACAACCCGGACCTGCCGACCGGCGCCGTCGAGGTGTTCGCCACCGAGATCGAGGTGCTGGGGCCGGCCGGCGAATTGCCGATGCCGGTGTTCGGCGACCAGGAATATCCCGAGGACATCCGCCTCAAATACCGCTTCCTCGACCTGCGCCGCGAGCGGCTGCACGGCAACATCATGAAGCGCGGCGCCATCATCGATTCGCTCGCGGCGGCGCATGAAGGAGCAGGGCTTCTTCGAGTTCCAGACCCCGATCCTGACGGCGTCGAGCCCGGAAGGCGCGCGCGACTTCCTGGTGCCGTCGCGGCATTCATCCCGGCAAATTCTATGCGCTGCCGCAGGCGCCGCAGCAGTTCAAGCAGCTGCTGATGGTGTCGGGCTTCGACCGCTATTTCCAGATCGCGCCGTGCTTTCGCGACGAGGACGCGCGCGCCGACCGCTCGCCGGGCGAGTTCTATCAGCTCGACATCGAGATGAGCTTCGTGACGCAAGAGGACGTGTTCGCGGCGGTCGAGCCGGTGCTGCGCGGCGTGTTCGAGGAATTCGCCGGCGGCAAGCCGGTGACGCCGAAGTTTCCGCGCATCCCCTATGCCGATGCGCTGCGCCAATACGGCACCGACAAGCCGGACCTGCGCAACCCGATCAAGATGGCCGACGTGACCGCGCATTTCCGCGACTCCGGCTTCAAGGTGTTCGCCGGCATGATCGCGGCGGACCCCACAGTCGAGGTGTGGGCGATCCCTGCGCCGAAGGGCGGCAACCGCGCGTTCTGCGACCGGATGAACGACTGGGCGAAGGGCGAGGGCCAGCCGGGGCTCGGCTACATCTTTTGGCGCGAAGGCGAGGAGGGCGGCGGCCGGGCCGCTCGCGCGCAATATCGGCGTTGAGCGCGCCGAGGCGATCCGAAATCAACTCGACCTTGCGGTCGGCGATGCGGTGTTCTTCGTCGCCGGCGAGGCCGAAGGACTTCGTCAAGTTCGCGGGACCCGCGCGCACCAAGGTCGGCACCGACCTCGGCCTCATCGCCCGCGATCGCTTCGCGTTCTGCTGGATCGTCGATTTCCCGATGTACGAGTGGAACGAGGAGGACAAGAAGATCGACTTCTCCCACAACCCGTTCTCGATGCCGAACGCGACGCCCGACGAATTCCTCGCGCTCGACGCAGACGACCACGAGAAAATCCTCGCTTTGAAGGCGGTGCAATACGACATCGTCTGCAACGGCATCGAATTGTCGTCGGGCGCGATCCGCAATCACCGCCCCGACGTCATGAAGAAGGCATTCGCCATCGCCGGCTATGACGAAAGCGTGCTGGAACAGAAGTTCGGCGGCATGCTGCGTGCCCTCTCGCTCGGCGCCCCGCCCCATGGCGGCATCGCCCCCGGCGTCGACCGCATCGTGATGCTGCTGTGCGGCGAGGAGAATTTACGCGAGGTGGTGGTGTTCCCGATGAACCAGAAGGCCGAGGACCTCCTGATGGGCGCACCCTCAGAAGTCACGCCGAAGCAGTTGCGGGAATTGCACATCCGGCTGAATTTGCCGCAGTAGACCTCGTAGGCTCGTAGGGTGGGCAAAGCGAAGCGTGCCCACCGTTGCCTCGTGCCCGTCCGCAAAGCCGAACGTGGGCACGGCGCTTACGCGCCTTTGCCCACCCTACGAAGGATGCTTCGCCAACGGGCCGTTCGTGCCATTGCTGAATCTCGCCGCAATAGGACCGACCGTAGGATGGGTAGAGCGAAGCGAAACCCATCAGCGACCGAGGCCGTCGGCGATGGGTATCGCTTCGCTCCACCCATCCTTGTCTGAGCGCGAATCATTACAATTGGTTTCGTTCCGTGAGGAATGGTCCGACCCGGGTGGCCGCCCGGGCCGGACCGCCGATCGTCGGATCGCAACCCATCGAAGTGTGAGAACTGCTCTCCGTAGCAAGATCGCGATCGGCTCTTCATCAGGCCCGGATGGTTGAACGAACCCAGGGTTCGCATCACAAGGAAGGGACGACGAAGATGAGCAAGCGTATCATAACCTGCGCCGGCATCGACACTGGCAAACACAAGTTGGATGTGGCGCTCGATGGAAGTCCGGAATGGCTGCAGTTCGAAAACACCGCGGAAGGCCATGGGAGATTATCGGCTTGGCTGCGGCAGCGCTGGATCAAGCGGGTCGGCATCGAGGCGAGCGGCGGCTACGAGCAGGAGGTCGTTATCCGGCTGCGCCGCGATGGCTTCGTGGTCATCGTGTTCCAGCCCGCGCAGGTACGGGCCTACGCCAGGTTTCATCTGCAACGAGCGAAGAACGACAAGATCGACGCGGCCTTGATCGCCGCCTGCACGGCCGCGACCAAGGAGATCCATGCTCCGCCGGATCCTCGGTTGGCACCATTTGCCGGGCATTTGACGATGATCGAGCAGATCAGCGAGGATATTACCCGCCTCAAGACCCGCCGCGAGTCCTGTCGCGATCCGCGTATTCGGCAGATGTGGAAGGAGGAAACGACCCGCTTGGAGAAGATGGAGAGGAGCGAGATCAAGCGATTGGCGGCGGCGATCCGCCAGCACCACGATCTCGCCCAGCGGCTCGGCCTGATCGCCAGCATCGACGGGATTGGTTTGAAAACTGCGATCATCATCCTGGTCCGCATGCCCGAGATCGGGTGCGTCACGCGCGAGCAAGCGGCCGCGCTTGCGGGGCTCGCGCCCTATGATGACGACAGCGGCCAACGGGTCGGCGAGCGGCACATCGCGGGCGGCCGTGAGCGCCTGCGCAAAGGCCTCTACACGGCCGCCTTCCCGGCGGCGTTCCATTGGAACGTCGCCCTGATCGCACTCTACAAACGGCTGACGGCGGCCGGAAAGTCGCACAAGCTTGCGCTTGTTGCCTGCGCCAGAAAGCTCCTCATCTACGCCAATACGGTTGTCCAGCGCGGAACACCGTGGGTCAAAAACGCCGCCGCAGCGTAACGCAAGTTTTCGCGGCGCTTCGTGGAGCGAGCGAAGCGGACAACGTGCAAAACTGTGACGCCGATCGCGATGGCGAAAAGGCGACAGCGATGTATTGGCCAAGCCCTTCCTTCCGGTCGGTTTCTTGGTTCGATCGAAGGACCGTTTCTTCGTCCCGACCTGCCCAGGCCACGTGACACCGCGCGCAGCCGCCGTCAAGGATGCCGTTGCTCCGCCCAACCCACAAGCTCCGCCCTCGACAGGCCACGCCTTGACGGCGGCGAGCACGGTGTCACCATGCCGTGATCTCGGGACCGATACCTAATGGTTGCTACGAGCTACATGGTTGCTACGAGCTACATGGTTGCTACGAGCTACATAGTTGCTACGAGCTACATGGTTGCTACGAGCTACATGGTTGCTACGAGCTACGAGCTCGCTTGATGAAGCAAACATGCTAAACTTCCATGATGACCAAAACCCAGGCTCAAATCATCGAGCTGTTCAAGACTCTTGATCCCGCCGAGCAGCGGGAGATTGCCGAGCAACTCTTCGAAACGACTTACGCGGGCTCCTTTTACGATCGAATGACGCCAGAGCAGCTCGCGGAACTCGACGAAGGGATCGCTCAGGCGGAACGGGGGCAGGTGCGCCCTGCAGAAGAAGCATTTGATCGTCTCGCGAGGCGCTTCGGCTTTTCAGCCGAATGAAAGTGCTTCTCTCCGAACGCGCTGAATTTGAGTTCGAGCGACATTTCAGCTTTGGCATCGAAAAATTCGGCCTGTCTGTTGCAGAGCGGACCTTCAAGCGCACGCGTCGATTTCTTTTCGATGTCCTCGCTGCCCATCCGCGCATCGGAGCGCATCGCCCGCGTCGAGATGTCTATGAGATTGTTATTCCAAGTACGCCATTTATAGCTTTCTACCGCATTGATGCAGAGGCAGAAATGCTGACGGTAGTTGCATTGTTCCATTACGCCGAGGATCGGCAATCGGAGTGGGGAAAGCGTTAGAGACGCCCGTGCCACGTCGCCACCACCGCTTGATTCCCCTTCCTCTTTGGCGTTCACTCGCCCCCGAACAACGACACCCATTGCACCCATCGCACCGGCGCGATCGCGCCGCACACACCACGGAGGGACCCATGGACGCCATGGAGCGGCGCGTTTTTCTCAAGGGTGCGGGAATGGGCGTGCTCGCCTTCACCGTGAGCGGTGCCAGCGTGTTGATGACGCCGGGGCAGGCGCGGGCGCAAGGTGTGCCGTTCCGCCTGCTCAAGGCGCCGGAGGCTGAGACCATCGAGGCGCTGGGCGAGACGCTGGTCCCCGGCGCGCAGCATGCCGGCATTGCCCATTTCATCGATCAGCAGGTGTCGGTCACTCCCGGCGAGGCGCTGCTCGAGGCGCGCCAGCTCAATGTCAAGCCGCCCTTCGTGAACTTCTACCGCGCCGCCATTGGCGCCGTGGACAAGGCGAGCGAGGCGCGCAGCGGCCGTCGTTTCGCCGCGCTCGCCACCACCGATCAGCGCGATTTCGTCGACCTGATGCGGCAGAACAAGATCGAGGGATGGCAGGGGCCCGCCGGCGCCTTCGTCTATTTCGTGCTGCGCAGCGACGCGGTCGACGTGGTCTACGGCACCATGGACGGCTACGAGTCCCTGGGCGTTCCCTACATGCCGCATATCGCTCCGGACAAGAGGTGGTGACA
>CAVVCE010000011.1:0-60895 GCA_963746235.1 uncultured Alphaproteobacteria bacterium
GATGGGTAGAGCGAAGCGAAACCCATCATCAGCCCATGGGTAGAGCGAAGCGAAACCCATCATCAGCCCATGCAAGCCCATGATGGGTTTCGCAAGGGCTCTACCCATCCTACACGTGCCGCACGCACCGAGGCGATATGCGTCTCGGAGGCGCTGAGTGGACGAGGATGGCGGAAGTTCAGGCAGTGCGCAACGCGAGGGCGCCGCCCGCCATCAGCGGGTGCACTCGATGGCGACCCATTCGCCGCAAATGCCGGTATGGCAGCTTGCCTGGATGGTGCTTGCGCCGGTGATCTCGCTCGGCTCGACCCGGCGGAACGACACCGCTTGGGTGAAGCTCCGCGACTGGCAGTAAGCGCTCGCCACCACCTTGCCGCACCGCGCACCGCTCATCAGGCACTGGTCGACGCCGTAGTCGCTGTGGTTCTCGATGATGAAGATGCGGGTTTCGGCGCCGGCCGGGACCGCCCCGAGACAGGCAAGGGCCGCAGCGGCAAGGAAGATACGCATTGAACCGCCGGTTTAGGGATGGTTGAAGCCGACCGGCAAATTGGCCCAAATTCCTGAAGGTCCCGTTAACCGGACGCCCCCGGGGCGGCAGCCGCAGCAATTTCGCGTGCACCCTTGACTGCGCAGGCACACTTGCCCATTGTCCGCCGCCATGAACGGCCTTTTTGCAATTTGCGGCATTTGCCGGGAGATTATCGGCTAGCGTCAGCTGGCTGTGGCCGTCTTTTCTCGCCCGAGATGAATGGACGCCCCGGCCAGCGAGCCGGTGGCTTGGCGTTTGCCCCGTTCGACGGGATCGCTATGGAACTCAAGCTTTACGATACGCTGACCCGCGAGAAGCGGGCGTTCGTGCCGATCGATCCGCAAAACGTGCGCATGTACGTGTGCGGGCCGACCGTCTACGACTTCGCCCATATCGGCAATGCGCGGCCGGTGATCGTGTTCGACGTGCTGTTCCGCCTGCTGCGGCACCTCTACGGGGCGGACCACGTCACCTATGTCCGCAACATCACCGACGTCGACGACAAGATCAATGCGCGCGCCGCCGAACGCGGCATGCCGATCCGCGAACTGACCGAGGCGACCTACGCGAACTTCCAGGCCGACGTTGCCGCGCTCGGCTGCCTGCCGCCGACCGTCGAGCCGCGGGCGACCGAGCACATCGAGGAAATGAAGACGCTGATCGAACGGCTGGTGGCCGCGGGCCATGCCTATGTGGCCGACGGCCACGTGCTGTTCGACGTGCCGTCGATGCCGGACTACGGCAGGCTGGCGCGGCGCCCGCTCGACGAGATGATCGCCGGCGCCCGGGTGGAAGTCGCGCCCTACAAGCGCGATCCCATGGATTTCGTGTTGTGGAAGCCGTCCAAGCCCGGCGAGCCGGCGTGGCCGTCGCCGTGGCGGGATCCGGCGCCGGGCCGGCCGGGCTGGCATATCGAATGCTCGGCGATGTCGTGGAAGCACCTCGGCGAAACCTTCGACATCCACGGCGGCGGCATCGACCTGATCTTCCCGCACCATGAGAACGAGATCGCCCAGTCGCGCTGCGCCTTCCATACCGGCGTGATGGCGAACTACTGGATGCACAACGGCTTCCTGCAGGTCGAAGGCGAGAAGATGTCGAAGTCGCTCGGCAATTTCGTGACGATCAGGGAGCTGCTGACGGGTTGGAAAGGGCTGCCGTGGGCCGGTGACGCCATTCGCTTTGCAATGCTGATGACTTGATTATGCGCAGCCGTTGGATTGGACCACGTGAAAGGTTGGCGATTGCAGGCGCCAGTCACCAAAGATTCTGGACATCGGTATTCAATGCCTGGGATTGACCGAATCCTCTGCACATTTCAGCGATTGACGAATTCAATAAAGGTAAGCCGAGCGATTTGCTTCTGTATGCACTTTACGATGACCTGAATACTCCGGCAGCTATTGCTCATTTGTATTCCTTGGCCAGAGAGTCCGACGCAGGGAGGCCGCTTTCACAAGGAACCTGCGCGACAATTGCTGATTGACTGTCTGTTCCTGGGTCTCGATTCGTCGCCGATCTGTAAGAAATCAGCAGAAAGCATTTCGTGAACACAGGAATGTTGATGATCAGAAGATTTCCGAACTGATCGCGGCCCGCACTGTCGCCCGCAAATCGAAGAACTTCGCCGAGTCCGATCGCATCCGCGACGAACTCCTCGCCATGGGCATGGTGCTCAAGGACTCCAAGGACGGCACCACCTGGGAGCTCGCGCGATGACGTGTTTGCAGCGCCAAAGAGCCCCCTCCCTGCCCTCCCCCGCAAGCGGGAGAGGGGACAGAGGGCCTCGGGCCATGACCGTAGCCTGGGCAAGAACACCCGGCGCGCTCCGCCCGGCTCCCTCTCCCGCTTGCGGGGGAGGGGTGGGGGAGGGGGCGCGTGCCGCTCGCACTGAGCGATGGATGCGGCCCGGTCCGGCCCGAACAGCAGGACTGCGCCGATGATCGATGACCTCGAAAAGCCGAAATGGCGCGTTTCGAAAACGTTGCGCGGTCGTGCGCAAGACGTTGCGGCGTGGCATGACCGATGCCGAGCGCATCGTCTGGTACGGGCTGCGGGCGCATCGGCTTCACGGCGCCAGCTTTCGACGGCAAACGCCGATTGGTCCCTACGTCGCCGATTTTGCCTGTCTTGCGGCGAAGTTGATCGTCGAGGTGGACGGCGGCCAGCATTTCGAACCCGAACACATCGCGCACGACGAGCGGCGGAGTGCCTTTCTCGCGGCTCAAGGCTACCGCGTGCTTCGGTTCAGCAATCTCGACGTGATGAAGAACAAGTCCGGAGTGCTGGAAACGATTGCTGCTGCACTTGAAAATCGAGAGCCCCCTCCCCGACCCTCCCCCGCAAGCGGGGAGAGGGAGCAGGAGGGGCCGCTCGCCTCATGACCGCCCCCGCGCAAGCCAAGCTGGGGCTGCGGCCGTATCTGCCGGACGATGCGCCGTTGCTGGCGGAGATCTTTCGCGCCGGCATCGAGGAACTCACCGGCGACGACTACGACCCCGGCCAGCAGGCGGCGTGGGCGGCCGCAGCCGATGACGAGAGTGCCTTTGCCAAGAGGCTCGCCGGCGCGCTCACCCTCGTCGCCACCATGCAAGGCGCCCCGGTCGGCTTCGCCTCGCTCGCCGGCGCCGACGAGATCGACATGCTCTACGTGCATCCCGCCGCGACCCGCCAGGGCGTGGCGGCGCTGCTCGTCGATGCCCTCGAAAAGCTCGCCGCCGGCCGCGGCGCCAAGCGGCTCAAGGCCGACGCCAGCGACACCGCGGTGGGGTTCTTCGAGCATCGCGGATTTACCGCCCTGCAACGCAACACCGTGCACCGCAACGGCGAATGGCTCGCCAATACGACCGTCGAAAAGAAGCTCGACGAACGACCCAAAGGTGGCCCCATGACCCATCCGGAGACCCCGTTTCCCCGCCATTGGCTCTACTACATCGCGCTCAAGGTCGTGGTCATCGCAATCGCGGTCGCGGTGGCGCTGAAATTTCTCGGTTATTGGTGAAACCTTTGGGCTGTTGGTGAAATCCGATGTCGCCGCGCGAACGCATCTATCTCTTCGACACCACGCTGCGCGACGGCGCGCAGACCAACGGCGTGGACTTCACGCTTCATGACAAGCTGGCGATCGCGACGCTGCTCGATGATCTCGGCATCGACTATATCGAGGGCGGCTATCCCGGCGCCAATCCGACCGACACCGAGCTGTTCGCGCAGGACCGGCCGCTGCGGGCGACCTTCACGGCGTTCGGCATGACGCGGCGGCCCGGCCGCTCGGCGGCGAACGATCCCGGCCTCGCCGGGCTGCTCGATGCCCATGCCGACGCGATCTGCTTCGTAGCGAAGTCGTCGGACTACCACGTGCGCGTCGCGCTGGAGACGACGCTCGAGGACAATCTCGCCTCGATCCGCGACAGCGTGCGCGCCGCCAAGGCGAGGGGTCGCGAAGTCCTGCTCGACTGCGAGCATTTCTTCGACGGCTACAAGGCCAATCCCGACTATGCGCTCGCCTGCGCCAAGGCCGCTCATGAGGCCGGCGCGCGCTGGGTGGTGCTGTGCGACACCAATGGCGGCACGCTGCCCCATGAGGTCGAGGCGATCGTCGGCGCGGTGGTGAAGGCCGTGCCCGGCGAGAACGTCGGCATCCACGCCCATAACGACACCGAGCAGGCGGTGGCGAATTCGCTCGCCGCGGTGCGCGCCGGCGCGCGCCAGATCCAGGGTACGCTCAACGGCATCGGCGAGCGCTGCGGCAACGCCAATCTGGTTTCGCTGATCGCAAACCTCAAGCTCAAGCCCGGATATTCCGAGCGGTTCGAGATCGGCGTCGCCGACGACAAGCTCGAGAGCCTGACCCACGTCGCCCATACCCTCGACGAAATCCTCAACCGCGCGCCCAACCGCCATTCGCCCTATGTGGGCGAGAGCGCGTTCGCGACCAAGGCCGGCATCCACGCCTCCGCCATCATGAAGGATCCCGCGACCTACGAGCATGTGCGGCCGGAGGCGGTCGGCAACCGGCGCAAGCTCCTGGTGTCGGACCAGGCGGGACGCTCCAACGTGCTCGCCGAACTCGACCGCATCGGTATCGCGGTGGAGAAGGACGATCCGCGCATCTCGCGCCTGCTCGACGTCGTCAAGGAGCGCGAGGCGGTGGGCTATGCCTACGAGGCCGCCGATGCCTCCTTCGAGTTGCTGGCGCGGCGCATGCTCGGCCGGGTGCCGCAGTATTTCGACGTCACCCAATTCGACGTCAATGTCGAGCAGCGCATCAATGCCATGGGCGAGCGCGTCAGCGTGAGCCTCGCCGTCGTCAAGGTGACGGTCGGCGACGACCGGCTGATATCGGCGGCCGAAGGCAACGGCCCCGTCAACGCGCTCGATCTCGCGCTGCGCAAGGACCTCGGCAAGTATCAGAGCTACATCAGCGGCCTCGAACTCACCGACTACCGCGTGCGTATCCTCAATGCCGGCACCGAGGCGGTGACGCGCGTCCTGATCGAGAGCGCAGACGAGAGCGGCGAACGCTGGACCACCATCGGGGTGTCGCCCAACATCATCGACGCGTCGTTCCAGGCGCTGATGGATTCCATCGTCTACAAGCTCGTGAAGTCCGGCGCGCCGGCGTGACGCCTGCGCCGTGCCATGAACGGAGACCGGCGTCGGTGATCGACCACGTTTCCATCGCCGTGTCCGATCTCGCCGCGGCGGCAAAGTTCTATGAATCGACCCTGGCTCCGCTCGGCTATGCCATGCTGGAGAAGCGCCCGGCGACCGTCGGCTTCGGCAAGCGCTACGCCGAATTCTGGATCAATCTTCGGGTGTCCCCGCTGCCGTCGTCCGGCGCGCATGTCGCGTTGCGGGCGGCGAGCATCGCCGCGGTCGACGCCTTTCACGCCGCGGCCTTGGCCGCAGGCGGAACCTGCGACGGCCCGCCGGGATCGCGGCCGCAACATGGCGAGAGCTACTACGCCGCGTTCATCCGCGACCGCGACGGCAACCGCATCGAAGCGGTGACGTTTCCGGGAGCGACGGGCCACCGCGGCATGTAGCCCGGGTAGAGCGGAGCGAAACCCGGGAGCGGCGGTGCGGGTGGGCAAGGCCGCCCCGGGGTCGCTGCGCTCGCCCGGGCTACGGCGCGGATGCCGGGCCATATTGGCATTGCCCCACGGCCGCGCTAAACCGAGCCTGGGAGTGGGTCCCCGGTGGCCCGCAGAGTGCTTCGGGAAATGCTTTTCCAATCGCAGGGTTTCATTCTGCTGTTCCTGCCGGTCGCGGTCGCCGCCTATTATGCGGTGGCGCAATCGCCCGCGGCGCGGCAGACGGTGCTCATCGTCGCCTCGCTGGTGTTCTACGGATGGTGGGACATCCGCTTCATCCCGCTGCTCCTCGGCCAGATCGGCGCATCATGGCTGATGTCGCTGTGGTACGAGCGCAGCGGCCGGATGTGGCCGCTCTATCTCGGGGTCATCCTCAATCTCGCGTCGCTCGCAACCTTCAAGTACCTCGATTTCCTCATCGGCATCTTGCAGTCCGCCATCGGCGTCGAGCTGCCGCGGGCGCACCTGGTGCTGCCGATCGGCATCAGCTTCTTCTCGTTCCAGCTCATCTCCTATCTCGTCGACCGCATGCGCAAGGATGCGCCGCTGTATCCGCTGCGCCCGTTCGCGCTGTTCGTGCTGCTGTTCCCGCATCTGATCGCCGGGCCGATCGTGCGCCACAACGAACTCGTGCCGCAGTTCGACGAGGACCCCCGCCGCGAAGGCCTGTGGGCGCGCATCAGCCTCGGCCTGTTCCTGTTCACCCTGGGCTTTGCCAAGAAGGTTCTCCTGGCGGACCGCCTCTCCGAGATCGCCGATCCCCTGTTCACGCGGGCGCCGCACCGCATGCTCGATCTCGGCGAAGCCTGGACCGCGACGCTCGCGTTCACGTTCCAGCTCTTCTGCGATTTCTCCGCCTACACCGAAATGGCGATCGGCATCGCCCTGCTGTTCGGCCTGCTGCTGCCGGAGAATTTCCGGCGGCCCTATGTGTCCACCAGCGTGCGCGAGTTCTGGCGCCGCTGGCACATTTCGCTGTCGAACTTCATCCGCGACTATCTCTACATCCCGCTCGGCGGCAGCCGTAACGGGGTTCCGCGCTATGTGTTCGCCACCATGGGCGCGATGGGCATTTGCGGGCTGTGGCACGGCGCCGGCTGGACCTACGTGGTCTGGGGCCTGTGGCACGGCTTCGGCCTTCTGGTGTGCCATGCCTGGCAGAGCCTCAAGCGGCCGATGCCGGCGCTTGCGGGCTGGGCGATCACCATGCTGTTCGTGATGGTGGGCTGGGTGCTGTTCCGCGCCGCCGATTTCCAAACGGCCGCCTCGGTGCTGTATTCGCTCGTCGGCGGCGGCGGCTTCGGCGGGCAGCATCCAGAGCGTCGGGCTCATCGCGGTGGCGGCGCTCGTCTCGATGCTGGTGCCGTCGGCCCACGAGATCAAGGACATGCGCCCGCTGCCGTGGCCCGCCATTGCGGTGGGGGCTGCGGCGCTCGCCGGCTTCTGCGTGCTCGAGGTCGGCAACGGCCCGCCGCTCAATTTCATCTATTTCCAGTTTTGAGCGCGCGATGAAGGGCAAACCGTCGAGGTCGCGCCGAGCCGGGCCAAACCGAGCGAGACGACATCGAGCGGGACGACATCGAACGAGACGACAGCGGGCGACGGCGTGTGGCGCCGCTTTGCGCTCGCTCTTCTCGGCGTGTTCGCCGGCGTCGTCGGCGTCGCCTATGTCTTCATCATCGTCGTCGATCCCTATGACAGCGGACGGTTTCGTGCCGCTCGGCCTGTTCGACGGGCTCCACGCACGGCGGCAAGGCCGCGGCCGACGGTGCGGCGCGATCCGATGCGGCGTGGCTTCGGCGATACCGATACCTCCCAGCGCACGGGCAATGTCGCGCTCGGCCGCTCGGCGCGCTTCAACGCGGCGATCTTCGGCAATTCCCACGGCCAGTTGCTCAGTCCGCAGCGGCTGTCCCGGGCGACCGGCCTGCGATTTCGTCCAGCTCACGGTGCCCGGCGCCAATGTGCGAGAGCAGCTCGCGATGCTGCGTTGGTTCATCGCCCATCATGCCGAGGTCCGCGCGCTGGTCCTCGCGCTCGATGAGCGGTGGTGCGTCACCGACCCCGCCCTGCCGCTGCGCTCGCCGTTTCCGTTCTGGCTCTACAGCGACAGCGACCTGGTCTATCTCGCAAACGCGCTGAGCACGCGCACGCTGCGCGACGGCTTCCGCCGCCTCGCCTCCGCCGGCGGCGCACGGCGTCGATCGACGGTGCCGGCTATTCCGACTACGAGGCGGGCAAGGCGTGGAGCTTCACGCCCGGCAAGCCGGCGCCGGCGGAAGGATTTCCGGCGCGCGACGAGCGCCCGTTTCGGCGCGAGCCGGATTTTCCCGGGCCTGATCCGGCTCGATGCCATGCTCGCCGAGGTCCCCGCGAAAACGGCCGTCGTGATCGTGCTGCCGCCGCAGTTCTACACCCGGCTTCCGCCGCGCGGGCACGGCGGCGGCGCGGTTTCGCGACTATTGCAAGTGGCAGATCGCGCTGCGCGCCGCGCGCGGCGCCGGCAGCGCGTTCCTCGATTTCCTGGCCGATTCCGCGATCGCGCGAAATCCCGAGAACTTCATGGACGACGAGCATTACCGCACGAATGTCGCGGAGATCGATCGAGGCCGAAATCGCTGCCGCGCTCAACGGCCGTCGCGCCGCTGCCGAGGGCGGCCATGACTGACGTGAAGAGGTGCCCGAAACGCGTGCTGGCGGCGTTTCGCCCTCGTGTTCCTCGCCGTGTTCGGCGGCGGAATCGGGTTCATGTATGCGGCGCTGCTGGTGATCGATCCCTACGACACCGGGCGGTTTCCCACCTTCATGAAGCCGGGCGTCGTCGACGCCGGCCAGCGCACCTCCAATGCGAGCCATGGCCGCGATCCCCGGTTCGATGCCGCGGTGACCGGCAATTCGCGCGGCCAGATGCTCGACCCCGACGAAGCTTTCCGCACTGACCGGGATGAGCTTCGTCCAGCTCACCACGCCCGCCGCCGGGCCGCGCGAACAGATGACGATGCTGCGCTATTTCATGGCGTGTCACCGCAAGATCGACGCGGTCGTGCTCTACGTGGACGAGCGCTGGTGCACCCACGACCCGTCGCTGCCGGTCATCCTGCCGTTTCCGTTCTGGCTCTATCGCGGCGACGCCGAATACCTCGCCAACCTCCTGAGCACGCGCGCCATCACCTTCAGCGCACGGCGCGTCAAGATGGCGCTCGGCCTCGTCGCGCCGGACGATGCACGCGGCTACCAGGACTACGAGACCGGGCATGTGCGCAACTTCCGTCCCCGGGCGAAGCCGCGGCCCAGCAAGCCTCTCGTCGCTCCCCTCGATGCGCCGTTTCCCGGATTCGATCTCCTCGATCCCGTGCTCGCGGAGCTGCCGGGCGAGACCCGTGTGGTGTTCCTGATGTCGCCGGTCTATCAGGACTGGCTCGATGACCTCGACCCCCAGGTGGTCGCCGACCTGCCGCGCTGCAAGGCGCAGTTCGCGCGCCGCGCCGCCGGCCGCCCCCATACCGCCTTTCTCGATTATCTCGTCGAGGGGCCGATCAGCCATGATGCTGAAGGCTTCATGGACTCCCAGCATTTCCGCCTGAGCGTCGCGCGCGTCCTCGAGGCGAAGATCGCGCAGGTGCTGAACCAGGAGAAATAGGGCGGGTCGAAAGCGGAACCGTCATTCCGGGGCGCGCGCCTTCGCGCGAACCCGGAATCAGGATTCGGTCGAGGCTGTGAGGTCGGCTGGATTCCGGGTTCCGTGCTGCGCACGGCCCCGGAATGACCGAGACAAAGCTTGCGCCGCAGGCTCTAAAGCCGCCGCACGCGCTCCGGCTCGCCCTGCAGCTCGCTCTCCTCGACTTGCGCGAGGGCGGCGGCTGCCGCCGGCAAGATGTCCTCGACGGCGTCGACCGCAATGTAGGCGAGTTGCCTGCCGCCCGGCAGGAACGCGGAGCTGCGCAGGTGCTCGAACACCGTGATCAGAGGATCCCAGAATCCGCCGACATTGGCCAAGAGGATCGGCTTGCGGTGGCGGCCGAGCTGCGCCCAGGTGAGCTGCTCGACGAGTTCCTCCAGGGTGCCGACGCCGCCGGGCAGGGCGACGAAGGCGTCGGCGCGCTCGAACATCAGCCGCTTGCGCTCGTGCATGTCGGCGGTGACGATGATCTCGTCGGCGTCCCGGAACAGGCGCTCCTGCGCCTTGAGAAATTCCGGGATGATCCCGGTGACCTCGCCGCCATGGTCGTGGACCGCGCGGGCGATCGTTCCCATCAGGCCGGTCGAGCCGCAGCCATAGATCAGCCGTGATCTTGTTGCGTGCGAGGATTTCGCCGAATTGTCTGGCGGCGGCGGCGTAGGCGGGATCATTGCCTGAACTCGATCCGCAGTAGACGCAGATTCGCTTGATTTTGCTCATTGGAAATCATTTGGCACCGCGTGCGCCCTCGCGTCAAGCCGGCCCCGGCCGGCGCATCCGCGGCTGCCCCATGCACCCAAAACATGAGGATTCGTCGTGCAGGCGGATGAATGCGTGGGCGATACTGCCTATATGTGGGGCTGTTGACGGCCGTGCGGTCCGTCAGATACGGACCGGCCATGAGCGATTTCGTGCGAACGCCCCAAATGATGAAGCGCGAGGTCTCTGCCGAAGGCGGAGCGCTGTGGCGCACGCTCTATCACCTGTGGCCCTATATGTGGCCGGCGGACCGTCCCGACCTCAAGGCGCGGGTGCTGACTGGCGCTGGGGCTGCTGCTGGCGGCGAAGCTCGCCACCATCGCGGTGCCGTTCACCTTCAAATGGGCGACCGACGCGCTGGTGCAGGACACCGACGGTGCGCAGTTGACCACGCTCGTGCTCGCGGTGCCGCTCGCGATGACCGCGGCCTATGGCGGCACGCGCATCCTGATGGCGGTGCTGACCCAGGCCCGCGACGGGCTGTTCGCCAAGGTCGCCATGAATGCGGTGCGCCGGCTCGCGATCCTCACCTTCGAGCATATGCACCAGCTCTCGCTGCGCTTTCATCTCGAGCGCAAGACCGGCGGGCTCACCCGCGTTCTCGAGCGCGGGCGCAACGGCATCGAGACCATCGTGCGGATGGTGATCCTGCAGCTCGTCCCGACCATCGTCGAAGTGCTGATGATCTCCGGCGTGCTGCTCTATCAGTTCGACTGGCGCTACGTGGTGGTCATCTTCGTCACCGTCGCGCTGTACATGTGGTACACCTACATCGCGACCGAGTGGCGGATCGGCATCCGCCGCAAGATGAACGAGAGCGACACCGACGCCAACACCAAGGCGATCGATTCCCTGCTCAACTACGAGACCGTCAAGTATTTCAGCGCCGAGCAGCGCGAGACCGAGCGCTACGACCGCTCGATGGCGCGCTACGAGCAGGCGAGCGTCCAGGCCTATGTGTCGCTCGCGGTCCTCAATGCCGGTCAGGCCGCGATCTTCACGCGTCGGCCTCACCGTCACGATGGGGTTGTGCGTGTTCGGTATCAAGGCCGGGACCCACACGATCGGCGATTTCGTCATGATCAACGCCATGATGATCCAGCTCTACCAGCCGCTGAACTTCATGGGCATGGTCTATCGCGAGATCAAGCAGGCGGTGATCGACATCGAATCCATGTTCGCGATCCTCGGGCGCGATTCCGAGATCAAGGACCGCCCCGGCGCCCCGGCGCTGGTGGTCACCAGCGGCGCGATCCGTTTCGAGGACGTGCGGTTCGCCTACGAGCCGGAGCGGGCGATCCTCAAGGGAATCTCGTTCGAGGTTCCGGCCGGGCGCACGGTGGCGATCGTCGGCCCGTCCGGCGCCGGAAAGTCGACCATCTCGCGGCTGCTGTTCCGCTTCTACGAGGTGTCCGGCGGCCGCATCACCATCGACGGGCAGGACATCAGGGAGGTCACCCAGGCCTCGCTGCGCGACGCCATCGGCATGGTCCCGCAGGACACCGTGCTGTTCAACGATACCGTGCGCTACAACATCCGCTATGGCCGCTGGGACGCGAGCGATGCCGAGGTCGAGGCGGCCGCAGCGCACGCCCAGATCGACGGCTTCATCCGGGCGGCGCCGAAGGGCTACGACACCGAGGTCGGCGAGCGCGGCCTCAAGCTGTCCGGCGGCGAGAAGCAGCGCGTCGCCATCGCCCGCACCATCCTGAAGGGGCCGCCGATCCTGCTGCTGGACGAGGCGACATCGGCGCTCGACAGCCACACCGAAAAGGACATCCAGGACGCCCTCGACCGCATTTCCAGGAACCGCACCACCTTGGTGATCGCCCACCGGCTCTCGACCATCATCGACGCCGACGAGATCCTCGTGCTCGACCGGGGCATCATCGTCGAGCGCGGCACCCACCAATGGCTGTTGGCGGCCGGCGGGCTCTATGCCAGCATGTGGAACCGGCAGCGCGAAGCCGAACAGGCGCGCGAGACGCTCGCCCGGGTGGGCGACGACGACGCGGCGCCCGACCGGGTGCCGCTCGGGGAAGCTTCGGGGACCGTTGCCCCCGACATCGTCGCCGCCGACGCTGCGGAGTGAGCATGTCGATCGTCGCCTCGGTCCGTTCCCAGCTCGTCCCGATCAACCAGGAGGGCTATCCCTTCATCGCGACGTTCGGCATCGCGAGCCTGATCCTGATGTGGCTGTGGTCGCCGCTCGGCTGGCTCGGCGTCATCGGCACCCTGTGGTGCGTCTATTTCTTCCGCGATCCGCCGCGGGTGACGCCGCTGCGCGAAGGTCTCGTGATCGCGCCGGCGGACGGGCGGGTGAGCCGGGTCGTCAACGCCGTGCCGCCTGCCGAGCTTGCGCTCGGCGAGCGGCCGGTGGCGCGCATCTCGATCTTCATGAGCGTGTTCGACTGCCATGTGAACCGCAGTCCCGTGACCGGCCGGATCGAGCGCATCGCCTACCGCGCGGGCCTGTTCCTCAATGCCGATCTCGACAAGGCGAGCGACGACAACGAGCGCAACTGCTTCCTGATCCGGACTGCCAGCGGGGCGCGCATCGGCGTCGTGCAGATCGCCGGCCTGGTCGCGCGGCGCATCGTGCCGTTCGTGCGGGAGGGCACCGCCATCGGCGCCGGCGAGCGGATCGGCATGATCCGGTTCGGCTCCCGGGTGGACATTTATCTCCCGGACGGCGGCCGGCCGCTCGTCGCCGAGGGCCAGATCGCCGTCGCCGGCGAAACCATCATCGCCGACCTGCACGGCGGCGACCCCGGCCGCAGCTACCGGGTGGGGTAGGGGTCGGCCGGATATTCGGTTCCCTCCCCGTCTTCGGGGAGGGCAGGGTGGGGGTCCAAACCGGCTACATGGGTAACAGAGTAGACCGACGACATGGGTAACAGTTCAACTGCTCGGCAGGGAGGGCCTTGCCGATTGTGCAACCGGGGACATGGGTAACAGTTCTGACCGACGACATGGGTGACACTCTTCCCTCCCCGCCTTCGGGGAGGGCAGGGTGGGGTCCTTTCTTCGCTTGGTAACGCCCGAGCCCCACCCGACCTCGCTGTCGCTCGGCCACCCTTCCCGAAGTCGGGGAGGGATAAGGAGCACCGCACGGACGCACCGCGCGGACGCATGGCGCCGCGCCGCGCCGGCGTATATATATCGCGCCATGACGCATTCACCGTTCTCGCCCTTCAAGCGCGGCAAAGGTCCGGCGCAGCCGCGGCGGTTTCGTGCCATTCCGGTGCGTACCCTGGTGCCGAACCTCATCACCCTGCTGGCGCTGTGTGCCGGGCTCACCGCGATCCGCCTCGCCGCCGAGGGCAAGCTCGAATGGGCGCTCGGCGCCATCGTGTTTGCCGCGGTGCTGGACGGCATCGACGGCCGGGTGGCGCGGCTTCTCAAGGGCACGTCGCGGTTCGGCGCCGAACTCGACAGCCTCGCCGACTTCGTCAATTTCGGCGTCGCGCCGGGCCTGACGCTGTACTTCTGGAGCCTCCACGAGCTCAAGTCGGCCGGGTGGATCGCGGCCATGGTGTTCGCGATCGCCGCCGGGCTCCGCCTCGCCCGCTTCAACGTCATGATCGACGATCCCAACCGCCCGGCCTGGGCGGCCAATTTCTTCGTCGGCATGCCGGCGCCGGCCGGCGCCATCACCGTCCTGCTGCCGGTCTACATGCACTTCCTCGGCGTCCCCCAACTCGCCATCATCCCGCCGGTGACGTTTGTCTATACCCTCGCCATCGCCTTCCTGATGGTGTCGCGGCTGCCGGTCTATTCCGGCAAGAAACTCGGCACCCGGGTGCCGCCGGACCTGGTGCTGCTGGTCTTCATCGGCTTCGTGCTGTTTTTCGCGCTGCTGATCAGCTACCCCTGGGAGGTCCTGACCATCGCGACTGTGCTTTATCTCGTGAGCCTGCCGTTCGGGTTTCTGTCCTATCGAGAATACGCCCGGCGCGATTCCCGCGCGCTGCTGGCCGGCAAGGTCGAGGCGGCGGCGCTTGACCCGGACCGGCCGTCACCCGTGGTGCCGTTCGAATCCGGCGCCGACGCTCCGCCCGGGCGGCCGACGCGCCACTGAAAACTTGCCACTGAAATTCGCCACTGAAGATTTGCCACTGAAAATTTGCCACTGAATCGGATCGCCCCATGCCCCGCATCCAGAAAGTTCTCCGCTCCGGCGATCAGCGCCCCGGCGAAATCATCGACACGGTGCTGCTCAAATTCGAGGACCGCGTCAAGCAGCAGGGCTTCGTGTTCGGCGGTAAGGGGATCTGCGTCGAATTCGATTTCCCGGTCCCGCCGCTGCTGCGCACCGACGATCTCCTGGTGCTCGACGACGGCCATCTCGTCGAAGTGGTCGCCGATGTCGAGCCGGTGCTCGAGGTGCGCGAGAAGGATTTTGCCAAGGCGGCGCGGCTGGTGCTGGCGCTGGGCAACCGCCACGTTCCCGTGCAGATCCTCGCCAACCGCCTGCGCCTGCCGCCGGACCCCGCGTTCGCGCAGTTCCTGCGCGAACGCGGCTTCCAGCCGGCGATGGTGATGGCGCCGTTCGAGCCCGAAGACGGCAGTGCGCATGGGCACGATCACGGCCACCATCACGATGATCACGATCACGGGCATCACCACGATCATGAACATCACGGGCACGGTCATGGCCATGAACGCGATCATGACCATCACGGGCGTGGACAAGACCACGCGCATGACCACGGCCACACCCACGATCACCACGACCATGACCATGACCATGGTCACCGCCACGGCAAGACCTGAACCGGGGCTGTAGGGCGCAATAGCGTAGCGTATTGCGCCGTCTGCGCCGACTCCGGCGGAATACGCTGCGCTATTCCGCCCTACGCGCCGCCTTCACCCCCTCTTCAAGGGATATCCCGGCATCAGGTCATAAGGGTGCTTCCAACCCGGCAGCGCCTTGATGCGTTCCATCCAGGCACCGATCGCCGGATGATCCTTGGCGATGTCGAAGCCGAATTCATCCGCGGGATAGTAGAGATAGGCGGCGAGCGAAATGTCGGCGATGGTCGGCTTGGCGCCGAGGAGATAGGGCGCCTTTCCCAGCCGCTTGTCGACGACGGCGAGATTGCCGGCGATCCGTCCCAGCAGGAACGCCTCGCCGCCGGGATTGGGCGCCGGCGCAAAATTCTTGAGGAACCGGTACGGCCCGAGAAAGCCGTTGACCTTCTGGTTGTCGAACACGATCCAGCGCAGGCATTCGAGCCGCTCGTCGTCGCCCTCGGGGCGAAACCTGCCGAACCGCTCGGCGAGATAGGTCAGGCACACCGCCGACTGGCTGAGCTTGCGCGCGCCGTGGGCGAGCACCGGGACTTCGCCCATTTCATTGATCTCGGCGCGGTATTTCGCCGTGCGCGTTTCGCCCCCGACGAAAAAATCGACGAATACCGGCTTCCAGTCCGCGCCGACCAGGTTGAGCATCAGCGCAACGCGGTAGGCGTTGCCGGATTGGGCGAAGCAATAGAGCTGGTATTCGGGCGTGGCGGACGGCGTGTCGGATTCGGTCATGTCGGACATGGGGGCCTCGGCGAGGAAGAAGTGCTGAAACTGCAGGGGCGGTCAGGCGGGCTTTCGGCGGTCGCGGCGGATCATGCGGGCCACACTTTGGACAAGATTCTTAACCGATCATGAAGCGATCCGAGTGCGTCGCGTGCGCTCGCTGCTTCAGGCCCGTGCGCTCGCCGCATCAAACTTGCGCTTGGAGGCGCCGCGCGATCATCATTTACTACGGCAGGGTGGATCATGGATAGCCTCAGCTTCGGCCACGGTGCCGTGCGGCGCCTGCTCGTGCGCCTGTCGGTCCTGCGCCTGTCGATCCTCGGCTTGGTGCTTGTGTTCGCCGTGCCGGCGCCGTCCGGCCGCGCCTTCGCCGCGGGCGATCCCGGCGCGAAAGGCGACGCCATCTCGCCGGTGGAGGATTTTTCCCGCGAGCTCGACAAGCTCAAGCAGAGCTTCGGCGAACTCGGCAAGAAGATGGACGACAGCGCCAAGGCGATCGACGGCTACACCGACGTCGAAAAGGCGAGAAAGGAGATCGAGGATCTCCGCGGCGCCGTCAGCGGATTGCTCGACGCCGTCGCCGACAATGGCGGCCTCGCCACGCTCGGCGACAAGGCGCTGACCCGCGCGCGCGACAAGCTCAGGGAACTCGAGCAGGACACCCGCTTCAAGCCGGAGGAGAAGAGCTTCCTCATCGAGCAATGGCGCAAGCTGCGCGACGATACCGAGCGCGCCAATCTGGAACTCGGCAGCGCCCGCACCCGCTTTGCGGAATTGCTGCGCACGCTGCAGGCCAACGAGGACTTCATCGAGGAACTCGTGCAAATCCGCCAGGCGCAGAAGGTGGTCGACGTCATCCGCCAACTCACCCGCGATATCCGCGGCGCCTCCGACCAGTTGCAGCGCCTGATCGGCGGGATCAAGCCGCCGGGGGCGTGAGATGGACGTGCGCTTCCTGTTCCCGTGCGCAGCGGCGCTTTCGGCCGCCATGCTCGCGGCGTGCACGCCGACCGATGTCGGCTATGTAGAGATCAAGACTGTTCCGGTCGCGACGCCGGCCACGGCGTTCTATCTCGATGCGGTGAGGCTCGAGCCGCCCAAGAACGGCACCGCCGTGCTGCGCCAGCGCGTCGGCACCGCGAAGCTCGCGACCCCGGCCGGCGGCGGCCAGATGGCGGTGCTGTGCGACATCGTGGTGCGCAAGAACCGCATCACCACGGTGACGATCTCGCTGTTGGAGCGCCCGCCGCGCTGCCAATGCCGCAACACGGCGGTGGGGGAATCGCAGGCGGTGCGTTCCTGCATCGGGTAAATGATGCCCCGTTGCAAAGGATTCGGCGCTCGACATGGGGCAACTCGATCCATATGTCGGTGGTAGTCGCAACCTTAACGACTTATGACCTGCCCTTTTTGGATGCTGGATGGAGGCCGTACTGCTATTGAGCGTGCCACTTTCGTGAAAGCGTAAGCGCTTGACGGCAGAAGCCACGCAAGACGACGATGTGAAGAGGGTCGATTAGCTGAGGAGGGAGTGGAGGGCATGACGATGAACGAAGTTCATAAGCCAAAGCCCGAGATTCACCCTGAGATTCAACTCGCCGGCGGCGAAATGGGCGAGATGGAGGTCCACATGGTGTACGGAGCGACCGAGGTCTTAAGTCGGCACAAGTCGCTTGTCGCTGTTTGGTGCTATGCTGGCGCACTTTGCGTCTTGCTCGGCAGCATCGAATTTTTCATGTTGCGATCGTTCGAACTGCTCCTTCCGATAATCGGGATATGTGCCGCTGGCGGATTAATAGGCACTTATTTTGCGATGTTTGAGGAGAACACATAGATTTTACGAAATCGTTCGGAAAAAATATAATATAGATTCGACTTGGGGGCAGCGATGCGGGGGTTTGTTTTAACAGTCGTCGTGACCGCCATTGTCTGCATTTGTTTTTACTTTGGAACGGCAACATACGTTCCGCATGACAAAAATCCTCTTGCGCAGCAAGCTGCGGTTTGTTTCGGCTTTTTGTCTGCGCTCGCATGGGGTCTGAGCGTCGCAGGCGCCCTTATCGGAACAAGGCTCGCCGTTCTCAGTGGGACGCTATGGAATGGCTGGTTTAATTTCTTTGCGGCGAGCCTAGCTGCAGTGGCTGTCGGTTTTACATATACTTGACCTTTCGGCGCTCAATATCGTTGGCTTCTTGACCGTTCAAAGCTCATTTGCGACATCCCATTTAAGTTAGAAATATTTGATTTGGAGGATCACGTTCCACATCTACTTCATCGTCGGAATGACGAATTCCGCGCCTTCCTTGGTGCCTGACGGCCAGCGCGAGGTCACGGTCTTGGTCTTGGTGTAGAACCGGATCGAGTCCGGGCCGTGCTGGTTGAGATCGCCGAAGCCGGAACGCTTCCAGCCGCCGAAGGTGTAGTAGGACAACGGCACCGGAATGGCGAAGTTCACGCCGACCATGCCGACATTGACGCGCTCGGTGAAATCCCGCGCAGTGTCTCCGTCGCGGGTGAAGATGGCGACGCCGTTACCGTAGTCGTGCTCGGACGGCAGCCGCACCGCCTCCTCGTAATCCTTGGCGCGGACCACCGAGAGCACCGGGCCGAAGATTTCTTCTTTGTAGATGCGCATGTCCGGCGTCACCTCGTCGAACAGGCAGCCGCCGATGAAGTTGCCGTTCTCGTAGCCTTGCAGCGTAAAGCCGCGGCCGTCGACCACGAGCTTGGCGCCTTCCGCGACGCCGGTGTCGACATAGCTCCTGACCTTGTCGAGATGGGCGCGGGTCACCAGCGGGCCATAGTCCGCTTGGGCATCGCTCGAGGGCCCGATCTTGAGGCTTTCCACCCGCGGGATCAGCTTCCTCATCAGCCGGTCGGCGGTGTTGTCGCCGACCGGCACCGCGACCGACACCGCCATGCAGCGCTCGCCGGCGGAACCGTAGCCGGCCCCGATCAAGGCATCGACCGCCTGGTCCAGGTCGGCATCGGGCATCACGATCAGGTGGTTCTTGGCGCCGCCGAAGCACTGCACGCGCTTGCCGTTGGCGCAGCCGGTCGCATACACGTATTCGGCGATCGCAGACGAGCCGACGAAGCCGACCGCCATGACGCGCGGGTCGGTCAGCAGCGTATCGACAGCTTCCTTGTCGCCGTTGACGACATTGAGGATGCCCGGCGGCAGCCCCGCTTCGATCATCAGTTCGCCGAGCCGCATCGGCACCGAGGGGTCGCGCTCCGACGGCTTGAGGATGAAGGCATTGCCGCAGGCGATGGCGGGGGCGAATTTCCACATCGGGATCATCGCCGGAAAGTTGAACGGCGTGATCCCGGCGACGACGCCCAGGGGCTGGCGCAGCGAATAGAGATCGATCCCGGGGCCGGCGGCGGTGGAGTATTCGCCCTTCATCAGGTGCGCAATGCCGCAGGCGAACTCGACCACTTCGAGGCCGCGCTGGATGTCGCCGCGGCTGTCCGGGACGGTCTTGCCGTGCTCGGACGACAACAGCGCCGCGAGTCCGTCGAATTCCTTCTGGACCAGGTCGAGGAACCTGAACATGACGCGGGCGCGCCGCTGCGGGTTGGTGGCCGCCCAGGCCGGCTGCGCCGCCTGGGCCAGCGCGATCGCGTGCTCGACCTCGGCGTGCTTGGCCAAGGCCACCCTGGCCTGGACCTCGCCGGTGTTGGGATTGAACACGTCGGCGAACCGGCCCGACCCGCCCTTGACCTCCTTGCCGCCGACGAAGTGGCCGATCTCCCGCATCGTTGTTCTCCCGTTGTGGCTCCGGCGGCAGCGCCGGCGGCACCCAAGCGGCTGGCATAGCGCAGCCCTGCGCCCGCGGGAAGCGCGGTTCCACCGCAGTTGCGGGGACCTCGATGGCCGTTTTTTCGAGGCTCGCCACGCGCGAGCGCCTCGCGATATTCACGGCCGAACACAGCGGCGCCGCGCTAGGCACCGCGCGCAGTCGACAACCGCCCCATGGGCATGGACACTGTCGCCGACGGACCAATCAATTCGTTCGCGGCGCCGCCGCGTCGACACCATCGTCTCAAGCTGCGTCGGCTTCCGCCGCTCCGACGCCTAATCGCAGGAGGTCGGATGGCTGATCTTTGGGCCAGACAGTCGATCGCGTCGCTGTTGTCGCGGGCGAAGGAATTGGAAGCGCAGGCGATCGTCGCCCATGACGGCGTGCCGCTCAAGCGCACCCTCACGGCTGTCAATCTCGTCGCCCTCGGCATCGGCGCCATCATCGGCGCCGGCATCTTCGTCCTGACCGGAAACGCCGCTGCGGAGAATGCCGGACCCGCCATCAGCATCTCGTTCGTGCTCAGCGGGATCGCCTGCGGCTTTGCCGGCCTGTGCTACGCCGAGATGGCATCGAGCGTGCCGGTCGCCGGCAGCGCCTACACCTATGCCTATGCGACGCTCGGCGAAATCGTCGCGTGGATCATCGGCTGGGATCTCGATCCTGGAATATTCGCTCGGCGCCACCACCGTCGCGATCGGCTGGTCCGGCTACGTCGTGAGCCTCCTGCAGGACTTCGGGGTCCCGCTCACGCTGCGCTACGCAAGCTCGCCGTTCGACTACGACGCGACGACCGGCGCGTGGCACACGACCGGCGCAATCCTCAACGTCCCCGCAATGGCGGTGGTCGCCGTCATGGCGACGGTGCTCCTGTTCGGCATCCGTGAATTGGCGCGGATCAACACGGTCTTCGTCGCCATCAAGCTCGTCATCGTCTTCACGTTCATCCTGGTCGGCGTCTGGTCCTTCAGCCCCGCCAACTGGGTGACGTCAGCCAATCCGACCGGCGCATTCGTCCCGCCCGAGCTGGAACTCGGCCGGTTCGGCTGGAGCGGCGTCGTGCGCGGCGCCGCCGTGGTGTTCTTCGCCTATATCGGCTTCGATGCGGTGTCGACCGCGGCCCAGGAGGCCATCAACCCGCAGCGCGACATGCCGATCGGCATTCTCGGCTCGCTGGTGATCTGCACCGCGCTCTACGTGGCGGTCGCCCTGGTGCTCACCGGCATCGTCCCCTACGATCAGCTCGACGTTGCCGACCCGATCGCGGTCGGCATCAACGCCATCGGCGTCAAACGGCTGGCGCCGATCATGAACGTCGGCATCATCATCGGGCTGAGTTCCGTCATCCTGGTCCTGCTGCTCGGCCAGACCCGGATCTTCTACTCCATGGCGCGCGACGGGCTGCTGCCGCCGGTGGCCGCGATGGTGCATCCGCGCTTCCGCACCCCCTATGTGTCGACCATCGTCATCGGGACCGTGGTCATGGTGCTCGCCGGGCTGCTGCCGATCGGCCTCGTCGGCCAACTCGTGAGCATCGGCACGCTGATGGCGTTCGCCATCGTCTGTCTCGGGGTGCTCGCCTTGCGGGTCATCGATCCCGAACTCCCGCGCCCGTTCCGGACGCCGGCCGTCCACGTGGTCGCGCCGGCCGGCGCCGCCGCGGCCGTGTTCCTGATGCTGGGGTTGCCGGCCGACAGTTGGATCCGCCTCCTGGTTTGGCTGGTCGGTCGGACTTCTGATCTATTTCGGCTATGGCAAGCGGCACAGCCGGGTAGCGTTGTCCGCGGCCCCGAAGTGAGGCGCGGGCTTTCTTGACGCGTGAGGACACCTGACACCTTGGGGGACACCTCCCCCGCAAGCGGAGCAAGGGGGAGGGGAGAAGAGGCGCCGCGCGGGTTCCCGCCAATCCAGGAAATTGTTATCGTCCATGCGGTTTCGGCATCGGCGGCGTCACTTGGCGAACAAGGAGCGATCCATGCTGCAACGTCTCATCATCGCGGGCATGGCCGTCGCTGCCGGATTGATCGTTTCGGACGGCCCGCTCCAGGCGCAGACGCTGGACAAGATCAAGCAGCGCGGCGTTGTGGTGGTCGGCACCAAGGCCGACTACAAGCCGTTCGGGTTTCGCGACCCCAGCGGCGCCATCGTCGGCTTCGAGCCCGATCTTGCCAGGGACGTGGCCGCCCGGTTGGGCGTCCGGCTCGAACTGGAGCCTGTGGTCTCCGCAAACCGCATCCAGTTCCTGCAGCAGGGCAAGATCGACCTCATGCTCGCCACCATGAACGTGACGGACGAGCGGCGCAAAACGGTCGGCATCGTCGAGCCGAGCTACTACGCCTCGGGCGTCAACGTATTCGCCAACCGCAAGGCCGCCCTCAAGCGGTGGGAGGCGCTCAAGGGCCAGAAAGTCTGCGGCATTCAGGGCTCCTTCTTCAACAAGTATGTGGCGGAAAAATACGGCGCCGACATCGTCGCATTTCGCGGGCAGAACGAAGCCGAGACCGCGCTTTCCCAGGGCAATTGCATCGCCTGGCTCTACGACGACACCGCCTTTGCCGAGCGGCTCGCGGACCCCAGATGGGCGGGATTCGAAATGCCGCTGGAGACCATCCTGACCGAGCCGTGGGGCGCCGCCGTGAAGCTGGAAGAGCGCGACGGGCCGTGGGGGCAGTTCATGGCCAAGACCATCGCCGACTGGCACCGCCGCGGCAAGCTCATCGAACTGGAGAAGAAGTGGAACATCATGCCGTCCGCGTTCCTCGCGAAAGCGCAGGCGCAGACCAAGTGAGGTATGTAGGGTGGGCAAAGGCGGCTACATGGCATCCATGAAGGCACCGCGGCGACCCGCCGTGCCCACACCGGCGCCCCCGCGTGGGCACGGCGGACCGTGCACCGTGCCAATAGACGTCGCCCCGGCCGCCTTTGCCCACCCTACGATCACGCCGGGCGTTGACAGCGACGTGGGTGTCAAAGTGAGCGGAAAATGCTCCCATCCCCGACGGTAAGTCACGGCATTCATGACGGACCTTCAACCGCTCTGGGACTGGTTTCGCGAGCTCCACGCGACCACCGGCATCAAGCTTACGATCTTCTATGATGCCTTCGACCGGGCGCGCTTCTTCAACGGCTTTCTGACCTCGGTGCGGCTGATGACGCTGTGCATCCTATGCAGCGTCGCCATCGGGGTTGTGGGTGCCTGGGCGCAGGGGTCGCGGCTGCGGCTCGTGCGCGCCGTCACCGCGGGATACATCGAGTTCTTTCGCAACACGCCGCCGCTGGTGCAGCTCTACTTTTTCTATTTCGCGCTGGGGTCATACCTGCGGACGACCAATGCGGTGGGGCTCGCCGTTCCGCTTGTTTCGAATTTCGCCTGGGCCGCCATCTGCCTGTCGCTCTATGCCGGCGCCTTCAATGTGGAGATTTTTCGTGCCGGCATCGAGGCGGTACCGAAAGAGACCGTCGAGGCCGCCGAAGCGCTCGGCTACAGCCGGCTGCGCGCCTATCTCCACGTGATCCTGCCGCTCGCCTTCCGCATCAGCCTGCCGGCGCTCAACAACAATCTCGTCAATCTCGTGAAGACCACGACGATCGCTTACGCCATCGCGGTCCCGGAGATGCTCTATGTCGCCAACCAGATCTGGTCGGACGAATTGAACGTCACCGAAATGATGAACGTGCTGCTGGTCATCTACGTCGCCCTGGTCGGCGTCGTGGTCTATGTCATGGGCCGTTGGGAGCGGGCGATGCGCATCCCCGGCTACACGCCATGAGCGGCGGCGCGCGCACCGATCTTGCCGTCCTCAAGGCGTTTCGCCTGCCGCGGGCAGCGCCGGGTTCCGCCTTGCCGTTCACGGCGCGTCACGGTGTGATCCTGACCGGCGCCCTCGTGCTCGCGGTCTGCATCGGCGAGGCCCAGGCCGGCCCCGGCACCCCATCGATCCCCGCCACCATCCTCAAATGGACGCCGCTGCTCGCCCGCGGCTTTGCCCTCAACATCGCCATGAGCGTGCTCGCCATGGCGATCGGCACCGGGCTCGGAATTGCGCTCGGCCTCGGACTGATTTCGCTCACCCGGCCGGCGCGGGCCTTGTCGTGGCTCATCACGCAGTTCTTCCGCAACGCGCCGTGGCTGGTGCTGTTGTTCTACTGCATCCTGCTGATGCCCTTTGAAGTCCGCATCGGCGGCGTGACCGTGCCGCTGCCCGGCTGGGCCAAGGCGACCGCCGGGCTGGCGCTGCCGGTGATGGCGAACGTCGCGGAACTCGTGCGCGGAGCGGTGCGATCGATCCCGTCCGGCCAGTGGGAAGCGTCGGAAGCGCTGGCCTTCACCCGTCTGCAGACGCTGCGGCTGGTCATCCTGCCGCAGTGCGTGAAACGCATGATGCCGCCCTGGATGAATCTCTACGCCATCGTCGTGGTGGCGACGCCGCTCACCTCCATCGTCGGGGTCAGCGAGGCGATGACGCTCACCGGCGACGTATTGTCGTCGGAGGGCCGCACCGAGCTCTTGGTGCCCATGTACCTTTATTTGCTCACCTGGTTCTTCATCTACTGCTACCCGATCGCCCGCGCGACGGTTGCGGTGGAACGGCGCTTTGCGGTGCGGTGATGACTGCGCCCGAGGCCTGGAACCCCGACCTGCCGCTGATCCGCATGCGCGACGTCTTCAAGAGGTTCGGTCCCGCGACAATCCTCGACGGCATCTCGCTCGATGTGATGAAGGGGCAGGTGATCTGCATCATCGGCCCGTCGGGCGCCGGCAAATCGACCCTGCTTCGCTGCATCAATGCCCTGGTGCCGATCGACAGCGGCTCGATCCTCGTGGAGGGGCAGGAGGTCAACGACCCCAAGCTGGACAAGCTCGCGCTGCGCCGCAAGGTCGGCATGGTGTTCCAGCAGTACAATCTGTTCCCGCACCGCACCGCCCTCGCCAACATCATGATGGCGCCGGTCCATGTGCTCAAGCGCAAGCGCGCGGAGGTGGAGGCGCAGGCGCGCGCTCTGATGCGCAAGGTGCGGCTCGACGGCAAGGAAGATTTCTATCCGGGCGAACTGTCCGGCGGCCAGCAGCAGCGCGTCGCCATCGCGCGCAGCCTCGCCATGCAGCCCGACGTCATGTTGTTCGACGAGGTGACAGCGGCGCTCGATCCGGAAACGGTGAAGGAGGTGCTGGTCACCATCCGCGAGCTTGCGGAGGAAGGCATGACCTGCGTCATCGTCACCCATGAAATGGGATTTGCCCGAGAAGTCGCCGACGAGATCTATTTCACCGACCGCGGCGTGGTGGTCGAGCATGGGCCGCCGGCGGAGTTCTTCGCCAATTGCCGCGACGAGCGCACGCGGCAGTTCCTCAGCCAGATTCTTTGATCGTTCGCTTTGATGGGTGCGCCCGGTCCGGTTTGTTTCGGCCGCGGCATGCGACACCGCCCGGTGGCGTCGCCGGCGGCCCCGACGTAAGAGTGGTCCGGACGGCGCTTAACTCCGAGCGAGGTGCAGCCTGGGCAAGTCGTTGACCGAGTTCGAAGTCCCGCACCGGCTGCGCGCCTTCGTCCGCGCCCGGGAGTTCAGCCTCATCCTGCTGGCCGCGGTGGTGGGTGCGCTCGCCGGCATCGTGGTCACGCTGATGGGCAGCGGCGTCGACCTGCTGCACAGCTTGTTTTTCGGGCTGCCACTGGGGGAACGCCTGTCGGCGCTGGCGAGCCTCGATCCCGTGCTGGCGATGGTGGTGCCGACGCTGGGCGGCCTGGCGCTGGGCGTCGCCTACACCTTCATCGCGGCCTGGCGGCCGGCCCGCGAGGTCGACCCGATCGAGGCCAATGCGCTCCATGGCGGCCGGATGTCGTTTACCGGCAGCGTGATCGTCGCCCTGCAGACGGTGTGGTCGAGCGGCGTCGGGGCGTCGGTCGGGATGGAGGCCGGCTACACCCAGCTTGCAAGCGCCATCGCATCGCGGATCGGCCGCGCCTTCCGGCTGCGGCGCGCGGACCTGCGCATCCTGGTCGGCTGCGGCGCCGCCGGGGGCATTGCCGGCGCGTTCGGCGCGCCGCTCGCCGGGGCCTTCTACGGCTTCGAGCTGGTCATCGGGAACTATTCGGTGACGAGCCTCGCGCCGGTCGGGATCGCTTCGCTGCTCGGCTATCTCGTCGCCGGCAGCCTTGCCGCGGTCCATCTCGGCATCGTCGCGCCGCAGGTCGCCGCGGTCACCAACCAGGATCTCCTGTTCGCCGCGCTGCTCGGCGTGGTGATGGCCGTGTTCGGCATCGTGGTGATGCGCGGCGTCTACCTGTTCGAAGCCGTGTTGAACCGCTCCAGGCTGCCGGCGGTGCTGCGGCCCGGGGTCGGCGGGGTCATCGTCGGTCTGTTCGCCATCGTCACGCCCCAGGTGATGTCGTCGGGTCACGGCGCGCTGCGCCTGACCGGCATGCTCGATCTGCCGTTGCAGGGAATAGCGATCATCCTCGCCCTCAAGGCGCTCGCGTCGATCGTCTCGCTCGGGTCCGGGTTTCGCGGCGGTCTGTTTTTTGCCTCGCTCCTGATGGGAGCGCTGGGAGGGCAGTTGTTCGCCACTGCAGTCAATGCGATCGATCCCGCGATTTATATCGACTCGAATGCCTATGCGGTGATCGGCATGAGTGCGCTCTCCGCCGCGGTGATCGGCGGGCCGCTCACGATGATCTTCGTCGCATTGGAATCGACCGGCAATCTGTGGCTGACCGCGGCCGTGCTCGTCGCCGTCATCATCTCGGCGCAGGTGACGCGCGCGCTGTTCGGCTACTCGTTCGCAACATGGCGGTTTCATCTGCGCGGCGAGACCATCCGCAGTGCCGCCGATATCGGCTGGCTGCGCGACCTGACCGTCGGCCGCATGATGCGCCAGGACGTGAAAACCGTCTCATCGGAGATGACGGCGGCCGCGTTCCGGGAGGCGTTTCCGCCGGGCTCGACCGGCCAGGTGGTGGCGGTCGACATCCACGGCCGCTATGCCGGCATGGTGATGGTCGCGGAAGCCCACGCCGCCGAACTTGCCGAAAGCGCCTTCATCTTTGAAATCCTGCGTCATGCCGACGATATGCTGCTGCCGAGCATGACGGTGCAGGAGGCGGTGGCGGCGTTCGACCGCACCGAATCCGAAGTGCTTCCCGTGGTCGATGCGCTGCTGTCGCGCCGGGTGCTGGGAACATTGAGCGAGGCGCACGCGCTGCGCCGCTATCTGGCCGAGCTCGAGCTGCGGCGGCGGGAATACGCCGGTGCCAGGTAGGGGCGCCAGGGTGCCAGGTAAGGGTGCGGAGCGGTCTGGCGGATTCACACATCTTTCAGCCTCAGAGCCGTGCTGTATTTGATGTGCCCGCCGCGACACGTCGGGCGGAATTGCGAAAGTCCATTCCGCCAGCGGCAGGCCCGGACGGCGCAATACGCTTTGCTATCGCGCGCCTACGTCTTGCTGGGTTGATCGGCGTCAAGCGACTGGCTCTGTTGAATTATTTTCGTCGGTGCGGAGCCTGGCGGAAGCCGTGCCGGTGCTCAAATTGCCGGCGCCAGCGGCCTCATCAATGGGCCGCCGCGACGCTGGACGGGTCTGCCGGGAGGGTGGTATAAGCCGCGGCCCCAGATTTTGTGCGGCGCAACATCGGTTAACCGACCCATGAGTGACGGCATCGCCGCCCCCCACCGGGGTGCTGAAGCTCCCAAGCCCGGGGTCGCGCCAGCGACCGAAAGCCACGCCAGCCCGATGTCCGGATGCGCGTTCTGGGATTAGCGGTCGGCAGCATCGGGGTCGTCTACGGCGACATCGGCACCAGCCCGCTTTATGCCCTTCGCGAAGCGGTGAACGCGGCGGTCGGGCCGAACGGCACCGCCACGCCTACGGCGGTGCTCGGCGTGCTGTCGCTGATCCTGTGGGCGCTCATCTTCATCGTCACGTTCAAATATGTCCTGGTGCTGCTGCGCGCCGACAACAACGGCGAAGGCGGCACGCTCACCCTGATGGCGCTGGCGCGCCAGGCCACCGGCGACAACGCCACGCTGGTCGTGATGCTCGGCATCATCGGCGCGGCGCTGTTCTTCGGCGACGCGCTCATCACGCCGGCGATTTCGGTGCTTTCGGCGATCGAAGGCTTGAAGATCGTGGCCCCCGGGTTCGATCCCTATATCGTGCCGCTGACCGTCGTGATCCTGGTCGTCCTGTTCGCGGTGCAGTCACGCGGAACCGCCAGCGTCGCCAATTTCTTCGGTCCGGTGATGATGGTGTGGTTCTTCGTCATCGCGGTGCCGGGCGTCCTGGATCGCGAACGATCCCAGCGTGCTCGTGGCCTTCAATCCCTGGTACGGGATCTCGTTCCTGTTCGGCACACGGCGTCATCGGATTGGTGACGCTGGGCGCGGTGTTCCTGGCGGTCACCGGGGCCGAAGCACTCTATGCCGACCTCGGCCATTTCGGCCGCAGCCGATCCAGATCGCCTGGTTGTGGCTGGTGTTCCCGGCGCTGACGCTCAACTATCTCGGTCAGGGCGCGCTGGTGCTGGCCGATCCCGAAGGCGATCGAAAACCCGTTCTTTCTGCTCTACCCCGAATGGGCGCAGCTGCCGATGGTGGTGCTGGCCACGCTCGCGACCGTGATCGCGAGCCAGGCGGTGATCACCGGCGCCTATTCGCTGACCCGGCAGGCGATCCAGCTCGGCTTGCTGCCGCGCCTCGAGGTCCGCCACACCTCGGCGGTGCATGACGGGGCAGATCTACATGCCGCGCGTCAATTCCGGCCTGCTGGTCGGCGTGCTGCTCCTGGTTGCGCTGTTCCGCTCATCGAGCGCGCTGGCGTCGGCCTATGGCATTGCCGTCACCGGGCACCATGGTGGTCACCGCGATCATGGCGTTCATCGTCATCGGCAAGGTCTGGCAGTGGTCGCTGGTGGCCGCCGTCGCCCTGATCGCGCCGTTCATCATCGTCGACAGCACCTTCCTCGCGGCCAACCTCCTGAAGGTGGTCGAGGGCGGCTGGGTTCCGCTCGCGCTCGCCGGCAGCGTGATGGTGGTCATGTACACGTGGCGGCGCGGCACCCGCCTGTTGATCGACAAGACCCGCAGGCTCGAAACGCCGCTCGATTCCCTCGTCGCCATGCTGGAGAAGAAGCCGCCACAGCGCGTGCCGGGCACTGCGGTGTTCCTCACCAGCGACCCTCACAGCGCGCCGACCGCGTTGCTGCACAGCCTCAAGCATTACAAGGTCCTGCACGAGAAGAACGTCATCCTGTCGATCGAAACCGGGCACACGCCGCGCGTGCCGGTCGAGGAGCGCGTGCGCATCGAGCCGGTCGGGCAGACCTTCTCGCGGGTGACGCTACGGTTCGGCTACATGGAAACGCCGAACGTGCCGCAGGCGCTCGCGATCGCGCGCAAGCTCGGCTGGCAGTTCGACATCATGTCGACCTCGTTCTTCCTGTCGCGCCGCTCGCTGCGTCCGGCGGCGCGCTCGGGCATGCCGCGCTGGCAGGATCGGCTGTACATCAACCTCGCGCGCGCGGCCAACGACGCCACCGACTATTTCCAGATTCCGACCGGCCGCGTCGTCGAAGTGGGCACTCAAGTCACGATCTAAATCCGTCGCTCCAGGGCTCGAGCGCGGCCGCTCCGGCGCTGTGGCCGTGCCGGCCCTTGATTATTCCCGGTTTTTCACCATGGTTCTCCTGCGGCGTTCTCTTGCAGCGGAAAAACGGGGCTCGGTTCGACGATGTACGGATTGTTCGGTCGCGGCGGCGTGCGGGACTTGACGCCGGAAGAGGTCGCGGCCGGGTTGACCGCCGACGAGATACTTCTCATCGACGTGCGCGAGCCGCAAGAGACCGAGCAGGAGCGCATTCCCGGCGCGGTGCTGGCGCCGCTGTCGCAATTCGATCCCGTCAATCTGCCGGAGCCGCAGGGGCGCACCGTCGTGTTCACCTGCGGCTCGGGCGTTCGCTCGACCAAAGCGGCGGAGATCGCGCAGGCCGCGGGGCTCGCCTATGACGCCCACCTCGCCGGCGGCCTCAAGGCCTGGAAGGCAGCGGGCCTCCCCACCGAGAAATGAGATGCGCCGCGGCACCGGCGCCGCTAGAACGGCGCGGTGCAGCGGTCCGCAGGGAGGTTGAAATGCCGGTGATGTTCGTGGTGATCGTGCTGGCCGGCCTGCTGGGTGGAATGCGGACGGGCGAGGCCGGTTCCTGGTATCCCTGGTATCCGTGGTGTGCACGATATGTGGGTGGCGTGACGATAGATTGCGCCTATGCGACCCACGATCAGTGCATGCGGACCGTGAGCGGCGTCAGCGGCTTTTGCACGCAGAATCCGATCCCGCCGCCGCCCGCGCCACCACCGCGCCGCCACCGGCGGACCAATTGACGCCGGCTTCAGCTCGGATCCCGGAGACTTGGGTCGCAGAGACTTGGATCACGGAGGGGACAACGATGCGCATCTGCTACGTGCTGACGGTCGTGGGGTTCGCGGCGGTCGCCGCCCTTGCCGGGGGCACGGTGGCGCAGCCCGTTCGTTTCGTGAACGTCTACAATTGGTCGGACTATATCGCGCCGGGCGTGCTCGAAGACTTCACCAAGGAGACGGGAATCCGGGTCCGCTACGACACCTTCGATTCCAACGATACGCTGGAAACCAAGCTGCTGGCCGGCAAGTCCGGCTACGACGTGGTGGTGCCGACCGCCTATTTCCTCGAGCGTCAGATCAAGGCCGGGGTGTTCCAGAAGCTCGACAAGGCGAAGCTGCCGAACCTTGCCAATGCGTGGCCGGCGATCGCCATGCGTCTCGCTGCCTACGATCCCGGCAACCAATATGCCGTCAATTATATGTGGGGCACGGTCGGCATCGGCTTCAATGTGAAAAAGGCGAGCGAGATTCTCGGGCCCGACGCGGCCATCGATAGCTGGGGCCTCGTGTTCGACCCGGCACGGCTCGCCAAGTTCAAGGATTGCGGCATCCACATGCTGGATTCCTCGGACGACATCCTGCCGACCGCGTTGCACTATCTCGGGCGTAACCCGAACTCCGTCGATCCCGCCGACCTCGAAGCGGCCGCCCAATCTCGTGACGAAGGTGCGGCCCTTCGTGCGCAAGTTTCACTCCTCGGAATACCTCAATGCTCTCGCCAGCGGCGAGATATGCCTCGTGGTCGGCTGGTCCGGAGATATCAAGCAGGCCCAGAAACGTGCGGCCGAGGCCAAGAATGGCGTCGACATCGGCTATGCGGTGCCCAAGGAGGGCGCCCAGATGTTCTTCGACAATCTCGCCATCCCGAAAGACGCCCGCAATGTCGCCGAGGCCCACGCCTTCATCGACTATCTCATGCGGGCGGACGTGGCGGCGAAGAACACGGATTTTCTCTCCTACGCCAACGGAAATCTCGCCAGCCAGCGGCTGATCGATCCCGCGATCCTGTCCGATCGCACCATTTACCCCGATGAGGACGGCCATGGCGCGCCTTTACACCATCAATGCCCACGATGCCAAGACGACACGGCTGATGAACCGGTTGTGGACCCGGATCAAGACCGGGCGCTGATGGCGGGGCGGGTCATGCACGACAACATTGCCACCGTTGCCGCCGCGCATGGCAACGATACACACGTCTGCGTGCGTCTGCGTTGAATCGTGCTACAGTGATATTGCGAGAGCGAAATGACATTGCAAAAGCGAAATGACATTGCAAAAGCCATCGAAAGATGAGGAAAAAGGCCGCGTTCTCCCGTTCAGGCCTCGCGCGCCGCGGTCCTGGAATGCACAACTGCGCCTGCGCGACCAGATGCGCAGTCCGGTCGACGATCTCAGCAAATATTCCCGCGCGCCCGAGGACGACAGTTACCAGCACCGTATGCTGATGAATTTGCTGGCCTTCCTGGTGCTGGCGCTGATCGTTTGTTGCGGTATCTGGCTCACCAACACCATGGCGCAAATGCGCAAGGATCAGGACTGCGTGCTGAGCGGCCGCACCAATTGTGCGCCGATCCACGTGCCCCCAAATCCGCGGTAGCCTGCGACCTCTCCGTCGGCGCTGCGCCGGCGGAGAGGTGAAGCTCGTGGTCAGAACAAGATTTTCAACTCGGGTCAGAACACGAGCGGCAGCGACTCGCGGCCGGCAAGGCTGCCGACGATCAGCGACACCGGCGCCAAGCCGTCGACCCCCAGGGCCCGCGCCGCTGCCGGGCTGAGATCAATCACTCGCCCGTGCACGAACGGACCGCGGTCGTTGATGCGAACGACCGCCGAGCGGCCATTGCTGCGATTGACGACGGTCACTTTCGTCCCGAACGGCAGCGTGCGATGCGCCGCCGTCATGTCCGCGGGATTCATCCGCTCTCCGCTCGCGGTGTCGTGGTCGCTGTACACCGACGCGATGCCCGACCCCTCGAACGAATGGCCGCTTTCGGCCGGATGCCCGACGGCCGTATGCCCGATGTGCGGTCCGGGGAGGCGCGACGACGCCAAGAGCCTTTCACGCACGAAGGGCTTTTCACGCACGAAGAGCTTTTCACGCACGCCGCGCCGCTGCTGGCGATCGTGGCGCCAAGCGCCCGCTTCACCGATCCGCATGGCATGGTAGGTGTGTGTTCCGTCGGTCCTCGTCATCCCGCGGTGGGCATGCGCGGAAGCGGGGCGGATGTTGCCCCCTGCCGTCAGCACGGTGGCCATGGCGCTTGCCATGAGCACGTTTCGAAGGATACGCCGGTTGCTCGATACGCGGTTATGTTTCAATACGAGGTTCCTTTCACTAGGCGTCTCTTTTTGGCGCCTTGTTCCCGGTTTGACCAATCCAGCATCCTGCCTGCAGCGCTTTCGCACCGCGGTCGGCATGCCGCCCGCTGCATTGGCCGGTGATATCCCCAGCCCGAGGGGCGGGGCTTCTGGGCACCAACTGTGTCCTCAATAGGGCGGCGCCCGGCATGAAGGAGCTTCGGAAGCCCCCTGCGACCAGAACCCGGCGCCGCGTCTGCCCACTAATTAGGGTGGAGGGCGGCATTGCGCTCCAGTGCCCGCTTCGGTATACGAACCACAGATTGGGAGCGGGCCATACGGCCCGCGGCAGGGCTGATGCGCCTCCCGGTGCGCCTGTCGAAAGCAGCGGATTTCCAGGAAGTTAGCGATGTCCTCAACCTTCGATACGGTCGCCAATATCATCGCGGAGACGTGCGACATTCCCCGCGACAAGATCAAGCCGGAAAGTCACGCCATCAACGATCTCGGCATCGACAGCCTCGATTTTCTCGATATCGCGTTTGCGATCGACAAGGCCTTCGGGATCAAGCTGCCGCTGGAGCAATGGACCCAGGAGGTCAATGACGGCAAGGCCACGACCGAGCAGTATTTCGTCCTCGACAATCTCTGCACCAGCATCGACGGTCTGGTCGCGGCGAAGGGGGCGGCGTAGCTCGCCCGCCATGCGGCTCGAATATTTCCAGCTCATCGATCGGATCGTCGGGCTCGATCTGGTGGGTCGCACCATCACGGCGCAGGCGCAGGTTCCTGAAACCAGCACGGTCTTCGAGGGGCATTTCCCCGGCCATCCGCTGATGCCCGGCGTCCTTCTCATCGAATCGATGGCGCAGACATCGGGCTGGCTGATCATCGGCATTACGGGCTTCACCCGCATGCCGTTCCTGGCGGCGGTGAAGGAAGCAAAATTGCGCACATTCGTCTCCCCCGGACAGATCCTGTCGCTGCGGGCAAGCCTGCTGCATGACGGCTCCGGCTATGCGATAACCAAGGCAGCCATCGACGTGGACGGCAAGACCGTGGCCGATGCCGAGATCACATTCCGGGTCATGGCCTTTCCCGACCCGAAATTCCGCACCAGCATGAGCGAAGTGGCGCAGCGTATCGGATTCCCGGTGGAGGCATCCGCGAATGGCTGAGTCGCCCCGCGAAACCTGGATCACCGGGGTAGGCATTGTGTCCAGCCTCGGCGAGGGGCCGGACGCCCATTGGCAGGCGCTCGATGCCGGCAAGGTTCATGTCGAGGCCAAGACCTTCGCGCCCTATATCGTCCATCCGCTGGCGCCGGTGAATTTCGATGCCCAGATTCCGAAGAAGGGCGACCAGCGGCAAATGGAGTTGTGGCAGCGAATCGGCACCTATGCCGCCGGCCTCGCGCTCGACAGCGCCGGGGCCAAAGGCAATGCCGAACTGCTCGGCCGGATGGACATGATCGTCGGCGGCAGGCGGCGGCGAGCGCGATCTTGCTGCCGACGGCGCCATTCTCAGCGGCCTGCCCAAGGCAGGCAAGCAGGAGCAGTTCCTCAACGAGAGGCTGATGAGCGATCTGCGTCCGACGCTGTTTCTGGCGCAGCTCTCCAATCTGCTCGCCGGCAACATCTCGATCGTCCACGGCGTAACCGGCTCGTCCCGCACCTTCATGGGCGAGGAAGCGGCCGGCGTCGACGCGGTGCGGATCGCATTCGCGCGCATCCAGTCCGGCCAGAGCGACATTACGCTGGTCGGCGGTGCCCAGAACAGCGAACGCAAGGAAATGCTGCTGCTCTACGAGTTCGCCCAGTTCACCCTCACCGACGAATTCCAGCCGGTATGGGCGCGCCGTGCCCATCCCGGCTTCGCGCTCGGCGCGATGGGTGCCTTTCTCGTGCTGGAAAGCCGTGGCCACGCCGAGGCCCGCGGCGCCAAGCCGCTGGCGCGGCTCACCGGCGTCGTCAACGCCCGCTCCGATCGCAAGCCCGGCGACGTCGCCGCGACGCTCGGCCGGTTGTGGGACGAGATCGCACCCGCGCGCGGAAAGAGCGGGGCGGTCATTTCGGGGGCGACCGGCGTCGAGCCCGCGACCTCCGAGGAACGTGCCTTCCTCGAAGGCCGTCCCGAATTTGCGGTGCGCGCCACCGGCACTCATATCGGTCACGGGGTGGAGCCCCAATTTGCGATGAATATCGCGCTCGCGGCCATCGCGGTGCAGCGGGGCGCGTTGTTCGCGTCGCAGGACGCGACCGGGTTCGAGCGGGCGCCCGCCGGCGGGCTGGCGCAGGCGGTGGTGACCGGGGTGGGGCACTGGCGCGGGGAAGGTTTGGCGCTGGTCGAGAAGGTCGATTAGTGGGCGGTTTCCGACATCCGGAAACCAAATGGCGGGGTCAGGCCACTAAGACCATGAGCCCGAGAAATGACAGGCTTTTCGGACCGGATCGTGCTCAAACTCGACCATCGCACGAGCCCGAAAGGATCGTGCCCGAAATCAGAGGCTTTTGAGCGCATCCCAATTCGCCGCGAGACGATGGCGCTCTGAGGCAACGGCGGAGAATGCCGAGGAGGTTGGTAATGGCAGCCATGCATGACAAGGCCGGACGGCCGATCGTCGTCGTCACCGGGAGCGGCCTTGTCACTCTCGCTGGGCGCCGGGAAGGCCGACAACTGGAAGCGGCTCACTGCCGGCGAGTCCGGCATCCATCGCCATCACCCGCTTTGCCACCGACGGCCTCAAGACCAAGATCGCAGGCACCATCGATTTCCTCACCGTGGAGCCGCTGTCGGCGCCCGGCGATGGCGGAGCGCCTCGCCGAACTCGCCATCGAGGAGGCGATCGCGCAATCCGGGATCGGGTCGCGCAGCCATTTCCCCGGTCCGCTGTTCCTGGCGGTGGCTCCGAACGAATCGAATGGCTGCAGCGCGAAGAGCTTGCCAAGGCCTCCGGCGCCAACGCGGCGGTGGACTACGACGATCTGCTGCGCGCCGCCGCGAGCGGGCGCTTCCGTTCCTATCATGAGCGCTTCGTGTTCGGATCGGTCGCCGAGGCGCTCGCCGCCACCTTCGGCACCCAGGGCTCGCCGATCTCGCTGTCGACCGCCTGCGCCTCGGGCGCGAGCGCGATCCAACTCGGCCTCGAGGCGATCCGGCGCGGCGAGACCGACGCGGCGCTGTGCGTCGGCCACCGACGGCTCGATCAATCCGGAGAGCCTGATCCGGTTCTCGCTGCTCTCCGCGCTGTCGGTGCAGAACGATCCGCCCCAGGGCGCGGCCAAGCCGTTTTCCAAGAACCGCGACGGCTTCGTCATGGCCGAAGGCGCCGGCGCCATGGTGCTCGAGAGCTACCAGTCGGCGGTCGCCCGCGGCGCGAACATTCTGGGCGTCGTCGCCGGCTGCGGCGAACTCGCCGATTCCTTTCACCGCACCCGATCGAACCCCGACGGCAAGTCCATCATCGGCTGCATCCGCAACGCCATCGCCGATGCCGGCCTGACGCCCGAGCGACATCGACTACATCAACGCCCACGGCACCGGCACGCCGGAGAACGACAAGATGGAAGGCCTCGCCGTGTCCGCGGTGCTCGGCGAGCGCGCCAAGGACGTGCCGATTTCCTCCAACAAGTCGATGATCGGGCACACGCTGTCGGCCGCCGGCGCGGTCGAGGCGGTGATCACGCTGATGACGCTGGAGCATCAGCGCATTCCGCCCACCATCAACTACCAGGTGCCGGATCCCGCGATCGCGCTCGACGTGGTGCCCAACGCGGCGCGCGACGCCCGCATGCGCCACGCGATCTCCAACTCGTTCGGGTTCGGCGGCCAGAACGTGTCGCTGGTGCTGGCGCGGGAGCCGGCCTGATGACCGCTTCCCCCGCCAAGCAGCGCGTCCTGGTGACCGGCGGCGGACGCGGCCTCGGCGCCGCCATCGTCGCGGCGCTCGCGGCGGCGGGGCACGACGTGACCTTCACCTATCGCTCCGCCAAGGCCGAGGCGGAACAGGCGCTGGCGGCGCTGGCCGCCGCCCATCCCGGCCAGAGCTTTGCCGCCGCGCATGTCGATCTCGCCGACAAGGACGCGGTCGAGGCGTTCGCCGAAGGCGCTTGGCGGAGGCGCGCCCTATGGCGGGTTCGTGCACAATGCCGGGCACACCTACGACACCCTCGCGGTGATGATGGAGCAAGGCAAGGCCGAGGTGGCGATGCAGGTGAACTACTGGTCGTTCACCCGTCTCGTGAACACGCTGCTGCGCCCGATGATGCGGGCGGCGCGACGGCCGGGTCGCCGTGATCGGCTCGGTGACGGCGCTGCAGGCGAACCAGGGCAATGCCGCCTATGCCGCCTCGAAGGCCGCCCTGCTCGGCTATGTCCGCACCCTCGCCATCGAGATCGCGCGCACCGGCGTGACGGTGAACTATGTCGCGCCCGGGTTCATCGACACCGCCATGCTCGCGCCCTACGCCAAGTTCCGCGAAACCATCGAAAGCCAGATCCCGGCGCGCCGGTTCGCGCGGCCCGACGAGATCGCCGCGGTCGTCGCCTTCCTGCTGTCGCCCGGAGCCTCCTACCTCACCGGCGCGGTGCTGCCGGTCGACGGCGGGCTTTCCGCGGCGATCGGCATCCATCGCTGACGGCCGCGAAAATCTGGAGATAGCAGCGAATGCGCGCGCTCACCCTTGTCGCCGACCGCAAGGTCGAGCTTGTCGAACGCGACGACCCGCCGGCGCCCGGCCCGGGCGAGGTGCAGGTCCGCGTGCAGAGCCGTCGCGCTGAACCACATCGACGTCTGGGGCTTCCGCGGCATGGCCTTCGCCAAGCGCCAGATGCCGCTCGTGGTGGGCGCCGAGGCCGCGGGCGAGGTCGCCGCCGTCGGCCCCGGCGTCACTGCGCTCGAGCCGGGCGATCCCGTCGTGATGTACGGCGCGCTGACCTGCGGCGTTTGCAAGGCCTGCCGCGAGGGCCGCGACAATCTGTGCGAGAACGTGAGCGGCATCATGGGCTTTCACGTCGACGGCTTCGCGCAGGAACTCGCTCAACCTGCCCGCGCGCCTGGTCATCAAGGTGCCGGCCGGCGTGGCCATGCGCGACGCCGCCTGCGCGCCGATCGCGTTCTCGACCGTCGAGCACATGCTGTTCGACAATGCCAAGCTCGAGCCCGGCGAAATCGATCCTGGTCCATGCCGGCGGCTCCGGCATCGGCACCGTCGCGATCCAGATGGCCAAGTCGATCGGCTGCACCGTGATCACCACCGTCGGCGACGACGCCAAGGCGCGAGAAGGCGAGGGCGCTCGGCGCCGACCACGTCATCAACTACCGCCAGGACCGGTTCGAGGGCGTCGTGCGCAAGATCACCGCCAAGAAGGGCGTCGACGTCGTGTTCGAGCACGTCGGCGCGGAAACCTTCAACGGCTCGCTGCTCTCGCTCAAGCGCGGCGGCCGGCTGGTCACCTGCGGCGCGACCTCGGGGCCGACCGTCACCTTCAACCTGATGCAGCTGTTCCAGCAGCAATACCGGATCATCGGCTCGTTCGGCGCCTCGATGCGCAATATCCGCGACTGCGCTGGCCAAGATGGCCGGCGGCATGCTGCCGGTGATCGACACCGAGGTCGAGCTCGGCGATTTCGAGCGCGGCCTGGCGCGGCTCGAGGGCCGCCAGGTATTCGGCAAAGTGATCCTGAAATTCTGAAGCCGGCGCCGATGAACACGAGCTGGCAGCGCGTTCGTCGGCGCATCGGCAGGACGCTGAAGGCGTCGCCAATGTCGTCGCCGGGCGCGTCGCGACGGGGCTTCTCGCGCTGTCGCACCGCTGCGACCGGGTCTGGATCAGCAATGCCGGCGGCGCGATCATGCGGACCATCGGGCCGTGGCTGCCGGAGCATCGCACCGGCCGCGCCAATCTGCGCGCCGCCTTTCCGGAAAAGACCGACGCCGAGATCGAAACGATCCTGCGCGGCGTGTGGGACAATCTCGGCCGCGTCGGCGCCGAGATCGCCCATCTCGACCACATCTGCTCCGGCGACCGCTACCAGCCGCACCTATCATCGACTACGCGCCCGACAACATCGAGCGGTTCCTGCAGGTGAAGGACGACGGCAAGCCGGCGCGTGATCTTCGCCGCCCACCTCGCCAATTGGGAATTGCCGGCGGTGATCGCCGCGAGCGACGGGCTCGATACCGTCGTGCTCTATCGCCGGCCCAATCTCGGCGCCGTCGCCGACGCCGTGATCGCGCTGCGCCGCGGGCATCATGGGCGACCTGGTCGCCTCCAGCATGGGCGCCCCGGTGACGCTCGCCCGCGCGCTGCGAGCAAGGCCGCCACGTCGCCATGCTGGTCGACCAGCATTACGCCGCGGCATCGACGGTGACGTTCTTCGGCCGCGACTGCAAGGTCAATCCGCTGATCGCCATGCTCGCCCGCGAGATCGAATGCCCGATCCACGGCACCCGGGTGATCCGGCTGCCCGGCAACCGCTTCGCGCGGCGAAATCAGCCCGGAGGTCGCCCCGGTGCGCGACGCCGAAGGCCGCATCGATGTCGCCGGCACCATGCAGGCGATCACCGCCGTGGTGGAGTGCTGGGTGCGCGAGCACCCGGAGCAATGGCTGTGGCTGCACCGGCGCTGGCGGTAGCGGCGGGCGCGGCGTAGGCTCGATGGACAAGGCGGGCGGAACGGCTCGATCGAGTGGGCGGCCGGTAGTGTATCGCCTGCACTCGCCTTTGGCGCGAATTCCCGGCCTTGTTGCCGAAATGTCGCAGATTGTTGCTGCCTCCCGTGGTAAGTGTTGCTCAACTGCAGCATGGGAGAGGGCATTGAGGGGATTTTTGCTCTCGGGCGCCATATCCGTGGCGCTCGTTGCGAGCTTTCCCGCGAACGCGGCCGACATTTCCGACGCCGCGCCGCTGCGGTCAATAGCTCCACTCTCGGCTGACCGCTGGACCGGACTTTATGCCGGCGCAAACCTGGGCAGCGTATGGGCAAATGACGCCGTTTCGTGGACTGCGCCCGGTCCTGGCTTTAACCTCCTTGGCTGGGGCGACGTCAATATCAGTGGTCCCGGACATATCCACGCCGCCGGATTCACGGGCGGCGGGCAGGCCGGATACAACTATCAAATACAGTCGATCGTGCTGGGTGCCGAGGCGGACTTCGGCTACGCCGGGATATCGGGCTCGCGTTCGTTTACCTCGATCGAGAACCATAATCCCTATGCGCAGATGGTCGACAGCAACTGGCTGGCGACGTTTCGCGGCCGCCTTGGATTTGTCAACGGGACTTGGCTCGGATACGTCACCGGCGGGCTCGCGATCGCCAATGTGTCCACCACCGATCGCTTCATCGGCGAGCACGGCGTCGGTCCGGTCAATGGGTCGGCCGATCAAGTCCGTGCTGGATGGACCGCAGGCGTCGGGGTCGAGTGGGCATTCGCGCGGCAATGGACGGCAAAGCTCGAATATCTCTATGTCGATCTCGCAACCGCCAGTGACGTCGCCGTCGGTCCGGTCACCGGCGCGGTCATCGACCACGATCACAGCCTGACTGAGAACATCGTGAGAGTCGGCGTGAACTTCCGGTTCGATTAGCCCAACCACAAAGCCGGGACGGCAGGGTTCATTTTTGCCGCCGCAGCCCTGGTCATTTCTGCCGCCGCAGCCACGGACAGCATGGACCTTGCCGCCCCCGACGCCGTATTGTCGCGGCCGTGACCAGGATCATGCGCCGCCGGTTGATCGCTTTGGCCGCCGCCTATGCCGTTGCGCTGCAGGCGGTGGTGGCGAGCTTTGCCGTGTTCGCGGCGGTCGGCGCCGCACCCGCATTGTGTGCGTCCGGCGCGCCCGGGACGCCGGGGTCGGATCGCGGACATGCCGTGCCTTGCATCGCATGTCCCGCTGGTTTGCGGCGGCCTGGCCGGAGTGGCGCCTGCCGGCGTTTCCGCGTTGGCGCGGCACGCGGCGGCGGTCCGGTTCGGGCATCGCATGCTGCGCCTGGCGGAGCGGTCGGCACCGCGCAACCTGCCGCCGTCGCGGGCGCCGCCGTCGGCGGCCTGATCGCAGCTTGCTCCGTGACACAATCCAGGCCGGTGCGACATGCCGGCATCACTCTTCGCTATCGAGGCTTTCCATGAAGACCAGCATCCTCTTCGCTTGCATCGTTTCGCTCGCGGCCGGCGCCGCTGCCGCCCAGGAGTTCAAGGCGGGGCCGCTCGAGATCGACCATCCGTGGTCGCGCGCCACCCCGAAGGGCGCCAAGGTGGGCGCCGGCTATCTCACCATCAAGAACACCGGCGCCGAGCCGGACCGGCTGGTGAGCGCGACATCGGCCGCCGCCGGCAAATTGGAATTCCATGAGATGAGCATGGACAAGGGCGTCATGAAGATGCGCCCGGTGCCCGAGGGCATCGAGATCAAGCCGGGCGAGACGGTGGAGCTCAAGCCCAGCGCGTTCCACATCATGATGATGGACCTCAAGCAGCCGATCGAGCGCGGCAAGTCGTTCAAGGCGTCGCTGAAGTTCGAGAAGGCAGGCCCGGTCGAGGTCGAATTCACGGTGGTGGCGCCGGGCGCCACGCCCGCAGCGGCTGCTCCCGCAAGCTCCATGCCCGCCGGCATGCCCGGGATGCCCGGCATGCCCGGCATGAAACACTGATCGTCGCGAATCCCGCCCCGGCTTCGGACGGAAGTCGGGGGGCGGCGGAACAAGCACTCCACCCTGACCCTTCCCGAAATCGGTCCGTAGGCGGGGCGAGGGAGAAGGCTGCTTCACCCGACGACCGCCTGTGGCGGAGCAGTCACGTCCGGCGCCGGTGGAAAACGCCTGCCGGCCCGCTATCAATCGTCATGACTTGGGTGATATCCCACTCCATGTTTTCCTCGGTCCTGCCATGTTTTCCTCGGTCCTGATCGCTAATCGCGGCGAGATCGCGGTGCGCATTGCGCGCACCGCGAGACGCCTGGGGCTGCGGACGATCGCGGTCTATTCCGATGCCGATGCCGGCGCGCTGCATGTGCGGGCGTGCGACGAGGCCTATCCGATCGGCGCCGCGGCGCCGCGCGAGAGCTATCTCAACATCGAAAAGCTGATCGAGGTCGCGCGCCGCGCCGGGGCGCAATGCATCCATCCCGGCTACGGCTTTCTTTCGGAGAATGCGGACTTCGCCGAGGCCGCGCTGCGCGCCAACATCGTCTTTGTCGGGCCGTCGCCTGCCGCGATCCGCGCCATGGGCCTCAAGGACCGCGCCAAGGCATTGATGGAGAAGGCGGGCGTGCCGGTGGTGCCCGGCTATCACGGCGACCAGCAGGTGCCGGCCTTCCTCAAGCGCAAAGCCTATGAGATCGGCTATCCCGTGCTGATCAAGGCGGTGGCCGGCGGCGGCGGCCGCGGCATGCGGCGGGTCGACAAGCATGCCGAATTCGACGATGCCCTCGCCGCCGCCATGCGCGAGGCGGAATCGGCCTTCGGTGACGCCCGGGTGCTGCTCGAGAAATACGTCGAGGCGCCGCGCCATATCGAATTCCAGGTCTTCGGCGATGGTGACGGGCAGGTGATTCACCTCAATGAGCGCGACTGCTCGATCCAGCGCCGCCACCAGAAGGTGATCGAGGAAGCCCCCGCGCCGGGCATGACCGCGGAGCTGCGCGCGGAAATGGGTCGCGCCGCCGTCGATGCCGCGCGCGCCATCGGCTATGTCGGCGCCGGCACCGTGGAGTTCATCGCCGCCGCGGCATCGGGGCTCAAATCCGGCGGCTTCTGGTTCATGGAAATGAACACGCGCCTGCAGGTCGAGCATCCCGTCACCGAGGCGATCACCGGCCTCGATCTGGTCGAATGGCAGTTCCGCATCGCGTCCGGCGAGACCATCGGGCTGCGCCAGGAGGACGTGCCGCTCGACGGTCACGCCGTCGAGGCGCGCATCTATGCCGAGGATCCCGACCGCGGCTTCCTGCCGTCGCCGGGACGCATCGCGGCACTCGAATTGCCGCACGGCGACGGCATCCGCGTCGACGCCGGCGTCGCCGCGGGCCTCATGGTGCCGTCCGATTACGATCCCATGATCGCCAAGGTGATCGCCCATGGCGCGACCCGCGCCGCGGCGCTCGACCGGCTTGCCGCGGCGCTCGGCGATACCATCGTGATCGGCCCACAGGTCAACACGGCGTTCCTGGGCGCGATCGTCGAGCATCCCGATTTCCGCGCCGGCCGGTTCGACACCGGCTTCATCGATGGGCACCTGAAGGAGTTGCTGGCGACCGATCCGGCCGAAGCCGCGCAAGCGGCGGCCTCCGGCGTGGCGTATCTGCTGGAACGCGAGCGCATGCGCATCGACAGCGCCGTCCCGGCCGACGAGCCGGGGCTATGGCCTAGCCCGTGGGCGGCCGATGACGGCTTCGCGCTGGGGCCGGCGCGGACGCTGGCCTTCGACATCGTGGTCGACGGGATCGACCGGCAGGCCCTCGTGACGTGGGGCGCCGGCGGCCGGGAGGTCAGCGTCGACGGCACTGCGGCGCAGCGGGGCGCACAGCGGGGCGATCGCATCATCGAATTGCCCGATGGCGTCGCCGTCGCCGCCCGTCGCCCGCACCACGTAGCGTTCAAGCGCCATGATGCGTCCGGCGCCGCGCCCACCGGCGAAGATGCGGTGCGGGCGCCGATGAACGGCAAGGTCATCGCCGTCCTGGTCGAGCCCGGCCAGCAGGTGAAGCGCGGCGCCCGCGTCGCCGTGATGGAGGCGATGAAGATGGAGCACAGCCTGACCGCGCCGCGCGACGGCATCGTCGCGGAAGTGGCCGCCGCCGGCACCCAGGTCGTCGAGGGCGCGGCCGTGGTGCGGCTGGAGCAGGTGACCCCTTGACGCGCGGCCCGCACGCGAAGGGGAGGTTTATGAAGAAGGGCGCTTCCATGCCGTTGAAGGCCGAACAGCACGCGGAATTGACGGCGCTTGCGGTCTTGGCCGATGATGCCATCGACACTTCGGATGCTCCGGAACTGCGCGACTGGTCGGGCGCCGAACGCGGACTTTTCTACCGGCCGGTGACGGTCTGAGACGGAAGGCGCACAGTGCTGCATCTCATCAAGCTTTGTGTCGGCTGCGATTCCGTCAAGGATCTCCAGGACTGGATCAAGGAGAAGCTCAAGGCGCGCAAGGCGGCGCACGCGCAAGCGCGAGCGCAACCACACCACCCGCATGGTGCCCAAGCGTGCCGACGAGATCATCGGCGGCGGCTCGCTCTACTGGGTGATCCGCGGCCAGATCATGTGCCGCGAGCGCATCCTCGACATCCGCCCGTTCGTCGACAAGGAGGGCGTCGGCCGCTGCCACATCGTGCTCGACTGCAAGCCGGTGCTGGTGGAGCCGCGGCCCTACCGCGCGTTCCAGGGCTGGCGCTACCTCGCGCCCGCCGACGCGCCGCGCGACCTCGACCGCGCCGCCCCCGGCGCCAAGGACATGCCCGAAGCGCTGCGCCGCGAGCTGCGCGACATGGGGCTGCTGTAGGGTGAGATTCAATCGTGTTCGCGACCTCATCTCGAGCGGCTGCAAAGCTATCGTGACCTCGTCCTGAGGAGCCGTGCGGAGCACGGCGTCTCGAAGGATGGCCGCAAACACTGTGCCCGTGGCCGTCCTTGCCAGTGGCCGTCCTTCGAGACGCCGGCTGCGCCGGCTCCTCAGGACAAGGTCAGAAAGACGACTTCCTACGCCACCAAATTCTCCACCGTGCCGTCGGCAAGCCGCCCCTGGGCGCGGTACTGGCCGATTTTCTCCATCAGCGGCGCGTCGGAGACCGAATAGAGCACCGCGTCGCCGGCGCCGGTGTTGAGGTGGCGCCGCCACAGGAAGTTCGGCACCACGAAGATGTCGTTCTTCTCCCACTCGAAGCGCTTGCCTGCGATCTCGGTCGCGCCGCTGCCTTCGATCACGGTGTACATGGTGCTCGCGGTCTCGCGCTTGCCGCGGGTCTCCTCGCCGGGCCGCAGCATCTGTGCGGCATAGGCGAGCGTCGGGAACACCGAGGCGCCGTTGGCGGGATTGACGAAGCGCAGCGTGATGCCCTCGTAAGGGTCGCCCGCCTCGGCGGCGAGCCCGGCCAGGGCCTCGCGGATGTCGGCGCCGCGGTAGTGGATCATCGGCGTCGTGCCGGCACCGATACCGCGCTGGTGCGACACGAAGCCGGGCAGCAGGCCGCCGGAACCGTAGAGCTTGTGCGAATAGCCGTTGGGATGCTGCGCCGCCTGGGCGCGGCTGTTGCCGTCGCGCTCGCCGTGGAATTCGTCGTCGAGCCAGACGCAGTCGAGGAACTCCATCAACGGAAAATCGAGCACGTCGATCCACATCACCGGGGTCGCGCCGTCATTGCCGTGGTCGTGCCAGGTGCCGTGCGGCGTGAGGATGAGGTCGCCGCGCGCGGCCGCGCAGCGCTCGCCCTCGACCACGGTGTAGCCGCCATTGTCGGACAGGATGGTGCGGCTCGCGTTCGGGGTGTGGATGTGGACCGGCGCGACGTCGCCGGGATTGTAGATCGAGACCGCGCAGCGGATGGTGTTGGTCACCTGCAGGCGGCCGCCGAGCCCGGGATTGGTCAAAAGGAACTGCTGCCGCTCCGCGAATTCGATCGGCGATACGTCGGAGTTGCGCGCAATGTCGGCAATGCGGTCGAGATAGGGGCCGATCTCGCGCCAGCGCCAGCGGTGCGGCGCGGTCTTGATCTGGTTGGCGCCGACCCGCCCGGCCGCGATGGTGCCGCTCGTCTCGACGCCGGTGTCGCGGAACCATGGCCGCTGCGCCGGCGCATTGGCCTGGGTGCGCAGCCAGATGTTGAACTTGCCGGCCTCGGCATTGAGGCTTTCCATCGCCTCGCGTGCATTCACGCGCGATTTTGCGCAGCAGGGTTGGCGGCAGCGGGTGGCGGCGGCAAGGTTGACGGCGAAGGGCAGCGGTCTGCGGGCTCGCTGTGGACAACAGTCCCTCCCATCGGGCATTGCGCAATGCGCTCATATGCGGGCCAGTGTGCGCCGATTTGGCGGAAATTCAACCAAGGCCAGCGTGCCGCCGGCCCGCGTCGTCGAACGGAGAACATCATGATCATCCGCACCCAGGAGGATGTGACCGAGGCGGTGCTGGGCGAGATCGCCCGCGCGCCCGATCCGCGGTTCCGGGAGGTCATGTCCGCCTTCGTGCGCCACCTCCACGCCTTCGCCCGCGAGGTCAGGCTCACCGAGGAGGAGTTCCAACGCGCCTGCGCCATCATCGTCGCGCTCGGCCAGCGCACCACGGAGAGCCACAACGAGGCCGTGCTGATGGCGGGCTCGCTCGGCTTCTCGACCCTCGTCTGCCTCCTCAACAATGGCGACAACGGCCAGACCGAAACCACGGCGAACCAACTGGGGCCGTTCTGGCGGCTCGACTCGCCGCGCACCGAAAACGGCGGCTCGATCGTGCGGTCGCCGACGCCGGGCGTGCCGATCTTCGTCGATGCCTGGATCAAGGACACGGCCGGAAATCCGGTCGCCGGCGCCGAGGTCGATGTCTGGCATTCCTCGACGGAAGGCTACTACGAGAACCAGGACCCGGCGCAGGCCGACATGAACCTGCGCGGCAAGTTCACCTCCGACGCCGACGGCCATATCAGCTTCCGCAGCATCAAGCCGTCCGGCTATCCGATTCCCGTCGACGGCCCGGCGGGCGACCTCCTGCGCGCGCAAGGCCGCGCCAACATGCGCCCGGCCCATCTGCACTTCTTGATTCACAAGCCCGGCTTCAAGACCCACATTTCGCAGGTCTATAGCGACGACGATCCGGCTCTCGAATCCGACTCCCAGTTCGGCGTGACCAAGGCGCTCATCGGTCACTATGTCCGCCACGACGGGCCGGCGCCGGCAGCGGACGCGAAGGGGCCATGGTATTCGCTGGAATACACCTTCAAGATCGAGCCCGGCGTCGCCAAGTTGCCGCGGCCGCCGATCACCGACAAGCTGCGCGGCGAGCGGCCTGCGATCGAGCGGCTCCAGCGGGCGTGAGCATGCGATCTTCCTTGCGCTGCACGCGGTCCTCGAGCACCTCGTGAAGCGTTCGAGGGGCGGTAGGGTCGCGCGCCCACAACTCGAAAATCAGGGCTTGCGCCGCTTGCCGCGTCCGCGGCATGTCTTCGATCCGTCTATACCCACTTCGTCGCGTCCCGGTCTTCTGCCCGGACACACGACCTCACGAGGGCAGTGCAACATATGTCCAAGATGCGCATTTCCACCATCGCCGGCGCCGTGACGATTCTTGCGATCCTCGCCCTGCCGGCCAATGCCGCTGACGAACTCGAGGAAAGCTTGCAGACGTGCAGCGCCTGCCATGGCCAGAACGGCCAACCCATCGCCAATATCATCCCGATCATCTGGGGCCAGCAGGAAAGCTTCCTGGTAAAGCAGTTGCACGACTACAAGAGCAAAGATCGGGAGAACCCGATCATGACGCCCTTGGCCGAAGGCATCAAGCAGCCGGATATCCGCAAGGTGGCTGCGTATTTTGCGGCCAAGACCTGGCCGGCGCGACATGCTGCCGAAGCCGCCGCGTCGCAGCCCGCCGGCATGGCCGTCTGCAAGATATGCCATCAGGAGAATTTCCAGGGCGGCCTGCCGGCGCCGCGGCTGGCCGGGCAAAGCTACGAATACCTCGTCGGCGCCATGAACGGGTTTGCCGAAGAGCAGCGAACCAACAGCGCCGACATGATGAAATTGATGAAGGCGCTCACTCCCGCCGAGCGGCAGGCGATGGCGCGTTATCTGTCCACCTTGTAACCGGCGCGGCGTCATACTTCGTTTCCGAAGTTTGAATCATATCGATATCACCGTTCGACCTCGTCCTGAGGAGCGCGCTTTTGCGCGCGTCTCGAAGGACGGCCACAGGCGAGATCGTGCCGGCGTCCATCCTTCGAGACGCCACGCTTCGCATGGCTCCTCAGGATGAGGTCTGTGGGATTAAATTCCATCCCTTCCGATATGATTGGTTTCACGGAATCGATCCGGTAGTCGCCGGTCTGTCCTCGATCACACCGCGACGTTGTCGATCAGCCGGGTCTGGCCGAGGCGGGCGGCGACGAGCAGGCGCAGCGGGCCGTCGGCAAGCGTCTCGGCGCGGGCGAGGCTTTCGGCGTGGCGCGCCTCGAGATAGTCGACCGCAAATCCCGCCGCCTCGATCTCGATCGCGCCTTCGCTGACCACCTTGGCGATCGGCTCGCCCGCGGCGATCCGTGACGCGCATGCGCTGAGCACCCGGTAGAGCGTCGGCGCGACGGCGCGCTCTTTGGCATCGAGGTAGGTATTGCGCGAGGACAATGCGAGGCCATCGGTTTCGCGCACGGTCGGCACGCCGACGACCTCGACCCTGAGATCGAGATCACGCGGCCATGCGGGTCACCGTCTTGAGCTGCTGGTAGTCCTTCTCGCCGAACATCGCGTAGTCCGGCCGGCACTGGGTGAACAGCTTGGCCACCACGGTGGCGACGCCGCCGAAGAAATGCGGCCGGAAGCGGTCTTCGAGGTCGGCCTCGGCCGGTCCCTTGACGATGATGCGGGTGGCGAATTGCGCGGGATACATCACGTCCAGTTGAGGTGCCCAGACCAGGTCGACGTCGAGGTCGCGCAGCACGGCGACATCGGCATCGAACGGGCGCGGATAGGTCGAGAAGTCCTCGTGGGGCGCGAACTGCGCGGGATTGACGAAGATCGAGACCACCACGCGGTCGGCCTTGCGCCGGGCCCGGCGCACCAGCGCGATGTGCCCGGCGTGAAGCGCGCCCATGGTCGGCACCAGCGCGAGCGATTGCCCGGCACCGCGGAATTTCGCGATCGCACGGTCGAGCGTTGCGATCGTGCGTGCAATGGCCGGTCCGCGTGCCATGTGGTCCCCTCGTGCGTTGCGCCGGGAACCTAACAAAGCGGTTCCATCCTCGCCATCCCGTATCCGGCATTCCCCATGGTGCCGGATTCATCATGAATTGAGCCGGCTCGGGCTGGAATCTTGACGCTGTGCGAAGCGGCTTTCAAATTAATTTAGTTTCATGGAGGTCGCATGGCGATCATGGAGAAACGCGGTGAGGCGCCGGCGCGGCCGGGCGCGGCGCACGTGGTCGTCGTCGCCAGCGAGAAGGGCGGCACCGGCAAATCCACCCTCGCCATCCATATCGCCGTGGCGCTGCTCAAGGCCCGGCGGCGGGTCGCCACCATCGACCTCGATTCGCGCCAGCAGAGTTTCACCCGCCATATCGAGCGCCGCCGCAGGTGGGCAAGCAGCATCGGCCGCGCGCTGGAGCTGCCGCGCCATCACTGCGTGGCGCTCGGCGAGAGCGTCAGGCTCGACGACAACGAGACCAGCGAGTTCACCGCATTCACGACGGCCGTCGAGGCGATCGAGGACACCTGCGACTTCGTCGTCATCGATGCCCCCGGCGCGGACACGTTTCTCGCCCGCCTCGCCCACGCCATGGCCGATACGCTGGTCACGCCGCTCAACGACAGCATGGTCGATCTCGACATTCTCGGGCTGGTCGATCCGGTGACGCTCGAGCTCACCGGGACCAGCCACTATGCCGACGTCGTCCACAAGGCGGTCCACCAGCGCCGGGCGCTGGACGGAACCAGGCCGGACTGGATCGTGGTGCGCAACCGCCTGTCGGGGGCGGTCACCGGCAACAAGCGGATCGTCGCGGCGACGCTCGAAGCCTTGTCGGGGGTGCTCGGCTTCCGGTTCCTGGATGGGTTTGCCGAGCGCGCGGTCTATCGCGAGTTCTTCGCGCGCGGGCTCACCGCGCTCGACCCCCTCGACATCGCGGTCCTGGGCACCCGTCCCAGCCTGTCCCATGCTGCCGCGCAGGAGGAAGTCTGCGCCCTGCTCGGCGCGCTCAGGCTGCCCGCTTACGACCGGCGGCGCCTGGCGGCAGCCCGTCTCTCAACCGGCTGCGGCCCATCAGCCGGTTGCGTTCCAGGACATGCTGGTCGATTGAGCGATCACGTCGTCGTGGACGCCGCCGGGAACGGCCGCACAGCCCATTGCGCGAAGCCTCCGCTGCGGCCACCTTATGCGGGCCGACTTGAATCGGCCTACAACAGAGGTCGCCAGATGGCGAAGTCCCCGGAGGAGCGCACCCCGGCGCCGGCCGGCCATGGCGGCGAGCCGGCGGCCTCCACCTCGCGCGCCGAGATCGACGCTTTTCTCGCCAAGGTCCGCGCGATCGAGCGCGCGCCGGCGCGAGCGGGGCGTGGCCGGTTGATCTTTGCGCTCGACGCCACCATGAGCCGGCAGCCGACCTGGGACACGGCCTGCCGGTTGCAGGCGGACATGTTCCTGGAGGCGCAGGCGATCGGCGGGCTCGACGTCCAACTTCTCTATTTCCGCGGCTTGAACGAGTGCCGGGCGTCGCGCTGGGTGTCGGAACCGGCCGCGCTGGCGGCGCTGATGGAAAAGATCGATTGTCGCGGCGGCCATACCCAGCTCCGCAAGGTGCTGGCCCATGCCCGCGCCGAGACCGAGAAATCCAAGGTGCAGGCCCTGGTCTATGTCGGCGACGCCATGGAAGAGCGCATTGACGAGCTCTGCGCCAGGGCGGGAGAGCTGGGGCTGCGCGGCGTTCCCGCTTTCATGTTCCAGGAAGGCCATGACGCCGTCGCCGAGCAGGCGTACCGTGAGATCGCGCGGCTGTCTCATGGCGCCTATTGCCGCTTCGACGCCGGCGCGGTGAACGAGCTGCGCGAATTGCTCCGCGCGGTTGCGGCCTATGCCGCCGGCGGAATGAGGGCGCTGGACGATCTCTCGGCGCGGCGCAACGCCGGTGCAATCAAGCTGCTGGAGCAGATGAGATAACCAATGCCGACGATTTTCATCGGTCTCTTGGCGCTGGCCCTGGTGCTGTGGCTGTTGAAGTCGTTCGCCCGCACCGATCCGAAGTACCTGATCAGGGTCGGACGCACGGCGGGGGGCATCGTTGCGCTGGCCGGCGCGGCGTTCCTCGGGGTGAGGGGAGAGCTTGCGGTGGCGGTGCCGCTCGGCGTCACCGGGCTCGGCTTACTGGGCTGGCTGCCCACGGGGGCGTCCGGCTTCTTGCGGCGCGACCGGAAAAGTGCCGGCCAGGCTTCGCAGGTCCGTTCCAATTTCCTCGCCGTCGAGCTGGACCACGATACCGGCGCCATGTCCGGCGAGATCATCGCCGGACGCCTTGCGGGCACCAAGCTCGATCAGCTCGAGCTCAGCACGCTGGTTCCGCTTCTCGGCGAGTTCGACCCGGAGAGCCGCGACCTATTGGCAGCGTATCTTGACCGCCGGCATCCCCGATGGCGTGAAGACGCGCAGGGCGATGCGGCAGCGGGGAACGGCGCGGCGCGATCCGGCAAAATGTCCAAGGAGGAGGCTTATCAGATCCTTGGCCTTGAGCCGGGTGCGAGCGCGGATGAGATCGGACGCGCCCACCGCGGGCTCATGAAGAAATTGCACCCCGACCAGGGGGGCTCTACGTACCTCGCCGCCCGCGTCAATGAGGCGAAGGATGTGTTGCTTCGACGCCATCGATAACTCCCGCACGCACTTACACGAGGAGTTGCCTCCTCTGTTACAAGACCGATCTGCTCCTGTTGTTCGCCTCGATGTCGTCGATTTCTGACGTCTGCGGTCAGTTCTTGATAGTCATACAATCAATATCGTTACGTTTTAGTTGCTTGCAAACCGCGTCAGCCTCGTCTTTCTGCTGGAAGCCGGCAAAGCGGGCCCGGTACAGCGTCTTGTCGCCTTTCACCACCGGCTCGGTGAAGGGATCGGCGTTGTCGAGCACGTGGCCGATCTTGGCGTGGGCGTTGGTGAGGCGCTGTTGTGCATCGCGCTCGACGTCGAAGGCGCCGACCTGGACGATCCAGCCCGTATGCGTCGCCGCGCCGCGCGCGGCAATCGCTTCGGGCGCCGGCACAGCCGCGACGACGACCGGCGCTGCCGCCATCGGCGCCGCCGCCGGGGCCCAAGCGGAAGGAGCTGCAACGGTCTTCGCTACGACGAGAGTGGCGGGCGCAACCGGCGCGGCCACTGCGGCGACCGGCGGGAAGCGACCGGCGCGGGCACCGGGGCCACGACTGGGGCCAAGACTGGGGCGACGACTGGGGCGACGACCGCGGCCACGGCGGACGGAGCGATCGCAACGGTCTTCGGTATGGCTGCCGGCGCGGGCACAGCCGGCGCGGCAGCAACAGGCGCGGCAGCAACGGTGCGCGGCGGCAACAGGCGCGGGCGCGACAGGCGCAGCGGCAACCGGCACCGGCGGAGCCGGCACGGGGGCGACCAGCGCTGCGACAGGAGGAGCCACGACGGACGGTGCCACGATGGACGGGGCAGTCGCCACGGTTTTGGGGGCAGGGGCCTTGGGTGCCGCGACTGGAGCCGGCTCAGCGACCGCCTGCTCCTCGCGGCTTGGGGCGAGGATCGGGCCGAGCCCCGCCGTCTGGGTCTGCGTGAGCTTCACCTTGATGGTCTTCACCTGGATCGGCTTGATGGTGTCGCTCGCGTCGACCGTCGCCGCGGATTTGGCGACCGGCGCCACCGCGGCCATCTTGGCGGCAGGCGAAGCAACCGGCGGGACCGTGGCGGTCAGCGCGTTTTCCGCGGGGGCCGACGGTACGAATTTAGAGGCCGGCCAGGCCGTCGGCGGGGAGAACGAGGCGACCGTATAGGTCGAGGCCGACTTGGCCGGACGGGCTCTCCGCCTTTGCTTCCGCCATCTTTGTTGCCGCGGTCCGTGGCTCGGCTTTCGCGCCGGCGGCTTCGGCGATTGCCGTCGAGGTCTGCTGGGTGCTCGCGGCGGCGATGTGCGTCTCGATCAAGGTGCGCATCCGCGCATCGCGGGCGCCGGCCGATGCTCCGCCCAGCACCACCGCCACGATGTGCCGGTTGTTGCGGTGCACCGACGTCACCAGATTGAACCCGGAAGCCTGCGTATAGCCGGTCTTGATGCCGTCGATGCCGTCGACACGGCCGAGCAGGTGATTGTGGTTGCCCATCGTTTCGCCGTGATAGGTGAAGGACGACGTGGAGAAATAGCGGTACTGGCGCGGAAACCGCTCCTGGATGGCGCGGCCGAGCAGAGCCTGGTCGCGCGCCGTCGTGACCTGCTCGTCATTGGGCAGGCCGGAGGCATTGCGGTAGACCGTGTGGCTCATGCCGAGGGCGTGGGCCTTCTTGGTCATCATCTCCGCGAAGTCGCCTTCATTGCCGCCGATCGCTTCGGCGATGACCACTGCCGCGTCATTGGCCGATTTCGTCACCAGCGCCCGGATGGCGTCTTCGACCGCGATGTTCTGCCCGGGCCGCAGCCCCAGCTTGGTCGGTGCCTGAACCGAGGCGTGCTCGGATACCGCGAGTTCGGAATCCACCTTGAACTTGCCCGCTTCCATGCGCTCGAACAGCAGATAGAGCGTCATGATCTTGGTGAGCGACGCCGGATGACGCAGTTCATCCGGGCTGGCGGCGTGGAGCACGTTGCCCGAATTGGCGTCGACGACGATCGCGGAATAGGGCGGCGCGTAGTCATGCCCGTGGGTCATCACCCGCGCGCGATAATGGCGGGCTTCGACAGGGCTCAAGGTGACCGTGGTTATCGCGAGTACGCTGACAAGGCCGAGCGCAACGCGCCCGGAGCCGCGCAAATTCGGAGATTTCTGCGTCAATTTAGTCCCCCATTACCCCCGTCCGGTCGTTGCCGGACATATCGCCATCAAGGCACCTCGTCCCGGAGGCCCTCGTTCCGATCGGCAGACACCTGGCCGTGGCCGGCCGCGTCTGCCCTTCCACCCTCAGCGATTCCTGCCTGCGAAAACGGGCGGCACCATGGCGCGACGGGGCAGAATAGGGCTCTAAAGTTGCCGCCGGGTTAAGCAATCCGTCGGCGCAGCCGTTGATATTGCATCGCAAGAGGATTGTTGACTTTTTGTGCAGTGCGGCATAAATAGACGTCCGACGGCCGTGGGGCCGCACCACCGTGAGTTTGGCCGGGAGAGCCGGTTCGGGAGAATTGACCATGCTGAAAAATTTCGACGACGTGCAGAAGTACGGAAAGGACAACATGGACGCGACGATGAAGGCATGGGGACAGGTGTCCAAGGGCGTCCAGGCGATCGCCGCGGAGGCCGCCGATTATTCCAAGAAGTCGTTCGAGGAAGGCTCTGCCGCGCTGGAAAAGCTGCTCGGCGCCAAGTCGCTCGACAAGGCGATGGAGATCCAAACCAGCTACGCCAAGACCGCCTATGAAGGCTTCGTTGCCCAGGCGACCAAGATCGGCGAGCTTTATGCCGACCTCGCCAAGGAGACCTACAAGCCGTTCGAGAATTTCGTCGGCAAGTCGGTGGTCGTGAAGTAAGGCGTTTCAAAACCGCTTCGGGACGTGATCCCGGCCGGCTTCCGGCCGGGAGATCTGGCGGTGGCGCCGGATTTGCGGTTTTGAGATCGGTATCGGCTATTTCGAGAGGTAAGCGGTTTTCACCGCCGCGTTGAAAAGCGCAATCATCGCCGCCGAGATATCCTGGTCCGTCGAGACCTGGAAATAGAGGCCTGGCGAGGCGCAGCTTTTCAGGGTCGGGCCGATGTTCGGCTGGAACGACGAGATGTAGGTGTTGTACCAGGAATTGGTCGGCAGCGGCAGATAGGTCGTGTAGAGCACCGCGATGCGGATGCCGCGGTTCTTGATCGTGGTGCAGTAGGACGGGTCCATCAACGACTGCACACGCGTCAATCCCAATAACCCCCCCATCTGATCTTCGACCCCGTCGGTGACGAAAAACATCACCTCCTGCGGCGTGTCGCCGGCCGACTTGGTGCCGTTGCCCGGGTTGGGCATGATCGAATTGATCTGGGTCATGGCGTTGGTGTAGTTGGTGATCGCGTCGTTGCTCCAGTTCTGGTACGGCACCTCATAGAGTTGAATGTTCGCGGCCTGCGATTGCGCCGCACTGAGGCTCGCGGTGAGGCCGGTGATCGTGTTGAAGCCGATGTTGAAGGTGTAGATCGCCGCCCGGTAGCTGGCGTTGTTGGCGGTTGACGTGGTCTGCGCCGTCGCCATCAGGTTCTGCGTCGCCTGTGCCAGCAGGTCCATGCGCAGGGGTACGCCGAGCCTTCGCGCCAGCCCATAATAGTCGTTGGGCGAGGTATCGGATTCATGACAGCGCGAAGGCGCACTGGTCCGGCGTGTTCGCCACCATCGTATTGATGCCGGCGGTGGTCGCCGCGACCGCCATCGAAGGCGAATTGTCGAGCAGCAGATAGAAGTCGATGTTGGGGGGCACCGAACCGATCGATTGGGTGGTGCCGCTGATCGGCGCCGTCGTCATGCCGATCAGGCCGCCGAAACTGGTTTTCGAGGTGGTCTGGTAGGTGACGCTCGCGGTTCGATTGAGCCCGCTGTCGGACACGGCGACTGTGAGCGTGATCGCGCCGATGCCCTTGACCTGGGATGCCTGGCTGTTGAACAGCGTCGTCGCCGCGTTGATAGAGGCCTGGTCGGTCTGCGACAACAGGGCGGGCGTGACCGCAGCAAGGGCAGCGGCATCGGCAATGGCGTCGAGTGCGACCTTGCGGTTCGATAACTGGCTGTAGTCGACTGTCATGCCGATGATGCCCATCACCGCCATGAGCGAGAGGGCAAACAGGGGCACAATGTTGCCGGCCTGTTCCGCCGCGAGGCGCCCCATGGCCGTGTCTAAACGATCGTTTGCTGGAGTGAATTCCACGTCCGCCTCGCTATTTTGACATCGCGCGGCCGGATCGTCTTCGCATCGCGTAAAAATCGCGGCAAAAAAATAAGTCAAATTTTATGCAATTGGGTGCGACCGGTGGTCCGGGTGCGCGGCTTGCGTCATCTGGGCCAAATGTCGGCCACAGCGACGGTGTCCGGGACCCCGAGCGAAAGGGATGGAACCCGGCGGTGCGCCCGAGCCAGGCTTGGCTCAGGCCTTACCAGGCGGCGGCTTTTATCGGGTGGCAGCTTTCATCAAGTCGCGCTTTCACAGGCGGCGGCTTTCATCAAGTGGCGCTTTATCAAGTCTTGGACGAAGCTGGCATTGCATTTGCCCCAGATCGAGGCCTGCGGGGGCGTGCCGGCCCGGATGGGGCGGGACGGCGTGAGGGATGCCGGGAATGCGACAGGCGGCCGGCGGGGGGGAGGGGCGGTGGCGAAATCGGAGGTGCTGCCTATTTATAGTCCTGCCGCCCGACTTTAATTTAACACTACACGGCCGCACCGCTTTGCGGCATGCTTGGACTGCAGCTTGACACGGACTGGACGTCGAAGGCCTTTGCCATCCATGACCACCGCCACTGACATCCCCGAAAGTCCGTCGCAACCGGCGCGCACCGTGCGCCCGCGCGTGCCGCCGACGACGACCGCAAACGCAACAAGGAGCCGGGGGGGCCGGGCACTGCGGTCATCACCAAGACCAAGACGCAGACCAAGAAGCCGAACCTCTACCGCGTGCTGCTTCTCAATGACGATTACACGCCGATGGAGTTCGTGGTCCACGTGCTCGAGCGTTTCTTCAACAAGGACCGCGAAAGCGCGACTCGCATCATGCTGCACGTCCATCACCATGGAATCGGCGAATGCGGCGTTTATACGTACGAGGTGGCCGAGACAAAAGTGACGCAGGTGATGGACTTTGCCCGAAAACACCAGCATCCTCTGCAATGCGTGATGGAAAAGAAATGACGAGCAGAAAAACGATCAGCGAGGGGAGCGCCGAAAAAAAGTCATCGAGGGGGATTGAACTGCCGACAGCAACCAATGAGATGAGAGTTCTGATGCCCACATTCTCGCGCAGCCTCGAGCAATCGCTACATCGGGCATTGGCGCTCGCCAATGAACGCCATCACGAGTACGCCACGCTTGAACACCTGCTGTTGGCGCTGGTCGACGATCAGGACGCGGCCGCAGTCATGCGGGCCTGCAACGTCGATCTCGACAAGTTGCGGCGAAATCTCGTCGCCTATGTGGAATCCGAACTCGAAAACCTGGTGACCGACGGCGGCGAGGATTCCAAGCCGACCGCCGGGTTCCAGCGGGTGATCCAGCGCGCCGTGATCCACGTGCAGTCGTCCGGGCGCGAGGAGGTGACGGGCGCCAACGTGCTGGTCGCGATCTTCGCCGAGCGCGAGAGCCATGCCGCCTATTTCCTGCAGGAGCAGGAGATGACGCGCTACGATGCCGTCAACTACATCAGCCATGGGATCGCCAAGCGTCCCGGCCTGACCGAAGCGCGCCCGACCCGGGGCGTCGACGAGGAGGCCGAGCAGAAGTCCGGCGAGGAGCCCAAGAAGAAGGGCGATGCGCTGGACAATTATTGCGTCAACCTCAACAAGAAGGCCCGCGACGGCAAGATCGATCCCTTGATCGGCCGCGATACCGAGATCAGCCGCACCATCCAGGTGCTGTGCCGCCGCCAGAAGAACAATCCGCTGTTCGTGGGCGATCCCGGGGTCGGCAAGACCGCCATCGCCGAAGGTCTGGCGCGGCGCATCGTCCATGGCGAAGTGCCCGACGTGCTCAAGAACGCGACGGTGTTCGCGCTCGACATGGGCACGCTGCTCGCCGGCACCCGTTACCGCGGCGATTTCGAGGAACGCCTGAAGCAGGTGATCAAGGAGATCGAGGCCTATCCCGGCGCGATCATGTTCATCGACGAAATCCACACCGTGATCGGCGCCGGCGCGACCTCGGGCGGCGCGATGGATGCCTCGAACCTGCTCAAGCCGGCGCTGGCCGCCGGCACGGTGCGGTGCATCGGCTCCACCACCTACAAGGAATACCGCCAGTATTTCGAGAAGGACCGCGCGCTGGTGCGCCGCTTCCAGAAGATCGACGTGAACGAGCCGAGCGTGCCTGACGCCATCGAGATCATGAAGGGCCTCAAGCCCTATTTCGAGGACTATCACAAGCTCAAATACACCAGCGAGGCGATCAAGGCGGCGGTCGAATTGTCGGCGCGCTACATCCACGACCGCAAGCTGCCGGACAAGGCGATCGACGTGATCGACGAATCCGGCGCGGCGCAGATGCTGCTGCCGGAAAGCAAGCGCAAGAAGACGATCGGCCTCAAGGAGATCGAGACCACGATCGCCACCATGGCGCGGATTCCGCCCAAGACCGTGTCGAAGGACGACGCCGCGGTGCTGGCGCATCTCGAGAGCACCCTCAAGCGGGTGGTCTACGGCCAGGACAAGCCGATCGAGGCACTGTCGGCGTCGATCAAGCTCGCCCGTGCCGGCCTGCGCGAGCCGGAAAAGCCGATCGGCTGCTACCTGTTCTCCGGCCCCACCGGGGTCGGCAAGACCGAGGTGGCAAAGCAGCTTGCGGCGTCGCTGGGCGTCCAATTGATCCGCTTCGACATGTCCGAATACATGGAGCGTCATACGGTGTCGCGCCTGATCGGCGCCCCCCCCGGCTATGTCGGCTTCGACCAAGGCGGACTGTTGACCGACGGGGTCGACCAGCATCCGCACTGCGTGCTGCTGCTCGACGAGATCGAGAAGGCCCATCCGGACCTCTTCAACGTGCTCCTGCAGATCATGGATCACGGCAAGCTCACCGACCACAACGGCAAGCAGGTCGACTTCCGCAACGTGATCCTGATCATGACCACCAATGCGGGCGCGTCCGACCTCGCCAAGGCCGCCTATGGCTTTACCCGCAACAAGCGCGAGGGCGACGACCTCGAGGCGATCAACCGCATGTTTGCGCCGGAGTTCCGCAACCGGCTCGACGCCACCATCACCTTCGGCCACCTCACCCCCGAGATCATCGCCAAGGTGGTGGAGAAGTTCGTGCTGCAGTTGGAGGCCCAGCTCGCCGACCGCGACGTCACCATCGAGCTGTCCGACGACGCCGCCAAATGGCTGATCGACCGCGGCTATGACGAGCAGATGGGCGCGCGGCCGATGGCCCGCGTGATCCAGGAGCACATCAAGAAGCCGCTCGCCGACGAGGTGCTGTTCGGCAAGCTCAAGGACGGCGGCCACGTCCGGGTGATCGTGGTCAAGGACGAGACCGAGGGCGACAAGCTCGGTTTCGAGTACCTCGACGGTCCGATCACGCCGAAGCCGGAGAAAGTCCCTCCGGTCCGCGCCCGCGGCAAGCGCCGCAGCGGCGGTGGCGGTGGCGGCGTGCGTCGCGCCAAGCCGCCGGGCCCGAAGGGCGACGGCCCGCCGCCGAACCGCGGCTCGGTGCCGAAGATCCCGCTGGTCAAGGTGTGAGGATCAGGGATCAGGGATCAGAAAAAAGGGACGCCTTGTAGCCCGGATGAGCGTAGCGACATCCGGGAGCAGTCGTCCGACTGACATAGTCTTCTGGGTGGGGCCCCGCATGTCGCTTTCGCTCATGCGGGCTACGCGCCTCACGTTCCGTCACGCCCCCCGCAGCGCGGCGGCAAGCTTGAGCGCGTAATCGGACAGCACCGCCGGCTCCTCCTTGAAGCTTGCAGCAGGCTTGAGCGCGACGCCGTTCCGGCGGGGAATCACGTGGAAATGCAGGTGGAACACCACTTGGCCGCCGGCGGTCTCGCTGAACTGATGCACCGTCACGCCGTCCGCGCCGAACACTTTCACCGCGGCCCTGGCGACGTTCTGCACGATGCCGGCGAGATGGGCGAGATCGTCGGGATCGACGTCGAGAAGGTTGCGCGCGGGCGCCTTGGGAATGACCAGCGTATGCCCGGGCGCGCGCGGCATGATGTCGAGAAAGGCGAAGGCGCGGTCGTCCTCATAGACCTTGTGGCTCGGCAATTCGCCACGCAGGATCTTCGCAAACACGTTGTCGGGATCGTAGCTCGCCATCGCGGTCTCCTTGCCCGCCCAATGTCCAGGCCACGCCGCGATCCGTCAAGGCGGCAGGCGAAACAGCGCATCCTCGGGGAGGAGGATGCGCTGCCGCGCGTTGCGGCCGGGAGCGCAAGGCGCACCCCGGCCGGGACCGCGGTGTTATTGCAGGCCTGGAAGGACGGTCGTGCCTTCCAGTCTCACCGCATCGAGCGCCAGCGGGCTGAGGCCGAGGGCATCGAGAATGGTGGGCGCAATCTGCGTCGTCGCCACTGCCGCGGTGACGACGGATGGCTTGAGCGAGGCGTTCGCCACGATGAGCGCGACATGGGTGTCGTCCTCATTGAAGCCGCCATGCTCGGCGATCTTCGATCCGCCGGTATAGATGACGCCAACTTGGCGATGCCGATGATGTCGGGCGTGCGCGAATCCGTGGCCGGGTCCTGGAACGGCAAGCTCAGCAAGGGGCCCGCCAGCCACTCGACGATACCGGTGTCGTTGCCTGCCGCTTGGAACGCGTTGAGCGCAGCCACCGCCGCCAGCACATTGGCGGCGCTATAGGGCGGCTTGAGCCATATCAGGGCGCCGTCGTCGGCAATGTCGAAGGCGAAGTTGCTGCCGATCGGCGTGGCGATCACGTCACCATCGTTGAGGGCGGTGCGCTTGCTGACATCGATGGGCGACTGGCCGTGTTTGGCGCTGATGATGACCAAGGTGTTCCTGCCGAGGCGGTGATCGTTGAGCGCCGCGACCATCTGCCCGATCGAGTTGTCGACGAACGTGATGGCGTTGGCGAGGCCCGCGCTCGGCGTGGCGAACGGGTCGGTGTAGCCTGCGGTCGCAAGCTTCTGCCCCACGCTGACGGACTGGAAGTTCATGCCGAACAGCGTGGGCACGCCCAGACGGCGCGTTCCGGTATGGTCGAACCCGGCGATCTCATTGAGAATCGCTTGAACCTTGATGCCGTCATACCACTCGACGCCGTCGATCGAGCCGGTGAAATCCAGGCCCGACACGATGGCCGGAGGCGGCGCGGTCGAGTGGAGACCGAGCGATGCGATCAAGTCGACATTGGCCTGGCTCAGGTCGGAATTGATCTCCGGCGCAAAGAAGTCGTCGACGTTGGTGCCCGGCCCGTTGGTCGGCTGGGTCGCGGGGGCGTTGCCATTGATGAGGTCGTAGGCCGGGTGTTTGTCCGCCCACGCCGTGCGCAGGCCACGCGCATGGAGCACGCCGAAGATGGTGTTGGCGCGCATGAGATTATGTGGCCATACCGGGGCGCAGCCACCATGGGCCGTCGATCCCGGCAGGTTGTTCGGATTGATCGCCACCGCGCTGTTCAGGCCGGTCAGGCTGGCATTCACGCCGCCGTCGATCGAATGCAGATTATAGTCGGCAGGCTCGGCGATATTGGTCTCGGTGCCCGGCCCGATCGTGCAATTGCTGCCCGCAGCGAACAGCGTGCGGTCATAGCTGTCGTCGTAGAAAACACCATGTGTCTTAGGCGTGCCGCCGGTGAGCTGGGCCAGCAATCCCGGAAACGAATCCGACGGCTTGGTCGTCGATGCATTGGTGTAGGTCACGCCGGTACGGGTCAGGCCCGCGAGATGCGGGCAGGTCCCCGCAGCCACGCAAACCTCGAGATCGACCGCATGGAAGCCGTCGATGCTGATGAGCAGGACGTGCTGCGCCCGCAGGTCGTCGGCCAATCCTGTCGTCGGCAGAATGGCCGGGAGCAGGGCGCAGGCGAGCGCCACCCCTGTCCATCTTGATATCGTTCCTGTCCGTCCCCGTACCGCTCTCATGCGATGCCCCCATGGCTGCTGTTGCGAAGGGTCGCAGTTATGCGGGGTAAGATGACGGCGGGACGTAGGTTCCGTGACGTGACGATCGGGGCGCGGTCGCGGACGAAAATGTTTTGCGGTCGTTGCGGACACGCAACAAAAGCAGCCCGGCAAAAGCCGG
>CAVVCE010000012.1:0-19151 GCA_963746235.1 uncultured Alphaproteobacteria bacterium
GAATTGAGCCGGCCGGAAAAGACCACATTGGTGATCTCGTCCCCGATGTTTTCCACAGTCATGATGTCCATCGATCGGTCTCCGCCGCTTCGCAACCGCTGTCGCGTTCGACGCTTGGCGCGGCGCACCGAGAGATAAGGCCCAATGCCGCCGGAGTTGAGACGACCCGGCGTTTATCGGGCAGCCCGAATGCGCTGGCGACATTCGGGAGCCGAGGCAGCAAGATCGAATTGAACCAAACGCTGCCCCCCTTGCATGCGAGAGTTTGGTATAACTCGCACGTGCAACCGGATGAGCACGGGCGCACCACAGGCGGGAGGAGATCATGAGCGCGCGGCGGCGGGATTTCCCCTTGTTGGCGGCATTGGCGATAGCGACGGCGACACCTGCGGTCGCCCAGACCGTGGCGCCGGCGGTCGCGCCGGCCGCCGGCGGCAAGCAAAGCGCCGCGTCCATCCCCGACTTCTCCGGCATATGGGCTCACCCCTATCTCACCGGCTTCGAGCCGCCGCCGTCCGGCCCCGGCCCGGTGCTGAACAGGTCGCGCCTGCCCAACGGCGTCGCCAACTTCCAGATGCTGGTCGGCGATTACGCCAATCCGATCCTCAAGCCCCACGCCGCCGAGATCGTGAAGGCGCTCGGCGAGATTTCGCGGGCGGGCGGAGGATACCCGACTCCGAGCAACCAGTGCTGGCCCGGCGGGGTGCCCTACGTGTTCTGGGACTTCTTGATGCAGATGGTGCAGCAGCCGGACAAGATCACGATGATCTACCGCCACGGCGACGAAGTGCGCCGCGTGCGCATGAACCAGCCGCATCCGGCGGATGTGACGCCGTCCTGGTATGGCGATTCCGTCGGTCATTACGAGGGCGATACGCTGGTGATCGACACCGTGGGGATCAAGACCGGGCCGTTCGCCATGGTCGACATGTACGGCACCCCGCACAGCCCGGCCTTGCACGTCGTCGAACGCTATCGGCTCATCGATTACGCGGACGCCAAGGACGCGATCGCACGCAACGACAAGGAAAATATCCGCGCCGCCGGGGGTGCGGAGATCGACCCCAATGACCGCGGCAAGGTGCTGCAGCTCCATTTTACCGTCGATGACGAATACGTCTTCACGATGCCGTGGACCGCGACCATCACCTATCGGCGCAACGTGGGCGAGTGGACGGAACTCATCTGCGCCGAGAACGCCCGCGAATTCAACCGAAAGGAGTTCTACGGCGCCGCGTGCGGACAAGCCGGATTTCTGAGGGGACCGAATCCTGCCCCTACCTCGAGACGATGGCCTGACTTAGGTCCGGCCTGACTTGGGTTCGGCCTGACTTAGGTTCGGCCTGACTTGGGTTCGGCCGCTAAACTCCGGCTTTCCGGGACACACAATCGTTGAGCGTCATCTGTTGAGCTTCGCTGTGCAAACGCCATCCGCGTAGCGTCTTGCCCGATTGTAACTTCAAAACGTAACCCGGGTCGGGGGTTAATCCCATCTCTTTCAAGCACGCGACGAAATTCCGACGGTGGTCCCGGGTCGGCCCCGCCGCAGCAATTCGACGGCGGTCCTGCGTCGGCGCTGGCTCAGCAGCTAAATCTCGCCTTTGGGTCGACCGCACCTCGCCCTTTGTGCAGCCTGAGAATGCCCGTTGGCATTTTCTCTCACATTGAGCCACGGTTCTGCCTTGACTGAAAATTGACTGCCCCACTTCACATCGATTTTTGCATTTGCAGTCGCCGGTGCTGATTTGGCCCGGTTGGTCACCCAATTGAGCGAGAATGAGCGAGCCGTCTCTTTTTACGTCTTCAGCGGCTTTCGTGCCTTGAAGCATGGTGGCAGAAATAAACAGCACCGCAAGTGACCCACTAAATCGTGACCCACTAAATCGAACCATCGCCGGCCTCCCTGCAACTTTTGTATGGCTTACCCCACCAGCCCCCCGATCGGCTTCACCGCGGCGCTGCCGGGGAACACCTCCGCCGCCAGCACGTCGTCCTCCAACCGCAGATGGTCCTTGAGCAGGCCCTTGAGCACCGCGCGCAGGTCGGTGGTCGCCTTGAGGTCGCGCTTGTCGTGGAGATCGGCCTCCTTGATCCCGGGCCAGTCGGCCACCACCCGGCCGCCCTTCAGCGCGCCGCCGGCGAGCAGGGCCACCGTGGCGGTGCCGTGGTCGGTACCTTCGGTGCCGTTGACGCGGGCGGTGCGGCCGAACTCGGTGACGAGCACCACCACCGTCTCGTTCCATGCCGGACCCATGCCTTTCTCGATCGCGGCAAGCGCGCCGTCGAGAGCGCCAAGCAGTGCAGCGAGACGTCCCCTGACCGCGCCCTCGTTGACATGGGTGTCCCAACCATCGAGGGCGAGGGCGCCGACGCGCGGCCCGTCGGCGCTGGCGAGGAACTTCGCTGCTGCTCCGGCGGCCTCGGCGAAATAGGCGCGCACCTGCTCGATGCCGCCGACCTGGACCACCGGCCCCTGATCCTCGGGCTTGCGCTCGATGCCGCCGGCCCGCGCGATAGCGGCGAGGCCGATGCGGTCTTCCAGCACCCGCGCCAGCGTCGGATCGGTGTGGCGATAGAGGTCGAGGAGACGCATGGTGGTTTCGTCGCTCACCGGGGTTCCCCGCGGCGGCACCCATGACAGCACCGGCGCCGGCCCGCGCACCACCAGCGGCGTGATCGGGCCGACCGCGAACGTCCTGCGCCCCCGCGGATCGACGCTCCCGCCCGGCTCCAGCGCCACCAGCGCGCGGTTGAGCCAGCCGCTGTCGGCGCGCGCCACGCCGCGCGAGGCCGCTTTCGAGCACGTCCTGGCCGTCGAAATGGGAGCGCTCGCGATAGGGCGTCGCCGCCGCATGCACGATGGTCGCCTGTCCCGCCTTGTAGAGCCGGTGGAGGTTCGGCATTGCCGGATTGAGGGCGAAGAAGCCGTCGAGCGGCAGCGCCGGGGTGTCGCCGTCGAGCTTGAGCGCATTGTCGCCGCGCAGCTTGATCCAGTCGGGATCGCCGACCGGCGCGACCGCCGCGAGCCCGTCGAGCGCGCCGCGCAGCACGATGGTGAGAAAGCGGGGGTCGCGGCCTTCCGCGCGCGCGAGGCGCGGCACATGGGCCCAGGCGAACAGCGCGCCCGAGCCGAGCAGCAGTTCGCGACGGGTCGAGGCGTGAAGGGGCATGATCACCTCCATTGGAATTCGGGCGCCATCAGCACCAGGGTCGAGCGCCTGCGGCTTGGTCTCCGCGCGGGCGACGGCGCGGCGTGTCTCTTCGGAGGCGAGCGGCCCGAGCGCGGTTTCCAGCATCGCCGCGGCGTCGAGCCGCTCGCCATTGCGCTGGGCGAAATTGTTGGCGATGTCGAGCCGGTGAGCGAGCCCATCGAGCCAGGTGGCGTTGCCGTCGGGAAAGCCGCTGCGGCGCCGGCGGCCGCCACAGCGGCTCGCCCAGCCGGTTCAATCCGGGGACGATGGCGCGGACGTCGCCGGTAAACCGCGCCGCGCGCAGCGAGGCGACCTGCCATTCGCTGGGGCGCTTGATCTTGACTCGCTCCTCCGACCACGATTCCGGCGCGGTGACGAGCGCCTTGGCGACCTCCTAGAGGTCGCCTTCGGTCTCGTGGAAGCGCTGGGCCAGGCGCTCCACCAGCGCCGGCGGCGGATCGTCGGCGACGAAGTGGGGCGCGAGCTTGGCCGCGATATGCTGCGCGGTCGCGGGATGGCGGGCGAGATCGGCCAGCACCGCGCGCCCCTGCTCGACGCCGGTGTCGCGGTAGGCCTTGCCGATCACCGTCTGCGGGCCGGGCTCGTGCATGCGCCGGTTGAAGACGAACTCGCCGCCATGGTCCGGATTGGTCGTCGGTCGGCAGGATGGTCCAGCCGGTGATCACCTTGGCGAAGCTGGTGACGTCCTCCTGGGTGTAGCCGGTGCGCACGCCGAGCGTATGCAGCTCGAGAATCTCGCGGGCGAGATTCTCGTTGAGCCCCCTGGTGCGGTTGATGCCGGCGACCGAGTTCGGCCCCATCGACAAGGTGTTGGTCGAGATAGATCAGCATCGCCGGATGGCCCTCGGCGGCTTGCAGCAGCTCGACGAAACGCCCGAGCACATGCGGGCGGATCGCCTCGCGCTCATAGCCGCCGGCCATCACGGTGTCGTCGGCATTGACGCAGAAATGGTTCGACCAGAACCACACCAGACGCTCGGCGAAGCCGATCTCGGCGGTGATGGCGGCGTCGTAATGGGCCTTGGCCTCGGCGAAGAAGATCTGTTGCGGCACGGTCTCCGCGGGCGGCGCATTCGCCGCCGGATTGGCGGAAGGCGGCGCCATCTCGGCCTTGGCCTCCATGGCCATGGGCATGCCCAATTCTGCCGCCGCGCGCTTGGCCTCCTCCTCGCGCAAGCGGGCAACGCGCGCCTTGGCGGTGCGCTCGGCAAAGAACTCGAAGGCCGCGCGATTCGCCGCGCCGCTGGTCAGCAGGCCTGCAGACGCCGAGATCTGGCCGGCATTCGGCCGGTCCAGGTCCGCGAGCAGCGCGCCGCGCGGATCGGAGGCGATGGCGGCGATCGAGCCCGGGCGGGGCCCGAAGCCGAATCGATGAAGCGCCAAAGCCGCTCCCCTGGGATCGAGGGCCATGACTTAGTCCTTGGAAGTTGGATATGGGCGGCCGAGCGGTGTTTTCCGCGAAGCCACCGACGCCCTCGAGTGTACCTTTCTTGCGGTATCGTCGCAACCCTGGGTTCAATACTGGTTTCCAACCCGGGTTCACAGGGAGGCGCACGCGGTCGACGACGACCGAGCTGTGGCGTCCGCTTCCTGAGGGACCTGTCGTCCTCGACCACGACGCTCGGCGGCAGGAAATGACCCCGGGGGACGGCATCTCGCCCGTTTCGGGCGGTGGCGCTCACTGCTTCGAAACCTCTTGCATTTACGTATCGCACTCCGTTAGTCCTCTGCGCGAGGCGCGGCGGAATCGATCAATGAAGAAATACGTCGACAGGGCGTTAGCCTGGGCGCGGGAAGCGAGCGCTCCCGGTCTATATGGCGTGGCGGCGGCGGTGCTGCTGGTTCTCTTGACCGACGCCATCCTGTTGGAGCTGCGCTATATCCAGGAACTGCCCCCGGTCTCCATCACTTTCTTGCTCGTGATCCTTATCGCGGCGATCCGCTGGGGCATGCTGGCCGGCTCGGTGACGGCGCTCGGCGGGATCATTTCGTTCACCTCGTTCTTCTACAGCCCGTTCTACACCTACGACCCCCAGGATCGCTCGCGCTTTCTCAGCATCCTGTTCTTTCTCATCGTTGGACTGGTTACGAGCTACATTGCCGCGCGGACCCGCCGCACCGCCGCCGTGGCGATCAAACGCGAAAACGAAATCCGCGAGCTCTACACGTTCTCGCAGCGGCTATCGGCCGCCAACTCGCCGGCCGGCATCTTCGATGCCATGCAGCGCCATCTGGAGACACTCGTCGGCCGCAAGATCCTGCTGTTCGATTCGCGGGGTAGCCTGGATGACAAATCCGAGCGCCTCGATGATATCGACATTCCCAAGGCGGTGACCGAGTCGGTCGGGCGGACCCAGGTGCCGGACGCCGGGGGCTCGCAGGGAATCGTCGTCGATGACGGCCGCGGCAGCGCCTGGCTGGTTCGTCCGGTCTCGGTCAACACCGCGGATTTCGGCGTCATCGCGGTCGATCTCGGCCGCAAGGCCAACCGTTTCGACGATCTGCGAGCCCGCGTGGTGGCGGTGATCCACGATGCGGCGTCCTCGCTGGAGCGGCTCGGGCTCGCGCGCACCATCGCCGATGCGCGCATGCGGGCCGAGACCGAGCAGTTCCGCGAAGCGCTGATCGGATCGGTGTCGCACGAGCTGCGCACGCCGCTGGCGTCGATCCTCGGCGCCTCGACGGTGCTGTCGGCCGCGCCCGAAATCACCGCCAATGCGCGTCTGGTGTCGCTCGCCGTGGTGATCCATCACGAGTCGGAGCGCCTCAATGTGGAGATCCAGAACATCCTGGACGCTTCGCGCATCAGCAGCGACGGCCTGCAGGTGAAGCTCGAATGGGCGGAGCCGGCGGACTTCGTCAATGCGGCATTGGAGCGCTGCCGCCACCGCCTTGCCAAGCACACGGTCGAGGTCAATATGCCCGATGAGCTCGTGTTGCTGCATATCGAACTCCGTGCTGATGGAGCGGGCGCTGGGACAAATTCTGGACAACGCCGCCAAATATTCCCCGGAAGGATCGACGATCACCGTGCAGGGCCTGCGCGAGACCGATCATTTCGTCCTCACGGTAACCGACCGGGGCGCCGGCCTCGATCCGAACGACCGTTCCCTGCTCGGGCAGAAGTTCTTCCGCGGCAAGCGGCACGCCCAATCGTCTTCGGGCCTCGGGCTCGGATTTTGGATCGCAAACGCCTTCGTGATCGCCAATCAGGGAACCGTCGAGGCGGTCAGCGAGGGCGTCAACAAAGGCATGGCCGTCAAAATTCGGCTACCGCTGTCGATGAAGGCTGCCGCATGACTTTCGCCATCTCGACCCACAGCCCCCGGATTTGGCGGATGCGAACAAGGACGTGGGGCGCAATAGCGTATGGCGCCATCTGGCGTGCCCATTGGCGCAATGCCGCTATTGCGTCCCACGCACGCCGTGCCGCCCTTGCGCTCATCGCGAACCCGAACCGCCTTGCCCTGTGAGCGCGGCACCTCGCCCGGCGGCTTGACGACGACGCTGCAGGTCACCCCGATCATCGATTTGAGACGGTTCTGCACCTCGCCGGATTTCGCGGCGCGAAACGCGGCATCGTCGGGTGTGCCGGTGATGCGCTCCACCTCGACGGTCATGGCATCGAGCGCGCCCTCGCGGCCGAGCACGATCTGGTAATACGGCGCGAGGCCGGGGAAGCCGACCAGCACCGCTTCGACCTGGGACGGATAGACGTTGACCCCGCGGATGATGAGCATGTCGTCGTCGCGGCCGGTGACGCGCATGATCCGCAGATGGGTGCGTCCGCACACGCAGGGTTCGTCGCAGAGCCGCGTGATGTCGTGGGTGCGGTAGCGGATCATCGGCAGCGCCTGCTTGGTGAGCGTGGTGATGACGAGCTCGCCGGTCTCGCCGATGGGGAGCGGCTGCATCGTGTGCGGGTCGATGATCTCGAACAGGAAATGATCCTCCCATCCGTGCAGCCCGTTCTGCGCCACGTCGCATTCGCTGGCGACCCCCGGGCCGATGATTTCCGACAGGCCGTAGACATCGACCGCCTTGATGCCGAGCCTGGCTTCGAGGTCGTGGCGCAGCGGCTCGCTCCAGGGCTCGGCGCCGAAGCCGCCGCGGCGCAGCGGCAGCTTGCCGAGATCGACGCCCGAGCGCTCCGCCACTTCGGCGATGTTGAGGGCGTAGGACGGCGTCGCGCACAGGATGGTGGCGCCGAAGTCCCGGATCAGCGTGACTTGCCGCTCGGTGCCGCCGCCGGATATCGGCACCACGGTGCAGCCGAGCCGCTCGGCGCCGTAATGGAAGCCCAGTCCTCCCGTGAACAGGCCGTAGCCATAGGCGTTGTGAACGATGTCGCCGGGCCGCGCGCCGGTGCAGGCGAGGGTGCGCGCCATCAGGTCGGACCACAAATCGAGATCGCCCCTGGTGTAGCCGACCACGATCGGCTTGCCGGTGGTGCCGGAGGACGCATGCAGGCGCAGCACTTGATCGCGGGGCACGGCGAACAGGCCGAACGGATAATTGTCGCGCAGGTCGGTCTTGAGCGTGAACGGGAAATGCGCGAGGTCGGCGAGGCAACCGAGGTGCGCGGGAGCCACGCCGGCGGCGTCGAACTTGCGGCGAATCGGTGCGACGCATTCATAGGCGCGCGCGAGCGTCTGGCGCAGCCGTGCGAGCTGCAGCGTTGCGAGGTCGCGCCGCGGCATGGTCTCGGCGGCGCGGTCGAACATGAAAGTCGCCGGCGCAAGGCTTTGCTTCATCTCAGACGCTCCCATCTCGGACGCTCCCTGTTCATTCCCATTCTATTCGGCATATTCTCTGCGCGCAGTTCGCCTGGTGATAAGTCGCCTGGTGATAAAAAACGAGTGGTGAGGACCATGGGTGCCCAGGATTTCGCCGGGCTTGCCGCCATCGCCGCCAATGACGATGCGGCGGCCGCCATTCCGCGCCGCTATAATTTTGCCGAGGACATCCTCACCCGCAATCTCGCCGCCGGGCGCGCCGGCAAGACCGCCTATATCGATCCGCGCGGGAGCTGGACCTATGGGCAGCTCGGCGAGCGGGTCGCGCGGTTCGGCAAGCTGCTGCGCACGCTCGGCATCGCCCGCGAGCAACGCATCCTGATCTGCCTCACCGACACCATCGACTGGCCGACCGCGTTTCTCGGCGCCATCAAGGCCGGCGTCATCGCCGTTCCCGTCAACACGCTGCTCAGCGAGGCCGACTATCGCTTCATGCTCGACGACAGCGGGGCGAGGCTTCTGGTGGTGTCGGAGGAGCTTTATCCGCGCTTCGCCGGCCTGATCGGATCGTGCGCGGACCTCGAGCACGTGATCGTGTCGGGGAAACAGGCCCACGGTCACACGCTGTTCGAGGACGCGCTGCAAGCGGCGGCGGGACCCGACCTCACGGCGCCGACCACGCGCGACGACATCTGCTTCTGGCTCTATACCTCGGGCTCGACCGGAAAGCCCAAAGGCGCGGTGCATGTGCATGCCGCGCCGCGGCTGACCGACGATCTCTATGGCGCACCGCTGCTCGGCCTCACCGAGAACGACATCGTCTATTCGGTGGCGAAGCTGTTCTTCGCCTATGGGCTCGGCAATGCCATGAGCTTTCCGCTGGCGGCCGGCGCGACCACCGTGCTGATGCCGGGACGGCCGACGCCGGAAACGGTGGCCGCGCTTTTGCGCCGGCACGGCGTCACCGTGTTCTTCGCCGTGCCCACCTTCTATGCCGCCTTCCTCGCGGCGAACCCGGTGGACCGCTCCGCGCTCAAACTGCGCAACTGCATCTCGGCCGGCGAAGCGCTGCCGGTCGATATCGGGCGGCGCTGGAGCGAGCGCTACGGCGTCGACATTCTCGACGGCCTCGGCTCGACGGAAATGCTCCACATCTTCCTGTCCAACCGCATCGGAGAGGTGCGCTACGGCACCACCGGCAAGCCGGTGCCCGGTTACGATGTCCGTCTGGTCGGCGATGACGGCGCGCCCGTCGCGCGAGGCGAGATGGGCGAGCTGCAGGTGCGCGGTCCCACCAGCGCCATCATGTATTGGAACAACCGGGAGCAGTCGCGCGCGACCTTCCTCGGCGAGTGGACGCGGTCCGGCGACAAGTACATCGAGGATACCGACGGTTATTACCTCTATTGCGGGCGGCGCGACGACATGCTCAAGGTCGGCGGCGTCTATGTGGCGCCGTTCGAGGTCGAGGGCGCGCTGTCGAGCCACCCCGATGTGCTCGAAGCGGCCGTGGTCGCCTGGCCCGACGACGACCGCCTGATCAAGCCGAAGGCGTTCGTGGTGCTCAAGCCGTCATGCCTGGCGAGCGAAGAAACCGCGCGGGCGCTGCGCGAGCATTGCCGGAGCCAGCTTGCCTCGTACAAATATCCGCACTGGATCGAGTTCCGCAGCGAATTGCCGAAGACCGCGACCGGCAAGATCCAGCGCTTCAAATTGCGCGCAGAGGCGCCTTCGGCCTGACCGTCACTTCGCTGTCATCGCCCGGCTCGACCGGGCGATGACACCGGTGGAGTCGGGGTAATCGGAAAATGCTCTACAATCGTTGCACCGCCATGGCGAGCAAGACGGTGGAACGATGTCAGCGGAATAGAGACCTGCCGAAATGAGCTTGGCCGCCGAGGGCTTTATCGAGATCGGTGCGAGCCGCCTGGAATACCGGATGATCGGGCCGCAACCCGACCAAGCCGCGACCATCGTGCTGCTCCATGAAGGCCTCGGCTCCGTCGGCCTGTGGAGCGATTTCCCCGACCAGCTTGCGGCGGCGACCGGGCTCGGCGTGTTCGCCTATTCCCGGGCCGGCTATGGGCGCTCCAGCGCCTCGGCAATGCCGCGGCGGACCAGCTTCATGCATGAGGAGGCGCGCGAGGTGCTGCCGCACGTGCTCGACGCGATCGGGCTCGAACGCGGCATCCTGCTCGGCCACAGCGATGGCGCCTCGATCGCGGCGATCTATGCCGGCAGCACCCAGGACCATCGCATCGGCGGTCTCGTGCTGATCGCGCCGCATTTCTTCACCGAGGCGTTCGGTGTTGCGGAGATCGCCCGCATGCGCGAGCTCTATGGAACCGGCGATCTGCGCGCAAAGCTCGGCGCGCTGGCACCGCGACCCCGACAATGCGTTCCTCAGTTGGAGCGGTCCCTGGCTCGACCCCGAGTTCCGCAAATGGGACATCACCGAGGAACTCGCCTATATCCGCGTGCCCATGCTCATCATCCAGGGCGAAGACGACCAATATGGCACGCTCGAGCAGGTCGAGACGGCGAAGGAGGAGTGTTATTGCCCGGTGGAAGCGGTGATCCTTCCCGGCGTCCGCCATATCCCCCATCGCGAGGCCGCCGCGGAAACGCTGCGGGCGATCGTCGATTTCACCGGCCGCTTGCGCCTATGATGAGCACGAATATTTATAGCGCAGTGTATGTTCCGATGAGCGCCATACACACAAAGGCGTCATCGCCGGGCTTGTCCCGGCGATCCCGATTGGGGAGACACTGCGCTTCGTGATCGCGATGGCCAGGACAAGCCCGGCCATGACAATTCGTGGTGATGGGAGCGCGCCAGTCGGCGTGTAACCCGAGGCAAGTCATGGCGGAAGCCGCACACAAGCCTGCGAACGGCAAACTCGCAAACGGTCTGTCGCGGATCGATTTTGCGACCGATCCGGCGCGCTATCGCCATTGGACGCTTGCCGTCGATGGCGCTGTCGCGACGCTGACAATGGACGTGGACGAGAACGGCGGACTGTTCGAGGGGTACGAGCTCAAACTCAATTCCTACGACCTCGGCGTCGACATCGAACTGGCGGATGCGTTCGAGCGGATAAGGTTCGAGCATCCCGCGGTGCGGGTGGTGCAACTGCGCTCGGGCAAGCCGCGGGTGTTCTGCGCCGGCGCCAACATCCGCATGCTGGCCGGCGCCAGCCATGCCCACAAGGTCAATTTCTGCAAATTCACCAACGAGACCCGCAACGCCATCGAGGACGCGAGCGCTGCCTCGGGCGTGCGCACGATCGCCGTGATCAACGGCACTGCGGCGGGCGGCGGCTACGAATTGGCGCTCGCCGCCGACCACATCGTGCTGGTGGACGACGGTTCCTCCGCGGTGTCGCTGCCGGAAGTGCCGCTGCTTGCCGTGCTGCCGGGCACCGGCGGCCTGACGCGCGTCACCGACAAGCGCAGGGTTCGTCGCGACCACGCCGATGTCTTCTGCACCACGGAAGAAGGCGTGAAGGGCAGGCGCGCCGTCGCGTGGCGGCTGGTCGACACCGCCGTGCCCAACAGCCAGCTCGAAAACGCAGTCGCCGCCACGACGCGGGAATGGGCCGCCGGCGCGGACGGCATGTACGGCACGCCGGGCGGCATCGCGCTCACGCCGCTCGCGCCCGCCATCGGCCCCGACCGCCGCGACTATCGCTATGTCGCCGTCGCATTCGATCGCGACGCGCGCCTGGCCACCATCGTCCTACGCGGCCCCGCGGCGCCCCCGCCGGCATCGGTCGATGAAATGGTCGTCGCAGGGCGCGGCGTTCTGGCCGCTGCAGCTTGCCCGCGAACTCGACGATGCGATCCTCGATATCCGCCTCAACGAGACGGATGTTGCCGCGATCGTGTTCAAGTCGGACGGCGATGCCGGCGCGGTGCTCGACCACGACGCCTTCCTCGATGCCCATCCCGGGCATTGGCTGGCGCGGGAAATCCGGCTCAAATGGCGCCGCGTGCTCAAGCGCATCGACCTCACCTCGCGCTCCCTGGTCGCGCTGGTCGAGCCGGGCTCGTGCTTTGCCGGCACGCTCGCCGAGATCGCGTTCGCCGCCGATCGTTCCTGCATGCGGATCGGCACCATCGACGGCGACAACCGCGCGCCGGCGGCGATCACGCTGCGGCGCCGTCAATTTCGGTGCGCTTTCCATGTGCAACGGGCTCTCCCGCCTCGCCACCCGCTTTCTCGGCGAGCCCGCGCAATTGGAGGGTGCGCGGAGCGAGGTGGGAGTGCCGCTCGATGCCGATGCGGCACAGGCCCACGGCCTCGTCACCTTCGCCCTCGACGACACTCGACTGGGAGGACGAAATCCGCGTTTTCCTGGAGGAGCGCGCGAGCTTTTCGCCGGATGCGCTCACCGGGCTCGAGGCCAATCTGCGCTTCGCCGGGCCGGAAACCATGGAAACCAAGATATTCGGTCGTCTAACCGCCTGGCAGAACTGGATCTTCCAGCGGCCCAACGCGGTCGGCGAGACCGGCGCGCTCGGTCGTTACGGCACCGGCCGCAAGCCACAATTCGACACCAAGCGGGTGTAATAATCCACCGACGTGGAGGGGGACGCGTGAAGTAGCAGGAGCGTCTCATGAGCCTCACCGACGTCGACTACTCCTCCAAGATCCCGAACAATGTCGGCCTGACCGAGGATCGCCGCATCCTGCGCGCCCTGGAGGGCTGGCACCCCGGCTACCTCGACTGGTGGCAGAACATGGGCCCCGAGGGCTTCCAGGAGGCGATGGTCTACCTGCGCACTGCGGTGTCGGTCGACGCCAAGGGCTGGGCGAAATTCGACTATGTGCGCATGCCGGAATACCGCTGGGGCATCCTGCTGGCGGCGCCGGAGGCGGACCGCAAGATTCCGTTCGGCCATCATTTCGGCGAGCCGGCCTGGCAGGACGTGCCCGGCGAATACCGCGCCATGCTGCGGCGGCTGATCGTGATCCAGGGCGACACCGAGCCCGCCTCGGTCGAGCAGCAGCGCCACCTCGGCAAGACCGCGCCGTCGCTCTACGACATGCGCAACCTGTTCCAGGTCAATGTGGAGGAGGGCCGCCATCTCTGGGCGATGGTCTATCTCCTTCACAAATATTTCGGCCGCGACGGCCGCGACGAGGCGGACGACCTGCTGCGCCGCCGCTCCGGCAGCGCCGATGCGCCGCGCATGCTCGGCGCATTCAACGAGCAGACGCCGGATTGGCTGTCGTTCTTCATGTTCACCTTCTTCACCGACCGCGACGGCAAGATGCAGCTCGAAAGCCTGGCGCAATCCGGCTTCGATCCGCTGTCGCGCACCTGCCGGTTCATGCTCACCGAGGAGGCCCACCACATGTTCGTGGGCGAAACCGGGGTCGGCCGCACCATCCAGCGCACCTGCGAGGCGATGCAGGCGGCCGGCATCGACGACCCCGCGGACGCAGCGCGCGTGCGCGCGCTCGGCGTCATCGACCTGCCGACCCTGCAGAAGAAGCTCAATCTGCACTATACCTTGTCGCTCGACCTGTTCGGCTCCGAGGTCTCGACCAACGCGGCGAACGCCTTCAATGCGAGCCTCAAGGGTCGCCACCGCGAGACCAGGATCGACGACGATCACCGGCTGGAGGACGCGACCTACCCCGTGCTCAAGCTGGTCGGCGGCAACATCAGGCTGGTCGACGAGCCCGCACTGACCGCGCTCAACATGCGGCTACGCGACGATTACTCCACCGACTGCGCCAAGGGCATCGAGCGCTGGAACAAGATCATCGCGCGCAGCGGCGTCGATTTTCGACTGGCACTTCCCCATGTGGCGTTCCACCGCGAGATCGGCGAGTTCCGCGACGTCCGCACCACCCCGGCCGGCGAACTGATCGACACCGCCGCCTGGGAGCGGCAGAAGGACCAATGGCTGCCGTCGAAAGCCGACGGCGACTTCATCTCGGAGCTGATGGCACCGGTGCAGGAGCCCGGCCAATTCGCCGGCTGGATCGCCCCGCCCAAGGTCGGCATCGACAACAAGCCGGGGGAGTTCGAGTATGTGATGATTGCGGATTAGGGCGGGCGAGCACGAGGCTCACAGCCGGCCTTCGGCAACCCGGTCCTTGATCTTCTGGTACGGCCGCGGCATTGCTGGCGCACCCGCGATCGATGGCGCGGCGCCGGCAGCGTGCCGTGATCCGGCCACGCCGGGTGATGACGACTTTCCCGCCGGCCTCGACCCAATCGAGCAGTTGCCCCAACTTGTGCCTGGCCTCTTCTTGGCCCCGAAAGACTCCGATCTCGCGCAAGACGATCCTCCAATGCACCCGCTCGGCCTTCCGGCGCGGTTACGCCAACAGGAGTTCCATTCCATGCAAATGGTTTCGCGGTTTTTGTCCTACGGTGCCTCGCTCGTGTCTGCGCTTGTGTTCATCGGTTTCACGGCAATGTCGGTCGCACCGGCCGCCTCCCCGACACCGCTGAAGAGATTCAAGGTCGCGGCCGTCGCGTTCGACCCGGCCTGGGGTGATCTTGACGGTAACATCGCGCGCATGGTCGCGGGTCTGGAAGACGTTGCGAAGCAAGGTGTACGTCTCGCCGTGCTGCCGGAGCAGGCTACGATCGGCTATATCTTCGATGACTTCGCCATGGTGAAGCCCTACCTCGACACGGTTCCCGGCAAGGCTACCGCGGCGATCGAGAAAGTAACGCGCGCCCATCGCATGTATGTGGTCGTCGGCATCGCCGAGTTCGATGCCAAGTCCGGGCTTGGCTACAACACCGCCGCCCTGATCGGTCCGCAGGGCTACATCGGCAAATATCGCAAACATGGTCTTAATGCCCAGGATCAGCGTTGGGTTGCAGTCGGCAATCTCGGCTTTCCGGTATTCGACACCGAGCTTGGACGCATCTCGATGCTGATCTGCTACGACGACACCTACTGGCAATATGCCCGCTTGGCCGCGCTGCACGATGTCGACATCATCGCCTGGGCGAGCGCCTCGGACCGGGTGATGCCCGGTACACCGGCTGACCAAGCCAGGAGCGACCACTCGACCGTCGCCGGCGTCCAGTATCTTTCCGCTCACAGCGGCGCCTTCGTGGTCGCTGCGACCCGCAACGGCATCGAGGAGAATCCACTCACCAAGCAGCGGCTCTACTACAATGGCGGGTCGAGCATCTGGGACCCGAACAGCAGCAAGATCGCACAGGCGCCGGTGCTGCCGCCCGAGGTGCTTTCATCCGGAGTCCACGGCGTCGCCATTGCGGAGATCGAGCCGGCGAAATCAGCGCCGGTCCGCGCAGCGCTCTTGGCGCGTCGCCGGCCGGAAATGTACGGTCTCCTCGCTTTGCACCGCGCACCGACCGATGCGAACGCCGCGGCTACGCCGCACCGGGTGAATATTTTGGTCGAGGGCGGCGATCCGAGCAAGCCGACGGCGACGCTCGAATGGAGCGCGCCGATGCAAGGCGGGCTCGCCGTGCTGCCGGCTCTGTTCCGCTATGGGCCGGATCGGCCGGCGGGCGACTATCAAAAGCTTGCCGAGCCGCAGGGCGGCCCGTCGGAAGCTGCGCTCGTCGATTTGGCAAAGCAGGGCGGCGGCTATGTGACCGGCAGCTATCCGGAACGCGCCGGCGACGTAACCTTCCACACCGTCGCGCTGGCGTCGCCCTCGGGCGAAATCGTGGCCCGCTATCGCGCGACCCACCTGGCACCTGACGGCACCTGGGCGAAGTCCGGCGACCAGTTCGTCGTGGCGCCGACACCGATCGGCCGGATAGCGCTTGCGTTGGGCGAAGAGCTCGCAGTGCCGGAAGTGTTTGGCTTCTATTCTGCTCAACGCGCCGACATTGTCGCCGCGCCGTCCGGCACTTGGCGCGGCGCCGTGCTGGAGATCGATCCGAAACTGTTCAACACGCCCTATCCGCCGGGCGTTCCATTCGCCCCTTATGCGGCCGCGAAGCTCGGCCAATTCTGGGTGGCGGCGGCGGGCTGGGCCGATCACTCGAAGCCCGCGGCACTGTTACTCGGCCCCGAGCCGGTGATCGCTACGCCACCGCAAGTGGCCGGGCCCGGCGAACAACTCAATGCGGACGTGACGGCACCGTGGGCCGGAACCTGGATTAATCAGGATCAGTTGATCGATGCCCAACAGCCGTGGAATACAGTCCCGCTGGTGCTGGCAAAGGAGAGCGCGTGCTTGGCGGCATGGCGCAAAGCCGATGGCTGGAAGCCGCAGTGTTGGTGACCTGCGGCACTCACCGCCTCCACCGAGCGGGCGGTGTCCTAATTTGAGGACACCACCACCGAGCGACGATACTTGATAACCGGTGCCGGTTGATACAGGATGTTTCGGATGCTCGCGAGGTCGCACCGTAAACAACGGTATCGCCGGGGCCTTCCGCAACTGCTGGCAGCCAACGCCTGGCGCCGCGCTAATGGCTGATCTTGCTAATGGTTGATCTTACGGAGAATTCCCATGCGTTATCCAGCCTCGACGTGTGCAGTTGCGCTGGCAACTGCGCTACTGGCGACATCGGCGATCGCGCAGGTTGTCGATTTTAGCAAGTATCCCGACTTCAGAGGTCAATGGGATCGCACCGGCCCCCCGAATAACTGGCGCCAGCTTGCAGGCCCGCCTCCGCTGACCCCCGAATACCAAAAAGTGTTCGATGCGAGCCTGGCCGACCAGCGCGCCGGCCGGCCCGGCAATTGGCCATCGACCTTCTGCCTTCCGGAGGGCATGCCGGCGATGATGAACCTCTATAATCCGATGGAGATCATCGTCACGCCGGAGACAACCTACATCCTGATGAGCCACAACAATGATGTGTATCGGCGGATTTATACCGACGGCCGCGATTGGCCTGCGGATGCCGAGCGCACGCTCGCGGGCTATTCGATCGGCAAGTGGACCGACGAGAACGGCGACGGCAAGTACGCCACGCTCGAAGTGGAGACCCGCTATCTACGGGGTCCACGCGCTTATGAAGCTTCAGGCATTCCATTTCACGAGGACAACCAAACCGTCATCAAGGAGCGGTTCTATCTCGACAAGGCCGATCGCAACACGCTCTATGACGAGATTACCGTGATCGATCACGCACTGACGCGGCCGTACATCAAGCTCCAGAAGGCCGTCCGCAAGCAGGATCCTCGCCCGGTGTGGCTGTTGGAGACCTGCCCGCTGGACAACGTTTGGGTCAAGATTGGCGATGAGGCCTATGTCGTCAACTCGGACAACGGCAAGCTGATGCCGGCCTACAAGGATCAACCCCCGCCGGATTTGAGTTATTTCGAGCAATCGCGGAAGTAAGTCGTCGGAGGCTTTCCACTGTTGGGGGGACCGCGCAGACTGGTGATGCCCGCCCCGGTCGTGATGGCTATCGTCCAGCATGGCCGTTGCCGCTTCATGTTGCGGCCGGCTTGGCCACATCGAGAATACGATCGGTCGATCAGGTGCGCTGCTTCAAGTTCGCGCAGGAAGTCGCCAAGCACCAATCAGGCACAACGCCCTCAGGCACGGGCTCCCCGCCGAAACCGCATTCGACGTACTGGAGGACACCGAGGACCATCGCATGTTGGAAGCCGTGATCATCTCGGACCACCGCGCTCATCCCATGGATCGAACCATCCCATGGATCGAACCATGGACGAGCGAGGCCAGGCGCCAGCGAGGTCGACGTTCCAAAAGGTCCGGAACGGCATGATCTCGTTGGATTTTTCCTCGACCGCCTGCTGGACAAGCACCAGCCCGCTACGGGTAGCGGCGACCGGCACCAGATCGCCGACCATCAAGCTGGATGACGCGTTAACCGGACCTCGTCCCCCGGCCGCGCGCGTGCAGAGCGTTCCTTTTGCGTGCGTTCTGCGGCGTGAATGGCGTTTTGCCTGCGATACAGTCAGCACAACTTGCCGGTTTCCGAGCATTTTGGGAGTGCTGGGGGCGTTGCCGCACGGAGCGGTGCGGGCCGCCGAACTCACCATCCTGACCAACCAGGGCGCGACGCCGGGGGTGCGCGAACTCGCCGCCGCGTTCGAGCGCGCCAGCGGTCACAAGGTGACCGTCATCCAGGAGACCCTGGACCAGCGGCTCGCTTCCAATGGGCCCGCCGATCTGGTCGCGAGCAATCCGGGGCCGATCGAGGATCTCGTCAAGAAAGGCAAGGTGGTGGCCCGCACCGTGAGGTGAATACGCCGACACCAACCTGTCGCTCACGACAAACGACGTCGCAGTCAGCCAGGACACTCTGGCGACGTACACCCCGTTCTGAACTTGGGTCGGCCATAAGGCCATTACAGGGCGACGTCCCCGCAAACAATTCCCCCATAGGCCATGCCCCCACAAACCCCGCCCGCGTCTTCTATAGAATCCAACAGAATGCAAGCAACATGAGGGCATAAAGCGCGGTCACCAAAGCCGCTCCGGCCAATCGAAGCCGGTGTGTATCCGGGCCCGCCGGCGCAAGCCACCAGGAGAATCCGAGGCTCGTCCACGGCACCAAATAGTTCAGGAGCAGGACGCTCACGGCGTTGCCGATGAACAGGGCGATCGCAAACGGCAAACCGGCGCGGCCCATCAGAAGCGGAGCTTGCACGAAGGTAGCGAACAGGAACACCACCGGATAAAGCAGGAGCAGCACCAGCATGTTCTGCTTCCAGGCCGCCACCGGAGGCGCTCCGCCCGGCTTGGCAGGAAACCACTGGTCGAAGCCGGTTCGGGCAATTCGGGCGCGGAACTCCTCGGTGAAGACGGCTGCTTCCGGCAGCAGCTTTTGACGTTCCGGCGAGGCGAGCCAAGCCTGAAGGTTGGCTTCGGTGTCGAAACGCACGATGGAAAGCCAATGATCCTGCACGCCCGGGATCGGCGGCTCGAAGCGATAGCCCTGGAAGCCGGGAGCCTTGGACTGGGCGGCCGCGATGCGCCGCTCCCAAGCGCGATGGGCGGCCTCCTGGCCAGGCTTGATGTGCGTCGACATGACCGCAGAGACCGGGCTCGGCAACACGCCGGCATCGCCGTCAGTGACGATGTGGACGTCATCGCGACCGACCAGCATCGGGGCTGCATCCTCGAGCCGCTTCTGCCGCTGCTCCGAATTGAGCCACGCGACCGCTGCCTCCTTGCTGACGAACCGCTGCAGGATGACCCAGTCGACCTGCGCCGGCGGCGACGGCGGCATCACCGTCCGCTCGATGAAGCCGGGAAACGCCA